>DASVVT010000001.1:0-29082 GCA_036386415.1 Pyrinomonadaceae bacterium
AGCCCCTTCTTCTCGGCGTGCGCGCCGGTGAAGGAGCCCTTCTCGTGGCCGAAGAGTTCCGACTCCAAAAGGTTCTCGTTGATGGCGGCGCAGTTGACGGCCTGGAACATCTCGGCGACGCGCGGGCTCTGGTTGTGGATGGCGCGGGCGATGAGCTCCTTGCCCGTGCCCGACTCGCCGCGGATGAGCACGGTCGAGTTCGAGCGCGCGACCTTGAGGATCATCTTTTTGACGGCCTCCATCTCGGGCGAAGCCGAGATGATCTCCGTATCGAGCGCGTCGAGGCGCGAGAGCGCGCGTGTGATCGTCTCCAGCAGCGTGTCGCGGTCGTAAGGCTTCTGTAGATAATCGAACGCGCCGCGACGCAAGGCCTCTTTGGCCGATTCGATAGAGCCGTGCGCCGTCAGCAGGATGACGATGATGGAGGAGTCCTGCGCGAGCAGGTGTTGCAGCAGCTCTATGCCGTCCATGCCCGTCATCATCAGGTCTGTGAGTGCCAGATCGAAGCGTCGATCCTTGGCGAATTTCAGCGCCGCCTCGCCCGACGAAGCGGTGGTCACATCGTAACCCTCGCTCGACAGGATCATCTCCAGAATCTCCCGCTGCGATTTTTCGTCGTCCACTACGAGTATGCTTTTGCGAGCCATGGTAAAGAAGGGATGAGGGCGGAGGGATGAGGGATGAATAAGAAAAGCCTTCTGTCCTTTAATTCATCCCTCATCCCTCCGCCCTCATCCCTTCATTCCTCCTTCCTTTCCATCGGTAATGTGATTATAAACGTCGTGCCGCGGCCTTGTTGTGATCTGACAGAGATCGTCCCGCCGTGGTCTTCTATGGCTTTTTTGACGATGGCGAGGCCGAGTCCCGTGCCCGTCTCCTTGGTCGAGAAATAGGGCTCGAAGACCTGCGAAATGTGTTCGGGCGCAATGCCGCGCCCCGTATCCGTGATGTCTATGCGCGCCTGCTGCTCTTCGGGCACGCTGCCGAGCGTGATCGTCAGGCTGCCGCCTTGACCGTCAATGGCCTGTAGAGCGTTGATGAAGAGGTTGGTGAAGACGGAGCGCAAAGATTCCCTGTCGCCGAGAACGGTCGGCACTTCCCCTTGTGTCTCGACGCGCGTCTCGATGCCGTGCTCGGCGGCCTCTCCCTCGACGATGCGCAGGGCATCTTCAGCCACCGCGCGCAGGTCGAGCGGACGCAACTCAAGACGTGACGGGCGCGTGTAGTTGAGAAACTCCGAGATGCGCGTGTTGATGCGCGCGACTTCGGCCTTGAGCTGATTGGCGAGTCGATTGACGGTGGCGCGCTTCGTCTCGTCTTCCGGCGCGAGACTGGTGCGCAGATGGTCGAGCGTGAGGTTGATGTAGTTGAGCGGGTTTCTGATCTCGTGCGCGATGGCCGAGGCGAGACGACCGACCACCGCCGAACGCTCGGCCTGATGAAGCCTCGCTTCCAGCTCACGCGTGCGTCCAAGCTGCGCGATCATCTCGTTGAACTGCGACGAGAGCGTGCCCACCTCGTCGCGCCTTTCCGTGATGGGGACGCGAAAATCAAGGTCGCCGGCGGCCACCCTGCGCGCCGCGTAGGAGAGGTCCTTGATGGGCTGCGTGAATCGCCAGACGAGCAGCGCCATAAAGAACATCGCGACCAGCAAGACCGACAAAGTGTAGACGAGCGGGCGGGCGGCCTGTAGGTTCCACCAACTGGTCGGCACGTTCGCCGCTCCGAGGACGACGATCACGTACCAGCGTCCCTTGTCTGTCTCTACCGGAATAGGAATGGCGCGCGGTTGACCGGGTCTTGATTGAGCCGGAGCGGTGACGGCTGTCGGCAGCTCTGTGTCGCCCGGTAAATCTATCGCATTGATAAGCGGCGGCAGAGGAATATCTTCTAACTGGAAATACCTGATCGTGCCATCATCATTTTGGACGGGATTATAATCTTTGAGGCTATCCCAGATATTTCCCTCGTTAGTGACGACGAGAATATTGGTGACGCGCCCGTTCCCGGTCAGCAGCGGTTGCTTGGCGTGCGCCAGTATGGTGTCCATGTATTGGCCGCTTGAAATACCGCTCATGCCGAGCCCGACGGCGGCCATGATCGCCTGCTCCTGTTCTGCGAGGATGCGCGCTCTGTTCCTCTCGGCACGCAGATTCAGGTAATACTGAGCGCCCAGCGTCATCACCAGCAGCCCCGCCAGCAAGATCAGCAGTCGCACACGGAAACTGTAAAAAAGGTTCGATCTCATAAAGCAATTGTCAGTGGTCAGTGGTCCGTTGTCAGTTGTTTGTCTAGCGACACTTGAGTCAAATAGATTCAAGTACGGGGAGCGAAACAACGGACGACGGACCACGGGCAACGGACAAAAAATAATTTTGTTGCCGCCCGTCCGCTTCAGATGTTATAGTTGCTGCGGTCTCAAAGCAAATTCCGCGCGAGATCATCTAGAGGGAACTCTCCCACCTCCTCACCGTTATTGACCGATTGAAGCTAAAAAAATTTAGGAGCTAACTGCAAGAGTATTCGATGAAGACTCTTAACACTTCGAACTTTTGTTTTCACCCGACGTTTTGGACGCGCCCTCGTGAGATGCGGTGCGCCCGGGCGTTTCAAGCTTGAGCCCGAAGAGTAAGTAGCCTGTGTGTCGACACTCGAATCAGAAGACCAAAGCGAGTGAGACCCTTAACACCCGGAAGTGAGGCCCCGTCGTATGATCCAGTTACCGAGAACCCCGCTTGCTGCTGCGCGCGTCACGTTCATCTTGATCCTTTTCGTCCTGATCGCATCACCTCTTAACTTTTCAGTCTCAGCCCAGAGGAGACGCGGCGCTGCCGCCGCCAAAGCAAAATCTAGCCGGGATGATAAGAGAAGGCACGCTGATAAAGGGCGCGAGAAATCAGCGCGCGCCGACAAAAAAGAGCGTGACAGAAAGCCTTCAGCCAAAGACAAAAAGTCTTCAGCTAAAGAGCAGCGTTTAGCCAAAAAAGATAGAAACGAGCGTGCTGACAAGGGTGGCCGCGCGCAGTCTCGGCGCGAGCGGCTGGCAGAAGCACGCCGCCAGGCCGAGCAGCGCCGCCGCGAAGCGATAGAGGCGGCGCGGCGCGCAGAGATAGCGCGCCAGGCAGCCATTGCCCGACAGCGCGCGCTTGAACAGGCGATGCGCGACGAAGCGGTCGGCAACATCCTGCGCGACAGTACGGCGGGTGAAGACCTGGAAGTGCGGCGCGCAGCCGTCGCCGCGCTCGGCCATCACGCGGGCACGGTCGTGGTGATGAACCCGAAGACGGGGCAGGTCTATACGGTCGTCAATCAGGAGTGGGGAGTCAGGCGCGGCTTCAAGCCCTGCTCGACGATCAAGCTGGTGACGGGGCTCGCCGGTCTGACCGAGAAGGTGATCGATCCGTCGCAGACCTTCTCCGCCGCGAGCTACGCGATTGACCTGACGGATTCTCTAGCCTATTCCAACAATCCATATTTCCAGTCCGTCGGCGGTCGCGTCGGCTTCGACAAGATGGTCGGCTATGCGCGCGAGCTGGGGCTCGGTGAGCGCACGGGGATCAACTACCCTTTGGAGTCTTCGGGGCGCGTGCCCGTTTTCAAATCCGGCTGGGCGGTCAATCGTATGTCCTCGCACGGAGACGACTTTGAAGTGACTCCGGTGCAGTTGGCTTCGATGGTCTCGGCCATCGCCAACGGAGGCGACCTGCTGGTTCCGCACCTGCCGCGCACGCCGGAGGAGACCATCCAGTTTAAGAAAGAGGTGCGCCGCAAGATAAAGATTCCGACCGAAGCGATGCAGCGCATTCTTCCGGGCATGATCGGCGCAGTCAACTACGGGTCTGGTCGGCTCGCTTACGATCCGACACAAACGATAGCCGGGAAAACGGGCACCTGCATCGGGCAGGGAAGCTGGGTCGGATTGTTCACCTCCTTCGCTCCGGTGGTCGATCCGAAGCTGGCCGTGGTGGTCGTCACGCGCGGGCCAGATGCGCGCGGCCACTTCCCGGCTGCCGTCGCCGGAAGAATCTATCGCTCGCTCAACTATCGCTTCGGGACACGCGGGCAGGTGGCGAACACTCCGGCGAACCTCATTCCGCATCCGAAGATCAATCCAAAGGCCGCCTCCAAGGTGATCGGCGACGAGGATGAAGCCGACACCACAATGACAACCGGTACTACCACGGCGGTCGGCACAGGCGGTCTTCCTTCGACGGACACGCTGCCCGGTGGCGGGAGCGCGCCGCGCACCAACAATACAGTCAAGAGCGTGATTATGACCGTGCCGCCGAGGCAGACCGAGGTGACCACGCGGCCCGCGCAAACGCCTCAGCAGAATTCTCAGAAACCCGGACAGCAGCCTGAGAAGGAGAGGCCACGTCGCGTCCTGACGAATCAACCCTGAAAGTAAGACAAAATTAGAAAAGGTAAAAGGCAGAAGTGGAAAAGCGCAGGCTTCTTCACTTCTGCCTTTTGCCTTTTTACTTTTGACTTGACCGATGCCTTTTACCTTGACAGACGGGCGATTGTTGCAGGATTATTACTTATCCTTATTATTTGAGGCTGATACCTGATCTACACGCTATTGGGGTTCCCCACCCTGTTAGACTGGAGCGCACCGCGCGAGCGTAGGAGCGGCAACCGCCCATCGCGCGCGCGCATCTGAAAAGCGCGACGCTGTACAGGTTAAGGGCGCGCTCGCCCCCGGAAGGACATTGAGACCACATCGAAGCTGAATAGATACGCACGGAGGACATGCGACCAATGAAAAAATTGATTCAACTAATAACACTGAGCGCGTTGGTGGCGACCTTCGCCTTACCAGCGCTCGCGCAAGATGCCACGGCGTCACCATCTCCGGCTGCGACCGCCGCGCAGGGCAGTCAGGGAGACGAAGCAGCCAAGACTGCTTTGTACCAGAAGGTCATGGATAATTATAAGACTAATCAGCCGGTGGCATACGAGGCTGCGAAAGAGTATCTCCAAAAGTATCCGAACGATGCTGATGCGGCGAGGATGAAATGGCTGCAAAATTTTGTTGCCAAGTATGACAAGGCGAAAGTGCAGACCGGCTTCCCGAAGCTGATCGCCGATAAGAAATGGAGCGAAGCTTTCACCACCGGAAAGCAGATGCTGATCACCGACCCCGAGAACCTGAGCGTGCTGATTAATCTCGGCTACGCCGGTTATCTCGCCGCCTACGATAAGAACGAGACTTTCAGCGCAGATGCGATCAACTTTGCGAAGCAAGCCGTTCGCTTGATCGAATCCGGCAAGACGATCGACGCCTGGACGCCTTTCAGGAATAAGGACGAGGCGCTGGCTTATCTCAACTACGCGCTCGGCTTCCTCAATCTGAAGACCAACCAAACGGAAGCCATAGACTATTTCGCCAAGGCGACGCAGCCTGCTTCTGCCGTCAAGACCGAGCCGATCACCTACTACTACATGGCGCTCGCATATGAGGCCGGTCCCTACAAGAAGCAGTCTGACGCGATGGCGATCTATGAGAACAAACCGGAGACGCCCGAGAGCAAGGCTGCGCTGGAGAGCTTGAATCAGACGGCTGACCGCGTCATCGACGCCTATGCGCGCGCGGTCTCTTATGCGACTGATCCGAAGTACGCGGCGGACAAGACCAAGTGGATGGCGCGCCTGACGGAGCTCTACAAGTTCCGTCACAACGGCTCGGACGCCGGGCTCACCGAACTGATCGCCAACGTGCGCAACACGCCGATACCCACAGGGGCTCCGACCGCGACGACGCCTGCCACAACTCCTGCGAGCGGTGCCACGTCGGCAACCGATAGCGGCGCTGCCACCGGCACGACGACTACGACCGACACCAGCGGTGCGGCGACGACCAGCACGCCCGCGACTACAACTACTACTCCGGCCAGCACAACACAGCCGAGTACGACGACGCCTGCGACCACGACGACGCCGAGCGGCAATCCCAAGGCGACGCCTACTCCGACGACGACTCAACCGGCGAACAAGCCCAAGCCATAACAGCGCTTCTCGCTTCGAGCCAGGTGACGAATGCCGGGCGCATCATCTTAAATATAGGTGATGCGCCCGGCGTTTGCTACAATCACGTCTACTGTGAAAAACCAAGAGTCGATCAATCCCGATCTGGACGCGCTGGAAGAGGTGCTCGCCTACAAGTTCAACGACCGCGCCCTGCTCGAACGCTCCATCACGCATCGCTCGTGGGCGCACGAGCAGGTCGGGCCGGGCTGCGAAGAGCAGGCGCGCAACCTGCATAACGAAGCGTTCGAATTTGTCGGCGATTCCGTGCTCGGCCTGATCGTCGCCGATTACCTCTTTCAGGCCTACCCGGATGTGACGGAGGGCGAGCTGTCGCGCATGAAGCATCGTCTGGTGAGCGCGCCGACGCTCGCCAAATCTGCGCAGAGCCTGACTCTCGGCGAGTTCCTGCGTGTCGGGCGTGGCGAAGAGAAGACGGGCGGGCGGCGCAAACGCGCTCTGCTCGCGGATGCTTTCGAGGCAGTGCTGGCAGCCGTCTTCCTGGATGGAGGGCTAGAGGCCGCAACCGCTTTCATCCATCGCGCTCTCGGCGATGAGCTTGAGCGCGCCGATCCCGAATCAGCCGCCGCCGCAGATTACAAGACGATGTTGCAGGAGCGGCTTCAGGCCGGACACAATGGCGCGCCGCAGTACACTGTGATCGAGACGGCAGGGCCGCCGCACCGCCGCATCTTTCAGGTCGAGGTCAGTTGGGATGGGGGCACCTTCCGAGGCGAAGGCCGGACGATCAAGGCCGCCGAGACAGCCGCTGCGCGCCTCGCTCTCGAATCCATGCGAGACGAGCCGCAAACTGCGGCAGCGGATTGAAAGGAAGTAGACAGTAGTCAGTAGTCAGTAGAAGAAAGTAGAGTGGCACACTTAGCTGTCTATGATAATTAAGAGGCTCAGCACGAAAACGCATCAACGGATTTTCTTTTCTACTGACTACTGTCTACTGTCTACTGTCTACTGCTTTCATGGCTTACTGACTTGACCGCCACGCACGCCTTATTTAGGATGTTTTCCATGGAAGATGATTACACGAAGACGGGAGTCGCCGAGCCGCTCGCTGAAGCGAGGACGGGTTCGACCAGCGGGTCTGCGACGGCGCGCTCAGGCCGCAACGGCAGCGGGCGACTCAGTGCAACCGACATCCAGAAAACGCAGGGGCCTCCCAAAACTGTCTGGCGCGAGTATTTCGAGTCGGCTGTCGTCACGGTCATCATGGCGCTCTTCGGCATGACCTTTATCGTGCAGGCGGTCAAAGTCCCCACCGGCTCGATGCAGAACACGATCACCATCGGCGATCATCTGCTGGTCAACAAGTTCATCTTTGCGCCGGGGCCACCGCTACCCTTCCTGCCGATGCGCGAGATCGAGCGCGGCGACATCATCGTCTTCAAGTATCCAGGCAACCCGAACAACCGCGAGCGTGATGAGAGCGATCCTAACAACACCCCTTACAAGACCAACTACGTCAAGCGCGTCATCGGACTGCCCGGCGACCGCGTAGAGGTGCGCGGCACGACCGTGTTCATCAATGATGAGCCGCTCGCTGAACGGCGCGTCACGGCAGAAGACCCAGGCCACGACGCGCCCCCGAATGATCTGCGCCGCAACGCCCCGCTCCAGGTTCTAGACAACCCGCCGCCAAAGGGCGAAGGCCCCTATACCGTCTACTACAATCCCGATACGAGACTCGCTCCGAATGAGAGCGCGGGCTTGCCGTCGGCCTCCGATTTCCACTACGCCGTCAATGGCAAGGCGGCGGTCGTTCCCGAAGGACATTACTTCGTGATGGGCGACAACCGCGACAATAGCTCGGACAGCCGCGCCTGGGGCTATGTGCCGCGCGACCTGATCATCGGTCGTGCCATGTTCGTCTACTGGTCTTACATGGAAGATGCGCCGTCAAGCGGCAACCCGCTGCTCGACTTTTTCCGCAACACGCGCTGGAGTCGGACGGGCACGATGGTGAAGTAAAATCAGGGAGAGATTTAAACGCTGGAGGTGCGCAAAGGTTTTTCGCAAAGGAGTTGATTCTTCTGCGCGCCTCCAGCCTCTTTTTACTTTGCGTCCTTTGCGTTTAAATTCTCTTTCCTTGCCTAAAGCTCAACGGCCACCACAATCTATCGCTCATCTAAATAGGGGCTTGCGTAGACCTGAAAATACGCGATAATACGCCTTCTATGTTCTGGCAGAACGTCCAAATGGCTGCGGGTATGGGGAGCGCATTCTACTGGATCGCGCTCTGTTTCGTCGTCGCAGCCTTCGTCCTGTTCGGTCTCGTCCCCGCCGAGCGCATGCGCATACGCACCGCAGTGCTCCTGTTTGCGCTCTCCTTCGCGGGTTTCTTGACGGCGGGCGTGCTCCTCTCTTACGGAATCTCACCGGAGAGAACTGCGTATCGCTGGATCGCCTGGGCGTCGCGCTTCATCGCCTGGATCGCCATCATTAACCTGGCGAGCGTGGCTGTCTTCGAGGTGTTGTTGGAAGCCACGCGGCTGAAACCGCCGCGCATCATGCGCGACCTGCTCCTGGCCTTCGCTTATATCGTCGTCGCCATCACCTTGCTCTCGCGCAGCGGCGTAGACCTGACCGGCATCGTCGCCACCTCAGCCGTCATCACCGCTGTGATCGGTTTCTCCTTGCAGGACACCTTGGGCAACATCATGGGCGGCATGGCCTTGCAGATGGAGCGCACCATCAGCGTGGGCGACTGGGTGCGTATGCCTGACAGCCAGGAGGGGCGCGTCACCGAAATACGCTGGCGGCAGACCTCTATTGAGACGCGCAACTGGGACACGATTGTGATTCCGAACAGCGTCTTGATGAAAGGGCAGGTGACGCTTCTGGGTCGCCGCGCGGGCGCGCCCCGCCAGCATCGCCAGTGGGTCTACTTCAACGTTGATTTTCGTCACTCGCCGACAGAGGTCATAGACGTGGTGGAGAAGGCGCTTCAGGCGGAACCCATCCCGAACGTCGCGCTTGAGCCTGCGCCACATTGCCTCGTCATTGATTTCAAAGAGAGCTACGCGCATTACGCGGCGCGCTACTGGCTGACCGATCTGGCGCTCACAGACCCGACCGATTCCATCGTGCGCGGGCGCATCTACTTTGCGCTGCGCCGTGCAGACATTCCGCTCTCCATTCCCGCACAGTCGCTCTTCATCACGGAAGAATCGGAGTCTCGCGAAGCGCGCAAGCATAAAGAGGAGGTCGAGCAGCGCGTCGAAGCACTCCAGAGCGTCGAGCTGTTTCATACCTTGACGGACGATGAGCGGCGCGCGCTGGCCGCACGCCTGATGGAAGCCCCCTTCGCGCGCGGCGAAGCGATCATGCAGCAGGGCGCGAAAGCTCACCGTCTCTACATTATGAAGAAGGGCGAGGCGGAAGTCCGCATCGCCGTCGATGGCGATAAGCTGACGAAGAAGGTGGCGACGCTCAGGGACGGCGACTTCTTCGGCGAGATGGGATTGATGACGGGCGAGCCGCGCGCGGCCACGGTTGTCGCCGTCGAGGATGTTGAGTGCTATCGCCTGGACAAGGAAGACTTCCACGACATCCTCAACCGCCGCCCGGAAATCGCCGAGGACATCTCGCATGTTCTCGCGCGTCGGCGCGTCGAGCTTGAAGCCGTCCGCGAAGGGCTCAACGAAGAGGCCAAGCGCCAGCGCATGCGTCGCGCCCAGGGCGACCTCTTGCACCGCATACGCAGCTTCTTCACCCTCGGCGGTGAGAATGGAGAAAAGTAGACAGCAGTAGACAGTAGACAGTAGTCAGTAGTCAGTAGAAAGAAAAAGCGCGTGAATCTTTGTCATCTACTATATCTTAAAGGATAAGTATCAATCGCCAAGCCGGATTTTCTTTTCTACTGACTACTGTCTACTGACTACTGTCTACTGCCTACTAAGGCCTCTTATTTGCGTCCTTGCCTTGATACGCTCGTAAGGTGTCGCATAATCGGTCAGGGGGTTCCCGGCAATGGCTTCGATGTGGGGTTTAGGTGGCCTGACTTGGAAAGAGTTGGGCAAGCGTGTCTGGCAAGAGATGCAGGAAGATGATGTCTTCGGTCGCGCGGCGCAGTTGTCCTACTACTTTCTGCTCGCGCTCTTCCCCTTGTTGCTCTTTCTCACTTCGCTGCTGGGTTATTTCGCGGAAGCGGGCACGGAGCTGCGCAATAACCTGCTCAGTTATCTTGCCACGGTGATGCCAGCCTCTGCCTGGGACCTGGTGCACACGACCGTGGACGAGATCAGCAAGGCCAAGGGCGGCGGCAAGCTCTCGTTTGGTATCCTGGCGACACTGTGGGCGGCATCGAACGGCATGGGAGCGATCTCGGAGTCGCTCAACGTCGCTTACAACGTCAAGGAGACGCGCCCCTGGTGGAAGGCGCGGCTGGTCTCCATCCTGCTCACGATTGCGCTCGCGGTGCTCATCATTTCCGCGCTCACGCTCGTGCTCTACGGCGGCGAGATCGCGGAGAAGATTGCGGCGGGCTTCGGCCTCGGCGACGCCTTCACCATCACCTGGAAGATCGTGCAGTGGCCGCTTGTGCTAATGTTCGTGCTCCTCTCCTTCAGTCTCATCTATTACTTCGCGCCCGACCTGCACGATCAGGACTGGAAGTGGGTCACGCCGGGCTCCATGATCGGCGTCGCGCTCTGGCTGCTCGTCTCCTTTGCCTTTCGCGGCTACCTGCATTTCTTCGACTCCTACAGCGCCACCTATGGCTCGCTCGGCGCGGTCATCATTCTCATGCTCTGGTTCTATCTCACGGGCGCAGCCATCCTCATCGGCGGCGAAATCAATTCCGAGATCGAGAACGCAGCGGCTGAAGCGGGCGCGCCAGACGCCAAGGAGCGCGGCGAGAAAGACCCGCAGGAGTTCGAATCCGAAGGCCGGAACGCGAAGAAAAAGGGAACCTCTAAGACGGCGAAGAGCAGCAAGTGATGGGTGACAAGTCGAAGACATTCTTTTATCTTGTCACTTGCCACTCTTCGCTGCTTTATGAATCTTGACCTGATAAATCTCAGCGCGGAAGTTGAAGCGGCGCTTAACGAAGGTCGCGCCGTCGTCGCGCTTGAATCAACCGTTATCGCGCACGGATTGCCGCGCCCGCAGAATCTTGAGACGGCGCGTCGCATCGAACAAGTTATCAGAGAGCGCGGCGCGATACCCGCAACGATTGCCATTCTGGAAGGCCAGCTTCAGGTCGGCCTCCATCAAGATCAGCTCCAACGCATTGCCGAAGCAGACGACGTACACAAGGTCAGCCGTCGTGATCTGGCGGTCGCCGTTGCTCACAGGTGGAACGGAGCGACGACCGTCGCCTCAACCATCTGGCTCGCTCACCGCGCGGGCATCCGTGTGTTTGCGACGGGCGGCATAGGCGGGGTGCATCGCGGCCAGTTGCCGGATGTGTCGGCAGACCTGCCCGAACTGGCGCGACTTCCCATCACGGTCGTCTGCTCAGGAGCCAAGATTGTCCTCGATCTGGCAGCCACGCGCGAGTGGCTTGAGACGCACGGGATCACAGTCGTCGGCTATGGCTGCGATGAGATGCCAGCCTTCTATTCCAGGCGTAGCGGCCTGCCAGTTGATGTGCGCGTCGATGCGCCCGAAGAGGTGGCGAGGATCATGGCGGCGCAACGCGAGCTGGCCTTGGACGGCGCGCTGCTTGTGACCGTGCCGGTTCCAGCAGAGGCGGAAGTGCCCGCAGCCATTTTGCAAGATGTACTGAATGAAGCGCTGGACGAGGCGGAACACAAAGCTATTGGTGGCCGCGATCTGACGCCTTTCCTTCTGTCGCGCATGTCCGAGCGGAGCGGCGGCGCAACGCTCAGGGCGAACATCGCTCTCCTTGAGAACAACGCGCGGGTCGCAGCGTTGATTGCGCGCGCAATCAGGTCAGAGTAGAGGATTAAACGCAAAGGGCGCACAGGTATTCGCAAAGGGCGCAGAGGAGTTGACTCTTTGCGCCCTTTGCGATGAACTTTGCGCCCTTTGCGTTTAATCCTCTACTCACCGAACACTCCGCTCCATTTGAGAAAATTTCATAAAACTTAACTTGATGTTCCCGCCCTCACGGTGTAATTTGCCTGTATCATCCACACTGGTAAAGGCGCACGCTCGGAATAACTCCGAAGCGATGTCAAGAGAGTTGTATCCAAAGCTCATTGGAGTCTGAGACATGGCGAAATATGTTGAGAGCGAGGGAATGAAGGATAAGTCGCAGGGCTTCACGCGGCGCGGATTTCTCAAGGGCGCAGGTTTGAGCGCCGCCGGCGCGGCCATCCTTGAGTCCGGCCTTCTCGCCGCAGGCGAGGGAGCGACAGGCTCAACCGCCCCTCTCGTTGTCGGGCCGGAGGCAGTAGCCATCACGCTTCGCGTCAATGGTAAAGAACAGAAGCTGAAGGTCGAGCCGCGCACGACGCTGGCAGAGGCGTTGCGCTTCGAGCTTGGGCTGACGGGCACGAAAGTAGTCTGTGATCGCGGCTCATGCTCGGCCTGCACGGTCTGGCTCGACGACGTGCCGGTCTGCTCCTGCATGACGCTGGCGGTAGACGCGACCGATAGAGCCATCACGACCATCGAAGGGCTCGCCCAAGGCGACACGCTGCATCCGGTGCAGGAGGCCTTCATTGAGCATGATGCGCTGCAATGCGGCTTCTGCACGCCGGGGATGATTATGAGCTGCGCGGCGCTCGTCAAACGCAATCAGCAACCTACGCTTGAAGATGTGCGCGATGCGACGAGCGGCAATCTCTGTCGCTGCGGCACGTATCCCAAAGTTTTCGACGCGACGCTCGCGGCGGCGAAAGCGATGGGTCGGAAGAAGGAGGGGGCATAAAGCTATGGCTCTCCAGCAGGATAAAAAGAAGAAGTCTACGGAAGCACCGGCCTCTGCCCCGACGGGCGAAGCGCCCGTGCCGAAAGCGGCAGCCGAGCAGGCTAAAGAAGCAGCCGATAAAGCGCCGTCAAAACAGACGCGCGCGGTTCGCCTTCCGGCAGGGATAGTCGGCGCGAAGATGTTGGAGGTCGAGCGTGAGATTCCTTTGGACGAGCCGCCGCCACTCCCCTTGAACGCGGAACTCTCTGTCGTCGGGCGGCGAACGCCGCGCGTCGATGGTCGTCTGAAGGTGACGGGCGCGGCCACGTACACGGCTGACGTGCGCCTGCCCGGCATGCTCTTCGCGCGACTGGTCTGTTCGCCGCACCCGCACGCGCGCATACGCTCAATTGATACGGCGGTGGCTGCGGCTGCGCCGGGCGTGCGCGCCGTACATGTGCTCGACCGTGTGCTGGGCAACGCGGAGCTACGCGATAAGTCCAAGGAATTGCCAGCGAAATACCCCATCGTGCGATTCGCAGGCCAGCCCATCGCGGCCATCGCCGCCACGACGCAGGCAGCAGCCGACGAAGCCGCGCGCCTCTTTAAAGTCGATTACGAGGTGTTGCCCTTCGTCGTCGATAAGGATGACGCGCGCAAAGCGGACGCACCACTCGTCTTTCCAGGCCCGGCGGATCAGGCCGGGACGGCTGGCGGCGGGGGCGGCCCTTCGGGCGTCCCGCAGAAGGGAAACGTGCGCGGGCCTGTACGCGGCGGCCCACGCGGCGAGCCGCGCGGCGATGTCTCGAAAGGGCTCGCAGAGGCCGAGATCACTGTCGAAGCTGAATTCCGCACGCAGGTGCAGACGCACTCCGCGCTTGAGACGCACGGCGTGGTTGCAGACTGGAAGCCGGACGGGTTGACCGTCTACGCCTCCACGCAGGGGACGGCGAGCGTGCGCGACGAGCTGGCGGAAATCTTCAATCTCAAGAAGAGCCAGGTGCGCGTCATCACGGATTTCATGGGCGGCGGCTTCGGAGCCAAGTTCGGCGCTGGCAATTACGGCGTGCTGGCGACGCATCTCTCGAAGAAGGCGAATGCCCCCGTACGCCTCATGCTTGATCGCAAGGACGAGCATCTATCGGTCGGCAATCGCCCGGACTCCTTCCAGCGGCTTAAGATCGGCGCCAAACGCGACGGGCAGCTCGTGGCGATTCATCTCGAATCCTACGGGACGGCGGGAGTCGGCACGGGCGCGGGATGCGCAGGCCCAGCGCAGAACATGTACGAGTGCCCGAACATCCTGACCGAAGAGGCGGATGTCTTCACACACTCCGGGCCAGCCGCAGCCTTTCGCGCGCCAGGCCACCCGCAGGGCTGCTTCGCGCTTGAGCAGGCCATAGACATGCTGGCCGAGCGTCTACAGATAGACCCGCTCGCGTTGCGAGATAAGAACGACCAGAGCGCATCGCGGCGCGAAGAGCGGCGCGTCGGAGCTGAGCGCGTGGGCTGGTCGCGCCGCAGGCATAAGCCGGGCGCAGACCCCGGGACTGTCAAGCGCGGCATCGGCGTCGCGCAGTCCGTCTGGTATCGCTTCATCAACCTTGATTCGGCCTGCGAGGTGCGCGTCACGCGCGACGGCTCGGTCGAGCTGCTCTCCGCCGTGCAGGACATCGGCGGTGGCATCCGCACGGCGCTCGCGCAAGTGGTTGCCGAAGAACTGGGACTTCGTCCAACGGACATCAACGTTCGCATCGGCGACACGTCGTTTCCGAGCGGGCCAGCATCGGGCGGCAGCATGACGACGGGCTCGATCACCCCGGCGGCGCGTAATGCCGCTTACAAGGTGAAGCAGCAGATACTTGAACAGCTCGCGCCGACCCTCGGAGTCGCAGCCGATAAGCTAGTCATGCGTGAGGGGCGCATCCACGCGCAAACGGAAGCCGGGGGCGCAGCAGTAGTAGCAGATGCCACGAGGTCTGTGACCTTCCGGCAGGCCGTGGCAAGACTCAAGACGGAGCAGGTGGCGGCGCGTGCGAGCCGCAGCGACGACTACGGCGGCTTTGTCTTCAAGAACAAGGAGGGGGATTTCGGAATCGGGCTCGGCCAGTATGGCGGCGTGCAGTTTGCCGAAGTCAGCGTCGATACGGAGACGGGCATCATACGCGTTGAGCGCGTCGTCGCCGTACATGATTGTGGCCGCCCGATGAACCCCCTGGCTCTCGAAAGCCAGATCAACGGCGGCATCCTACAGGGTCTCTCCTATGCGCTTTACGAGAACCGCATACTCGACCGCAACACCGGGCTGATGGTCAACCCGAACCTTGAGCAGTACAAGATCGCAGGGCCGCGCGAGACCCCTCAAATCGAGGTCATCCTGGTCGAAGAGTATCTGGGACGAAACTCTACGGACGCTGGCGGCATCGGCGAGCCCGCGACCATCCCGACCACGGCGGCCATCGCCAACGCCGTCTACAACGCCATCGGCGTGCGCCTACATGAACTGCCGATGACGCCCGCGCGCGTCTTGGCTGCGCTTAAGAGGGCGAGCGGGAAAGGAGCGGCATCATGAACAGGTTTGAATGGACGAACGCGCGGTCGGTTGACGAAGCCATCGCGCAGCTTACAGGCAGCGCCGTCATCAAGGCGGGCGGCGTAGACCTGCTCGACCGTCTCAAGGAGGGGCTTGAAGCGCCTGAGCGTCTCGTCAACATACGCAACATCAGTGGGCTCGACTTCATACGCGATGACGCGCGAGATGGGGGCTTCCTGCGGATCGGGCCGCTCGTGACGCTGGCGAACCTCGCATCTGATCCGACCGTCAGGCGTCGCTACACGGCGCTCGCAGATGCGGCGGGTCACGCCGCCACGCCCCAGATACGCAACATGGCGACGGTCGGAGGCAATCTCCTGCAAAGACCTCGCTGCTGGTACTTTCGCTCGGAGCAGTTCCACTGTCTGAAGAAGGGGGGCAGCCGCTGCTTCGCCCGTGAGGGTGAGAACCAGTATCACGCCATCTACGGCAATGACATCTGCGCGATTGTCCATCCTTCCGGCGTGGCAACGGCGCTCGTTGCCTTGAACGCGAAGCTCGAATTGACCGGCCCGAAGGGGAAACGCGAAGTCGCGCTCGAAGAGTTCTTCGTCACACCCGAAAAGGATGTCCGGCGCGAGAACTCTCTCGGAGCAAACGAGCTATTGACGGAGATTCGTGTGCCCGCGCCCACGGAAGGCACGCGCTCCGTCTACATCAAGCAGCGCGAGAAGGAGTCTTTCGACTGGCCTATCGCAGATGTCTCGGTCGCGCTCTCGTGCAAGGGCGCGTCCTGCTCGCAAGCTTCTATAGTGCTCGGCGCGGCAGCGCCCGTGCCACTCAGAGCGCGTCAGGCCGAAGCGGCGTTAGCGGGTAAAACAATCAACAAGGAGACGGCGCGGGCGGCGGCCAGGCTGGCCGTCAGTGGCGCAACCCCGCTCTCACAGAACGCCTACAAAGTGCCGATCTTCGAGGTGATCGTACGCCGCGCGATCCTCGCCGCCGCAGCAGGAAGTGGAGGCGCGTGATGAATGAAGCACTGAGAACAGACGAGGGACAGGCCGCACCGACCGTCTGTCGAATGTTGAGAACCAAAACATCGTTCGGCACATTCGTCGGCAACCTCTACTCCTGGCAGGCTGGGCGCTCGACGACCGCCGTCTACTGGTGTCTGCGCACGATGGAGACGGCCGGGCCGGACGACGGCTACGCGCACCCGCACGCCTGCTGCGAAGGAAGAGGCTGCTTTGAGCGGCCTATCGAATAGAGATACAAGAGTGGATTTAAACGCAAAGGACGCAAAGTAAGAAGACGCTGGAGGTACGCAAAGAGGCTACTCCTCTGCGACCTTTGCGATGAACTTTGCGTCCTCTGCGTTCAAATCCCTGTTCACCCTTCTCACTTCTTCTCCACCCACTTCCCACCCTGCCAGCGATACTCTTTATCATATTGCTCATCATCGCGCGTTGAGACCTGGCGCTTGTCTGGCTGCCCTGCGTTGAGCGTCCATTTCTCGTCGTCCTTTTCGTCGCGATCCAGGTCTATCTTCAGACGCGTCCAGGTCGGGCTGCTGCCGTCGCGATAGATGTTGACCTTGAAGGGCTCGCGCGGGAAGGCGTCCTTGATCTTATCTGTGGTCGCGCTGGCGTGACTGTTCAAGTAATCAATGGTGAGCTGATCCGCGCGGCGTAGTCCCGCCGTGTTGGATGGTGTGGGAGTGGGCGACGGCTGCGTGAGAGTCGGCGTCGTTCGGGCGATTTGGTTGTCGTTTCTGGATGGCGAGTTCTTATTGGCGAAATTGGCGAAGTAGTAGCAGGAGCCACAGAGGCCGCACAGGCCCATGATGATGACGATGCCGCCTATCGTGGCTAGACTGCGAAACGTTCTGTACTTCATCTAATACCTTCCTCGCTTTGCGTATCTCTCGGCATCATGCCGCGCTCGATGGGGACGGTGCAATTGCAGTAGCTGTAGAGACACGCGGAAGGCCCGCGCGCGAGCCGGAAGCTTCCGTCCAGAAAGTTGCCCAGGTATTGTGCGCGAAAGCGGCGCGCAGGGTAGCAACGCCAGGCATTGCCCCGGTCGTCGAGCGTGAAGGAGCGCGAGCCAGCCCAGCATGGCCGCCCCTTGAAAGAAGGCGCGACCTCGCCCAGCCCGTTGTGTCCCCCAAGCCGCAGGATCAAGAGCTTCTCCGCTTCCGTATACGGGATCACTTCGCGATCCTGCTTTTCGGGCTGAACTTTGAAACGAAGCCCGCGACGAGCGAAACTACGTGCGACCTCTTCAAGACGCGGCAGGCTCGCGCGCGTCGCGACACAGGTGACGTTCAGCGTTGCCCCCGCGTGAAGCTGCTCCTGAACCCACACGGCCTTGCGAATGAAGGCTTCCATCTCTGCCTTCTCCCCCGCGTATTCAAGATGGAGGCTCGCGGAGAAGACGCGCAGCGAAGCCCCTGCGGCATCAAGAAACGCGCGGAGCTTTTCACGGCTGGCGGAAAAATTGGTGACCACGCTCACCGCGTGGCCGAGTGTGCGTAAGCCACAGACGATCTCAAGCAGGTTGGGATGAAGAAAGGGCTCGCCGCCCGAAATCTTCACTTCCCAACGCCCATCGAGCCGTGCAAAGCCGCTGAGAAAAGCCGTGCCATCGCGCAGCCAGCGCTTGCGGTCATCAAGGAAGCGCTGCGTACAGTAAGAGCAGCGATAGTTGCAGGTCGTGTTGATGTTCCAGGTCACCACGCCTTCGACGGGTCGCGGCGTGGCGACATGACCACCGGAGCGAAATACCGGGCGGGGCGGCCAGGGGCTGAGCCCTATGCGCTCGCTCATACGTCCTCCACAGCGACGGCGCGACCGACGCCCTCGATCATGCCGCGATTGGCGGGCACTGTGCAGGGACAGATGTCGTAAGGGCAACGTGCGGGCGCTCGCTTGAGCTTGAACGTTCCCGCGAGGACGTTGCCGAGATAGCCCTGCTTAAAGCGTCGCGCCGTCCGGCAAGACCAGGCGTCGCCGTTCTGCTCCAGGGCGAAATATTCGACGCCCGTCCAGCACAGGCGGCCACGATAGGAGGGCGCGAGGTTGGCCTCGCGCGAAGTAGGGCTCTCGCCCGTGAGCGCACGCGCCGTCAACCGGTCTGAAGTGTCGTAGGGAAAGATGCCGTGCTTGGTCTTCATGATCTGCGGAAAGTAGCGCAGGCCAGCTTCCTCTATGCGACGGCGCACCGTGATGAGATTTTCGAGCGTGCCCGGCACAAGCACGCTATTGACGACGAGCGCCGTTTCGGGTCGCAGCCAGAGGCGCAGTTGCGTCGCCTTCTCAATGAACGCTTCGACGCTCGTGTATTCCAGATGCAGGCTCGCGGAGACGACCGATAGTTGGTCGCCGACCAGATCGACGAAGCGACGAAGCTGCGTAAGAGGCGCAGAAAGATTCGTCAGCACAGAGACGCGATGAGGCAGCAAGGCCAGACCCGGCACGATCCTCTCCATAAATCCACGAAAAGCGAACGGCTCGCCGCCCGACATCTTGATCTCCCAGAGGCCGTCGAGACCAGCGAAGAAGGCCAGAAATGCGTCTATGTCCGCGTCAGCCGGATGCCCCTGCCTGAATTTTCTGGACTGTATGCAGTAGGAGCAGTCGTAATTGCAGACGCCGTTGGTCTGCCATTCGATGGTCGGTTGTCGTCTCATGCGTCGCGCTCCTTATCTCGCGGCTGATGGAGACGACCCGTGCGCGCCAGATAGACGTGCTCGCCCAACTTCTCGCGCACCCTGCGCCCGATCTTCACGTTCTGATTCAGCTTTCCGCACTGAGCGCAGGCGGCAAAGTAGCGTCCCTGCATCAGGCGCGCGCGCGTCTCGTTCCAGGCAGCGCCGAACCATTGCTCGGAAAACTTCCCTCGCCCGAGGTCGCCCACTTCAACCTCCGTCGAGCAGCAGAAGAGAATCTTTCCTTCGACCGTCACGCGCGCATACGTCCATCCCATGAAGCAGCCCACAGCCTTAACCGGCGCGGTCGCCAGGCCGCCCGTCTCAACCTGCGAGGTGAAGACATCCAGGTTCGTCTGAACTTCAAGGCGCGCGGCTTCAGAGAGGGCTTCCGGTATCCACTCCTCTATGAGGAGACGGCGCTGCTGCTCAGTGATCGCACAACGTTCAGTGCCATGCCCGAGGCTCGCCAGTTTATACGTGATGTGTGCCGCGTTGTAACGGGCTGCGAAGCGAACCATCTCCGGAACTTCCGGCGCTGTATCACGGTTGATGACCTGAACGTGCTTGAATCGCTTGCCGCAACCAGCGAAGGTCGCGAGCAAGCCTTTCAGGCGCGCGAAATCCTGCGCCGTGAGGTTCGGGTGAAAGGCCACGTAAGACCGAGCGCTCACGCCGTTGACAGAGATGAGCAGCATATCCACATCCAGCTCAACGACCCGTTCGGCGTCCGCGAGCAGCGCGTTCGTCAAGACTGTGACGTGCCAGCCGTACTGCTTCGAGACCTCTATGATGCGATAGATGTCCGGGTTGACGAACGGATCGCCCATGCCGGAGAGGATCACAGCCTCGACCGAACTCATCGTCGCCAGATCTTCTGCGAGCGCGCGGAAATCTTCAAAGGCGACGCGCTTTCTCTTCCAGGCGCTTGAGCGCGCCGTGTTGAGCAGCGGCGAATGATCCCAGCAGGTGATGCAGTTCGTGTTACATCCATTCGCCAGATCAATGTGGACGGTCTGGGGGCCGGTCAACACACGCCCCAGCGCGATCCCGCGCAGACGAAGGGCGCGCGATTCGCGAACAGCACTCTCTTTAATCGCCGTGGATGGAATCATAGCTTTCACTGGACGCACCGGCAGGCTGAGCCTCTATGGCTGCAACGGCAACCGTCTGTTGGCGTACTTCCGCGAGCGCCGCCCTGAGCGCCGTGACTGAAGAACCCTCAGGGCTCATTTGCTCAAGCTGGCGTGCAAGAATGGCTTGCCCGCGCCAGATGGATTCAGCCTTCGCGTGCAGAGCATCTAGAAAATCGCAGAGCGCAGAGGCCAGCTCAGACGGCGCAGTCGCGCGCCCATCGCGCGGTAGCCGCCTTAAGAGTTCCAGCGTAGCGCGCTCGTTATCAAAAGGAGCGGCTGACTTGACGATGCGTCGCGATGCCTCGACCAGCGCTTCCGCCTCCTGCTCTGTGGGCGGCGCTGGAAAGTGCCGGGCAAACGCCTGAAAGGAGCGTAAAGCCAGGCGGCCACTCGCGCACGGCTCGCGTAGGAGACAGAGGATCAAATCTCTTCGTTCCTCCGCATCGAGCCCGCGCGTCATACTTAAACACTTGAGCGCCCGCTCGACATCATCCAGGTCTACCCCGCAGCGCGCAAGCTCGACGAAGAATGAGGGCGAGCCAATCTCCATCGCCTCTTCGAGCGCGTCTACGGGAAGAAGGAGCGCGAGCGCTTCAAAGGCCGCATCGCGCGCGTTGTTCGTCGGCACAAACTCCCTGGCCTGACGGGCGAGCATCGCGCGCCTATCTGCGCTTCGCAGCAGCGCGACGGCTCGCCCGATCTGTTCGCCTTGGGGTGTGGCATCGTCTTCCAGGTCGAGCGAGAGCGCGCATCCGGCCTCGACTGCGGCGCGAACGCGGCGCGACTGCTCGTCGGCGATCTTCTCCTGCGCGAAGAAGATGGTCGGCACACCCGCATGCAGAAGCTCGTGAAAGGAGTTGTATCCGGCAGCCGAAATGGCGAAATCCAGCCCCGCGAAATCTTCCATCGCGTGAAAGCCCGTCAGCCAAGTGATGTTCGCCCCGCGAAGCGGCGCGCCGCGATATAGCGCGCCAGCGCCGACGACCAGGTGCAGGTCTGGCTCGTGTGACAGCGTTTCGACGAGAGAGTGGATCATACGTTCGGCCTGCGCATCCCCGCCGCCGCCCGCGCTCACCCAGACGCCGAGCTTGCCTTCGGGCACGCCCAGGCGACGCCGCGCCTCCACGCGCGGCCTCATCTCCTCGCGCGAGCGCAGCATGATGGGGCCTGTGTATCGCACGCGGTCGGCGATTCCCTGGTCAAACGCCTGCGACGCCGCGCCGGGCTCGACGGGAATCAGGATGCGATCATAGAAGGGGAGCAAAGCTCTGATGCCTTCCGAGCGTGCGAACTCCTCTTTCATCGCGCGGTGGATGAAGACGCGTACGCGCGCCACGTCGAGCGCGTGAATCAGCTCGCCGAAAGAGCCTCCGGGGAAAGTGTCCACCAGCAACAGGTCGGGCTTAATCAGTCCGAGCGAATGCCAGACCCATTGACGCGCCAGGCGCAGGTAGTCCTCTTTGGGCAGACCAGCCTCGCGCACAGCCATCTTGCTCGGTATCTTGAAGGCCACAAAACCCTCTTCGAGCGCGAGGCCGGGAGCCTCAGAGGAAGTGAGAACGTACGAGTCCAGGTGCGCGCCCGCAAGTCGCGCCAGCCGTTTCATCCAGCGCAAGATAGCCAGCACGCGCGTCAGGTGGCCTAGACCGGAGCCGTTGACCGCGTAGGCGACCGTCGTAATGCGTTGCGTCTTACGAGACATCCGTGAAGCTCCCTAAGCCGGTTGGATCATCGGTCGAGGGCGAGCCAGCGCCGGGAAGCGGGCTCTCGTAGATGCGCGGACTGCCCGGATGCTGCTCGCGCCACGCCTGCACCTCAGGGATGTACTCCCCCTCATAGCGCCCACCCGTCATTAAATCCCACCACAGCATGTCGCGCGCGTAATCGAAAGCATCATACCGGTCGAAGTAGACGATTGTTTGATAGCCTTCGTCGTAACGACGCCGCCGCGCCGCCAGCTTTGCGGTCGGGTCTCTGAGCATGCGGTTGGCCTCTTCGACCGGAATCTGCGCGTAAGCGTTCTTAGGCCGCCTGTACTTCTCGATCTTCCTGCTGAGCTTGTCGAGCGCGCCCATCAATTGATCGCGCTCTGGGTCCAGGTAACGCCGCGACATCTCGTCCAGATATTCCATCTTCTTCTCGATGCCGTGAATACGTTTGAGCAGACCCGTACGGTTCGGGTCAGCCGCAGACCACGCGGCCAGATCGTCGCGGTCTATGTATTCAAGGTGCTCGCGCAACTGCTGGCGACAGGCATTGAGCGTGTCCGTTTCCAGAGTCTCAAGATTCGAGAGTGCCTGAGCGCGCTCCGCTGCGAGCCCTTCTATCTCCGCAATCTGTTTTTGAAGGGCGAGAAGATCGCGTTGAAACTCATCGCATCCTGTTTTGACCTGCCGGTAATTATAGGCCACGTCGCGGAAAGACTGCTGCTCGAACTTCTCCGTGATCTGGTCGCCGTATTTCCAGTCTTCGTAATACTGCATGTCCCACCAGGGCGTATCATACTCATCTGTGTCGTAGCCACGCTCGATGAGGCCGAGGAAGAGAGGCTCATTCTCATACTGCAACACCACCTCTTCCAGCAGCTTGAACTCCTTCAACATCTCTTGATGCTTGAGCGTTAATTCGCCAGCCGTCGGGTCGAGAAGCTCCTCGCGGCGCAAGTACCTCTCGTCGGCTTCGATGGCGCGCACACGAGCCTCAAGCTCTTCGCGCCTGCGCTCCATGCGCTCAAACGGATCATTCGTCTCAAACTGCCTGTAGCCGGTCAGGGCAGGCACGGAAGCGAACGCTTCACGAGTGAGGGCAGGCAAGCTGAGACCTACCAACTCATCTAGAGCCTTATCGCGCGCTAGCCTCAAAGTCTCAAGCTGTGCCTCGTGCTTCTGCTTACGTTCGTCCAGTTCTTTGAGAGCGCGCTGGAGTAGATTCACCTGAGAGCTGGCACGACCCACAAACTCTCTCGCGCTGACGGCTGGTGCTGGCATAGGTTGTTCGTTTACTCAGTCATCTAATCGCAAATTAATAGATCGCACATGCAGCAGAGATACACGCCGATAAGAGAAAAAGGGAAGCGCCAGCGCAAGGGATAAGATGTGAGAAGGTTTTGACGGGCGACCCCCTCTCCCTTTGATTCATGCTCCCTTTTGTCCCGCGCGGATTATATCACCGTCGCCGACCTTCAGGCGGTTAGAGAGACGGGGCAGGAACCTTTGCATCGCACGACGCACGCCCTCCGCATATCAAGCGATTGCACCAGATAGAAGGGGACTTGGCGGCTGGGGTGCGGCCTCGGCGCACGGAATAGTAATAAGTATGACAGTGAAAATTTTTCTTGACATTTATGGCGTTTAAGTCTAGGGTTCACGAATTCATACTGATCACGGCTGGCTGATCACACCATTTTACTCTTCAGCCGCCTGATCTTGAAAACTTATCAAAGGAACGATGTTGTGATGCAGCGCTCCCACGCTCTTGACGGTCGCCTTAAGTCCCTCGCTCGACTCGCCCGGATGGAAAGCTCGGCTCACATGTCTGAAACCGTTTTGATGTATCGCTCTTCCCGCAAGCATTAAGGACTAATCCAGGTAGGATCACCCCGGCGCTACCTGAGATTACTGTTGCCCAAACTGCCGCCAAAGGGTCTAACGCAGATGATGTATAGCTCATCAAGTATACGTCCCAAAGCGCATTATGGCGGCTTAACCTCAAGGAGCGCCCCTCATGACGCAACTCCCCCGCTGTGCTTCACGCTTCATCCCCAGGAAATTGAAATTCGCCGAGCGTTCGCCTTTTTATCTATTTATCCGCAGACTAACGGCTCTCACGTTGGTCTGCGCGATGATGGCAATGACAGTATCGCCCGCACCGGCACAAACGCTTGCGAGCACGATCAGTGCCCCCTCATCTGAGTTGTTGCAGTTCATTAATCCGGCAATGGCAGGTTTCTGGAATCTATTGAAGAGCGCACGCGAAGGCACGGGGCCGCAGGAAGGGCCGCCGCCGCAGGAGGGGGAGCAACCGCCCACAGACCCGCCTACGGAGCAGGAATTGGAAGCGCTCGTGGCGAGGCTGGAACTAAACCCGCAGGGTGAGGTGACGCTCAAAAGCGGACAGGCGCTGGTCATGGAGGCGCTGCCACTCGATGCGGATGGCTCGGTCGTGCAGGGGCTGATCGCCAAATGGGAGTCGGACAACGCCCGTGTCGTTTCCGTCACCAGGGATGGAGAAGCGCATGCGTGGCAGGAGGGCACAGCGTATCTGACCGCTTCAGCCGGGCAGAAGCAGGCGAGTGTGAGGGTCAACGTCGTCGCAGCAAACGGTGTGGAGACTCTCGGCACGAATGCTCTGCGCACGAAGCGCGCCGCAGCGCGCCTTTCATCTCACGCGGGCGGCGGCGTGACAAGCTCGCGCCGCCGCCCGCGCCTACTCAAGCACGGCGCAAGCGTCATAGGGGCTGCTCCCGCTCCTCTTCAACCTACAGACGTAGACCCTTTGCCCGACAGTGAGACTAGCTCGCTCTATAGTCCGACCAACGCCGTCGGCTCGCCTCCGGGACGCACGGAACTGAGCGCCGCTGCTTCACCGGCGGCTGTTCGGGGCCGCGAGAAGGCAGGCAGCGCCAATTTCAGCTTCGATGTGCCGCTCGTGAGTCTACCGGGGCGCGGGATAGATGTCTCGCTGGGGCTCGTTTATAACAGCCGCCTCTGGAACAAATCGACCAGCACGACAACCGGTCAGAACGGCGTCGAGATTCAAACGACACACCTCAGCTTCGATGTGGATAACGGATGGCCTGCCGGGGGCTGGAAACTGGGCTACGGGCAGATCGAGTCGCAAGGCGCAGCCGGCTTCACACTCACCGAAGCGGACGGGACGCGCCACGAGATGACGAGGCTCAATCCTTCCAACCCTCAGGACAATACGTATCAATCGACGGACGGAACATTTGTCCTCTACGACAGCGCCACTCACATCGCGACGTACACGAACGGCACGCGGGTCGAGTATGGGGCAGGGGGGACAACCGGCAAGCGCAGCTACCCCATCAAGGTGACGGACAGCAACGGCAACTACATTCTGATCACCTATCGCAACGGCATCGGGCCACAGCTCGCGACGATTAAAGACACGCTCGCGCGCTACGTGCGTTTCAACTACGACGCGAGCGGAAAACTTGCGACGATCACCGCGCCCCATTATGCGGGCGGCGCGGATCGACAGGTGGCACGCTTCTACTATCAAGACCTTACCCTGAGCAAGAGCTTCGCGGCAGCTATTAATGTGACCGCCCCGGACACGACGAGCGTCATCCGCTACATCTACTTTCCGGGCACGCAGAACGGCTATCGCTACGATTATTCCGCCTACGGGATGATCTATAACATCGCGCAACAGCGTGGCATGACCGTTGACTCCACGGCTCTGACGACCACGGGGACGGTCACAGGCGAGGGACAGGAGGCAGCCTCGACCCTCTACAACTACCCGACCGTTGCGGGCAACCTGTCGGACGTGCCCAAGTACACCAGGCGCACGGACGACTGGGCCGGACGCACGACGGCCTCAAAACCGTTTTATACGTTTGCCGTCAATGAAGCGCAGGGACTGGTGACTGTTACCGCGCCGGACGGGAGCGTCAGCGAGACGCACGCGATTGTCGCCGAAGGAGAATGGAACGACGGGCTCGTGAGCGAATGGGTCATCAGAGACGGGACAAACATACTGACCCGCACGATACTGACGTGGGAGAATGACGCGAGTGGGCGCAACCCGCGCGTGCAGAAGGTTGAGACGATCAACGAGGCTGGACAATCGCGTACGACCCAGTACAGCTATACCAGCTATAACAACGTCTCAGTGGTGAGCGAGCGCGACTGGAGCGCAGTCGGAACGGTTGGCAGCGAACTGCGTCGCAAGGAGACGACCTACGAGACCGGCACGGCCTGGACCTCAAGGCGTCTGGTGAGACTGGCAAAGAGTATTAAGGTCTTCAAGGGGGGGACAGCCACGCCGGCCTCAAGAGTGGAATATGGCTACGACACGGTGGGTTCAAATCTTCTCCGGCGCGATGATCTTATTATGCATGACGATGCTTTTGATCCGTACTCGCCGACCCAGACGATCTGCGATCCCGACTGTCACCCTTTTAATCCGTACGACCCGGCGACCGACAAACGTGGCAACGTGACCAGCATCACCACCTACTCCGATGCCGCAGCGGGCACGGGCGCTGCAACCGATACTTTCGATTATGACATTGCTGGTAACCTCGTCGCGCAGACAGCCGCCTGCTGCCAGCAGAAGACCTATATCTACACCCCGACTTATAAGTATGCCTATCAGACTGAGGAGAGTCGCGGGGATACAGGGCAACTCGTGACGAAAGCAACTTATGATTTCAATACTGGAGTAGTGCGCACAGCCACGGATGAGAACAACCAGGTGACAAACATCCACTACTATCCTGAGACGCTGCGCCACTTCAAGACTATCAGCCCCGATGGAGGCTACACACAGCACGAGTATGACGACAAGCTCTACCCGGATCCCGGCGCGCCGCGCATGCACAGTTATATTAAGACCACGATCCGGCTGGATTTGACCGGGACGGTCGAGCGCGTCATCTCAAGTTATGAGTATCTGGACGGGCGCGGTGCGGTGGCGCGCACCTTCGGCCCCGCTACTCCGGATGGCTATGTGACGACCGACATCGAATACGATCAGATGGGGCGGGCGTTCCGGGCGAGCAATCCGTACTACACGTTAAATGGGACGACCGATGCGGTGAACCCCACGGGCAAGTGGAACAAGCGCACCTTCGATGATCTCGGTCGGGTGACGCAGGCGACTCAGACCGATAACAACACGATCCAGATGAGCTACGCGGGCGATGCCGTGGTGGTCACCGATCAAGCGGGCAAGCAGCGGCGTCAGATCACGGATGCGCTCGGAAGAGTAGAACGAGCGGATGAGCCGGACGCCGCAGGCAATCTGGGAACCATAGATGCGCCGACGCAGCCGACCTACTATCTCTACGACGTGCTTGACAACCCCATCAAGATCACGCAAGGGGCGCAGCGTCGTTATTTTAAATATGATTCGCTGTCACGCCTGACGCGCGAGCGACAGGTTGAGCAGGCTGCCCCTCACTACGATCCGGATGCTCTGACCGGTAATAACTACTGGTCGCGCAAGATCGTCTACAACGACGATGGCTCGATGACGGACAGCTATGATGCCCGACAGGTACGTGCGCATTATGACTATGACGGCCTCAATCGCGTCACGAAGATCACCTATTCGGGCGAGGGTTCGCAGACGCCGTCCGTCATCTATACATACGATCAGGCGGTCGGCAGTTTCTTCAACCAGGGCCGCTTGACTCAGGTTCAAACCAAAGTGGGGGCTACGGTTCAGACCTCCGAGCAATATAACTACAACCGCATGGGGCAGGTGGCCCAGCACACGCAAACTGTCAATGGCACAGCCTACACGACGAAGTATACGTATAACCTCGCCGGACAACTGACCAAAGAGACATACCCGAACTCGCGCGCTGTCAGCTACTCGTATGATGATGCGGCCAGGCTGGCGCGCGTCGCGGACGCGACGCGCGCCTATGTGAGCAGCTTCGCATACGCACCGCATGGGGGAATACTCTCAGAGACCTGGGGCGAGAATGCGGTCGCGCCATTGGTCTGCTCCATGAGCTATAACACGCGTTTGCAGCCCACGCAGATCAAGTTCAGTGTCGGCGGAGTCGAGCGCCAGCGCTTCGACTACGTGTATGGAGAGGTTGACGACGCGACGGGCACGGTCGATGCGACGAAGAACACGGGACAGGTCGGACGCGTCGAAGGCTTTATTGATCGAGTCAAGCAATGGCAGCAACGCTATTCTTATGACGAGCTGGGAAACCTCGCGCTCGCCAGCGAATATCCGGGCACGACCACGACCGCTGCCACCTACCGCATAGACTACGCGCATGATCGTTACGGGAATCGCTCACAGGATGGGGGGCAGAACTCCGGCTTATCGTACGTGCGTGTGCGCGCGACGGATATCAGCGCCTCGACGAACCGATTCGTCTCCGGCGTGACGTACGATGCCGCAGGGAATATCACGGTCGATAACAAGTTTCGAGGCCGACAATACGATTACGATGTCAACGGGCGGCAGCGTTGGAGTGCGGACGTTGATGGAAGCGACCCGGCAACGGCTGTTTATGACGGCCTGGGGCAGCGAGTGGAGGCGACCGCCGGGGGCGAGACCCGCCAGTTCGCCTACGATGCCTATGGCAAATTGATCGCCGAATACAGCGAAGGGGCATGGCAGCGCGACTACGTGTATCGCAACGGCCATGTGGTGGCGACCGTCGAGGCGGCGGGGGTCAGTTATGTGCTCACCGACCACCAGGGATCAGTGCGTCTGGTAGTCAATGAAAGCGGTGCTGTCACAGCGCGCCATGACTACTTACCATTCGGTGAAGAGTTGCAAGCTGGGACAGGACTGCGCACCACTCTCCAGAATTATGGAGCAGCGGATGGAGTGAGACAGCGCTACGCCTTGATGGAGCGCGAGGCCGGAAGCGGATTGGATCACACGTGGTGGCGCACGTACGAAAGCTCGTCAGGCCGGTGGACAAGTCCTGATCCGTACCTGGGCAGCATGAGCGTCGGCGATCCGCAATCGTTTAATCGATACAACTTTGTCGAGAATGATCCGGTCAATTTCGTTGACCCGACAGGATTGGAAACGTTACTGGTCTGCTTTCGCGGACGCTATGGCGACGGGTTCGAGATACCTTCGTGCATCTTCCTTGAGTTGCCAGACCCGGTTGAGC
>DASVVT010000002.1:0-38135 GCA_036386415.1 Pyrinomonadaceae bacterium
TTTGCAGATGAATTTACCAGCATCAGCAACATTGTAGGGGCAGGGCTTGTCCCTGCCCGCTTTTGTTCGACCGGCGGGCAGGGACAAGCCCTGCCCCTACTCTCATCTCTTACATGGTTAATTCATACGAAAACCGCTCTAATGGAAAGAAGGCCAGGTTCTTTGGTTTGTGATTGAGTTTATTTGACCGATACATCATCCACGCGGAATGACGTAGGCAGTGTAATATCGTTGGTGCCACGGAACTGAATTCGTACCGTCTGTCCGGCCCAACTGCTGAGGTTGTATGGCCCCCTCAGCACGTACGCTCCCGCCGTGCCGCTGTTCTGGTTGCTGAACGTCGCCAGCGTTCCCAGCAGCGTCCCCGCCGTGTTCCGCACTTCGATGAAGAGCCTGTCATATACGGGGTCGCCCGCCGCCTCGCTGGTGGTGATATTCAGCCAGAAATTGAGGCTAGCGCCGCCGCTCGGGATCGTCACCTGTTGGTACAGCGTGCCGCTGGTGCTGTCAACCCCGTTGACGATCATGTATGCCACGCCGCTGTGTGGGTATGCTCCGGTGCTGCGTGTCACCTGACCGCTGACTACCCACGGCGTCGTGCCGCTCTCGAACCCAGGATTGACAATCAACTCCGTGCCGCCGCCTGTGGTCCCTGCCTGGGTCACAGTGAAGGTCAGTCCCGCGATGGTCATCGTGCCCGAGCGCGAAGCTGTGCTGGTATTGCTGGCGACGGAGTAAGAGACAGTCCCGTTGCCCGAGCCGCTGCTGCCACCCGTAATCGTGATGAACGAGGCGTTGCTCACGGCAGTCCAACTGCAACCTGCTCCGGCAGTCACGCTGACGCTGCCCGTCCCGCCCGCAGCCGCGAAGCTGGCGCTGGTCGGGTTGATCGAGAAGGTGCAAGTGCCGCCGCAATCCGTCGGAACGTCGGTCGCGGCGGTGTGCGTCGTGCCGTCGTTGCCGACAGCCGAGACGCCCATCCCGTGACGCGCGAAGACCGTCCAGATGGTGCAACGGTTCGCACCCCCGTAAAGGTTCTGATCGGCTTGCAGGATGCCGTCGCGTGCGTTAAGGAACGACGGGCGGGTCGGCGTGAACTTCATGCCGTTGAGCACGATGTTGTCTGTGATCGCCGCGCCGAGCTGTGTGCGTAAATCCCAGAGAGCCGAAGCCCAGACCTCGCCGTCGTTGTGGACTTCACAACCACCCGCGCACACATCCGCGTAAGAATCGTGAACGGTGGCGGCGGGAACCGTGTAGGCCGCGCGGCGTATGCCTCTGGTATTATTCAGGGTGACGTACTCGCCCATCACGCCGTCGTTGTTGATGGTACAAGCCCAGTAGTCAGACCAGCCTTCGCCCATCGCGCCCGACTGCGTGCCCTGAAGGGCTGTGCTGCCGTTGCCGATCAGACGATTCGAGATGCCGTGCCCGTACTCGTGAAAGACGACATCGCTATCGAGAGAGCTGTCGCGATCCGGCGTGGGCGCTGTGAAAAGGTACTGCTGCATGCGCGGACGCTGGCCGTCGGGCGGCGTGGCGAAGTTCGCGTTGTTCGTCCCAGACCCGTCCTGTGCCTCGGCCCGCACGGAGTCGGCCCCGAGGCCGCCGCGCCCGTAGTTATTGGTCTGGAAGTTGCGCGCCGTCTCCGTAAAGCCGAGGCGGTACGAGAAGTCGTGCATGATGTTGTTGAAGTAGAAGAGATTCGTCACGACCGCCGCCTGCTGCGTGCGCGGGTCAACGGTGGTCGAGAAGGGGAAAGTAAAATTCTGATCCGGCGCGTAGGCATGGCCGTTTGAAAGGTTGGTGCCGTTGTTGGCGTCCGGCGCGTTGTCTGCATTCGTGTCGAGGTATGCTTCGACGTTGTTGCCCGTGGTCACGGTCGAGGTGCCCATCCAGCCCGCAGTCGTGTTGATGGTCGTGTCGCCGACGAAGGAGACGAGGGTGCGCGGGCCTGCGTCCGGGTCTTCCGTGTAGACCGTGCCCTGTGCCTCGAAGACGTAGAGGTTAGAACGCAGGAGCAGTTCTCCTGTCCGTGCATCGACGAGCATTTCGTACCACTCGTCCGGGCCGACCTCAGCGTAGACGTGCCATGCCAGATGCGTCGCGCCGCCTACGCGCAGGACGTTCAACTCCGAGAGCACATCCTCGTAGCCAGCCCTCAGAGGGTTGGCGAAGGAAGAGAACTCGCTTCTGTTGGCGCGTGCCTGAGTCCTGACGAAGGACTGGCCGACTGTCCTGCCCGCATGCTCGAAAGCGCGTGCGATGCCCTGCGCTTCAGTCAGAGTGGGTTTGAGATTGACCTTCTGATTGGTGACGAGAAAGCCTTCGCGCACCGAAAGGACTTCGCCGTTTCTACTCACCACCACCTGCACGTTACCCTCAAATACTTTGTAGCCACCGATTCTTTGAGAGTAATCGAGGAAGGTTGTCCCTCTGTCGTTATCCTCTTTATTGAGCTTGAGGTTGGTGATGGCCGCATCCGAGAGCGCGAAGAGCCGTGCCTGCGCCCTCAGGAAATTGCGCGCTATCTGGTCTGGGGCATCCGACTGTGGCGCGGAGAGCGGTGCTCCATCGATGAAGAAGTTTTTCATCGCGCTCGCTTCGTTGACCTCTGCGCGCAGGTTGCGCGCGGTTTCAGGGGTAAGGCCGGCGCGGAAATTATCGACCGCAGAGGCACGCGCCTGAAGAGCCGCGCCGTCCATTTGCGGCGCGGCGCTCTGCTTCTGTGAAGCTGAGCTTAAGTCAACCTCCCTGAACTCGCCTCGACCTGCGAGGCGTATGTCATAGTTAGGAAGCGTCGCACGCTTGCCCCTGACCTGGCTGGTCGGAGCATCCTGCGGCTGTGGCGCACGCGCCGCGTCCGATTCTATCAAGGGGAACATTGAGGCGGCTGCCAGTGCAACCACTAAAAATCCTACGAGCCATCTCTTACGCATTATTTTCTCTTCCTCCGTTAGTTTCTGGTTGAGGTAAGGCAACATGATCGCCCGGTAGTTTCCCAAGGTGAAGACACCGTCTCATTAAGCGAAGGACACCTTGCTATTTTGGCCGATTGAGGATTGCCTTATCGTTCTTGTTCTGCGACGAACACTTGCGCCGCGCATAACTGCCCTGTTTAAGATCGCCATGCCGCCAGGCATACGACCACGCTAGTGCATCCGGTTGTGACACGAACGAAGCTGACAAAAAGCCCTCAGTCGTTTCAACGTGATGCGTCTGTCTGTCGTCTGGGCTGGGTGAGACTCTTGGGAGTAACTCGCCGCCATTCAGGTCGAGGAGGAAGGTAGAATAACAAATTCGAGGGCGTTTGTTAAGGCCACAAGGGCGGGGAGGCGGAAATCCATTCAATTTTCGCAGATCGGGCTGCCGCTTCGGCCCGATCTCTCATGTGATATGACCTGGCTTGCGTTTCCTGAAACTGAGATTCGTGCTCTGGTTATGGCCGCGCCCGCCGGCCTCTCCGGCTGATGATGTGATTGAGTCTCTCCGCCCTCTGCGGATCAAGGGTCTGAAGTATACGGTACTGCTCAAGGGTTGCATCGCGGTTGCCGACGGCCATGTCTGAGAGGGCGAGCTGAAAGTGTGCCGCTGCGAAATCAGGGCGGTGTGTGATCGCCTGCTTGAGAGTCTCGATTGACTCCTGAAATTTTCCCATGCGTCGATAGCTGACGCCCAGATTCGTATAGGCTTCGACATAGTCGCGCCGGTAGCGGATCGCCAGGTTGTAAGCGTCTATCGCTTTCATGGTCTGGTTCGAAAGGTTGTAGGTGATGCCCATGCAGTAATAAGTTTCGGCGAGGTCGGGTTTGAGACGAATCGACTGCTCGTAAGACTCTATGGCCTGATCGAACTGCCCCGAACGGTTATAGGCTTTGCCCAGCTTCAGATACACCCTGGCATCATCGGATTTCAGAGCCAGCGCCTTTTTATAAGCCAAGACTGCTTCCACGTATTGCCTCTGGTCGAAGTGCAGGTTGCCCAGCCCCTCCTGGGCGCGCGCCTCTTTCGGATTGAGTTTGGCCGCTCGTTGATAGGCTTGCTCTGCCGCTTCATAATTTTTCGCATCGCGTGCGACGTTACCCTCATCAAGCGCGTCTTCAACTTGCTCGCTCACATCGGCTTTGGGTTGAGGCTCAGCGCGAGGTTGTTTGGCTTTAGGTGTCTGTGAGCGTGAGCGCACGGGCGGGTTGGTCGGACGATCATCCTCGCTGCCTGCGCCGCCCAAGATGTCCTGGCTCGCACCGCCAGAGATGTCTTGCGCGCGTAGAGCATGAGCGCCGGATAAGGGAGTGAGCGTCAGCATCATAATAAAGATGAGCAAGGAGTTGAGAATGCTATGCATCTTCTTTTATTTCCTCATGATACGGCAGCGCGCAGACTCTGCGCGATCAGCGGGATGATGCGGCGCGGCACGCTGATGGCCTCTTTGATGTGACGTGCGTGCGTGAAGTGTCCTGCGACGTAGATGCCCGGCACGCTCGTCTCAAAGGTCTCAGGATTATAGACGGGCACGTCCGTCAGACCTGAGCGAGCGGTTTCGACCCCCAACCGGCGGAGCAGCGTGAGGTCCGGGTCGCTGCCGATAAGCACGAAGACAGCATCGTTGGGAAGCTGCAACGTCTGGTCTTCATCTGTTCTGATCTTCACGTCGCGTCCGCCTATCTCTTCGATCTCTTTGAAGAAGATGAGCCGAAGGCGACCCCGCTCGATCATGCGTTCGAGCGGCTCGCGCACCCAGTGTTTGATCGCGCCTCGCTTGGGGTCGCGGTTCTCCCAGTCTGCACGCCAGATGCTGAGCGTCGTGCGTGCCCCGCCTTCCGAGAGAAAGAGCGCAGCCTCGGCTGCGCTGTTGCCGCCACCGATGACGAGCGCGTCTTTGCGCACGTAAGGATAGGGCTCCGTGAACCTGTGATGGACTTTCGGCAGGTCTTCGCCCGCCACGTTTAAGCGGCGCGGTCTAGCCATCGCGCCGAAGGCCATGAGCACGCGCGCCGCGCTGTAGGAAGCGCGCGAAGTCTGTATGAGGAAGCCGCCCGCGCTCGCGCGCTCAATCCCTGTCACCTCCTCCTCCGTGTTGATACGCAAATTTTGTTCGAGCGCGAACTGGACGTAATGCGAAAGGAGCTCTTCGCGCGTAGGCTTTTCGCGGCAGGGACGGAGCGCCCCCTCGCGCATCTCCAGCTCTTCGGGGGTGGAGAAGACCGTGAGGCCGATAGGGTAACGATAGATGGTGTCGGCGATCAGTCCCTTCTCGACGACCAGATAGCGTAACCGCGCGCGTGCGGCTGCGTCTGCGGCTGAGAGTCCAGCCGGGCCTGCGCCGATAATCAGCAAGTCGAGTTGCGTGTCGCTCATATAAAAGTCTGGAGTCTGGAGTCTAGAGTCTGAAGTCAAGGCGAGTCAAACGGACTCAGTACTCAGTAGTGACCCGAGTTTCAGCTCATCTTCTGTGCCCCCTCCGTGTTCTCTGTGCTTCTGTGGTGAGGGTTGTTTAAAGTAGATTCACCACCGCAGGCGCAGAGGGCGCAGAGGGGGCACAGAGCATAATGCATATTAGGACACTTTAGAAGATCAGTTCGCCGCGCGCGACGACGACGGAGGGGCCGCCGATGCGCACCTGTTCGACCACTCCAGACGCTCCTTTGACTTCGGCGTTGATGCGGCTCGGCCTGTGTATGAAGTCGCCCTGCTCTATACGGAAACGGAAAAGGCCGTCCGTTTCGTCTGCGTTGAGCACGCCGTGGTGTACCAGGTAGCCTGCGAGAGACCCTGCTGCGCTGCCCGTCGCCGGGTCTTCCGGGATACCTGAGTCGTGCGCAAAGAGTCGCGCATGCGCTTGAGACGTGCCTCCCTCTATCGTCTCGCGCGTGAAGGCGTAGCAACTGAGCGCGCCCGCGTGTGTATACGCTTCGCTGAGGATCATTGCATTGACACGGCAGCGTCCGAGCGCGTCCAGTGAGCGTAGAGGGACGGCGAGCGTGGGGATACCGGTCGAGATGGTTTGAATCGGCAGGCCATCGTCGAAATCTTCCGGTGCGAGACCCAGCCCCCGCTCAACCTCTGCGCGCTCATGAGCGTCTTCCACCCCGGCCAGCGTCTCAAATTTTCCCTGCGTCATCACGACGCTGACGGGCTCACCCTCCTTGAACTCCACATCGACGGGCAGGCGACCTATGCCGACTTCATGCTCGATGCGCGTCCACCCGTCGCCGCCTCCCGGCACGGGGACGACGCCTTCACGCGCGAGCGCGTTCCATGTGCCGACGATTGGATGACCGGCAAAGGGCAGCTCGCGCCAAGGCGTGAAGATGCGCAGGCGGCGCAGGCTCTTTTCATCAAGGGAAGGGAGAACGAAGACCGTCTCGGACAGATTCATCTCGCGCGCGATCTGCTGCATCTCTTCATCAGTCAATCCATCAGCTTCTGGAAACACAGCCAGCGGGTTGCCGCTGAAAGCTCGATCCGTGAAGACATCCAGTTGCAGAAAACGGTATTGGCGCATAGGTTTACTCCTCGAAAACTTTACTTCCGTGCATCATGTCGAGAAATAAGGCGTCAGGTCAAGCGGGCGTCGATGGCGTGTCAAGCTCGGGTGGCCGGGCTATCCTCGTTTGGTGATATGCCGGATCAAAAGCACGGTGAAAAGCAGAGCGACAAGGGCAGCAATAAGGCCAGGATTAAAGCCGCCCCTGCTATCCATTGGCCGTGAAGGCACGGCGACACTCGGGTCATAGCTCGCAATCGCTCTCCTAATCGGAGAGGTTAACGGGCATGAACCGCTGTGTCTGCTTCGGAAGCCAATCCTTGAGCCACCCTTTCAGTTGAGGGTCTGCCGCTTTCAAATCTGCTGACTCTTCCGTCAACTGGCGGAAAGCCATGTCGATCACCTGGTAGAGATCAAGCGGGTTCGTTCCCTCACCGCAAAGCTGATCCATGATGTACGAGCCCAGGATGCGATAGCTCTCAAACTGCGGCTCGTCGAAAAACTGGTCGGCGGTGGTTTGATGCGGGAAGGCCGGAAAATTCTCCTTGTACTCGAGAATATCGCGCGGCTCGGTCTTGTAGACTGCCGGTTTGATGTAGAGCAACACGCCGTCCTTGGCATCAGGGCCGTCGATACACTTGTAGCGAATCTTGCCAATCGCCCAGTACATGCCCTTCTTCTTATCTTCAAGGGGCGGTGACTTCGCGTAGATGGGGACGCTGGTGAATTCGATGGGCACGCCGAGATCAATGCGTATCTTGCGGACGGCGTTGCCCAGATCACTGAAGCGATATTCCTCGTCCTGCGCTCCGTCTGTGACGACGATGATATGACAGCGCCTCAAGACCATCTCGTAGATCGCCAGGTTCTCGAAATGCCCGCCGTCGGTCAGGTACACATACTTATTCTTATCGTTGGTTAAACCGAAGGCTTCGTAAAGTACGGGCGCGATGGAGTATTTCGGAGCCCGCAGAAAGTAGGTTTGATCTCCGGCGGGGCCTGGATTGCCGAGCCACCAGCCCAATCGCACGTTGAAGAGTGTGAGCAGCAGGGACATCAGCGGCGAAGTGGTGTAGTAGCCCATGTTGGAACTGGCCGCCGCACCGGAAATGGCCGCCGCCGTACCGATGGAGATGCCGCCCGTCTCCCGGCCTCCATAATCTCTAGATCGTCTATAGCCGAGACGAAAGCAGCCTGAGTGCAAGGGGGAGACGCTGAAGGGTTCGGCCTTGCGCTGTTGCCAGGCGAGGTTGTCGCCGCCGACAAGGTTGAGAGTCGTGTTGACGATGTGCAGCAGTTTGTATGGCGGCGGCGGGTAGGGCTTGATCGCCTGCGGGTAGTGATGCTCTATCGCGAGGCGATTGAGGAGGATGTGATAGTCGCTGCGCAAGGAATCTTCGCCCAGTGTGCTGATCTCCTGCGGAGTCTTAAGCTCTTGCTGTATTTTGAGCAGCCCTTCTGTGGGCGCAACAGCTTGCGGGAAATCTTTTGAATAGAGGTTCTCCTCCTCAAGCACGGCGTTTAAGTCCGTGCGCAGCGCAGCAATAAGCCCTGGCGAAATGGGGTCGCCTGGTCTGTAGCTCTCCAACTCCGTTTTAGAGTTCTCCAGAAGATTATTCTGCACCAGATAGACGGACAGAGCGTCAGCCTGCGCTCCATCCAGGGCGGCACGAAGGGCTGTCGCCAGAATCTCCGGCTTGACGAAGTCGCCCTCGCCGAGCAGCGCATGACGCAGCTCGTGCATGTGAACATTGTCTGCCGGATCAAACCCCGTGAACGGATTCGGTTTCCGCTCTCCGTCGGGGCGCGAGGCTCCCAGGAATGCTCGAATCAAACGGTTGCGGTAGCCGCCATGCAGCGAGAAGAGGTTGAGGTTGATCAGCCTCGCGAGCAGCATGCCGACGCCGAGCATGATGAGCCCCAGACCCAGCACGAGCCACGTGGAGGTATGGTGCAGCACGTTCATGTGAACGATCTGAAGGTATTCGACGGCGCTGACGGGTATCACGGGCTGCGGGTTGAGGTAGCCGATATAGTCTGTGAAAGTTCTCGCATTGGTGAGCCACTCGATCTTATCACTGCTGACATGCTTGTCCTCGTTGAGCCACTGCGCCAGACCGGCGAGCCCCTTGATCAGTCCAGTCGTGGCGAGCGAGACGGCAGCGATAAAGAGCGCCAGGAAGATGAAGGCCAGCAGAGGCAGGAGGCTGCCCATCAGGCTCGCGAGGATGCCGCCTTTGGCCTCCTCTTTCTTGTTGGCAGGCGTCTGCGAGCTGCGCCCGATGAGGAGGGCCAGCAGTCCTGTCAGGCCGCCCGCAGAGGCGAAGATAGTTGGGAATTCCAGCAGCGCGAAGGGGCCGAAGATGACCAGCCAGTTGAAGACGCTCCAGGCCCCGACGACGATCAAGCCCCACGCGCTAAAGCGTGCCCACCATTCTCGATCCTCGTCCACAATTCGCGTGCTGACGCTCGATAAGCCGATGAAGAAGGTGACCGCCAACAGAAATATGAGCAGGAAGATAGGCACCGCGAAGCAGACGTACCACTCCGTCTTCCAGGCCGCCCACTCGGTCGTCGTCCAGACGAAAGGCTTGTCGTATCCGATGACTGGAGAGGTGAAATCCGGCTGCTCAAGCGCCCAGAAAAAAAGACCGCTGATGACGCCTGCGACCAGCAGCGCAAAGAGTTCTATGAGGTTGATCTCCTTCCACCTGCGTCGTATCACAAAGGAAGCGATGAGCCACGCGAGGAAGGTGAATGAGGTGCCAAAGATCAGAAAATTCAGGATGGGCGTCTGCGTTTTATCAAGTTCACGCGACCAGGCCCAGTAGGTGGTCAGGCAGAAGGAGGCGACGGTGAGCGGCAGCAGGCACCAGCGCAGAAAACTCCCCTGGTTCGTGCGCGCGCGCCAGAAGCGACTGCGCGTCTCCAACTTCTCTCGCAGGCTCGGACGGTTGAAGATGACATAGGTCAGCGCCCAGACGCCGAGCGCGAAGCCGATGATGAGGAAGATGTAGCGGCTATGGAAGTCTATCAACCCAAAGAGATTTCTGATTAGTGGCTCCGGTTGATCCTGTCCGAGCGCGGGCTCCGGCTGCATCTGCGTAATCGTCAGGACAAGACGTGGAATCAGTAGCAAGCTGATGAGAAGCGGAATGATGACGAGCCAGTTGAGAAAGAGGTTTCTCAAATAGATGCCCGCAAAAGTCCAAGTGTCTGCGCTCAACAGTCCGGCCTTCGGGGTGATGAAGTTGCTGTAGGTGCGTAAGTACCGGATCGGATGCGGGTCTGGATCGACCTTGGTCTTGGGGGCGCTGTTAGCCATGTCCTCCGTGACGCCCTCCAGCCCGTCGTGGTGGCGATGAATCCAGGCGGTGAGCCAGCCGCCTATGTAGCCCCCGCCCGAAACGGTCGAGAGATAATCGAACTGTTTGAGCAGGTCGTGACGCGCCAAGCCCTGAAGCACTCCGAGCGCAAAAGTTCCACTGCGTATGCCGCCCCCCGAATGACAGAGTGCCTTCTGCTCGACGTTGTGGAAGCGTTGATACATAGCGGCCAGCCGGATGTTAGAGATTTTCTCAAGCGCCTCTGGAAAGGCATCTTCCAACAGCAGCCGGTTGAAATGGCATAGCTCGTCCTCAGAATCCGTAAACGAATCACGAATCTCAACAAGCCCCTGGCTCGAATCGCTCAGCCAGTTGTCGGAAAAGCGGTCGGAGTCGTAAAGGCTCTTGTCGAGCAGTAATCCATTCAGCGCATCCTCAAGCGGTTTGACCAGCTCTCGCGGCACACTGCGGCGATGATTCCTATCACCGCTTCCGAATTCGGACAGCTTTCTCAGCATGTTGCGGTCGATCGGGGCCGGAACATTCCGATCATCCGGCACAAGATAACGCCTCAACTCTTCCCTGGCATGGTCGGAGGCGTGCGCCCTGCGCTGATCCGCTTGCGCGCTCGAGAGCAGGCTGTTGGCGAGGCCGACGGGGTCTTTGATATGCCCCTCATCGAAGAGCCAGTTGCGAGCCGCCCTCACCTCGCGCCACTTATCTTCCGCCTCCACGTTGGGCAGCTTGATCGTCAAGACCTCGCCTGCGGGGATTGGCCCATGCAAGCTGATGTACTCTTCTTCCAGAACTTCGAAGAGGTGAAGCGGAATTTCCAGGCGACTAGACATAGCAGACTCCTATCAGGGGGACTATCCGCGTGATGCGACAAATCGGCGAGCATTGATCGTAGCTGACTGCGAAAGTTTCTCGCTTCCGGCAACGCCCGCTCTGCCTTTAGCTGCGACCCACCTATCGGTACAGAGCCTCAGCCTCCACAATCATTGCGGATGTTTGCCGACATAATTTTTCCGATGAAAAGCATCTTGCAATAAAGCAGTGCCAGATCAAACATCCCTGTGCACGATGGTCCTGTGAGGCCGACGAAGGTACAAAGTCTCGTCAACCGGAAAGAGAATATTTAAGCAGCAAAAATGGCTCAGCCAGCCGGAAGATCAACGCCCTTTTGGAAGACGCTCGCACGATAATCCGCGTTGATGAAAAATGTCAATAGCAGGAAATTTTTCTATTGACATTTCTGGTCTACAGGACTATCGTGCCCACGCTCTTGAGACTCAATTTTATCCGCTAACGAATGCCCAGACGCTCGTTGGCCTTCCATTAACGCATTCTCAAAGGAACCGTTGTGATGCAGTGCTCCCACACTGTGACGCTCTCTTTCTCGAAAAGCAGTGCGGTGGCTTATACGTTGCGACGCGCGCCCGGCAGGCGAAGAAAATAAAAAGTTGCTGTGGAATCCTGTAATGAAAGTGCGATTTTGTTCATAATCTTGTAGAGGCAGGATTATGTGTGGCAACAAAGTCCGACGGGATTAGGATTCTGACAGGAGTTCTCGCTTGAGAGGTAGTTTATACGGGCTCCAGACTCGCATAAACCTGAACGAATAAAGCTTGATGGCTTGGGTAACTGAGCGGCTCTGCGTGCTCTCTTCTTTCTTCCAGTTTACTGAGCCTACTGACACCATAGGAAAAAACGATGAAGAAGATACAGTTCTATCTTTTGCTTTGTGTGGTTGCTTTTTCCACCGGCTGTCCGAACCAGCCTTCAAAAAGCTTCAAAAATAAGGATACTTTTGTCAGCAACGTTAATGAATACTTAACCCAACAGCAGATCAGTTACAACCAGGTCGTGCTCTCTCTGGACACCCTGCCTCCGGGAACGCCCCAGGAGGTTGTGGATGCCGTTGATAGAAGGGCGCAAAGAATAAGGAATGATGCTATTGAAGATGCCATCGCGGTGGTTGACAGTAATTATAACGATTTCATCACTAAAATTAATACCCGGCGCTCAACGACAGACTTTTTAGCCGATGTGATTGATCTGGGCACGAGCGCGACGACAGGCATTGTCAAGGGAGAGCGTCCCAATCAAATCCTGGGTATAGCTTTGACCGCTTTTAGAGGCGGTCGCAGGTCAGCCGAGATCAATTTTTACAAGGAGCAAACCACGCCCATCCTGATCACCAAAATGGATAGTAACCGCTCCAAAGTATATGGGGAGATTCTACAGAAGAAAGATAAGAGTGTCAGAGATTATTCGATGAAAGAAGCGATCAGGGATATGGTCGCTTACTACAACGCGGGCACTCTCATCAGAGCTTTCAGCGAATTGAACAAACAGACCAGCGTTGAGGCGGAAATAGCCAGATTAGGCGTGCTGCGACTTCAGGGCTTGAATGATATTAGCCGAATACCCACCGTTGAAGAGGCTCAAGTCGTCACCGATCTCGCTGCGGCACTATCAGCACTTGAGTCTGATTTAAAGGTCAGTGGCAAACGCGATGTTGCCGCCGCCAAGCTCAAGACTTTCTACGATACAGTATCGGCAAAAACGGAGTTCGCAGCCATCATTAAAACTCTGAGAGACAAAGCAAGTGGAGCGACACCGGATGACACTCGCACCCCTGCGACCAAAGCGAGACTCAAAGCTGCTTTTGATAAGCTCGACAACAATCAGCCCTTAACAGGTGAGGAATATCTGGCGCTCATCAACGGTGTGCTCAGTGAAACAGAAGGTAACGCCGATCTACAAAAGCTTTTGCTCGATACGTTCAACGCAATGTAAGTGAGGAGAAAACCAATGGCCTTTTCTAGAAATTTTGATGGAAAAGCGACTCTTGATGAACTGGAAAGAGCCCTTGAGACTATGCAAAGGGTGAAGGTGGCAAATTTACTCACCATACAAGGGCGCAATGCTGAGTTTGACGACGGCACACAAATGAAGGTCAACGTTGCTCAATTCGACCCTAAAGACAGTCGAAGTGAAGTGCACGATGACCTCAAACTCGTCAAAAAGGCTGATGCGACTCCAGCTTTTATGTCGCAGATGGCCGCCCAGGGAAGAGCGCCTGTCGGTGGTGACATGAACGTTTTTATTGAGAACGAAGCGGAAACTATCCTTGTGTTCGGAAAAACAACTTAATAACCTTACCGTTTTCGCATGCTAACCATGCCCCACAACGGGCATACCGCATGGCGTTAAGTCTTACAGTGAAGTGTGCGTTGTTCATCATTCAGCCATCTTAGCTGTCCGATACTTGACCACCCATGGATTGCCAGTTGTAGCTTGCTGCCAGCCTCTCGACTCAGCGATACTAATCTCATCTCCTTTCATATCAACAGCCAAAGTGCTGGCGCTTGGGTTCGTGTCCAGGCTGTAATTGCGCATCATGAGAGACGCTCGTTATAATGCTGCGCGTTGAAGCAACACAGGCAGACAAGCAGATACACATCCACACTCAAGGGGTTCTCAGCGAATTCTATGCGCAGCATCCTGCTTCCGTTTCCCACTCCATTCGACAGGGATGAAAGAGTGGATGCGACGGCCATTCGTTCAAATATAGAGAGATGGAATCAAGCGGGCGTAATGGGTTATGTCGCGCTCGGCTCTACGGGCGAACGTGTGCATCTGGAGGAGCGTGAGTGTCTTGAGGTGGTCGAGGCGGCGCGCGAGGCTGTGCCGGAGGGGATGCATTTCATCGTCGGGGCAGGGCAGCAGAGCACGCGTGCGACTGTGAATGAGGTGCGGCGGTTTGCTTCAGCCGGTGCGGACGGCGTGCTTGTGATTACGCCACACTTTTATCGCGGGGCGATGACGCAAGATGCGCTGGTGGAGCATTACCAACGGGTGGCGGATGCTTCCAGAGTGCCCTTGATACTCTATAGCATGCCGGATTTGACGGGTGTCGCGCTTGCGCCGGAGACGGTCGCGCGATTGAGCGAGCACGAGAACATCATCGGCATCAAGGATAGCTCCGGCGACCTGATCTCTCTGACGGAGACGCTGCGGCTCGTGCCCGATGATTTCGCTGTGCTGACGGGAAGCGGGCCTTTGCTGCATGCGGCGCTCTGTGCGGGCGCGCGGGGCGCAATTCTGGCGGTCGGGTGTGTTGCGCCGCGCCTGTGCGTCTCGATTTATCGCGCGGTTGAAGCGGGGGATCATGTGCGGGCGCTTGAGATGCAGCGGAGGTTGACGCCTGTGGCGCGGGCTGTTACGGTTCGCTATGGGATCGGCGGACTCAAGGCTGCGCTCGAAATACTTGGGTTTGCTGGCGGGGCGGTGCGTGCGCCGCTTCAGGGGGCGACGGATGAAGCCCGCAGTGAGATTGCGCGTCTCCTTGAGGAGGCAGGGTTATTGGATCAAAAAGCGAGCGGTGACGAGCACCATCTGGCGGGAGCATTAGAGTGAGCACTACAGAAGCTGCATGTTATAGCACGCCGGAAGAGGCCGGATTGCGCGTCGAGGCACTACCGTTCGAGCGCATCCCGCACCAGTCGCGCCTTTTTCTGGATTACCTGCGCGACCCCTTAGCGCTTAGTCGTTTCTATCCTTCAGCCGTGCGCTTTCATCACGAGCTGGCCGCACGCGTGCCGGAAGTTCTGGCCGCTCACAAAACGGATCGCAACGTTCTCTGCGATGCGCTGGAAGCGATGAACGTCAACTGGGGCGCAGGCTCCGAGACGCTCGACAACATCGCCCTTCTGCGCCAACAGGACTGCGTGGCGGTCGTCTCAGGCCAGCAGGCAGGACTCTTCACAGGTCCCCTCTACACGATTTACAAAGCCCTCTCAGCCGTCAAACTCGCCGGATGTTTCGCGCAGCGTGGCACTAAGGCCGTGCCCGTCTTCTGGATCGCGACAGAGGATCACGACTTCCCGGAGGTGGGAAGCGCAGAGTTCATCGGCTGCGATTGCCGTCTCGCGAGGGTGTCTGTTTCGCCCTCGATGCACACAGAGAATCTGCCGGTGGGCAAAGTCGTGCTCGACGCGTCCATTGAAGAGACTGTCAATCGCCTCCTGGAAGTTCTGCCGGAGACGGAGTTCGCCGCCAGTGTGAAAGAGCTTGTGCGCGACGCGTGGAAGCCGGGGCGCAATTACGGCGAGGCGTTCGCGCGCATGATGACTTGGCTCGCGGGACGCTACGGCCTGGTGCTGCTCGATCCGCTCGACGCGAAATTGAAAGAGTTAGCCGCGCCGCTCTACGCTTTGGCTGCGAGTCGCGCCCCGGAGATCGCGAGCGCCGTCTTGAAGCGCAGCCGCGAGCTGGAAGAGGCGGGCTATCACGCGCAGGTCGTCGCTTCAGCAGACTCTTTCCCGCTCTTTATGCACACAGAGGACGGCGCGCGTCATGCGGTCACACGCACGGACGAGGGGCGCTACAAGGCTCGGGCGACGGAAGAGGAGTATACGACGGAGGAGCTGGCAGAGTTGGCCGCGCACGCGCCTGAGAGATTCAGTCCGAACGTCACTTTGCGCGCTGTGGTGCAGGACTACCTGCTTCCGACCGTAGCCTACATGGGCGGCGCTGCCGAGATCGCTTACTTTGCGCAAACGGCTGAAGTCTATCGCGTGCTTGGCCGCCCCGCGACGCCCATCCTGCCACGCTCCAGCATGACGATTGTGGAGCGTCGCACAGGGCGCACGCTCGAACGTTACGGCCTCAGCCTCGAAGACCTCTTTGCGGGACAGGACAGCGTCATCGCGCGCGTCGTCGAAGAGCATCTGGGCGCTGAGACGGGACAGGCTTTCAACCGGACGGCGAAGACCATCAATCAGGAGCTGGACGCTTTACAGGAGCACTTGCGGGGGGTTGATCCGACGCTCGCAGACGCCTTGGAGACAGGCAGACGTAAGATCAACTACCAGGTGGAGGGCTTGCGCTCACGCTTCCATCGCGCAGAGATGCAGCGCGACCGCGCCGCGCACCGTCAGCTCGAACGCACCTTCGCCGCTCTCTACCCTGAAAAGACTTTGCAGGAGCGGCGCATCAACATCACATCGCTCGTCGTGCGCCACGGCCACTACATCATCAACTGGATTTACGACGCGATCAATCTCGGCTCGACGGATCATCAGATCGTCTATCTTTGAAGAAGTAGACAGTAGACAGTAGGCGCTTCTCGCTTGCGGGCGCTGTCGCTGAAACTCTGATGATTCGATAGCGAATGCTTTTCTACTGACTACTGTTTACTGTCTACTGTCTACTTGAGCTTATGTCCAAAATTCGCGTCCTCTCAGACCAGTTAGCCAATCAGATCGCCGCCGGTGAAGTCGTCGAGCGTCCGGCATCGGTCGCCAAGGAGCTGGTCGAGAACGCTGTGGACGCGGGTGCGCGCCGCATCCAGGTGGATTCCGAAGCGGGCGGACGCCGCCTCTTGCGCGTGGCGGATGACGGCGAGGGCATGACGCGCGACGATGCCGTGCTCGCCTTTGAGCGTCATGCGACATCGAAGATCAGCACGGCTTCAGACCTCAGCACGATTGCCACACTCGGATTCAGGGGCGAGGCGCTCGCTTCTATCGGATCGGTGGCACGCGTCGAGCTGGTCACGAAAACGGAGACGGATGCGACGGCCACGCGCGTCGTCATAGAAGGCGGGCGGCTGCGCGATGTCAAAGATGCAGCCCACCCAAGGGGCACGACCATCAGCGTGCGCGACCTTTTCTTCAACGTCCCGGCCAGGCGGAAATTCCTGCGCTCGGAAGCGACCGAAAGCTTTCACCTGACCAACCTCGTCACGCATTACGCGCTCGCCCACCCGGAAATCGCCTTCACCCTGACCAATAACGGGCGCGAGACCTTGCGCGTCTCTCCGGCCAAGGATTTACATGAGCGCGCCTACCAGATTTTCGGCGCGGAATTTCTGGACAACCTCCTGGAGGTGAGCGGCGGGCACGAGATGGTGGCGCGCGTGCGCGGATATGTCTCGGCTCCGCGCGAGCGTCGCACGTCGCGCGACGCGCAGTATCTCTTCATCAACCGCCGCTACGTGCGCGACCGCCTGATCGGGCGCGCACTCTCCGAAGGCTACCGCTCCGTTCTCCCGCATGGCGTCTACCCGGCGGCGCTTCTTTTTCTGGACGTGCCGCTCGAAGAGGTAGATGTCAACGTTCATCCGGCCAAGACGGAGGTGCGCTTTCGCCGCGCCGCAGCCGTCGCCGATGCCGTGCGTGAAGCCGTGCGCGCAGCCCTCGCCAGCGCCGGATACGTGCGCTTGAGCGACCGCACCGAAGATGTGTTGATCGAGTCGACGGCAGACGAAGCGGCAAGCGAGCGTGGGTTCGGGGAAGAGACATCCCCGCCTGCTTCAGCCTGGAATACGAGCCGTGTTGATGAAGCCATCTCTCCTGGCGCTGACACGCTCTCGCCCGCGCGAGTTGATTCACGAAGCACGCCGGAACCGGTTTCGCCGCCGCAACAGGCCAACATCGAATTTGGTTTCAAAGCGCCGCAGGCGGACGCGACCATGCGCGACGAGCTTGACCCAACCGTGAAGATGCGTGACGGTGCTGGCGCGTCTGCACCGAATGATCCAGCCTCCAACGTCGCCTCTCTCGAAGCGAGTGCGGACTATGACACGGGCGGGGCGCAAGTTTCGACGCAGTTGCGGCAAGGCGTCGCCGCTTCTGGCGCATCACAGTCGCGCGACGCGGCACAATCCACCTCTCCCCCTCGTTCTCAAAACGCGCTCCTGCCGCCGCTCGTCTCCGCCGCTCGTCTCGCGCGCGAAGTGGCGGTCGAATCGCTTTCGACTAACATCCGCCCGCTCGGACAGCTCGAAGAGAGCTTCATCATTGCGATAGATGACGAAGGCTTATTGATCGTCGATCAGCACGTCGCGCACGAGCGCATCCTCTTTGATAAGTACCATGCGCTCGAATCGTCGCGCCCCGCCGAATCGCAACACCTGCTGATGCCGGAGACCTTCGATCTCACGCCTGCGCAGGCCACGGCCTTCGAGATGGTCGCTGCCGATCTCGAAACATATGGCTTCGGGTTGATGCGACTCTCCGGGCGCACGGTCGCCATACGCGCTGTGCCCGCCGATCTGCCCGCAGGCGAGGCGCGCAACGTTCTCCGAGAGGTGCTCGATACGGTTGACGCGGAGAGGCGCGGTGCTGTGCGCGCGACGATGCGCGACGAGATCGCCGCCAGCCTCGCCTGCCGCGCCGCCATCAAGATCAACACGCCGCTCGCGTTTGAGAAGATGCGCTGGCTGATCGACCGCCTGTTATTGACATCCAGCCCGACGACCTGCCCGCACGGTCGCCCCGTCATCCTGCGCCTCGCGACGCGCGACATAGAAAAAGGTTTCCACAGAACCTGATCGCAAGCCATGTCTCAGATGAATGAAAAAGGGAGCGAACGCGGCGAGCCGCAGGATTTCGTCGTCTTTCGTCTCGACACAGAATACTTCGCTTTTGACGTGGCCGAAGTGGCCGAAGTGTTTCCTTACGACGAGCCTGTGAGGATGCCGCGTGCGCCGAAGTTTCTGGTCGGCCTCGTGGACGTGCGAGGCGTGATGCTGCCCATAGTAGACCTGCGACTGCGCGCAGAGCTAAACGGGGATGCGCGCCCGCGCCACATCCTCGCCGTGAGATTAGCAGACCGCTTTCTCGGCGCGGCTGTCGATGAAGTGTGTGAAGTCTACACGGCGGACGAACAACAGGTCGGCGACATCGCATCGCTCGCAGACCGCATCGACCCGCAGTTCGTGCGCCGCGCACTGCGCTGGGGGCAGCGCATCGTCCCCGTCATGGATGCGGCGAAACTGCTCACGACCGCTGAAACCCTGCGGCTCAAACGCCTGCGCTCACCGCGTAGAAGGCGTGGCGAAAAAGGCGGAGGGTAATTATGAAGAAGAGGCTGAAAGATTTGAAAGAGGTCAAAACTGAAAGATCGCCACAGCTTAAACTCTCGGCCAAAGAGTAGCTAAGGCGAACACAGGAGTTTGATAAATGAAAGGAGCAATTAATTGCATGGGCTGAAAAAAAACTACTTTAAATCCATATGCTTTATGGGCACTAACCGATTTCCGAGCGTATCGACGCCAGCCTGACTCTGCTCGAGCACAATATATCCTAGCAAAGGTTCGTAAATCCCATCTTCCGGCTTCATCTCGACAAACAGCACCTCGTTGAAGACAGGTCTAAAACCTTCGATCTGTAGACGAACAGGGCCGCGAATTTCACCCTCAACCGTCTCCTGAGTAGCGGTTTCGAGGGAAATCGTATCTACAACCTCTAAATCTCCAAGCCGGTCTTTCCAGGCATTCGGCAGCACCATGAATGACGCGCCAGTATCGACTAGCGCATCACACCTCAAATTTTTAGTTGGCTCGGAAATGTTAGTGATTGTCACTGAAGCAACAATTCTGCCCATCATTATTCTCCTTATAACGTCACGAGCTAAATATACACTGAAGCGACAGAAAGCGCAGACTCTATACTTCGCACTGTTTCTTATAGTCCATCGAAAACACTCATTACCATCTCTGTATCTGAAAGGTCTGGCAGCAGCGCGTCCGGGCGACATGCGCGCAGGTCGGACGCTGTGTAGAGGCGTCCCGTGGCGACGCCGACGGCGCGCGTGCCGAAGTGGCGTGCGCAGGCGATGTCGTTGGGTGTGTCGCCGATGACTATGAATTGTGAAGGCTGAAGATCGAGGTCGAGGTGACGATTGATACGCGCGAGGGCGAGCGCGGGCAGGTCGCGGCGGTCATGCGAATCGTCGCCGAACGCACCCGGCAGTTGAAAGAATTCCGAGAGACCAACCGTGCGCATCTTCAAATGCGCGGCGGGTTCTATGTTGCCTGTCAGGAGGGCGTTGTGGTAGCGAGGATGGCTTTGCGTCGCTTCCAGGACCTCACGCACTCCGGGCAGCAGGTAGAAGGACTGATCGCCGCTTTTAATCGCCCGCTCCATCTCCACAATGTAACGCGTGCGCAAATCACCGACACGCGCGCGCACCTGTTCGTGCGTGAATCCTTCGTCGCGCAGGGCTTCGAGCACGATCTGCAAGTCCGTCATGCCGGAGACAGACATCTCTGCCAGGCGGCCAGCCGTGCCGAAGACGCCTTCGAGTACAGGCGCAGTGTAGCTCTTGTATGAATCGACGCGCGCCGAACGCATCAGCGTGCCGTCAATGTCCCATAAGAGGATGCGCAAATCCGTTGGTGTGACCATGTGCTCATTCATCCGTCCACTCATTCGCTCAATGAACAAATGAGAACACGGGTTTATTCCACGACGATCAACACGTCGCCCGCGTTGACAGTCGCGCCGACCTCCGCGTGTATCTTCGTAACCGTTCCCGCCTTGGGAGACTTCAGCTCGTTCTGCATCTTCATCGCCTCGACGACGACCAGCCCGTCGCCCGCTTCGACCTGCGCGCCCGCAGCGACGAGCACGCGCACGAGCTTCCCGGGCATCGGTGCGATGATCTCAACCGACCCTTCAGCCGCAGATGTGCCCGTCGCCTCAGTGGCGCTCAAGCGTTTCGGGTCAGCCAGCGAAACGGCATAAACCTGGCCGGAGACCTGCACGCTGAAAGGGGCGCGCGCCGCGCCGCCGCGATCCACGCGACACTCGTACACGCGTTCATCGACGATCAGTAGATAAATGCCCGCGCCCATCTCCCGCGCTTCAAGCTCGTACACGCGTTCGTCAATGGCTGCGTTGAGACGCATCCCATCGCGCTGGACGTTCAACTCGTACGACTCGCCCGCAATGTTGGCTGTCAGTTTCATGTGGCCTGGACAAAGGGATTCAAGGTTATGGATTTGAGATAGTCGAAACAGCTTTGATTTCAGAATCTCCAATTACAGAGAGCGAATCGGGAGCACCATTCGTCTCGTCCACGTTATCCCAAACCCGTACATTGAGATCTGAAATCTGCCATTTAAGTTCTGCGATGTAAAGCGGCGCGTCCCGCAAGCCGCCACTGGCTTTGCTCAGGTTGAATGATCTGAGGGCCGGAAGAAGATTCCTTCTGCGCGCGTGAATAATCGAGCGCGGCGGCCAGAATCGCCATATCGCGCTGCCGCACAGCCTCGTCCTCCAGCCCTTTTGAACTCGCCTGCCCGGAAGACCGAGCGGCGCGGCGCTGGTTGAAGCGGGCTATGAAAGAGGTGTCGAGACGGCCTTCGATGAATTCCGCGTCGCGCACGATCTGGCGGAAGAAGGGAAGCGTCGTCTTAATGCCGCCGACCGTGTATTCGTCCAGGGCGCGCCGCAGGCGATCAATCGCCTCGCCGCGCGTGCGTCCCCAGACGGCGAGCTTGGAGATCATCGGGTCGTAGTAGATGGAGACCTCCGCGCCGACTTCGACGCCGCTGTCATCGCGCACGCCAGGGCCCGCTGGCCTGCGTAGCGAATGGATGCGTCCGGGCGCGGGAAGGAAATTGCTTTCGGGGTCTTCTGCGTAAACGCGGCACTCTATGGCATGACCGCTCCACCGGACATCCCTTTGATTGAAAGAGAGCGGCGAGCCATCGGCCACCGTCATCTGCTCGCGCACGAGGTCAAAGCCTGTGACGAGCTCCGTGACCGGATGCTCGACCTGAAGGCGCGTGTTCATCTCAAGAAAATAGAAGTCGCGCGTCGCATCTGAGACCAGAAATTCAACTGTGCCCGCGCCCGTATAGCCGACCGCGCGCGCGACCGTGATGGCCGCCTCGCCCATGCGCTGGCGCAAGCCCGCATCGTTAATGGGCGAAGGGCATTCTTCGATCACCTTCTGGTGACGGCGCTGGATGGAGCATTCGCGCTCGCCAAGGTGTACGAAGTTGCCGTGTGTGTCCGCAAAGACCTGAATCTCTATGTGGCGCGGGCGCTCAATAGCCTTTTCGAGATAGACCTGCGGGTCGCCGAAGGCGGAAGCCGCTTCCGCTTGCGCGCCCTCGAAAGCCGAGCGTAGCTCGTCTGCGCTTGCGACCAGCCGCATGCCTTTGCCGCCGCCGCCAGCCGCCGCCTTGAGCATGACCGGAAAGCCGAAGCGCACGGCGGTCGCTAGCGCCTCCTCATAAGAGGCAAGCGGCGTGGTTGTTCCAGGCACGACCGCGACCCCGGCGTCGATTGCCACACGGCGCGCACTCATCTTAGAGCCCATCAATTGCATCGCTTCGGCTGACGGGCCTATAAACCTGAGTCCGGCGTCCGCCACCGCGCGAGCGAAATCGGCATTCTCGGCAAGGAAGCCGTAACCGGGATGGATGGCTTCAGCGCCGCTGCGACGTGCCGCCTCGATGAGCCGGTCAATACGTAGATAGCTCTCGATTGAAGGGGCAGGGCCAATCGCGTAAGCCTCGTCGGCGAGACGCACATGGAGCGCGCCCGCATCCGCTTCCGAGTAGACGGCAACCGGCGAGACAGAAAGATCGCGGCACGCGCGTATGATGCGGATGGCAATCTCTCCGCGATTGGCAATCAGGATTTTATGGAACATAAAAGAAGTAGACAGTAGTCAGTAGTCAGTAGAAAGAAAGCAGAGTGACGGCTTACGCGGCCTACTATGATTTAGAAGCTCAGCATCAACCAACAGGCCGGATTTTCTGTCCTACTGACTTCTGTCTCCTGTCTACTGTTTTTCAAACCACTACAGAATTTGTCGGCTGATGCGGGTCGTAGCGCACTGTGACGCGTGCGCCGGGCGCGTAGTCGGACTGGCGGCGACGCTGCGCGTGATTGAGCGTTTGGGACGACTCGTAATCAACGCCCGTAATGTTGTAGCTGTAGAAAATATGTGTGATGCAGCCCGCGTCGTCGCTGGTCACGTCGAAGACCATGCCCTCTGCGATGCGCCCGTTGAGGAGCAGGCGCGCGCGCCGCATGACCTCGCCGTCCTCCTCCTCCTCTTTTTTTCGCCGGAAACGATCTAAGAGCGCCATGACAGGGGAGCCTCTTTAACTAGGGCGCGCTCCCATTAACCGAGGCGGAGGCGGGTGAAGCTGGCCGGGCTATCTGGGCTGGCCTGACGATCATGCCGTCGCGAATCATCCAGTCGTCGTCCGTGCCCATGATCTTGTCTTCGCCTGCGAGGCGCAGCTCATAGTTGGTGAACGTCACACCTTCGTCGGGAATATCGTCCGCTGCGCTCGCAGTGAGCGAGACGCGGCGAAGCGCTGTCCCGCGCGGCTTGCGCGATTTGGGTTCGGGCAGACGCGCCTGGACAGACCATGATTTATAACTGTTCGAAGTGACGCCCGTGAGCGCGGCGGCGATTGACCCGTCGGGGTCTGGAAGGCGCTCCGTATCGCGCAGGTCGTCAAGGCTCGCAGGCAAGGTCCCATAGCGGGCGCGGTACTCCAGTTGAGCCCTCGCTATCGTGTAGAGCTGTGCGCGGTAGGTGGCCTCTATGCCGCGCTGGCGTCGGCGAAGGCGCTCTGGAATGGTCACGCCGATGGAGGTCGTGATCAAGATGAAGACTAAAGCGGAGGTGATGAGTCCGCCGTAGGCTAGATACGCTCCCATGAAGCGTGAGGGCTCGCGGCGAAGGCTGGCGCAGATGCGCGCTCCCATCCAGATGGCAAGCATGGTCAAAGGCAAAGCCAGCCACTTCAGACGCCACGCTGCCGATTCGGCGGCAGCCACTATTGATCCCTTGCTCAGAGAAAATGTCGGAAGCTCTAACAGGGCGGAAACCATGCCGACGAGAAACATGATGAGCAAAAGAGCGCCCACCGCGCCGACAAAGAGCGCGCGTCCATAAGAGGGCAGTTCGTGTTCCGGGCGTGCGAGCGGCTCGCCGACGGCGCGCGCTCCGCACCGGGCGCAGCCGACACGCAAGTCGCCTTCGAATTTAGAACCGCAACAGGGGCAGATAATCAATTTCGTTTACCTCGAACACTGAATGAGAGAGCGTCCATTTCTTGCAAGCCTTGCGGCGGCGGCGCGCGCGAAGTCCGTTAGCGCACAAGTCCCGGCTCGGGCTGGCGTTCCGGCCCGGCATTAGATGCTTTGTTGCCACTTTCGGCTGCCGCTGCCTCCTGCGCCCGGGCGACATCTGCTTTATTAACCTCGCGCCACGTGTGATACATGCGATGCGCGAATGTCCAGTATGAGCCGATGGCGAGAATCCAGAGGATGGCGGGCATCCTGTTCGCAAACGGGTTCTGCGAGCCCGGATGCGTCGAGAGCGCGCCGATAATGAGCAGCACGACGCGTTCGGGACGCCGCAGGAAACCGACATCGCACTTGGGTATCAAACTCTCCGCGCGCGCGCTCGTGTAACTGACCATCACAGAGCCCATCATCGCCGCGCCAGCCAGAAAGACGTTGAGCGTGGAATGGTACTCAGTATCCCGCGCGTAGAAGACCATCAGCCCGACAAAGACGACCATGTCCGAAAGACGATCCAGCGAGGAGTCCAGAAAGCCGCCGAAGCGCGTCACGCGACCCGACAGCCGCGCCACCTGCCCGTCGAGCATATCGAAGAGATTGGCGACGATGAGGATGATGCCCGCCCAGAAGAAATGGCCGAAGCCAAAGAGCATCCCGCATCCGACGTTGATCGCAACCCCCGTCACCGTCAGAAAATTCGGATTGATGCGACCCATCGCCAGCCCGCGCACCATCGCATTGATGATCCGCTGTGCGCCACGCCCGATACTCGCCCCGAACACCTTTGAAAGTCCTTCCCCTCTACTCCTGCCACACGGCGTCCGCTACTCTGCGCCACGCCGCCATCCGCCAACCTCACAAACAGCGCATCATAGAAACGCCCTCAAGGCTTGTCAAGGAAGAAAAACAGTGATGAGTACTGAGTACTGAGTTTTAAGATAGCCGCTTCTACTCAGTACTCAGTACTCATCACTCAGTACTATCTTCCTCTTCCGTCCTATCGTGAAGGGTCATCAGTCGCCTGATCTCAAAGTTGCGCGCGCCAGCGGGGGTACGCACGACCACCTCGTCGCCCTCCTCTTTGCCCATCAGACTGCGCCCGACGGGCGAAGTGGTCGAGATCAAGCCGCTCTGCGGGTCGCTCTCTTCCGGCGTCACCAGTCGATAGGTCACCTCTTCATCGCGCTCGGCGTCGTAGAGGACGAGCGTCGAGCCATAGGCCGCCTTGTCGCGCGGCACTTTTGAGATGTCTATCGAGGCGACCTCACGCAGGCGTTGTCTGAGCTGGCTGATGCGCGCCTTGACCATCTCCTGACGGTCGAGCGCGGCGCGATACTCTGCATTCTCCCGGAGGTCGCCGAACTCCAGCGCACGCTTGATCTCTTTCGGCAGATGGACACGCAGCTCCGTATCCAGTTCGTCTAATTCCGCTTCAAGGCGGTGTCGGATGTCCTGCGTCAATGTCGCTTCTCACTTTGGCTGGCGCTTTAGAAAAACGGGTGTCAGGTGACGGGTGCCGGTTTAAAGACTTGTTTGACCCTCGCCCGATGCACGCGCCACCTGACGACCTATTCTAAGCTACTATCTCTCTAAAAAAAACTCTAAAGGGACGAGGTGCGGACTGGCCTGGTAATTGCTTTGAGCCGCTTTAGCTGTGTCTTGTGCGTCTGATTTCGGTTCGCCGCCCCGCGAATCCGAAGCACGTATTTCTCGTGGAAATACCTCACCGCTCATAGACAGCCAGCGATGGGGGAGGTGCGCCGCGCTCTCTTAATCAAAACGGCGCAAGCGGAAGGATAAATGTCCGGCAAACGTCCTGACAAAAGACTCGTTCTCTTTGTAGACGACGACCCGTCGCTCTTAAAGCTCGGTCGTATCAGTTTGGAACGCGCCGGTTACGAGTTCATTGGCGCTTCCAATGGTCGCCAGGGCCTGGACGTCGCGCGCGAGATGCGCCCGGACCTCATCCTGCTCGATTATATGATGCCCGGCATCAGCGGGAAAGAGGTCTTCGGGCAGATCGCGCAGAGCGAGGACGAGCGCCTTCGACACACGCCGGTCATCATGCTCACGGCGCGAACCGACAACCAGGCGGAGCAGCGAGAGTTACTTGAACGGGGGCTGGCCGCCTATCTCTTCAAGCCGTTCGGCCATCACGAGCTTTTGAACGTCATCGACAACGTGCTCATCACGAGCCAGATCAAGGAACGCAACCGGACGCTGGAACGCGAAGCGCGCCAGTCGCTCATCTCTACGGCGAGGTCGCTGATCTCTCTGCTCGCCGCCAAGGATAATTACACGGGCGAGCATTCCAACATGATGGTCGATCTGGCGGAGGCGCTCGCGCTGGTGTACGGGCTTTCGGAGACGGAAGTCATCAACGTCAAGCTCGGCGCGCTGCTCCACGATATAGGCAAGATCGGCGTGCCTGAAGCCATTCTTCTCAAACCGGCGCGACTCACCCCGGAAGAGACAGAAGTGATGCGCCGCCACGTAGACTTCGGAGCACAGGCGCTCGAAGGCATCCCGCACATGACGAAGGTGCACGCCATCGTCAAGCATCATCACGAATGGTGGAACGGCGGCGGCTATCCGGCGGGCTTGAAGGGTGACGAGATTCCACTCGGCGCGCGCATCATCGCGGTCGTCGATGCGTATGACGCGATGACCAGCAATCGCCCCTATCGTCAGGGGATGCCGCGCGCGACAGCCATCGAGAGGCTGCGCGCAGCCGTCGGCATCCAGTTCGACCACCAGGCCGTCGAAAAGCTCATCGAATGCCTGGAAACCTACGATGATGAACGCGCCCGCTCGATGAACTTAAAGTTTCTGGAAGAGCTGCATCACAAGTAAATCATTAGTCCGTTGTCCGTTGTCCGTGGTCAGTTGTTGGCTGACTTGATCGTCAGCTTGAATCATCACAATTTAAGTTGCCACAGCGAAACAACGGACAACTGACCACGGACAACTGACTAAATTTTTACACACACTGTTGTGAACGACCCCTGTTGTGTTGCTCCGCTTCGTCGGGTGCGCCGAATGAAATGCCTGTGTCGCGTGCTGTGCGGACGAGTTGACCGCCGGGCGGGACGGTCTTGATGTTGGCGATGGCTTCGGAGATCGGCACTGTGCGGACATCTGCGGCCTGAAGGGCGACCATCACGCCGTGCTCCCCGTTCATGAGGGCGCGCACGGCGCACGCGCCGAAGTTTGTGGCGAGCATGCGATCCATGGCATTCGGGCGGCCTCCGCGTTGCAAGTGGCCGAGCACAACGCAGCGCGTCTCTTTACCCGTCAACTGTTCAAGCTGAGTGCGACAGTATGCCCCGACGCCGCCCAGGCGCGGCTGATGCTGCGCGTCGCCTTTATCCTGGTAGATTAAATCGCCGCCCGCTTCCCGTGCGCCTTCAGCCGCGACGATGATGCTGAACTGCGAATCGCAACGGTCTCGCTCGCGCACCTTCGCGGCCACCGACTCCATCGTAAAAGGAATTTCGGGAATGAGGATTACGTCTGCGCCTCCGGCCAGCCCTGAATGCAGGGCGATCCAGCCGGTATGTCGCCCCATGACTTCCAGTATCATCACGCGGTCGTGCGATTCAGCCGTCGTGTGCAGTCGATCCAGCGCTTCGGTTGCGATGTCGAGCGCGGTGGCGAAACCGAAGGTCAGCTCCGTCGAGGCCAGATCGTTATCGATGGTCTTGGGAACTCCGATGACGGGGAAGCCCAACCGGTGAAACTCGGCTGCGATGGCGAGCGTGCCTTCGCCGCCAAGCACGACGAGAGCCTCTATCCCGAGACGGCCAAGGTTGTCTATGGCCTCCTGGTAAATCTCCTCCGGCTTGAAGAGCCGCCCATCCGCAGTCCGCTCTACGAAGTTGCCGCGATTGCGCGTTCCGAGGATCGTGCCGCCGCGCGGTAGAAGCCCGCGCACGTCCGCTGGCCTCAACTCGCGCGTGCGCGGCTGCCCGAGGACGCCTTCAAAGCTGTCTTCGATCCCGATCACGCGCGCGTCATACTCGCCGACTGCCGTCTTCACCACGGCGCGAATCACCGCATTGAGACCAGGCGCATCGCCCCCGCCTGTCACTATCCCGATTGATTTATACATAATTCAGTTTTCAGTTTTGAGTTTTCAGTTGTCGGTTTCGGTTTAAGCGTTGGGGCTGATACTGAAAACTGAAAACTTATTTTCTCACTCTGGGCGGCTCGTACTGCTCGCCGTAGTCCGCGTATTCGCGTGTCAAGACCTGGCCGGGGCGCGTGTCCTCCGTGAGAAGTCGGAGCGCGTCGCGCACGACTGCGCGCTGTAGGTCGCGCATGCCGGGTCGTCCGGTGCTGTTGCCGATCTTGAACCCTTTCGGGTAGAGCGCGCGCGGCGGGCGCATCTGCGCAGAGACTTCCGGGCTCACCGTCAGGAGCACCGTCGGAATACCTCTCATCTCGATCTCGCGCTGAACCGCCACGACCGTGCGGTGACAGACGCTCGGTCAACCTCCCGTTAAGAGCACTACGTCGGCGCGCGAGCCCTTATCTATCTCGTTGGCGATCTCAGGCGCTGTGCCTTCATACATCGCCTTCAACTGCATGGTGTAGCCCATGTAGCCGATATGTTTTTTAGCAATCCCGCCGATGAAACCCTCGGCTTCAAGGTCGCGCAGCACGTCAAGGGGAAAGACGACGTTGATGTCCTGGTCTGCGTCGCTGTGATCGTAGTGATGGTGCGTGACCATCAAAGCGGACGAATCTGCGTCGGGCGGGATGATGCGATAGCCCAGGTCGCCAAGCTCGTCCGCGATATTGAACGGCTCCTGTTCTTTGAGATGAACGCCGCCCGCCGTCACTATGGCGACAGTGCTTTTCTCAAGGCGGCCTTCAAACGGAGTGAAGGGCACGCATTTTCTTGCCAGAGTGCTCATAAGAATAGTCCGAGAGTCCGAGAGTCTGGAGTCTAAAAGAAAAAGGGTTTCTGACTCCAGACTCTAGACTCCAGACTCCAGACTGATTGTGCGTTTATAGCTTGCGGAGCACCTCGAATAAATCTTCGTTATCAGGTTGGTCGCCGATGTCGTGAATATCTTTGTAAGCGATCCGCCCATCCTTGTCCACGATGAAAAGCGCGCGTTCCGAGATGCCGTCCGCATCGCGCCACGCGCCGTAAGCCTGAGCCACCTCACCCTTCGGATGAAAGTCGCTCAAGAGATCGTATGAGAGATTGCCGAGGCTCTTGGCCCAGGCAGAGTTGCACGGGACGCTGTCAACAGATATGCCCAGCACCTGGGCATCGTAGCCTTTGAAGCGTTCGAGGTCGGCCTCGTACGCAGGCATCTGCGCCGTTCACACGGGCGTCCACGCCAGCGGGTAGAACGCCAAAACGACGTTCTGCTGCCCACGGAAATCCGAGAGCCGCACCTTTTTATCTTTCTCAAGGTGGCTCTTCAGCTCGAAATCCGGGGCCATGTCTCCAACTTCCGGCATTGGATAAACTCCTCCTCATTCAGGGTCGATTTGCAAAGAGCTTTGTGCGGGGGCTGATGTCAACGGCAAGATTACCCCCCGCAGAGAGCGAATTCAAGTGAAGGAGACAGTAAGTCAGTAGACAGTAGACAGTAGTCAGTAGCCAGTAGAAAAACCCTGAGTGGCACGCTTCGGCTGTTTACTATCACTGAAAGGCTCAGTGCGAAAATGCATCAACCGCTTTTCTTTTCTACTGGCTACTGACTACTGTCTACTGTCTACTTCTTTTATGTTAAATATAAAGTATGAAACAGCATGTTGCCATCACACAGCGCGGAGCAGAGCGCGTGCGCGCCGGGCATCTCTGGCTTTACCGGAGCGACATCGCGAACGCGGTGAGCGTCCCTGGCGGCTCAATTGTGCGCGTCCGCGACGTTCGCGGCAGGTACATAGGGCGTGCGCTCTACAGCGACCGCTCGGAAATCTCTCTGCGACTGTTGACGCTGCAAGACGAAGAGATAGACCGCGAGTGGTGGCGCAGGCGTCTTCGCGAGGCCGCACGCAGGCGCACAGCCATCGCCGCCGACTCCAATGCCTATCGCCTGGTCTATTCCGAAGGCGATCTCCTGCCGTCCCTCATCGTCGATGTTTACAGGGACGTGCTCGTGATGCAGACGCTCTCGCAGGGGACGGAAAGCGTCAAAGAGATGCTGGTCGAGCTTCTCCTGGAAGAGTTCAGCCCGCGCGCCATAGTCGAGCGCAACGACGTGCGCGTGCGCGAGCTTGAAGGATTGGAGATGCGCACAGGCGTGCTCTACGGAGATGCGCCCGATGAGCTGGAGATAGTGCAGCACGGCGTGCGCTTTCTAGTCGCTCCGCTCGGCGGGCAGAAGACCGGATCATTCCTGGATCAGCGCGAGAATCGTCTCGCCGCACGCGCGCTGGCACACGGGCGGGCTCTGGACTGCTTCACCTTCAACGGAGCATTCGCGCTTCATCTCGCGCCCGTCTGCGAGAGCGTCCTGGGGTTGGACATCTCCGCTGAGGCTGTCGTGACGGCGCGGCGCAATGCGCTTTTGAACGAGGCGCACAATGTAGAGTTTCGCGAGGCCAACGTTTTCGATGCCCTGCGCGAGATGGAGGCGGCAGGGGAGCGCTTCGACACCATCGTGTTAGACCCGCCCGCCTTCGCCAAGAATCGCGCCAGCGTGAGAGCCGCCGCGCGCGGCTACAAAGAGATCAACCTGCGCGCGCTCAAGCTGCTCAACCCGGACGGGGTGCTCGTCACCTGCACCTGCTCCTATCACATGACTGAAAAGATGTTTCTGGAATTGATCGCAGAGGCGGCATCGGATGCGCGCCGCCGCTTGCAGCTCGTCGAGAAGCGAATGCAGGCGCGAGACCATCCGGTGCTCTCCGGCGTGCCGGAGACTTACTACCTGAAGTGCGTCATCGTACGCGCCGTCGGCTAAGAAAGATTAGAGAATGCCCCTCACAAGCGTCTGACGGCCGCCCGCAAGGCTCTGATTCTTTAGACGGTAATTGTCTAATATTGAACAGAAGGCCGCCTCAATTTCGCATATCCTAATGCCTTCCTGACGATCTAAGGGTCTGCTAACAAGGTCCCCAGAAAACTAACAAGCGAAATAGAGACTAAATTATGGGCACGCCAGTGTCAGGTACGTGGCCGCGACAGGGAGACTCGTGCGGGTATACGATATGTCTGAACCGATTCCTCCATCCGATCTATTCAAAGAACAATTGCTCAACTCTCTGCGCCGTGCCAACCCGCGCATCAGCACCATCAGAGTCCCAAAACATAACCGCGTCTACAGCGCGGGCGATCAAGATAAAATGATCTACATCATCGAGAGCGGGCAGATAAAGCTGGCCGCGCTTTCCCGCGAAGGCAGGGAATGCCTGTTAGGTATCAGGATCGTCGGAGACTTGTTCGGAGAGTCCTGTTTGTCCGAACTTGGCACACGTCTGGAAACAGCGACGGCGATGGAAAATAGCATCTTGAAAAGAGTCCCTTGCGAGACCTTCCTGAAATATTTAAGCAGCGACACCCTGCTGTTAAACGGCTTCTTGCAGTATCTCGCCGAACGGATCGCAGAGCAGCAGCAGGTCATCGTCGACCTGATGACGATCAACAGCGAATACCGCTTGGGCAAGGCCCTGCTGCAACTGGGCGATAAGCTGGGCAAGAAATATCCTTCGACCATCCGTATCGAACACAGAATCTCGCACGAGGAGTTGTCGCAAATCGTCGGGACGACGCGCCCGCGCATCAGCGAGTTTATGCAGAAATTTCGTGCGCTGGGCCTGATTGAAATGAGCGCCGAGCACTTCCTTATCATCAAAAAGAACAGGCTCGCAGACTATCTGGCCCGCGTCACTTAGACCTCTCGCCCAAGACGAAGGACGCGCCCGCCGGATAATTTTTCAAAAATGTCCGTTATTGAACAGACAATCCTTCGCGTCACACCTATTTTAAGGCAGCTCAATGACTCTCAAGGTAGCCGCTCAGGAGTGAGATTTACAAGAGCCAGCGCGTTTCGTTGATCCTCAACACGCCCGACTCGTTGCCGATCAACCGGACAGAGCATGAGTGTCTTTAGCCTCGATAAATTCTCATTGTAGCGGAAGGAGGCGATAAATGGATTAGCGCAATATTCATCTCTCTCGTCAGGCACGTCAACATCAATCAACCGATAAGCAAAGTCAACTTTAGACAAATAGAGGAGGAAACAATGCCTGTCCAAAATCTACTTCCGGGTCATGTGCTGGGTGTACCTGCCGGTATGATCGGGGGTGAAGTAGTTATCTATCGCATGGCGGGTAACGCGGGCGTGGGAACTGTCGGGTGGCAGCCCGCCAACAGTCCTGTGCAGATGCGGAATTTGGATGTCGCCGGGCAGCACGCCTTTTTCCAAGTTAACGGGGCGGCTGGCATGATCGCTAATGGCTGTCCAGCAACCGTTCAGGTGATGTGGACGAACCCGGTCGCTTCGAATGTGCTGGAAGTCATACCCAACAAAGCGCGACAAGTTCTGTACGGAAGGTCATTCGCCAGGGCGGCGACAGACCCCGGTCAGGAGGCGATGGAAAAACTGACAGCCCAGTGGTATAACGCGGTCGTCAACGGCTGCGGCCTTGATCCGAATACGTTCCAGTTGTTTCAGGGTAATCAGCCCATCTATTCCACTTCCGAACAGCTCTGGAACATTTTCGACGCCGTCCCGCCGCCGACCATCAATAATTATTTTAACCCCGGGCAGTTCAACGTCTTCTCGTCAGACTACGGCGCGGTCATCAACAACCTGAAGCCGCAGAATGCCGGGAGGTTTCAGACCGATATGGGCGACTATTATGCTCTCTGGATCGCCTACCTCAGGACTGGCCCGGCGATGCCGAGGGGCGGCATCCAGGAACTCTTCTCCAAATGGGCCTACATGAACATGCCGCCCGATCAGGCTCAACAGGTCATCACCGATTGGGCGGAGGTCTCTCAGGGCGTCGTGCCCGTCGCCGTCCAGATGTGGCTCAACGCGGGCGGGAGTACGGGCGGGGTGAAAGCCTATAACAACACAATCGCGACCTTGAAGAACGCGATAGCCTCCACGCCCGGAAAGTCTTTCCAGATGGACAGCTCGACGGAGTCGGCGGATGTCTCGCACACATGGGCCGAAGGCGAGGTCGGCGGTTTCTTTGAGGACTTCTGGGGCGGAGCGAGCGCCAGCTATAGCCAGATGACACAGATGCTGGCGACCGCCGGAATCCAGATCAAAGTAACCTTTCAGCACCTGCTGACCTTCGCCACAGGTCCGCTCGCGAAGGTGAGCACAGACCCGATCCTGTCTCAGTATCAGCCCTGGTACTTCCCGCCAGCGCTCAATCTTGCCTTCCAAAACAATAACAACGTGGTCTGGAACAACACTCCGCCGACTTGGGCGAATACCTTCGGCCCGAACGGCAACATGCTGCGTGTGTGCAGCGCCGTGGTCGTCGTTGACGGCATCGACATAGAGATGGAATCAGAGGTCGGGTTCTCCACCAGCCAGCAGACGCAATTCGAGGCGGCGGCATCCGGAGGCTTCTTCCCGTTCTTTGAGGCCGAAGCGTCGGGCGGCTGGACACACAATTCGGAGTTCGACAGCAACGGTAACGTGACTGTTACTTCAAGTTCTCCGACGGGTAATCCGAACATACTCGGTGTGATCGTGACCCCCATTAATCACGCGATTGCGAGCCACCTTCAGTTGATGCAGGAAGAAGAAGCGGTCGCCGAGCAACCGAACACAGGAAGAGGGAGGGGAAAAGGAAAATCTTAAAGCGGTTGGCGGGTGCGACCTGATGACTCTTCGCTCGCTGCCACCACCGGGGCTGCGTCGAATAGCCGTTCAGGCGACATGCAAACGCGAATTGCTAAAAAGTAAGATGGGGGCGAGGTCTGTCTGTGACAACCTTGCCCCCATCTTACATGTCCAACATGAATCTCGATCTTAGCTTTGAGATGCGCCGTTGCGGACGCTCTCGGCGAGGCGCTTGGCGTCGGGCAGGGCTTCGACGGCGCGTAAGGTTTGCGGGTCGCTTTCGAGCAGGATGCGGTTGCCCGCATCGGTCGAGAAGGCTGCGGTCATGACTTCATCGCGGATGCGCAGCTTGACGAAATCCAGCTCCGCATCGACTTGCGAGGGCTGTATGCCGAAGGTCGGGTCGTGCTGCAAGAAGCTGCGGAAGGCTTCGACGACGCGATCCGTCATAGGGAAATCCGTCGCGCGCGGGGCACGCCCCGTCTCCGGCTTTTCGACTCGATAAGCATCAAGGCCGGGGAGCTGTCCGGCGACCAGTTGACGCGTGAAATAGAAGGCCGCTTCGGCGATGCGCCCGCGCAGAGGGGTTGCCGCCAGAGGCTTGACTTCGATGTCGGGCGTGATGCCGCCGCCACCGTAGAAGACGCGCCCGGCAGCGGTCTTGACGGCTGGGCCGGTCGGGGCATGCGGCGTCGGCGTCGCGGCGGGCTGCTCCGGCTGGGTTGGAGACGTGGGCGAAGTAGTTGTAGTGTGCGGCGCTCTCTCTTCCTCGTCGTGGCGGACGTAGTAGTCGTAGAGCGAGCCGTTTGAATAGTCGCGTTGGATCGAGCGCCCATAGGGCGTGTAGTACTTGGCGGTCGTTAAGGTCAGCCCCGTGCCAAGCGGGAGTTGAAAGACCTGCTGAACGAGCGCTTTGCCGAAACTGGTTTCGCCGACGATGAGGCCGCGCCCGTGATCCTGAATCGCACCCGCGACGATCTCCGAGGCGGACGCGGAGTTGCGATTGATGAGCAGCACAAGCGGGAAATCCTCCGGGTCTGCGCCCTTCGATTTGTGAATGACCGACTCGCTATAGCCGCGCCCGCGCACAGACACGATGGTCTGTCCGCGCGGGAGAAATTCGCTGGCGACTTCGATGGCCTGGTTGAGAAGCCCTCCGGGGTTGTTACGCAAATCCAGCACCATCTGGCGCATCCCCTGCGATTTGAGATTTGAGATGGCGTCGCGCAGCTCTGCGCCCGTCGTGTGCTGGAAACCCCGCGTTAGCGCGACGTAGCCGATGCCCGGACGGTACATGAAGGAGTTGCTGATGGAAGGCAGCGGCACGGCATCGCGCACGATGGTGAAAGAAAGGGGCGCTTGCGCTCCGGCACGCTCGATCTTGAGACGCACCTCCTTGCCACGGTCGCCGCGTACATTCTTGGAGACCTCCTCGCTCGACCACTCGCGCGCGTCTTTGCCGTCAACCTCGACGATGCGATCACCGTAGCGCAGTCCCGCACGCGCTGCCGGTGTGCCTTCCACAGCCGACTGTACGTAGACGCCGTCGCGATGGCGAAGGATCGTCACCCCGATGCCGTAAAAGCGAGAGTCCTGATCCTCTTTGAGCTTGTTGAATTCGGCGCGCGAGAAGAACATCGAGTGGGGATCGAGCGACGAGAGCATGCCTTGAATGGCGGCCTGCGTGGCCTTCTCATAATCGACATCGCCGGCATAGTTGTCCGTGACGGTCTTGACGGCGGCATCGTAGTCGCCTTCGATCTGGTCGGATGTGCTGGATGCATCCTGTGTGGGCGCGCTCAAGGACATGCGCAGGTCTTCGCCGAAAATATCACGCATGCCCCCGGCGAGGGTCGCCGACAGTATGATCGCCGCTGCAAGTATGCCAAACTTCACGCTCATTGCTACTTTGAAAACTCCCTGCGCCGCAGACGGCTTTCGAGGCCGACACCACGTGAGCCAAATATAGCACAGACACCCATTCTGCGCCGAAAGGCGCGACCGTCAGGCCGCCTGTGCTATATTCGTAAATCGCGAATCGTAAATCGCGAATCGAGAAAGTCGTTCGTCGATTCGCGATTTACGATTTACGAGGAATCATTTAATGTCTCCATCTCTTTCTGTCATCATTCCTGCCTACAATGAGGCGGCACGGCTCAGAAAAACGCTGCTCATCGTCGTCGATTACCTGCATGCTCACACTCGCGAAAGCGAGCTGATCGTCGTCGATGATGGTTCAAGGGACGAGACCGCAGAGGTCGCCGAGCAGAGCGTCACAGAGGCCGCCAGCGGCACGACGGTGAGCGCGAAGGTGATACGCAATCAGCCGAATCGCGGCAAAGGCCACGCCGTGCGCACAGGGTTGCTTGCCGCCCGCGCGCCCGTTGCGCTCTTCTCCGACGCAGACCTATCGACACCCATCACGGAGACACCCAAATTGATCGCTCCCATCGAAGACGGCCTGTATGATCTGACGTTCGGCTCGCGCGCGCTTGACCGCAGCCTGATCGGAGTACATCAGCCCTGGCGGCGCGAACAGGGTGGGCGCGTCATTAATCTCATCGTACGCCTGGCGACCCGTCTGCCGTTCTGGGACACGCAGTGCGGCTTCAAAGCTTTCCGCATGAGCGTCTGTCGGCCTCTCATCGAAGCCTCGACCGTTGATCGCTTCGGCTTCGACGTAGAATATCTCTACGTGGCAAACCTGGCGGGCTTGCGCTTGTGCGAGATTCCTGTGCGCTGGGATCACAACGAAGGCAGCAAGCTGAGCGTCTGGCGCGATACGCCGCGCCTGCTCAACGAAGTTCGCACGATACGCAGGCAGGCGCGCAGTGGTGTCTACACGGAAGCGATTAACGCCGCGCGCGCATCTATGGCACACGAAACAGATCACGCGGCACAGGCCGCAGAACCTGTGGGCTCCGCCAAGTAAGGAGCCGCCTGAATGCTCTCCGGTGCTTAAAGTGTAAAGATTATGACTACACGTCTCAACGTCAACATAGATCACGTCGCCACCGTGCGCCAGGCCAGGCGCGCGCCGGAGCCGAGCGTCATGGCGGCGGCGATGATGTGCGAACAGGCAGGGGCCGACGGCATCACCGTTCACCTGCGCGGGGATCGCCGCCACATACAGGACACAGACCTGCTCAGCTTACGCCAGTCTGTGACGACCTACCTGAACGTCGAGATGGCTGCGACTGAAGAGATGCTCAAGATCGCGCTCGAAACCTTGCCCGATGCCGTCACGCTGGTGGCAGAAAGGGCGGACGAGATTACGACCGAAGGCGGTTTGGACGTGCGCGCCAATCTCTCTATCGTGCGCGCAACGGTCAGCCGCCTGCGCGAGACAGAGAAGATCATCACGAGCCTCTTCATAGACCCCGAACCTCATCAGATAGAGGCCGCGCACGAAGTCGGCGCTCAACAGGTGGAACTGTGCACGGCTGCTTATGCTGATGCGACGCTCGGCGCGAGAGCCGCGCATACGGAGAGCGCCCTGCGCGCCGCACAGGAGCTGCGACGATTGCGCGAAGCGGCGACGCTCGCCTCGCAGTACGGTCTGCGCGTCGCCGCCGGTCATGGCCTCACCTATCGCAACGTCGGCGCAGTCGTGCGTATAGAAGAGATCACCGAATTCAACATCGGCCACAACATCATCTCGCGCGCCATCTTCACAGGCCTCGAACGCGCGGTAAAGGAGATGCGCGAAGCGATTCTGAGCGGCAGCGCTCAATAGTAATCACATCTCCAGCGCCCTTTGCGTCATCTCCTTTGCGCCCTTTGCGTTTAGAGAGACGCTTTAAACGCAAAGGGCGCAAAGGGAACGCAGTGGACGCAGAAAACTCAACTCTCCGGCTTGAGCCATTACACAAAATAATGACCGGGAGCGACTTACAGGGCGCGGCTCCCGATCCGCTCCTCATTCATCACTCCCGGTTCTTTTCGGCCAGTCATATTGCCGACCGAAACTTAGAAGGAAAGCTGTCCGTGGTCAGTGGTCAGTTGTTTCGCTACCCGTACTTGAATCTTCAGGACTCAAGGATAGCTAGACAAACAACTGACCACGGACAGTCTTTTAACTTGCCAGCGCATCACGCTCTCTGCGAGACATAGAGAGGCCGAGGTGCTTATACGCGGCGCGTGTGGCGACGCGACCGCGCGGCGTGCGATTCAGAAAGCCGATCTGAATCAGGTACGGCTCGATGATCTCTTCTATGGACTCGCGCTCTTCGCTGATCGAAGCGGAGAGCGTGCCGACGCCAACAGGGCCGCCGTCGAACTTCTCTATAATCACGCTCAGGAGCTTGCGATCAATTTCGTCGAGGCCGAAGCGATCCACTTCCATCTCGTCAAGCGCGCGGCGCGCCAGGACTTGCGTGATCCGCCCGTCGCCCAGGACTTCCGCGTAATCGCGTACGCGGCGCAGCAGACGGTTGGCGATGCGCGGTGTGCCGCGTGCGCGACGCGCAATCTCGCTCGCGCCGGTGGCTTCAATCTCCACCCCCAGAATCTCCGCCGACCGGTGAATGATGATCTCCAAGTCATGCTGCAAATAGAAATCCAGATGAAAGACGATGCCGAAGCGCCCGCGCAGAGGTGCTGTAATGAGACCGGCTCGCGTGGTCGCTCCGACCAAAGTGAACTTCGGCAGCTCCAGCTTGATCGAGCGGGCCGCCGTGCCCTGCCCGATCAT
>DASVVT010000003.1:5000-51845 GCA_036386415.1 Pyrinomonadaceae bacterium
AGCGAGTCTGCGACTCCGACATGCGTTCGAACTCCCCCACGTTCTGCCAGTAATCCGAATGGCGCGAGCGCCGCGCCGAGGTCGATGGTGACGGCGCTCTCTATATAGCGTCGTGTAAAGTCTTGCATCTCACCCTGGCCGTCCAAAAGAGCGACCACCGCAGCGTTGCCGTCCTTGACTGTTGCGGTCGCCTGATAGCGGCTAAACAGTTCGCGGTATACATCATCCAGCGTGCGCTTTCCTGCGCTGCGTTGTCTCAGCGTGAGGTCATAGAGAAATGCGACCAGCATGCCCTTGTTGTAGATGAGCGCCGGGCTGGCCGCGCGCAGGCGCGACGCATCCAGCAGCGACAGTTTGTCTCCATCCTTTGTCGTTGATCTGTAAATATCGTAGGCGTGCCCCAAAGCATTCAAATAGTCCTGGAAGGTTAGCAGGCGCAGCCGCATCCCCGCGCGCATCGCCTGGTACATCGTGAACCCTTCATAGAACCAGTCATAATTACCGTCCAGAGCGATCCCATTCGGCACCCACAGGTGAAATAACTCGTGAGTCAATGGCACACTCAACTGCGACAACGCGGCATTCTTCGAAGGCGACCTTCCAGAAAGAAGCATGACCGTTCCGCCGCGCGTCTCCGCGCTCCAGCGCTCGGCGCTCAAAGGGCGCGGAAACGGAGAGAGCATCAGGACGGCAGCGGGGCGCGCCGTCGTACCGCTAGTCTCCGCGTAATCTTTGAGGATACTGGCGGCCATCTTGACCACCTCGTCGTCTGTGAAGGCCCATTCGCCCGAAGTTGCGACTGTCAATTCCATAGAGCCGATGCGCTCGCCCCTTTGTCGCAAATCCTGGCCGACAAAAAAGACTGCATGTTCGGCATCCGTGGTCTCAAACTGTCCGTCCGCTCTCATCTTCTCGCTCGAAGCGATATGCCAGTTGGGGGGTAAAGCGAAGCGCATGGTTGCGCTTGCGGCTGTCCCTTTCTCATTGATCGCGAGTGGCAGCAGATCACCGAGCATCAAAAACCCGCGCTCGCCCGTCAGCCACGAAACGTAGGCCGCGTCGGTCGTCATTACTGGCGGCTCCAGTTTCATCTCATAACTGAACGATGTGGCTGCATCGTTTGCCGCAGAGTATTCACCCGGCGCGAGCTTGCGCACAGAGACGTCCGCGCCACTCTTATCTTTGAGCCTTAAATTTTCGATCCTCTCGCCGAGACCGATCACGCTCGCGTAGATGTTACGAAACGTCCAGGCGGAAGCCCCTCTTGCGCGCATACCTTCAACCTTCACGCGTGCGGGCGAAAGGGAGAGGACGGTGATGCGCGCCTCAAGCGATTGAGCTGAAGCCGCGCCTGTGCTGGGCGTTAAGAGCAGCAGCGCTCCGGCTGCGATCTTGAATAACGGCATGCAAATGATCTGGAATTTTCGGCTAACTGAATGGATCATCGAGTCAGGACAGGATATTACCTTGAAGACGGATACAACTCTTTTGCCGCACGGCATAAGCAATCAACCGAACCCGCGTGAAACGCTCATTTGACATCGCTCGGCGCAGGTGTTTATAGTGCAATTTGACCAACCGGACTGTAGCATAGAGTTCGATCAGTGACCAGTAACGACCACTCAAACAAGCCTCGCCAGCCCGCTCCCTTCGCGCGTCTGCTGGCCTTTGTGCTGCTCGCCTTCCTCTCTTATGGAGCGACAGCCGAAGTCGCGCACAAGCACTGCAACATTGTGCCTGAGCGTCGTAGTGATCTGACCGCAAACGTCAGCAGTTCGGATAACACCAATCCCTCTTCAAGCAACACACGCTCCGGCGGTGAATGCTTGATCTGCCAGCTTCACCAGCATCTTTTCGTCAGTCTCCTTAGCGCTCTGCCGCAGATTGCAGCACCGCCGGTTCAATCGGTGCGCCCGCCCGCGGCTGCCGTCTCTTATCTCAGCCACGCGGACACGCCGCAACGCGGTCGCGCTCCACCCACAACCTCTCTGCTCTAGCTCGCAAACTAACGCACGCATGCTCATCCCTTGATCATGCGCTGTGTTTTTCGGCGAACGCTTTGCTCTAGGATTCTAGCTCCATATCCCGTACACGCTCACTTCGGATGTGACTTCAGCCGGGAGACGAGATGGAGGAGCAAGCAGCGTTCAGACTTTGCGGTCATTCTTCCAGAGAGGTGTGAAATGTTTTATAGAGAAGCCTTTTACAGAGCTGCATTGCTTCTCGCAGCCCTATTTATTCTTACCGCTCCGGTCGGAGCGCAGACGCGCATCGGCACGGTGCAAGGAACGGTTAAAGACGCTAACGGAGCGCTCGTCTCCGGCGCCAGTGTCACACTCAGCCAGCCTGTCACGGGCTACCAGCAGACGGTGCAAACAGATGCGCAAGGCGTCTATAAGCTCGTCCATATTCCTTTTAATAGCTATACACTGCGCGCCGAAGGGCAGGGCTTCCAGGCCACCGAACAGCATATCGACCTGGAAAGCGTCGTCCCGCTCAACGTGGACTTCACGCTTGCTGTTGGCGCGACAACCGAGACCGTCACCATCGAGGCTGGCGAAGATCATGGGGAACACGACACGGTATCTTCCGACACGGACATCAGCCAGACGATTATCGAACGACAGGCGGGCGCCGCCCCTTCGCGCGGCATCGAGGCCATTGTTGCCTCTGCTCCAGGCTTTGCTCCAGACGATAACGGGCGGCTCCACCCGCGCGGCTCCGAATCCCAGGTTCAATACGTCGTTGACGGCGTACCCATCACGGACAATCTCTCTGCGATCTTCTCGACCAGCCTCGACGCGCGTACGCTGCGCACGGTAGAAGTGATGACGGGCGGTATACCGGCGGAATTCGGTGACAAGCTCGCGGGCGTCATCAACGTCAACACGCGCTCGGGTCTGGAAACGCCGACGCAGGGTGGTCTGACCTTATCCGGCGGGAGCTTTTCGACTGGCGAGATCGGCGCAGACTTTTCAACGCGCACGAAGAAGTTCGGTTTTCTGACGAACCTGACGGCGACCACCTCGCAGCGCTTCCTTGATCCGCCGACCATCGACAATTTCCACAACTTCGGACGCACCGGCAAGGCTTTCTTCCGTCTGGACTATCAATTTGATCCGTACAACAGCTTGCGCGGCACGTTCTTCTTTGGCGGCTCTAACTTCCAGGTGGCGAATCGTCTCGAACAGGAGATCGCCGGTCAAGATCAACGGCAGCGTTTGCGCGACAACTCGCAGTACATCACTTACGAACACGTCTTCTCGCCTGAAACGTTCGGGCAGTTCTCTTTCTACAACCGTTACGGCACTGCCGAATTAACCAGCAACCCTCTCTCGACCCCGGTCGTCGCCTTTCAGGATCGCAGCCTGCAAAATATCGGCGGCCTCGCGGCCATCTCGATGACGCGCGCCTCTCACAACATCAAGTTCGGCGGCCAGTTCACACGCACGCTTGTGCGCGAAGACTTCAACTTCTATCCGACAGAGCCCTTCGCGGATTTCGTGACCAATGAGGGTGTCATCATTGCGAATCCCGTCAATGCTTTCACCGCCGCCAACCCTTTTATCTTCAGCGGGCGGCGCAACGGTCGCATGTTCAGCGCCTATATCCAGGATCGGTTCACGCTCTTTCGCAACTTCACTGTCGATGTGGGCTTGCGTTATGACAACTACCGGCTCGTCATTCAAGATGACGCCTTCAGCCCGCGTATAGGCTTCGCTTACTACATTCCGCGCACGCAGACTGTACTGCGCGCCTCTTACAACCATCTGTTCCAGACGCCTCCGGCTGAGAACCTGTTGCTCGCAAGCTCTGCGGAGGCCGCTGCGCTCTCGCCGCTCGCAGTCATTCAAGGTGAGTCGGGTGTGCAACCTGTCCGGCCAGACAAGCAGCATGCCTTTGAGGCCGGCGTGCAGCAGCAGCTCTCGCGCTTCTTCCGCCTCAACATGACCGTCTATCAGAAGCGCATCACTAACTTCGGCGACAAGGATCAGTTCTTTGATACCGGCATCATCTTCCCGATCACAATCTCTTCGGGGCGCGTCACGGGTGAGGAGCTGCGTCTCGAATCCTCAGACATAAATGGATTTCGCGGTTTCGTCTCGTATGCTAACGCGCGCGCCTATGGTGTGACGCCGATTAACGGCGGGCTCTTTCTCGGCGAAGCCGTCGAAAGCCTCAACGACCCCGGATTGAAGTTCGCCAACGACCACGATCAGCGAAATTCGCTCCAGTTTCAGGTCAGCTATACGCACCAGCGCTCGGGCGTCTACGCGATCTTCGGAGGACGTTACGATTCCGGCTACCCGACGGATGTCGAGCCGGGCACGACGCTTGCCGATTTCATCGCAGAAGGCTTCGACCCGCGCCTCTATAACGAGATAGACTTTCAGCGTGGGCGCGTTCGCCCGCGCACCATTCTCAATTTCTCCATCGGCGCAGACTTATTGCGAAAGGAGCGTGCCTCGCTCAACCTTCAGTTCGATATTCAGAACCTGACCAACGAGCTGTTCCTTTACAACTTCGAGTCTGTCTTCAGCGGCACGCATGTCGGCTACCCGCGCCTCTTCAGCGGTCGCCTCGCGCTACGCTTCAAATAAGCGGGCTGTCCGTGGTCAGTTGTCCGTTGTCCGTTGTTCGCTTCGTCAAGCTGAATCTTTGGTCTTCAGGCGGCAAGATTGCGTAGCACAAAACAACGGACAACTGACCACGGACAACTGACAATCCGTTTGACAGTGTGCGCCCTGCGCCAATAGAATGGGGCTCGCCTTCCGCATTAGTGGCAGCGCCATTTGTTCGACACGAGGAAATTAGTCGTGAGTCTGGTCAAGATCATCGTCATCACGCTTGCCTTGATATTGAGCCTACTGCTCTTCGGGCGATTCCTGTTCTAGCCCGCATCTCTGGCAGCATGATCTTGCACGAAGCGCACCTTCGGAGACACCTTTCCATCAGCGCTGCTCGCTCTGCCCTGCTTTCCATACGCTTCGCAATCTCTTTAGCTATCTGCCTCTTAATATTTGCCGTAGCGAGCACGCGCGCCTTTGCGCAGAGCAGCAGCAGCAGCAGCACGGGTGCGAGCGACGACGTAATACGTGTCCGCACAGACCTCGTCACCACTGCCGCTTACGTCCTGGATGCGCGCGGGCGTCGCGTTCTCAACCTTTCGGCCAGAGATTTTCTGTTGCGCGAAGACGGGCGCATCGTCAAGGTGGAATATTTCGCGGCGGGCACGGAGCGGGTCGCGCTCGCCTTCGCCCTCGATGCTTCACGCAGCGCGCGTGAAACGATTGCGCGTCAACGCGAGATCGCCCTCGCGCTCTTTTCGCGCTTCGGCGCAAGCTCGCGCGTGGCCGTCCTGCGCTTTGGAGAGACGGCGGAGATGGCTGTGCCCTTCACGACCAATGCCAACGAGGCTCTTCAGGCATTTCGCTTCCCCGCTCTCGCAGACAACCACACAGCGATCTTCGATGCCGCCGCGTATGCTGCACGCTCCTTCGATGTGCCGGGCGGCGATGCTACGGAACGCCGTATCGTCATCCTCATCAGCGATGGCCTGGATACTGCGAGCAAGACGAAATTCCCAGACGTTATCAAACGGGCGCGCCCGCTCGGAGTCTCGTTCTACGTCATACATCTTCCGATCTTCGCGCCGCGCGACGGGCGACTCGTGCCGCGCCCAGCCTCGCGTGGGTTCCGCGAGCTGGCAGAGCAGACCGGTGGCCGCTACTTCATGGTCGGCGATGCCAAGGACGCGCTCAATCCGAACGCCGGATACGATCTCGCGCCCGTCTTCAAAGCAATCGAGGAAGATTTACAAGGCCAGTACGTGCTCGGCTACTATCCGAAGGATGAGGCGCGTGACGCCTCCTTCCACCGTATCGAAATCGGCTTAACGTCGCGCGACAATCAAGGGCTGCGCGTGCGATCATTACGCGAAGGATATACTTTGAAAAACAGTAGACAGTAGGCAGTAGTCAGTAGCCAGTAGAAAAGAAAAACAGCAGCGTCACGCTTTGCTGTCTATGATGATTAAGAGGCACAGTACGAAAGCGCGTCAACCGCTTTTCTTTCCTACTGGCTACTGACTACTGACTACTGTCTACTTAAAAAACTATGCTTGCACAAAACAGAGAGAATTTACGAACCATCCGCCGCGCTCTGCTGAGCGTATCGGATAAGACGGGGCTGGTAGAATTCGCACAGGCGCTCCGGCGCTTCGGCGTTGAGTTGATTAGTACGGGCGGGACTGCGCGTGCGTTGCGCGAAGCTGGCGTTGAGGTGCTTGATGTTTCAGACGTGACGGGCTTTCCGGAAATGATGGATGGCCGCGTCAAGACGCTGCACCCGCGCATACATGGTGGCTTGCTCGCCCTGCGCGACAACGAAGAACACGTCGCCGCGATGCGCGAGCATGGCATCGAGCCGATTGACATGGTCGTCGTCAACCTTTACCCCTTCGAGCAGACGATTGAGCGCGAGGGCGTGACCCTGGAAGAGGCCGTCGAGCAGATAGATATCGGGGGCCCGGCGATGATTCGCTCGGCGGCGAAGAACTACAAGGACGTGGCCGTCGTCGTCGAGCCCATCGAGTACGCGGCCATCGTAGAGGAGATGCAGCGTAACGAAGGCTCGCTTTCACTTTCAACGCGCGCACGCTTAGCACGAGGGGCTTTCCATCGCACGGCCACGTACGACTCGACAATCAGCCTTTATCTCAACTCAACGACAGCAGCAGGTTTTGGAGACACTCCCACGCACGCAATCATTTCCGGGTCTGGAGCAGAGGAAATCACAAGTACTCCTATGGAGAGTGTTTTACAAAACACTCAATCTCTGCCGGATTACGCTGAATGGAGCTTGAGAAAAACTGCTGACCTGCGCTACGGCGAGAACCCGCATCAGATCGCCGCGCTCTATCAGTCTGGCTCACGAGCCGGAGTAGCTTCAGCCGAAGTCCTCTCCGGCAAGGAGATGTCTTTCAACAACTACGTTGACGCTGACGCGGCGTGGCAGCTCGTCTCGGATTTCGACGAGACGGCCTGCGCGATCATCAAGCACATGAACCCGGCGGGCGTCGGTCTGGGCGCGTCGCCCGAAGAGGCTTACAGGCGTGCGCTTGCCACCGATCCCGTCTCTGCCTTCGGCGGCATCGTTGCCTTCAACCGTACGATTGATGAAGCTGCGGCCCGCGCCATCGTGGAGATTTTCACAGAAGTCGTCATCGCGCCCGGTTACGAGGCCGCTGCTCTGGAAGCGCTTCGTGCCAAGAAGAATCTACGCGTCCTCAGTATGGGCGCACCGCAAAGAGCGGAAGGGCTCGAATATAAAACTATCACCGGCGGTATGCTTGTGCAGACGCGTGACACGCACCGTCTCACGCGCGAAGACCTCAGGGTGGTCACACGGCGCGAGCCGACCGAGGACGAAATTCGCGCGCTGCTCTTTGCCTGGACGGTCTGCAAGCACACGAAGTCGAACGCCATCGTGTATGCGCGCGAAGGTCAGACGGTTGGCGTCGGCGCAGGCCAGATGTCAAGGGTCGATTCCGTGAAGATCGGCGCGATGCGCGCGCAACTGCCTGTGCGTGGCTCTGTCCTCGCGTCCGACGCCTTCTTCCCCTTCCGCGACGGAGTCGATGAAGCCGCACGTCACGGCATCACCGCGATCATAGAGCCCGGCGGCTCCGTGCGCGATGAAGAGGTAATCGCTGCCGCAGACAAGCACAACCTGGCGATGGTCTTTACGGGCGTGCGCCATTTCAAGCATTAACAACCAGTAGACAGTAGTCAGTAGTCAGTAGCCAGTAGAAAAGAAGATCGGTTGATGCGCTTTCGTACTGAGCCTCTTAATCATCATCGACAGCAAAACGTGGCGCTGCTGTTTTTCTTTCTACTGGCTACTGACTACTGTCTACTGTCTACTCTTGGTGATTGCCGGTGGCTTCCTTATAATCGCTTACGCTTAATTTTCAGCTTCAGACAAGGAAGATAAAGATGGTAGATATTGAATCCGTCGCAGACGAAAACAGCAATAGCTACATACGCTGCCGCTACTGCGGCCAGCGAAATCAGACGCGCTCCGAGGGCGGCTTGGCGAAATGTGGGCGCTGTCGCCTACCACTGTCGGATAGGCCGCACAAGAAGTTCGCGGAACTGGACAAGCACGAGTACGTGCATCCGGCAGACAGTCGCGCGCTCGCCGCTCTGCGCACCATCCCCGGCATTGATTCGGCTTTGAAGAAACTGCTGGCCGTGACGGGCGAGTCGGCCATTCGCGTGATCTTTACTGCGAGCGCCGTCAAGGTGACGCCCGAACAGTGTCCAGACCTGCATGCTAAATTGCAGGTCGCGTGCACGACGCTGGGCGTTGACATGCCGGAGCTCTTCGTGCAGCAGAACCCTGTAGTCAACGCTTTCACGGGCGGCGTCGAGCGTCCGGTCATCGTACTCCATTCATCCCTGCTCGAACGTCTCACGGACGAGGAAGTGCTGGCGGTTGTCGCGCACGAAGTCGGCCACATACACGCCGAGCACGTACTGTACTTGACCGCCGCGCGCCTGCTCGAATTCCTGGCGAACACCGCTCTGGCGGCCACCCCGCTGGCGAAAACTGTCATCCAGATATTATCCGGCACGATGCGCGCGGCGCTTTTGGCGTGGGCCAGGCGCGCAGAGCTTTCCTGCGACCGCGCGGCGCTGCTCGTCACGCAGGACCCGCACGTCATAGGGCGCACGATGATGAAGCTGTGCGGCGGCACGTTCGCCTCACGCGTCGATTACGAGCAGTTTCTGGCACAGGCGCGCGATTTCCAGAAGAACTACGACGACAAGGCACTCGACCGTTTCTGGGCCGACGTGATCTCCTCCGGCATGACGCATCCCTTCCCGGTCTGGCGCGTCTCGGAGATTCTCAAGTGGGTGGATAGCGGCGAGTATAAGCGTCTGATGAGCGACGAGCCGCAGAGCGCAGCAGCATAGTGTAGAGACGAGCGCGAGCGTTTGACCGTGGCTGTCACAAAATAAAAGTGTGGCTCCTACTGTTATTGGCTCTCACCGACAAGGCTATAAGCTGAAACGGTTTCGGATACAACTGTCATGTGAGAGTGGGACTGACATGCGAAACACTATCTTCCGTTTCACCGGTGTGCTTCTCGGTTTTAGCCTGGGCACTCTGGCAACAATGCTTGTGACTCCCGTCAACTTGCATAGCGTCAGTCAAGGTGTTGCCAATCATCCACACAACATCACCTTAGAACAAAATCGTGTCGGTCTTAACGGTGCTGAACGAGCCCCGGCGTCATCCGTTGCGCAAACCGTTCACATCCTGCGCCAGATCAAGACGGGCAGCATGGATACACGCATACCTCCGGCGGCCAAACCTCTGCTCACACGACTCAAGCATGAACTGCGCGACCTCATCATTGATATAATCAACGCGCCGGATAATCAGCAGGAGACTCCGCAGCACCTACGCGCCATGATCCTGGCTCATTTGGAGAAGGAAGGCGTCACGGTTAAAGAGCCACCGGAGGAGATCGACGCCGGGGAGTATTTCTCCAATCCTTATGTTTATGGCGACATCCACAGCCTCAGAATCGAGCAGCCTGTTGGACAGCCTGAGATGCTGGCCGCGACTACTACCCTGGGAGTCTGCTGCGGCAGCGACAGCTCGCTCTATCTTTTCGAGAAGAAAGGCAACCAGTGGGCGCTCGTGCTGGCGCAGGAAGCGAATGATTATGACGAGGTGAACGGCGCGCAGGGCAGATTCAGTTATGCAGTCTCACCAACGGACGCTCGGAATCATTTCTTTGTCGTTACGGCGAACGTCAATCCCTGGTGCACGTCCAACTGGCAAAGCCTTCGTTACAAGGTTCTGCGCCTAGGCTCCGACGCATATCGCCCCCACGTTATCTTGAATGATCGTGACACGATCTTTTTAGGCGAGGAGCCGCCCTATCAACTTCACGTCAAAAAGAACAGTTTTACTTTGGGTTTTACCAGCGACGAATTTATGGACATACTGAATGATGGCGAGGAGCCAAACCCGGAGGAGATAGCCAATAGCCGTACAGTGAAGTATCTGATTAACGGCGATAAAGCAAAGAGAGTCTCAGGGCCAAAATCCAGGGCGCACGATAAGGCGTCGAATGATTCGCCTTAAAAGCCTTTGAGATTACTGGTCATGCAGTCTTCTCCGGCAGTGGTCTGCGATTGAAGAGATCAACTCCTGTCAGCACCGCGCCGGTGGCAAATATAGTCTCCGATGTGAAGGAAACAGCCCTTATGTTGCAAAACAAATCCGGCATCATCTTCGGTGTCGCCAACAAACGCTCTATCGCATGGGCGACGGCGCAGGCACTGTCTGAAGCGGGCGCGCGCCTGGCCTTCACGTACCAGGGCGAGCGTCTCAAAGAGAATGTCGAGAGCTTGACGCGCGAGATGGAGGGTGCGCTTGTTCTGCCCTGCGATGTGACGAAGCAAAGTGAGGTGGATGAGGCGTTCAGGCGCGTCGGCCAGGAGTTCGGGCGGCTCGACTTTCTGATTCACAGCATCGCCTTCGCTCCGCGCGAGGCGTTGGAGGGTGAATTCGTAGACACTTCGCGCGATGCCTTTCTGACTGCGCTCGAAGTGAGCGCCTATTCGCTAGCGCAGCTTGCACGCGCCGCCGCCACCTTGATGACTGAGGGCGGGAGCATCGTCTCGATGACCTATTACGGAGCGGAGAAGGTCGTGGCTAACTATAACGTGATGGGGGTGGCGAAGGCCGCTCTGGAAGCGAGCACGCGTTACCTGGCGGCTGATCTGGGCAAGCGCAACATACGCGTCAACACGATCAGCGCAGGCCCGATCCAGACGCTCTCGGCGCGGGGCGTCGCCAACCTTTCGACGATGCTCAAGCATCACGCGGAAAAGTCGCCGCTGGGACGCAACGTGGAGGCGCGCGAGGTTGGCAACACAGCCCTCTTTCTATGCAGCCCGCTCTCTTCGGGCATCACAGGCGAAGTGATTCACGTCGATTGCGGCTACAACATCATGGGAATTTGAAGGGACAGGCATGGCCGATAGTGACTACACAGACAAAACACCTGCTGGCCGCACACAGGATGAACAGTTACTTGAAACGCCCCGCCAAGATGAGTTCACCCACACGGATACGTGGCGCGTCTTTCGCATCATGGGTGAATTCGTCGAGGGCTTCGACGATCTGGCGTCTGTGACCAACGGCGTCTCAATCTTCGGCTCTGCGCGCATAGCTCCCGATCATCCGCAATACAAGACGGCTCAAGAGACCGCCGCGCTGCTGGCTCGCGCGGGCTTCGCAGTCATTACGGGCGGCGGCCCCGGCATCATGGAGGCTGCCAATCGCGGCGCGTTTGAAGCGGGCGGCCTCTCCATCGGCTGCAACATAGAGCTGCCTTTCGAACAGAAGCCCAACCCTTACCTGACGCGCTACATGAAGTTCAAATACTTCTTCGTGCGCAAGACGATGTTCGTCAAGTACAGCACGGCCTTCATCATCTTTCCCGGCGGCTACGGCACGCTCGACGAGCTTTTTGAAGCGCTCACGCTCATCCAGACGCGCAAGATCAGAGACTTTCCCGTCGTGCTCTTCGAATCCGCCTACTGGGATGGGATGGTGCGTTGGCTCACGGACGTGATGCTCAAGGAAGGCAAGATCACCGAGCATGAGCTGCGGCTGCTGCACATCACAGACTCGCCCACGGAAGCCGTTGAGATCGTGCTGCGCAGCCAGGACTCACTTCGCAAGATAGATAAGACGGTCTCGGACGATTACTAGAGCAAATTTCAATCGGGTGCAGAACTGTAGGGGCAGGGCTTGTCCCTGCCCGCTCAATCGGCCAAAGCTGCGGGCAGGGACAAGCCCTGCCCCTACAATTTTATCGTCGTACTGCATCCATGTGAAAAACGCTCTAAAGCAATTTTCAAGCGGATGTAGAACAGCACAAGAGAGCCACGGAGTGGCGACCGTATCAGTAGCCCACGGCTTGTGCCGTGGGCTACTGATACGGTCGCCGCTGCCGGGGCTTTCATAGAGCCAGAGCGCCTCACAGCCTGATGCTGCTTCAAGCATGCCTTCCTGGGTGTGTAAGCGTTGCCCTGCGTATTAATCGCCGGGCGCGGCGTTGCTACTTAATTGTGATTTAACAGTAGAAGTCAGCCATTCAAGGTAAGGGGCGGAAACAGCGGTCACAGGCAGGGCGATGACCTCCGGCATCTCGTAGCTATGCAGCGCGCGCACCTCACGTTCCAGCTCATCGAAATTGGCCTGCGTCGTCTTCGCCAGAAGCAGCACCTCCGGGTCGCGATGGACGCTACCCTGCCAGTGATAGATAGACTCCATCTCCGGCATGATCTGGACACAGGCGGCGAGACGCGCGCCGACCAGCATCTCTGCCAGACGCGCCGCCTCTTCGCGGCTCGCGGCGGTCATCAAGACGACAATGGCATCCGTCTTTTGATCGGCCATGACTCCACCTCACTCCTTAACTTCTGCTGATGCCTCTTCGCCTGTCTCCCCCTTCTCGTAACCGGGAGCTGGAACGGGCGCTCCAGCGCCGGGCGGCACAACCCATAGCTCGATTGTCGTATAGTCTCTATATCCGCCGAAGATGGTCTTTAAGCGTTCGGCTTGGATGCCGTATTTACCGGTTATCAGATTTTGACCGCGCTCTATGATCCGCTCCAATTTGAAGAGGTGGCCGCCCTCACGCTGTGCATAATAGATGACGCAGGCGACGTCTTTCTCGCCAAGCGCTTGCGCATAATGCTCTGATGCCCAGAGCAAATCATAATCCGCCTCCTCTTGATCCTCGACGATCACTTCCTGTGCGGGGGCAGACTCCTCGACAGGCGATAACTGAAAGGATACGATCTCCTCTTGCTGAAGCACCATGGATTCATTCCCGGCAGTGACCTCTTCCTGCTGTGGAAGCTCAGGCTCTTCCTGATATTCCACGACGGCGTTCTCAGGATAAAACTCGTCGTACTTGAAGGTTTTGCCAGTCTCCCTTTCCACGACGATGGTCTTGGAGGGCTCAGGCGCAGGCGCGCCTTTCGGAGCAATCCACAACTCAGTCGTCTCCGTCTCTCTGTAGCCGCCTTTGACGGCTGTGACCCGATCCGGTGGTAGGCCACGCTGATATGTCAGGTAATCGGCAGCGCGACGCAGCCGCCGCCCGAGTCTGGCCGGAAGAGTGTCCCTCCCATCGTAGCCGATGATGAAGCCTTGTGAGGTCGGCTCGTTCTGCAACTGGATAACGAAATTGTCGAGGCGCGCTCCCTCGTCACACTCGCCGACAGCCCCGTATTCGTCGAACTTGAGCGGCACTTTGCGCCGTGGCTGTTCCTGAGTTGAATGGCTTGAGGAACGCAGACGAAGGCTTGCCGGGCAGGACGGAGCAACGCAGGCAATCGCCGTGGCCGTCAGAGAAATTAACGAGAGAGCCTTGCTCACAGATAAGCGCGTGAACATAGAGCACCCCCTTTCTTCAGAAGTCCGTCAAATGATTACTCCGGGACAAAAAAGGATTCGCGTGTCCTCTCGCTCAGAGTGGGCGACTAACGCTCATCGCCTTCGCCGACCTCTTCTTCGTCCTCTGCCGCCACTTCTTCGTCCTCTTCCAGCGTCGTGCCGGTCAGGGGCGTCGTGTCGTTGCCGAAGAAAGCGTTGTAAAGCTCCTGCGCGCGATCCAGGTCGCGCTCATCAACGAGAACCAGAGCGCCGGGCGCAGTCGTTGAGAGCAGCGGCGAGAGAGCATCCATGCCGCCCGATTGCACGACCGAACGGACGCCGTTCTGCGTGAGGATGTCGTTGACCATCTCGGCCTCAGCCGGAGAGCCTATGTTATGCAGCGGCACAAAGCGCGCCTCGCTGTGATCGCGCATGGTGTTCTCAGAGGTTAAATGCTCGACCAATTCCGTGCCGTCATCCGGGCAGAGCTTGATGCCCGGCTCATATTCGGATTCGCAAACAGGACAGAACATGGATTCTCCCTTGTCGAAGTTTCAGGTTTCCAGTTAAGAGCTGTATTTTAACTCGAAACTCGAAACCCGCAACTCGAAAGCTGTTATTTCGCTGCCTGCACGGCGCGCTCAAACGGAATCTCCTCGAAGTGCGTCATACGCTTGAACTGGCGGAAGCGCTCGTTGATCTCTTCGTGTGTGAGGCGCTGGACGCGCTCTGTGCCGAACTCTTCGACGTTGAACGAGGCCATCACCGATCCGAAGATCATGGCGCGACGCATGGCCGCATCGTCGAGCTTATCCTGGCTCGCAAGATAACCCATGAAGCCGCCCGCGAACGTATCGCCCGCGCCGGTCGGGTCAAAGACAGACTCCAAAGGGTAGGCCGGAATGGCGAAATACGTCTCCCCTGTAAAGAGCGCCGCGCCGTATTCGCCGCGCTTGACGATCAGCGCCTGCGGCCCCTGGGACAATATCCTGCGCGCGGCTTTAATCAGGTTCGGCTCCCTGGCGATCTGACGCGCTTCGGCATCGTTGACCACCAGCACATGTACGTCCTTGATCGTCTCAAGCAGCGATTCGTAGGTGGTGTCGATCCAATAGTTCATCGTATCGAGCGCCACAAGCTCTGCGCCCCTGACCTGCTCGCGCACCTCGCGCTGAAGGTCTGGCTGAATGTTGCCGAGAAAGACGAGCCGCGAGTGCTTAGAGTCTTCCGACAGCTTCGGCTTGAAATCCGCAAAGACGTTGAGCTGCGTGTCCAAAGTGTGCGCCGTGTTCAGGTCGTAATCGTAGCGCCCGCGCCAGAAGAATGTCTGTCCGTCAGCAATGCGTTCGAGATCCGTCGTATCGACGCCGTGCCGCTCGAACACCTCTTCCTCCTGACGGCTGAAATCCCCGCCGACCACCCCGACCACGCGCACGTTCGTAAAATAGCTCGCTGAGATGGAAAAGTGGGTCGCCGACCCGCCCAGCATCTTGTCACGCCTTCCAAAAGGCGTCTCCACCGCATCAAACGCCACCGATCCGACTACCAGCAAGGACATGTGTTTTCAATCGCTCCTTTGAAGAAGTATCCATAGTAGACAGTAGACAGTAGTCAGTAGCCAGTAGAAAGAAAAGCCGCAGCCTCACGCTTTGCTGTCTAAGATGATTAAGCGGCTTACTACGAAAGCACATCAACCGATCTTCTGTTCTACTGTCTACTGTCTACTGTCTACTGTCTACTGCTTTTTGCTTTCCGCTTCCTCTTTCTTCGGCCCTCCGAGAGCAGTTAAATCTTTTTCCGCCTGCTCACGAAATGGGCTGTCTGGAAACTCTTTGACCAGGCGCGACAGGTAGTCGCGCGCGTCTTCCCGCAGCTTCTCTACAGGGGCGTTGGCCTGTTTCTGCTTACCCTTATTCTCAGACAAAAGCAGGCTGCTCTCGCCAGCGATATAGAGCGTTTCATCCATCCTCGCGAAGTTTGGATTGGCGGCGATGATCTCTTCACAACGCCCGAGCGCCGCGCGATACGCCTTCTTCAGCTTGAAATAGTGGCGCGCGACTTCCAGGTTGTGCATGGACTCTTTTTCCAGCTCCGCATCCCGCACAGTGGACGAGTCAGGGCCACGGCTCACGCTGCCCTGCGCCTGCGCTCTTTGTGCGCCACAGGCCAGCGCCATCACGAACAGACAAAACATTAAAGCGGTTTTCTTCATTACGTACCTCCATTAAGTAGACAGTAGTCAGTAGTCAGTAGCCAGTAGAAAGAAAAACAGCAGCCTCACGCATCGCTGTCTACTCTGATTGTAAGGCTCAGTACGAACACACATCAACCGATCTTCTTTTCTACTGACTACTGACTACTGACTACTGTCTACTTCTCATTACCACTGTATTTCCTAATGATTGCTTCGAGCTTTTTCGCTGTCGCTTCGGGCCACAGGTTGCGTGGCGTAAAGATCGCGTTCTTGAGCGCCCACTCGCACCCGCACCCGCGCGGCTTGTCGCCCAACTGCTTGACCGCCTCGCGCATGATGAGCTGCGCGTTGCGCACATTTTTGTTCAGATATTCAACCACCGTTTCAACCGAGACGGCATCGTGCGCTTCGTGCCAGCAATCATAATCCGTGACGAGCGCGAGGGTGGCATAGCAGATTTCCGCCTCGCGCGCGAGCTTGGCTTCCTGAAGGTTGGTCATCCCGATGACGTCCATGCCCCATGAGCGATAGACGTTCGACTCTGCTTTCGTCGAGAATGCAGGCCCCTCCATGCACAGATATGTTCCGCCGCGATGCACTTTGACATCCGCCGCGCCGCACGCCGCCTCCACCACGTCGCCGACCTCACCGCACACTGGATGGGCGAACGTGACGTGCGCGACGATGCCATCGCCAAAGAAGGTCGATTCGTGCGCGCGTGCGCGCGTGCGGTCAAAGAACTGTTCAGGGATCACCATGTCGAGCGGCGCATACTGCTCCTGCAAAGACCCTACGGCAGAAGCGGACAGAATGCGTTCCACTCCGAGCAGCTTCATCGCGTAGATGTTCGCCCGAAACGGCAACTCCGTCGGCGTAAACCGATGCCCGCGACCATGACGCGGCAGAAACGCCACGCGCACACCTTCCAGCGTCCCCACGATAAAGACATCCGAAGGATCGCCGAACGGCGTCTCAACCTTGACCTCTTCAATGTCTTTCAGCTCCGGCATCTGGTAGAGGCCGCTGCCGCCGATGATCCCGATCTTAACCGTCGCCATGTGAAGTCTCGCTCCCGCCGTCGTTTACTCTACCCGACTTGCATCCCGCCGCCATCGCGTTTTTGACGAACTCACCTAGTTGACCGGCCTGTTGTTTAAGAAGCAGCTCTTCAAGCGGCTTGATCTTCACTTTCGGCTTCGCCTTCTTGATGTTCTCGTAAGTCCGCAGCACGCCTTCGACGCCCGCGAGATAAATTTGATACTTATCATTCGCCTGCTCCGTATGCTCTATGATGAACCTCGCCTCGGAGAACAAAAGCTGCGCCGATATTGTTGGCGCGTAGTCGCCCTTGATCTTCGAGTAGTCTCCGAGCACCGCTGTGCAGATGGGCACGCTGATGTCCGGCACATCAACCAGGAATTTCACCAGCCAGGCGCTCAAGTCTGGCGCGTCTTTGTTCAGTGGATCGTTCTCAAGCAGCGTCGCGATCTCGACGGCTCGCTTCCGCTCTTCGGGCGTTGAGGGGCTGCGTTTTTGGGCAAGAGCGATCGTCGCGCTTAAAGCGAGCGCGAGGGCGAACAAGGAGAGTAATAACTTTTTGAGCGGCACTTCAGTTTCCTTTCATCTCTTTTAGGCCGACAGCGCGTAGTTTTCCCTCATCCTCCAGGACGCGGCAGAGCGGCTCTTCGGGGTCGTGATAGAAGAGGCAGAGCCACTGTTCGCGCGCGGCCTGCGGCAACAGTCGCTTTTTCGCTTCGAGCGTCTCCACCGGGTAGAGATCATAGCCCATGATCCAGGCGAGCGGCACGTGCGCGCGCATCGGCACGAGATCGGCAAAACTGAAGAGAGTCTGACCATTGCGACGCAGGCGCACGCATTGCATGGTGCGTGAGTGGCCTGCGATGGTCTCCATTCTGAGCCCCGGCACGACCTCGTAATCAGCCTCTTTCAATTCCAGTTGCCCCGACTCTTTCACGGGTCGCCAGTTCTCCGGCAGATAGCTTGCGCGGTCGCGCTCGTGCGGCGCTTCGGCATGCTCGTATTCGGCGCGCGAGACGAAATAACGTGCGTTCGGAAAGGTCGGCACGACTTGACCCCTTTCATCCAGCATCGTGTTGCCGCCCGCATGATCGAAATGCAGGTGTGTGTTGACGACGATGGAAATCTCTTCCGGCTCGACGCCCGTCAGCGCCCTCACCGAATCGCGCAAAGTCCGCTCGCGCTCGATGCCGTAAATGGCCGCCTGCTTCGGCGGCCATTTATCGCCGATGCCTGTTTCAACGAGGATGCGCTCCGTGCTCGTCTCTACGAACAGGCAGTTCATATTCAACGGGATGCGATTGTGCTCATCGGGCGGGCAGATTTTCGACCACAGGGAGCGCGGGACGACGCCGAACATCGCCCCGCCGTCCAGATGAAACAGAGCGTCCGGCACGATCTCTACGCGGTAATCTGCGAGCCACATCCAAAAGTCTCCGGCTGCACACGGCACACGCCTGGCAGAACTCATGACAAAGGCACAAAGACACCAAAAATATTTCCAGGCGATATTAGTGTCCCTGTGCCTTTGTGGTGATTGACATTTTAAGGCTTGCGCGTTCCGGGTTTGCCGCCTCCCTGTTTGGAGGGCGAACTGCCGGGCTTGGCCTTGGCATCAGGGTCAGCCGGCGCTGAAGGCTCAGGCATCCCCTGCGCGCCCTCACCACCCTCTGCCCCGCCCTCTGGAGGCATCCCCGGAAACTCCGACGGCTGCTGGGGCGGCGCGACGACCTCGTAGTTCTCAGCGACCGTGACGCGTGTCCGGGCTACGATCTCGTCGAGCGCTTTTTGCTGCTTCTCTTCCTCGACGGCGGCGCGCGCCTGATCGCGTGCCGTCTGCGGCGGCGCGAAAGGGTTGGCCTGCTCCGAGCCGCCCGCTTTAATCAGGATGTGACTGGCGTGCACCTGCTCTTCAGCTTTGCCGCCTTCGCCGTCTACGGTGCGACGCTCTTGCAGTTTGATGATGTGAAAGCCGAACTCTGTCTCGACGAGGTCGCTGATCTGTCCGGGCTGTAGAGCGAAGGCGGCATCCTCAAACTTCTTCGTCATCTGCCCGCGCCCGAACCATCCCAGATCACCGCCCTTGTCTTTGCTTCCCGGATCGGTTGAGAACTCTTTGGCGAGCGCCGCGAAGTCCTCGCCCGCGCGTGCGCGTTTCAAGACATCTTCGGCCTTGGCGCGCGCCTTGCTCGAATCAAGCTCGGGATGCGCAGCGATATAGGCGTCAATCTCCTGATCCGTGGCCTTGATACGCGGGAGAACCTTATCCTTAAAATACTTGCTTGCCAGCAGACGCGAATCTTGCAGCATCATCTGCATACGCGTTTCGTTCTCTTTATCGACTCCGGCGGCGATGCCCTTACGTTCGGCGACGAAGAGGCGCGCCCACTGCTTCTTCAACTGTTCGAGCTGTGCGCCCTCCAGCTTACCGGCCATCGTCGGATTGGCTGTCCGCGCATCCTGGATGAACTGGTTAAACCTTACCTCCTGCCCCGGCTCCTTCAAAAAAGCATCGGCTTCGGCGTCAGAGACGAGTTGTTCCGGCGAGTTAACACCGGCGCTCTTCTGCTGCTTCTCGGCATAACTCTGGGCGATGGCCTGAGCGTGATTAAGCTCAAGCTGCCGTCGCATCTCGGGGCTGTCGGCGATGCCTGCGGCTCTCGCCTCTTCTGCGACCGCAAGCAGCTCGCGCAGGTCTTTGGCTAATCTCTTGCGCTCCTCCTCGCTCGTCGCGAGCATGGCGCGCTGTTGTGGCGGCAACGTCTCGACGATGATCTTCATGTCCTCGCTGGTGATATTGAGGGCTGAGGCGCGGCGCGCCTGCACCTGCCAGGCGATGAGTCCCGCCGAGAAGAGAACCGCGACGGCGGCTGCGATCCAGGCTTTGGTTGTTGATGTCAAGATGAATACTATCCTTTCAATGTGTCTGACGGGCGGTGTGCTCGACCAGTTCGAGAAGCACGCCGCCTGCCGATGATGGGTGAATAAATGCGACCAGACAGCCGCCCACTCCGATGCGTGGCGTCTCGTCAATCAAGCGCGCGCCGCGTTCTTTCAAGCTCGCCAGCGCGGCGCGAATGTCCGGGACGCGCACGGCGATATGATGAATCCCAGGCCCGCGCTTCTCCAGAAATTTAGCGACGGGCGAATCCGCGCTCGTCGGCTCTAAAAGCTCTATGCGCGATTCGCCCAGCGGCAACATCGCCACACGCACCTTCTGTTCTTCAACCTCTTCCCTCTCTACCACCTCAAGCCCCAGCGTATCACGCCAGAACTCAAGCGCGTCGTCAATGGCGCGGGTTGCGATCCCCAAGTGTTCAATTTTCATAAAGTAAGTAGTTAGTAGACAGTAGACAGTAGAACAGAAAGCAGCAGCCTTCGCCTTGCTATCTACCATCGCTTTCGAGAATGAGCATCAACCCACATTACCGGATTTTCTCTTCTACTGACTACTGGCTACTGGCTACTGGCTACTGCTTTAATTATCTCTTCTACCGCCGAGTAAGGGTCGCGTCGTTTGTCTGCGACCTCTGCGGCCAGTGCGTCAAGTTTCTCTGATGCGGAATCAGCGCCGAGGGTTCGCGCGAGCAGACGTTCGCGCAGCAGCTCAAGGATGCGCCAGCGCGCGATGGCGAGGCGACGCGGGGCCGAAGATTCGCCTCTGCGCTGAAACTCGTAATAACGCTCAATGGCGGCGGCCAACTCTTCGATCCCTTTATTCTCCGTCGCCACGGTCTTGATGATCGGCGGCTCCCAGGCATCCGAGCGCATCGCCAGAGAGAGGAGCGCTTCCAGTTCTTTCTCCGTGCGCAGGACGCCTTCGCGATCCGCTTTATTGATGACGAAGACATCACCTATCTCCATGATGCCCGCCTTGATCGCTTGAATGTCGTCGCCCATACCGGGCACGAGCACGACGACAGAGACATCAGCGGCCTTCACCACCTCAACTTCGTCCTGGCCGACGCCGACCGTCTCGACGATGATCTTTGCGTAGCCGGCGGCATCCAGTATCGCCACGGCGTCAACGGTTGCGCGCGCGAGGCCGCCCAAATTTCCGCGCGTCGCCATCGAGCGAATGAAGACGTTCTGATCGAGCCCCAGCGTCTGCATCCTGATGCGGTCGCCAAGGATTGCGCCGCCCGAAAAAGGGCTCGACGGATCGACCGCGATGATGCCGACGCGCTCGCCCCTTCGCCTGTAAAGACCGGCCAGTTTATCGACGAGAGACGATTTGCCTGCGCCGGGCGAGCCCGTGATGCCTACGATCATTCCGCGCCCCGTGCGCGGAAAGACCTCTTTCATCAAAGCGGCTGCGTCTTCAGCCCCGTCTTCAACCTTTGAAATCGCGCGGGCTACGGCGCGCGTATCTCCGGCGAGAATCTTTTCAATGAACTGAGAGCTGCTCATGATTCAACCCGCCGCATAACTTTCAAAGCGGCGAACGATTTGCCGTGGTCTGGCTAAAGAGCCCACGCACCACAGACCTATGAACAGCGATGCGGAAAATATCTTTTTCATGAGCTATTGAGATCGCGCGTCTATTGCCTCAACAACTGGCGCGCGATGACGAGGCGCTGGATTTCGCTTGTTCCTTCACCGATGGTGCAGAGCTTGGAGTCGCGCCAGTATTTCTCAGGCGGATAGTCTTTCGTATAGCCGTAGCCGCCGTGAATCTGTATCGCCTCTTCGCAGACCTTCACGCTCACCTCCGAAGCATACAGCTTCGCCATAGAGGATTCCTTCGTCACACGCTTGCCTTGATCTTTGAGATAAGCGGCGCGCAGCGTGAGCAGGCGCGCGGCCTCGATCTGCGTCGCCATGTCCGCGAGCTTGAACTGAATCGCCTGGAACTCCGCGATGGGTTTGCCGAACTGCTCGCGCTCTTTGGCGTAGCGTACGGCAGATTCGTACGCGCCCTGTGCGATGCCGAGCGCCAGCGCGGCAATCGAGATGCGCCCGCCATCCAGCACCTGCATGGCCTGACGGAAACCCATCCCCTCGTCGCCGAGACGGTTCTCATCCGGCACGTAGCAATCTTCAAAGACGACGCTCGCCGTCTCCGAAGCACGCAATCCCAGCTTGTTCTCCTTCTTGGAAGGCGCGAACCCCTTCATCCCCTTCTCGAAGATGAAGGCCGTGATGCCCTTGTTTCCTTTCGAGCGATCCGTGACGGCGACGGCCACGCAGGTATCGGCGTGAATCGCGTGCGTGATGAAATTCTTCGAGCCGTTGACGACCCATCCGCCGTTGTGTCGAACAGCGTTTGAGCGCGTCCCCGAAGCGTCCGAACCCGCGCTCGGCTCTGTCAATCCCCACGCGCCCAGATGCTCGCCCTTCGCGAGCGGCACGAGGTACTTACGCTTCTGCTCCTCCGTGCCGAACATGTAGATGTGGTTTGAGCAGAGCGAATTATGCGCGGCGATGGAGATGCCGACCGAGCCGTCTACGCGCGACAACTCTTCAATGATCGTCGCATACTCTATGTAACCCATGCCCGCGCCGCCGTACTCTTCGGGGAAGATGATGCCCATCAATCCCAGCTCGGCCAGCTTCGGAATCAGCTCGACAGGGAAATGCTGCGCCTCGTCCCACTCCATCACATGCGGCGCGATCTCAGCTTCGGCAAACTCACGCACGCTCGCTTTGACCTGCTGCTGCTCGTCGCTCAGTTCAAATTCCATCTCAACCCCTTAATTAAGTACTGAGTACTGAGTGCTGAGTTACTGAGTAGTTGCTTTTAACTCAGTCCTCAGCACTCAGTACTCATCACTTCCATTGTACCTTAATCGCGGCGCGAGCCGTGACCCGCGCTGCGTGCTTTTCGCGCGGCCTGCGGCCTTCTTTTACGCTTCTTGCCGCCCATCAGGCGCGCCACCTCTTCGGGCGCGAGAAAGCGCCACTGTTTAGGCTGCATGCCTTCACCTGTCAGAAATCCTATCTTCACGCGGCGCAGTTTCAAGACCGAATGGCCTATCGCATCGAACATGCGCCTGATCTGCTGATTGCGCCCTTCATGCAGTGCGACTTCAAACCAGGCGTTGGTCTCACTCTCGTCCATCTTTTTGATCTCGGCGGGCGCTGTCCGCACGCCGTCCTCAAGTGTGATGCCCCGGCGTAAGCGCTCAATGGCATCTTCCGGCGGCACGCCCTTCACCTTCACCTCGTAGATTTTCGAGACGCGGTTGCGTGCCTGCGTGATGAAGTTCGTGAACTCGCCGTCGTTCGTCAGGAGCAACAAGCCTTCTGTGTTGAAATCCAGTCTGCCCACGGGGTGCAGGCGACCGAGCGCCCTTGGCACAAGCTCGCTCACGAGCGGGCGGCCTTCAGGGTCGGCCAGACTCGTCAAATAACCGCGCGGCTTGTTGAGCAGCACGTAAACCTTCTCCTTCGACTCAAGCCGTGGGTTGATTAAGCGTCCGCGCACCTTGATGTGGTCGCGCTCAGGATCAGCACGCGTCCCCTGCGCGGTCACCACCTGCCCGTTGACCGTCACTTCGCCAGCCGCGATCATCTCCTCTGCATGGCGGCGCGAGGCGATTCCGGCAGCCGCGATCAATTTTTGCAGACGCTCGTGCATAAATCAGTAGACAGTAGTCAGTAGTCAGTAGTCAGTAGAAAAGCTTTCGCCATCGAACGCGTCAGGATGTCCACGACAGCACTCGTAGCGCGGAGCGCCTACTGGCTACTGACTACTGACTACTGTCTACTGCTTTACATTCCCCCGGCCAAATCTTCGAAGTCTTCGATGCTTGGCAGCTCCGTCAAATCTTTCAAGCCGAACTGGAGCAGGAACTCTTTCGACGTGCCGTACATCATCGGACGCCCGATGGTCTCCTTGCGCCCGCAGGCTTTGATGAGGCGTTTGTCGAGAAGAGTCTTGATGGCAGAGGGGGATTGTACGCCGCGTATCTCTAAAATTTCGGGGACGGTGATGGGCTGCTTGTAGGCGATGACGGCGAGCGTTTCCAGGGAGGCGAGCGAGAGCTTGGCGCTCGGACGCGATTTGAGAAATGCGCGCACGTGCTCGTGATGTTCGGGGCGGGTTGTGATCTGCCAGCCTCCGGCCACCTCGCGCATCTGTAGTCCACCCTGGCGAGCGTTGAACTCCTTAGACAGTTCTTCGACCGCCACCTCTATCCAGCCGCGATCCTCCTTGAGCACATCCGCGAGCGCCTTGACGCTGAGCGGCTCTTCGGAGACGAAGATCAGCGCCTCTATGATCGCCATCAACTCGGCCATGCTGAGCACGCCGTGCGGTGTGTCCTCATCCGGCGCAGGAGGCGAGGCGCTTGCTGCTTCCGCGCCGGAAGATCGAAGGTGCGCCTCTTCCTCCTGTGCGTCTTCGGCGTCGGCGTCGTGAATGACGACGCCTTCAACTGTCTCGTCCGCATTGAGCCCGAACGCGACGGCTGGCTCAAGCTCGTCCTTGCGCCCAGCGTCCTCTTCCGTGGCGGGCGCTATCTGTTCTTCCGTTTCCTGGTCTTTGATCTCTTCACTCATGGCTGTCAAACTTTCAACTGCTGGTGCGGGCGATGATTTCGCCGAAGGTTTCACGTTGGATCAAACATATCTCGGTGGTGCGAACCAGTTCGAGGACGGAGAGAAAGGCGAGCACAAGCTCGCGGCGCGACTGTGCGCGCTCGAAGAACTTGCGCAGGTTCAGCTCGCCCGCCGACATGACCATGTTGCGCAGGCGCTCCAACATCTGCGTCATAGTCATCTCGTCGCGCTCGATCTCCATCAAGACCTCTTCTTTATGGCGCGCCAGTATCTCCTGAAAGACTCTCAGCAGATCGAAGAGGCCAGCCGAGACTTCCGGATTCTGCTTGTCCGTCTCAAGCTCTCCGCGTACGAAGATGGCCTGCTCGACCGTGGCGCGCGACCAGAGCGTCTGCGCGGCAGCCTTGTACTTCTGGTGCTCCAGCAGGCGATCTACCAGCTCGCGGCGCAGGTCTTCCATCTCGGACTCCTCCGCCTTCAAGGGGTCTGGCGGCAAGAGCATGCGCGACTTCATCTCTATGAGCGTTGCCGCCATCACTAAAAAATCGCCGGCAATGGCGATGTCCAGTTCTTGCATGAGGCGCAGGTAGCGCAGGTACTCATCCGTGATGCGCGCCACAGGAATGTCGTAGATATCGACCTGCTCCTGGCGTATCAGGTAGAGCAGCAGGTCGAGCGGCCCTGCAAACTCGCCGAGGATCAGCTTCAATTCCTCGCCGCCCTGGTCTGCGATGATCTCGGGCAGCGCCCCGGCCACGCTGATGGTCGGAGTGACGTTTGATTCGGTTGACGTGGCTTCCGGCATCTCGCTCATATAAGTTTCTCCGAAACTTAGTTTCGAGTTTCGAGTTTCGGGTTCTTTCATTTAACTTGAAACCCGAAACTCGAAACATATGTTCAGTTGTTCGCTCCGCGCAGTCCCATGCGCGCCTTCACCTCTGCGAGTGTGGGGCGTGCGACTCGTCGAGCACGGTCAACCCCCTCGCTCAAGATGCGATCCAGTTGGTCATCGCTGATGCTTCGCATGCGTTCCTGAAAGGGGGTGAGAAATTCCACCGTCAAGTCGGCGAGAGCGGTTTTCAATTGGGCGTAGCCTTTGCCCGCAAAGTGCGCCTCGATCTCCTCGCGTCCCTTGTTCGTCAGAAGCTGGTAGATGGTCAGTAGATTCAGGAGTGCGGGGCGTGATTCGTCAAAGCGTATCTCGGTGCCGGAGTCTGTGACGGCGCGCCGGAATTTGCGGCGAACGGCGTCCTCATCGTCGAGCATGTTGATGCTTCCCTGCTGGCTCTCGTCCGACTTGGACATCTTCTTCGAGGGGTCGTCGAGCGCCATGATGCGCGCGCCGACTTTCGGGATGAACGGCTCTGGAATACGAAACGTCTCGCCGTAATCGCGGTTGAAGCGCGCGGCCACGTCGCGCGTCAACTCAAGGTGCTGTTTCTGGTCTTCGCCGACGGGCACGAGGTCTGTCTGATAGAGCAGAATGTCTGCGGCCATCAGGACAGGGTAGTCGAAGAGCCCGACGCCCGTGTTCTCGCGCTGCTTGCGCCCCTTCTCTTTGAACTGCGTCATGCGATCAAGCTCGGAGATGCGCGTGATGCAATTCAGTATCCAGGCCAGCTCGGCATGCTCCGCCACATCCGACTGCACAAAGATGGTTGAGACCTGCGGGTCTATGCCTGCGGCCAGGTACAGGCGCGCCAGCTCGCGCGTCTTCGCTGCCAGTGTCTGCGGGTCTTGCGCGAGGGTGATAGCGTGCAGGTTGACGATGCAGAAGAAGCTTTCGTACTCGTGCTGCAACGTGACCCAGTTGCGCAGCGCGCCCAGATAGTTGCCGAGATGTATGTTGCCGGTCGGCTGTACGCCGCTGAAGATTCTTCTCATCCGATTCTACAAGCGCCCGATGAAGACCAGATACCAGGCGATTGGCATGATGAACCTGAAGACAGCGCTGATGACGCCCGTAAACGCTGCGATAAACAGGAGCATATAACCAAACTGGTTCAACGCCTCGATGGCCGAGCCAAAACTGTCCGGCAAGATGCTGCTCAGGATGCCGCTGCCGTCCAGAGGTGGAATCGGGAATAGATTAAAGACGCCCAACGCCACATTCAAAGTGAAGAACGTGACGAGCAACTGGACAGCCCCGACGGCGATCAATGAATCCGTGGTCGCGGGCGCGAGCCCCTCTCCGCCGAATCCGATCAAATTCGCCTCGAAAAGAATGCGAATCGTGACGCCTGCGATAATGGCGATGATAAAGTTGCAGATGACGCCTGCGGCTGAGACCCAGAAATTCGCCACATTCTTGTTGCGCCATTTGAGCGGGTTGACGGGTGTCGGACGCGCCCAGCCGATCAACGGCGCGTGCGTGAAGAAAGAGATGGCCGGAAACAGCAGCGTCCCTATGGGATCGACGTGCACCGCCGGATTGAGACTGATACGCCCCTGCAAGCGCGCCAGATCATCTCCGAACCTGTTCGACATCCAGGCATGCGCCGACTCATGCACAGACAAAGAGAAGATCAGCGCCACCATGTAAAGAATGAACTGTCCTATATCGTAGTTACCCATCGCAACGCATCACACTATCATAAAGAAGTAGCCAGTAGCCAGTAGTCAGTAGTCAGTAGGCGCTCCGCGCTTTCGGGCGCTGAAGCTTCCACGCTAAAGATTCTCTGGCGCATGCTTTTCTACTGGCTACTTACTTGAGAATTGTTCCCCGAATGCCCAAGGGCAGGCTGTAGACCGCTTCATTGGTGGCGACGGCCATGTCGCCTGCGGCGTTGAAGGCGAGCCCGACCACGTTCATTCCGGCGACGGCCATCTCGGCTTCAGCCCCATCGGGCGAGATGCGCACGATGCCGCGTCGCCCACGCACAGATGCTGCGACGTACAGGTTGCCTTGACGGTCGAAGGCGAGTCCCTGCGGGCGTCCCAAACCGCGATAGAAAACGCTCGCTTCGCCGCTCTGGTCGAGGCGCATGACGGCATCGAAACTTGAGACCGTCGGCCCCGTCACGTACAGGTGATCTTCCGGGCTGAACGCCAGATGATAAGCCGAGACGGACGGCTCAAGCTGCGCAAAGGGTTTCTCTTCCCCGATGCCGTTGATGCGATAGACCGTGCCCGTACGGTCACCGACGTACATGCGCCCCTCATGATCGAAGGCCAGCCCCGTCGCGACCCCTAAATTAGTGGCGAATGCCGTGGCCTCCTTGAACGCATTGAGACGATAGACGTTGCCGTCCATGCGGCTCGTCACGAACATCTGGCCGGAGCTATCAAAAGCGATGCCGGTCGGATTCGTAATATCGCCGGAGAAAGCATCTATCGCGCCCGTCGTGTCGATGCGCAGGATGGTCACGGGAAGCTGCTGGCCGCGCGGCCCGGAGCGCGTCACGTAGAGCGAGCCGTCATCAGGATCGAAAGCCGGATTGGCGACCGGGTGGAGGTCTTCTGCGAGCTTTGTGCCGACTACGAAAGGAACGGACGCGCTTCGCTCGCCATCACTTTCCAGAGCCACCTGCACCTCGCCTGCGGTTTCCACGTCGGGGATGATCGCCAGCACGCGGCGCGATGATGCGCCGACCAGCGCGGCGCGCGCGTCCCCGAACCAGGCGCTACAAGACCGTAGATTGCTGGTATCGAAGTCTTCGCATTCGATGACCACCTCGCCGCCGGGAATGCCCGCCGCCGGATCAATCCGCACAATCCGCCCCGCTCTGCTCATCTCGCTTCAAGTCTCCATAGTTAAGCACTGAGGCCGTCAGCTTTCAGCCAAACGCAGACTGTTGATTTCAGATCTGAAATCTCAAAATCGCAAATGCCCGGGCGCTGTTAGCTAACGGCTGATCGCTGACAGCTTTTATGATACGACGGTCTTGCAAGTGGTGTCTAACCGGAGGGCTGGCGGTTCTCGAATAATTGCGCCCGGATAAATTTTGGCGCTTTTGGTCTGCTCTCACTATGCTATAATTGGCTACGGTCAAATCGTCCTTTCACGTCTGAGAAGCGCGCGGGACGTGCGCTCCGCCCCAAAGGCGTTTGACCTACTGATCATCGCAATGCTCAAGCGACCAGGCGAACCCGTTTCGCCAGGCAACATCAAAGGGCTTTACACAGCGTCCGATACCTACCGCTCGCTTCAATCTTTTTGTAACTACGAACAGTCTAAAGTGTGGAGTCTGAAGTCTGGAGTCTGGAGTCAAAAGACAAACGCTTTTGACCTTTGACTCACGACTCCAGACTTTTCCCGGAGGGTGATGGCAATCAGTAACATACACGGCAATACGCACGGGCTCAAAACCAATCAATTGCGGCGCATCGAAAAGCTCTATTCGCGCCGCATCGCGCCGCATCAGATCGTGACGCCGGAGTTTGCACGCCAGTTGACGGAGCTTTCGCACGAGACGCGCCGCCAGATCGGCGCGCTCATCGACCGCAAGGGTTACGTCGAATACGTCATGGTCGGCGATGCGCGGCGCATAGAGCTGCCGGATTTGAAGCGCACACGCGTGGCGGCTGATCGCTTTCGCGGCCTGCGCTGCATACATACGCACCTGCGCGGCGAAGAGTTGACGCAGGACGACCTGACAGACCTCGCGCTCCTGAGGCTCGACCTGATGGTCGCGCTCGATGTGGACGGCAACACGGGGCTGCCCGGTCTCGTCCGCGCAGCCCACCTTCTACCGAGAAGCGCCGCCGAACTGGACGCGGACGCAAAGGCTGCTCCCTACGCTTTTCTCGAACCGAGGATTCCCTCGCAGCTAGACGTGGATTTTCTCGCGCTCATCAACTCGCTCGAAGAGGAGATGGCGCGCAATCGCCGCGCCGGGCGACGCGCGGACGTGCGCGACCGCACCATCCTCGTGGGCGTCACGACCAACTCGCTCTCTGAAGCCGAAGAGTCTATGGCGGAGCTTAACGAGCTGGCGACCTCTGCGGGCGTCGTCGTTCAGGATGAGATCATTCAACGGCGTCAAGCCATAGACCCGCGCACCGTTCTGGGGCGCGGCAAGCTCGACGACCTCATCGTGCGCGCCCTGCAACTGGGCGCAGACCTCATCGTCTTCGACCGCGAACTGTCTCCCGCCCAGGTGCGCTCGGTCTCGGAAGCGACCGATCTGAAGGTGATCGACCGCGCTCAGCTTATCCTGGACATCTTTGCGCAGCGAGCCCAATCACGCGAGGGCAAGATTCAGGTGGAACTAGCCCAGTTAAAGTATCTGCTGCCGCGTCTCATCAGCGGGCACGACTCGGCATTCTCACGCCTGGCGGGCGGCATCGGCGGGCGTGGCCCCGGCGAGACCAAGCTCGAAACGGATCGCCGCCGCGTGCGCGACCGGATCAATCGTCTGGAGAAAGAGATCAAGGCTCAGCGCCAGCGCCGCCAGGAGCGCCGCAAAGAGAGGGCGCGCAAGGAGTTTCCAGTCATCTCCATCGTCGGCTACACGAACGCAGGCAAGTCCACGCTCTTGAACACGCTGACATCGAGCAAGGTGCTCGCAGAGCAGCGCATGTTTGCCACGCTCGACCCGACATCGAGGCGTCTGCGCCTGCCGCGCGAGCAGGAGGTGATCGTCAACGACACGGTTGGATTCATACGCGATCTGCCGCCCGATCTGCTGGCCGCTTTCCGCGCCACCCTCGAAGAGATTAGCAGCAGCGACATGCTCATACATCTCGTCGATGCCGCCAATCCGCGCTGGCTGCAACAACTCGAATCCGTCGAAAGGATTCTCGGCGAGCTGGAGTTCGGAGAGATTCCGCGCCTCGTCGTCTTCAACAAAGCCGATCTGGTCGAGAGCGAGTCTCTGGAAGCCATGCTCCGGCTGGCGTGCGCCCAGGGGTCGCGCGAGTGCATCGCCGTCTCCGCCATCGACCCACAATCGCTGCGTCCGATGCTGGAAAAGGCCGGGGCGATCCTCGCGCGTGATCTAGTGAAACAGCCTGGTGATGAAAGAATGGAGATGCCTGAAGAGCAGATAGAATACGCTCTGGCAAAAACCGAATGAGCACCCGACGTCCACGTTTCAAATCCCCCATGAATAGAATGCGCGATGGCGCGCTCGGCTTCATCCTGCGCCCGCTCAGACGGTTCACGCCGCAAACGCGCTTCTTCATAGCCTTCGCGGTCTTGACCATCATCACCACGCTGGTGCTCGCCAACACCTTCTCGCGCACGCCCGTCGAGGATTACAAGGAAGGTGAGGTCGTACGTCGCTCGGTCATCGCGCCCGCAGATATTCCCGGCATCGACCTGACGGAGACGGACAAACGCAAACAGGCGGCGCGTGAATCGATCCGCCCCGTCTTCAATCTTGATTCGATGCGCGCGGCGGCAGACGCACAAAGCTTTCGCGCCGCTTGGGAAGACTTACAGAAGCAGGTTGAGCAGGCGCGCGGCAGCACTGATAAAGTGGAACCCGCATGGTCTGGCGCAGTCAACGCGACGGACGATGAGACCGTCACGCGCCGCGCCATTGCACGAGCGATCATCGCACACCGTTTCGACGCGGGCGAACTTGAGCGCTTCACCAGAATGCTTCGTGAGGTAGGCGAACCATGGATCTACGACGACGCCGAGGGGGCACGCCTCGATCAGGAGATTGTGCTCGCCGATCTACGCAACAACTCGCAGAAGGACATCAGCATGCCGCAGGCTCGCATGATGGCGCTTTCGGCGGCGCGACGCAGCTTGCAGCAACGCATCTCTGAGTTGTCCGGCTGGCCGCAGGAGCAACAGACGGCGATTGCCGCCGCGATGATTCCGCTCATCAAGCCGAACGTCTTCTTCGATCCGGTGGCAACGCAGAACGCGCGCGATGCTGCGGCGGCCAGGGTCGAGCCGGTCGCCATCCAGATCAGGCGCAACCAGGTTGTGGCGCGCGAAGGCGACACGGTGACGCCGCACATGCTCGCGCAGTTTGCCGCCATACGCGCGTACGGGCGTGCCGGACGCCGCCTACATCATATCTTCGGGCTGCTTTTGATCGTCGCATCGCTCTTCTGGCTGGCCTGGAAATTCGTAGAGCATCGCAGCACAGCCGTCTCCCTCTCGCTCTCGAAGAACAAAGCCTTCGCGCTCGTCGGCTCGGCGGTCTTCATCGAAACGCTGCTGATGCGCGTCTGCTTCACCTTCGCCGACAGCATCGCCGCGCAGAACCTGCGCGCCCCTTTGAATGATCCGACGATCTGGAACTTTGCGATCCCCTTTGCGATGGCCGCGCTGCTGGTAGCCATGCTCGTTGACACGCAGCTCGCCCTCATCACCGCGCTCATCATCGCGCTCTTCGCAGGGCTGCTCGCGCCGACCGGCGTCGTCAAAGCCATTTACGCCGTGATCTCTTCGGCGGCAGCCATCTACGGCATCGGACGCTATCGCGAGCGCCAGTCCGTCACCCTCGCAGGTCTCTTCGTCGGCGGGGTCAACGCCGTCATCGCCGTGGCCTTGATCTCCTACTCGCAGCAGCCTCTCACCTTCGGCAACGTCACGCTCGCCATGGCCTGCGGCTTTGTCGGCGGCTTACTTACCGCAGCCTTCGTCGCGGGCGCATTGCCCGTCACCGAATCGCTCTTTGGCATCCTCACGGACGTCAAACTCCTTGAGTTGTCGAACGCCGATCTTCCAGTGCTCGGCCAGCTTGCCCTGCGCGCCCCCGGCACCAACCAGCACTCTCACGCTGTAGGCCAGTTGGCCGAAGAGGCTTGCCGCGCCGTTGGAGCCAACCCTTTGCTGGCGCGCATCGGCGCTCTCTATCACGACATCGGAAAGACCGCTGCGCCCGAAATGTTCGTCGAGAACCAGCAGGGCAAGAATCCCCACGACCGCCTGCGCCCGACGCAGAGCGCACGCATCATCACAAGCCACGTCACCTACGGCCTCAAGCTGGCGAAAGAGATCGGGCTGCCCAAAAAGATTTCCGACTTCATCCCGCAGCACCACGGCACGCGCACCCTGCACTTCTTCCTACGCAAAGCGCAATCGCAGGCCGCACCCAATGAAACGGTCAATGAAGCAGAGTTTCGCTACCCAGGCCCCAAGCCGCAGTTCAAAGAGTCTGCCATCATGATGCTCGCAGACTCTTGCGAAGCCGCCGCGCGCTCGCTCGCGCGTCCCGATCCCGGAAACATACGCACCATCGTCAACAAGATCGTTGACGCCATCATCAGCGACGGCCAACTGGACGAATGCGACCTCACGCTGCGCGAGTTGACCACCATACGCGAGTCTGTCATCTCCTCGCTCACAGCCATCTACCACGCGCGCATCGACTACCCCGGTTTCAATCCGCCGATGACCGGCCCCCTGCCTCCACTGCCTTCGCCCCATCTAGACACGGAAGAGCGCGGCGTCAGCTACAGCAAGCCCTCGGAGATTCCGATCAACCAGGGCGGCGAAGTCGAGGACGAAGCGATCACAAGAAAAGCGGGCTAGCGGGGTGATTTAAAATTGTACGTTCAGTGAAAAACTTGAGTCCTAAAGAAAGGAACTAAAAATGGCGGAAGAAGATGAGGATGATTGGGGGCGACCGCGTCCCTTGAAAAAGGCAGGCTCTAAGAAACTAGAAGATGCTATTGCCAAAGCTGCTTCTGAAGTAGCGGGTGAAGAGTATTGTGCCGATATTAAGAGTGTTGACTTTGAGCCTGACACATATGCTTCTATGTTTGACGCGTGTGAAATCAAGGTACGTCTCTCAAGAAAGAAAAACAATACCTTTCGCGATAACGAAAGGTGAAGCAGTATAGCAACTCATTCAACCCGACCGCCCGGTAGCAATTCTTTCATGCTTGTCTCAAGTGGTTTGCTTTGATTGCTATGCGCCGGTAGGAGTTCAATTCCGGCGCTCGTCTCGCTCGTTGTATACTGATAGCAAGGAGAATGAAAATGTTAGACCTGAAGCAGCTTGAGGTTCAGTATGTGACTAATCAAAGCGGTGAAAAAACTGCCGTGATTCTACCCATTGCCGAGTTTCAGGAATTGATCGAGGACATTGAAGACCTCGCGGCGGTTGCCGAGCGTCGTGAAGAACCAACAATCTCACATGAAGATTTGATGGTTGAGTTGAAGCGAGATGGACTCATATAAAATTGAGTGGAAGCGTTCGGCAGTAAAGGAACTCAGAAGTTTGCCCAAAGATGTCGTGGCGAAGATTGTACAGGCTGTTGAGCAGTTAGCCACCAATCCGTATCCGGCAGGCGTCAAAAAGCTGGTTGGCTCTGAACATACTTATCGTATCCGAGAAGGTTCTTACCGCATTATCTTTACTGTTGCCGCTTCGTCTCTTGTCATCGAAGTGATTCGCGTTGGGCATCGTAAAGATGTCTACGACAGATAGCTTGGCAAGTTATCTCATTAGCCTCTCATTCTTGTATGAGTAAACATGAAGGGCAAGGTAAACATCGGCACATGCGGCTTTCGTATCCCAAAAGCTGAGTATACGCAGCTCCTTCCATGCGTCGAGATTCAACATACGTTTTATCAACCGCCGCAGGTACTCACACTCGAACGCTGGCGACAGGAGACTCCCCCTGAATTCGAGTTTACCTTGAAGGCTTGGCAGCTCATCACCCATGCGTCCAAAAGCCCGACCTATAAACGCCTGAAGAAGAAGTTGTCTGAGACGGAAAACGAGGAGGCTGGGTATTTCAATCCTACCGCCATAGTCAAAGAGGCATGGGAGACCACCCTCGCATGCGCCGAGGCTTTGAAAGCAAAGACGATTTTGTTTCAATGTCCGGCCAGCTTCAAACAGACCAGGGAGAACATCTCAAATTTAGAGAGATTCTTTTCGGGCATCAATCGCGGTGAGCTTAATTTCTGTTGGGAGCCGCGCGGGGATTGGGATGGCAAAGTTGTGAAGAGCATCTGCGAGAATCTAGACTTATGGCACGTCGTCGATCCCTTCGTGGGAAAGACGGCAACGCCCGCCAGGTGTTATTTCAGATTACATGGCAGGAGAGGTTGGAGATATAAGTATGAGGAAGGTGAACTGGAGGAGTTAGCCACGATGCTGCCTCAAGATAAGGTCTCCTATGTTTTCTTCAACAACATACATATGACAGAAGACGCATCGAGATTCCAAGAGATTATTCAGGCGCAAAGAGGATGATAAATGCGAGAGGACTGATTAAAAGCAGAGCTGAAATCCATCTCTCTTTTCTCTTCATTCCGCATCACTTCTTCTTCCTGTCGCTCTTTTCATTTGCCAGTTTTCTTCGGCGCTCTGAACCGATCTTTCGCGCCTTGTGCGGCTGGATTCTGGTATTTGACCGAGGGCATAATCCTGCTGCTGTTGTTGGATGAAATGCCTGACGCTTAACGATCATCAACCAGGGAGGGCTAAAGCATTGGCTAAGAGTAAACTGGCCGCAGAGCGCGAGGCTTCGCGCCCGGCACAATCCGAACAACCTTCGGCAAGCGCTCTGCGCTGCCGCCGCAAGTTCCTTCGATTCTTTCCTGAAGGATTCTATGACGAGACCTACATTGATTGGGAGCGATCCTACAAGTGGGAGGCGCACGAACGTTGGGAGGAGGCGCTGGGTAAGGCCGAGTTCCGCCGTCTGCTGAAGGCGAGGGAGTTCGCGGAGGTGGCCGCGCGCGCGGTGCGCGTTGAACAGCGCACACGCTACAGCATGCTCTTCTCGTTCGAGAAGATGGCGCTGCGCGACGCCGTCAAGACAGATGAGGGCGCGCGCACCTTCGCCGAAGGTCTCTACGAGCTGCTGCACGGCGCGGGCGGCGTCGAGCGACGCTTCACGAAGTGGGTCGAGGCCGTGGCCTCGCTGCCGCGCAGGCAGACGCGCGTGCTGACGTGGCCGATGGTGACTGTGTGGGGGTTTCTCGCCCAGCCCGAGACGCACATCTTCCTCAAGCCGAACGTCACTCGCACGGCTGCTCAAGAGTATGGATTCGACTTCCAATACCGCTCTCGACCCGCATGGGAGACCTATGCCAGCTTTCTTGAGTTCGCCGATCTGATCCGGCGCGACATGCGCGATATGAAGCCGCGCGACATGATCGACATCCAATCATTCATCTGGGTGCAGGGCTCGGACGAGTATGAGGAGTGACGTCAGAAAAGAAGAAAAGCATTAAACGCAAAGGGCGCAAAGGAAGACACGCAAAGGACGCGAAGAAGCAACTCCTTTGCGTCTTCTCCTTTGCGTCCTTTGCGTTTAAATTTCCCCTATCAGAAATGTGGGCGCAGCTTGCTATATGTCGTCATGAGGTCTTCCGGGTGGACGCGGGTTTCGCCAACGGTCGTCATAAAATTGGTGTCGCCTATCCAGCGGGGCATGATGTGCAGATGAATGTGGTCGGCGACACCTGCTCCGGCAGCGCGGCCCAGGTTCATGCCCAGATTGAAGCCGTTCGGGCGATAGGTTTCGCGCAGCGCCGTCTGACAACGCTTGGTTAGATCCATCAACTCGTCCGTCACAACTTTGGGCGCGGCATCCAGGTCGCCGAGGTGCGCGTAGGTGACGATCAACAGGTGGCCGCTGATGTAGGGAAATTTGTTGAGGACGATGTAGTTGTGCGCGGCGCGATGCAGTATGAGGTTCTGCTCATCACGGCCTGCGTCTTCCTGAAGCGTGCAGAAGATGCAACGGGCGGCGTCAGCCTTCTCTTGATTCGACTCTCCGGCGTTGATGTAGTCATACCGCCAGGGGCTCCATAGTCTGTCCACGACCATTGCCTCCCCTCTTTCTGCTTTCCAGGCAGGCTCAGGCGATAGGAGGCGTGGGGTTGTCATCATTCGCGCCGGAGCCGGAAGTTTCATTCGAGGCATCGGCGGACGATGGCGGCGATGAAGCGTGTGTACTCTCTTCGTTGATAAGTTCTTTGAGTTCCTTACCCGGCTTGAAGTAAGGGACGCGTTTGGCAGGTATGTTGACCGGGTCTCCGGTCTTCGGGTTCCGACCGCGCCGCGCGCCGCGCTCGCGCACGCGGAAACTACCAAAACCGCGCAGCTCTATCTTTTCACCCTGATTCAAGGTTTCGATAATACTCTCGAAGACGATTTCGACGAGCCGCTCAGCATCTTTTTTGGTCAACTCAGCCGCGCGCGCAACATCTTCAACCAGTTCCGCTTTCGTCATGCCATCACCTCACTGTGGACAAAGACTCTTCAGGAGAGCCGCAAAGACCCGAAGAGGGTCGCAAAAAACCTTGGCTGTGGGTGCGCCCAAAAACGGTGAGGACAACGAGTTTCCCGTACAGTAGCAGAAAACGATAATCTCCCGCAAGACCGCAAGCGCCTGACAGCCAACGTCTTACATAAATCTTTCAGACCGGGATAGGGGTTGGCGAAGGAGCGACGCCGCTTCTTGCAGGCTTACCCTCAAAGTAAAGTCCACAGCGAGCGCCGCCCGCTTCGGTTCGTTTGCGGAGAGTGAATTACCGTTCGCGGTCTTCGCTTGAGCCGCCGCCGGTCCCGCCGAAATCCGCCAGCTCACCTAAGGAAGCCATTCCACCGCCGGCTTCCGAGGAGTAACTCTTCGTATCCACGACGTGTTCCTCGCGACCGACAGCCCGCGCCGACAGACCTATCTTACGGTTTTCGGGATCGATCCTCAGAACCTTAAAGTCCATCTCCTGGCCCAGCTTGACAACATCTTCAGGCTTATCCACACGCTGATCCGACAATTCAGAGATATGACATAAGCCTTCGAGGTCATCGTCCAGTTCGACGAAAGCGCCGAAGTTAGCAAGGCGCGCGATCTTGCCGCGCACGACATCGCCCGGATGGTGCGCAGACACGAAGCGCTCCCAGGCGTTTGGCTCCAAATCCTTGATCGAGAGCGAGAGCCTGCGGTTCTCCGTGTCGATGCTGGTGATGACGGCCTCTATCTCCTGCCCCTTCTTCAAGACTTCGGAAGGATGCTTGATGCGCCTCGACCAGGAGATGTCCGAGACATGAACCAGGCCATCGACGCCATCTTCGACTTCTATGAAGGCCCCGAAGTCCGTCAGATTTCGCACACGCCCCTGAACGCGCGAGCCGACCTGATAACGCTCCTTCAAGGTCTGCCAGGGATTCGATTGCACCTGCTTCATCCCCAAGCTGATGCGGCGCGCTTTCGGGTCGATGCTTAGCACCTCGACATCCACCGTATCGCCCGGGTTGACCAGTTTACTGGGATGCTTGACGCGCTTCGACCAGGTCATCTCCGAGACGTGGACTAAGCCTTCAACGCCGGGCTCAAGCTCTATGAAAGCGCCGTAGTCGGCGACGCTCGCCACCTTGCCCGTCAGGCGACGACCAATAGGAAAGCGCTCTTCGATGCTCGCCCAGGGGTCTGGAAGAAGCTGCTTGTAACCGAGAGAGACGCGCTCGCGGTCGCGATCAAACTTGAGGACTTTGACCTGCACGTTGTCGCCGACCTTGAAAAGCTCCGCCGGATTTTGCAGGCGTCCCCAGGACATATCCGTGACGTGAAGCAGGCCGTCGATGCCGCCCAGATCGACGAACGCGCCGTAGTCTGTCAGGTTCTTGATCTGTCCCTCGACGATGATGTCCTCTTCGATCTGTTCGAGCGTCTGATCTTTCTTGCCTGCGTTCTCCTCTTCAATGAGAGCCTTGCGCGAGAGCACGACGTTGGAGCGCTTGCGGTTGAGCTTGATGACCTTGGCTTCAATCTCCTGGTTGCGCAGGGTGTCCAGGTTGCGAAGCGGGCGCGTGTCCACCTGCGAGCCGGGAAGGAAGGCCGCGATGCCGTCAATGTCTACGCGCAAGCCGCCCTTGATGCGATCTGTGACGCGGCCACGCACCGCACGGCCTTCGCTGTAAGCCTTTTCCAGCTCGTCCCAGGCCTTCATCCGCACGGCATCGGCGCGAGAGAGAACGGGAAAGCCCTCGCTCGTCTCCATGCTCTTGACGAGCACTTCGACCTCATCGCCGCGCTTGACGGTCAACTCGTTGTTCTCCATGAACTCCGCTTGCGGGACGATGCCTTCGGACTTGTAGCCGAAATCTATGACGACGCCGCGTTCCGTAATGCCGACGACCGTGCCGCGCACGACCTCGCCTTCCTGAAAGGCGGCCTGCTCCTGCTCGAACTGCTCGAGCATCGCGCCGAAATCTATATCGCCAGCGGGACGCGCTTCTTCCTCCTCATTAGAGGACGCTCCTGATTGAGCGGGAGCGGAAGCGGCGCTGCCGGATGACTGCGTTGCGGTTGCGGTTGAAGCGGCGGGCTGCGGCGACGCGCCGCTGACTGCTGGCGGCTGCGATGTGCCCTCTGGTTGTTCGGTCGGGGACTGATTTTCGGTCGCGCCGTCCTCAGTCGGTTTAGTTTCTTCGGTGGACATGCAAACTCCTGTCGATTTCCTCCCGGAAATTGCGGCGCGTTGTAGAGCTTTCGCGCCACACCCAGCAATGCTCGACACTCTTATCCTCGCGTGCTCAATTTAGGAGCATACGAGGGAAGCGTTTCGGGCGGCCATGCTAGATAGAATTCTGCTGGCGATGAGTCGGAAGAGAAGACTGAGGCCGAGGATGCGAGCCGTTTAGAGTTTGAAAAGGGGGCGTAAAAATTTTCGAATTTTCCGCGTGCCCGTCGTCACCCGCTTGATCCGACTATCACCGGCCGCTTGACCGGGTAGGGCGGCAATGTACACGCCAAAATGAGGGCCTGTCAAGGCGATAAGAGGACGGTAGACAGTCGACAGTAGTCAGTAGCCAGTAGGAAAAGCGTCAACCGCCTTTCTTTCTACTGGCTACCGTCTACTGGCTACCGTCTACTGGGTCGATGCGCTCGCGCCTCGCTCGGCGACGTAGATTCCCGCCGAGTGTGAGCCGACCAGAATCCTACTCTGATCGCGCGGATCCAGCGCCAGCGCCCAGATGCGCTGGCTCGGAAGGCGCTGATCGCGCGGGTCTATTCTGAGCCAGCTCATTCCCGCATCGGTCGAGCGATACACGCCGCCGCTATTTTCGGCATACACGCCCTCGCTATTCTGATAGGCGTTGCCGACGAAGATTTCGTCGCCGTTCTCCGGGTTGACGAGAATGCTGGCATAGTCGCCGTATGGCAGATTACCGCCGCGCCGTATCCACTTCTCGCCGCCATCATGCGAAACATAGAGCGTCTGCTTGGTGCCGACGTAAATATAGGCCGAGCGTTTCTTGTCCTGCTCAATGGCGCTGATCGCCGCGTTGGTCGGGATGCCCGGAACCTGCTGCCACGTCGCGCCGCTATCGCGTGAGACGAGGACGCCGGAATTGGCCGTGCCGACCCAGATCGTCTTCGGATTCTGCGGGCTCGTCGAGACTGCCGTCGTGCGCGGATCGATGCCCGCGCCATACACTATCTTCTCCCAGCCTTTGACGGGATCGTAGCTGCGATAGAGACCGGCGTTGGTCGCTGCCAGGATACCCGTGCGCCCTTCTCTTTCGTCGTAGAAATTAACGAGGGCATTGACCGCATCGGTCAGCGCCAGAACCGCCGCAGGTATTTTTCCGGATTCGGTAGTCGTTTGCACGCCGCCACCTAGTCCGAGCGCCGTGAGTGTCGCATCATCCAGTTTGCCCGAGACGGGGATACCTTTATCCGTCTGGAACTTCCTGATCGCCTCGACCGTTTTTGTGCCCGCCTGCCCATCCGGCGTGCCCACATCATAGCCAGCCGCGATGAGCGCCTCCTGGGCGCGCTTGGTCATATCATCCGTGCGGCGGGCGGCTGCCGAGGCAGCGCTCGCGCGCGGTGATGTTGAAGCGCGGCCACGACTGCTGCTGCGGCGACGTCCGCCTCTGGACGGGCCGGAGGCGGGCGGACTAATCTTCGGCGCGCCGATTGGAGCCCAGGATGCCCCCCTGTCCATCGACCGATAGACGCCTAGATTCGTGCCGAGGTAGATGATATTGCCGTCGCGCTCGTCCTGAAGGATCGAATAACTGATCAGGCGGTTCGGCATGTTGCGCATAGAGGCGTCCCATGTCGCGCCGCCATTGTTGCTGACGAAGAAGAAGCCGCCGCCGGTGGCCGTATTGATGGTCGTCGCGTAGACGCGACCCGGCTTCTCGCGGTCTGTGAGAATCGAGTTGGCAAACCGCCCGCTGTATCCTCCGTTGCTCGGCACAAATGTTCTTCCGGAATCGCGCGAGACCATCACGCCGTAATTGTTCGTGCCGATATAGATGGTCTCAGGAGTCCGTGGGTGAACGGCGATGGAGTTGATCTCCAACTGCTTGGATGTCGTCAGCATCCAGGAGCCGTCTGCGCCTCCACGCGTCGAACGCCAAAAGCCCTCGGTCGTGCCCGCGAAGACAAGACCGGAGGCCGAAGGGTGCTGGAGGATGGCGCGCGTGCGGCGCGATTGTGAAGGGATGCCCTGCACCTTGCGCCACTGCTCGCCGCGATTACGTGAATCGTAAATCCCGCTGCAAGCCGAAGCAATAATGTGATCCGGGTCACGTGGGTCTATGTCGATGGCGAAAATGTCCGAGTCGTCGATCATGCCGGTCTTGATGGACTTCCATGTTCTCCCGCCGTCTGTAGATTTATATGGCAGATACCATGTGCCAGCGTAGATCACATCCGGGGTGCGCGGATCGACGGCGAGTGACTCGACGTTGATGAGGCCAGGCGTGGCGGCGGTCGGCAACTGCGTCCAGGAATCGCCCGCATCGGTCGAACGGTAGAGGCCACGATTGGTCCCGGCCACGAGGATGTCAGGGTTTGAAGAAGACTGTGTCAAAGAGTGAATAGCCTCTGTTTTCAACTCTGCCGATTCGCGCCACGTCGCGCCGCCGTCCGTCGACTTGAAGAACCCGCCGGATTCTTTGTGGCGATGCGCGCCGACATAGATCGTGCGCGAGTCGCGCGGGTCTACCTCTATGTGATCGATAAAGAGTTTGGGGCGGTTGAAGTTATAGAGCATGCGCCACTGCGCCCCACCATCATTGGAGATATAAATCTGACCATCGAGCGTGCCGAAATAGAGGCGCGCTGTGTCGTTTGGATCAACCACGAGCGCCCGCACGTCGCCGCCTGTCGGGCCTGTGACGCGCCAGTTCATGGCATACTGCGGATCGCTCGCGCCGTCCGAAGCATCAGCCGCTTGAGCCACGAAACGGTCGCGACTCTGCATCATGAGCGCCGGCGTGACGAGCGAGTAAAGAGCTAGCAGCAAGAGTGAACGTTTTATTAGTCGGGTGATCATCAGTCTCATCTCGTGTCTCGGAATTTTTTGAGGTCGCGCGGCTAGAGCGCGCCCTTTTGCATAATTGATGGAGAGAGTTTAACACACCACCGCGCAGGAGACGCAGTGGAAGTTTAGGATGCCTGGCAGACTGAAGGCGGTTGTACCGAAAACATCCGGCCCCGCTCCCTTCAGATAAAGCGATGCGGGCGATGCCTCTCTTTTTCGGAGAAACATCGCCCGCGTTCGGGATGTGGTCGCGCCTCAGCTCAAGAGCCGGGACGCGAGCGGTTCAGTTCTATTCTTCACCACGACGGCGACCAGCGCGACGACGTGCTGTGCCGCGACGGCCACGGCGTGCAGGCCGACATTCCGGACACGGCTGCAAGTCAGTCCTCGTAGCAGTGGTCGGGATATTGGTCGCACCAGTCGGACAGATATGCAGTTCGACTGTCAACTCTGTAGCACAATTGTCGGCGGCAACCACCGTAATGCGTCCCGGATCGAGACCGCGTGTGGTGACCAGATAGTCCTTAGCACGATCAGCACGACGCTGTGCTTCACCAGCGCAACTGCCGTAGGCCACGATATAACCCTGTGAACCCGGCTCATTCTGCAACTGGATGGCGAAGTTGTCGAGACGTGCTTTCTCGTCGTTGAAGGCGATGTTGCCGTACTCGTCAAACTTACGGCAGATCGCGGTGATGCCAACCTGCGCCGTGCAGGAAGCGGTTGTCTGGCACTCTGGCGGATAGCCACCGACCTGCACCGTGGCAGTGATGGACTGGCCGCCAAGTTTCGTCGTGTCAACAGTGATCGAAGGCGTACCCTGACCACCGGTGATCGTTCCGGCAGAAACTGACCAGTTGTAGGTGGCAGTCACACCCGGAGCGCCGCCACTGACGCTGGCCGTGAAGGTGATTGGCGTACCCTCAGGCGTAATGCCGGACGGGCAATCGACTCTCACTTCAGGACACGGCGGATGGCAACGCGGGGCGTTCACGGTGACGGTCGTCGAAGAGAAGGCCACGCATCCGCAACCGTCATCGACTTCCACTGTCGCCGTGTAAGTGCCTGGCTGAACGCCTGCCAGATCCCAGGTCACGTTCGGCCCCTCGCCCGTCACTTTACCGCCGGTCGTCGAATACGTATAGAGCAGCGTATCGCCGTCCGGGTCTGTCGCGTTGGCCGAGAGTTGAACTGTCTCGCCAGAGCTAGGCGTATAGTCCGTGTCGGGAACGAGTCCCGGCGGGCACGGCGGATTGACCGTCGCCGAAGACGGCGTCAGCGTCACAGTCGGCGGCTGGTTCGGTAAAAACTCGGGCGCACGATCATTGCGCTTGCCAACCCAGAACTGCACGATGAAGCCGTTGGCATCATCCGTCGGGTTGAAGTTGCGCGGGAACGCGCCTTCCGTCGCCGGCACGGTCGTTGCCGGGAACGTAAAGGTCGTGAATGCGGGCGGCGGCCCCGGCGCGGCGATCGTGATATTGAACGGCGTGATGTTTGTTCTAGCCTGTTTCGGATTGAACAGGTCACGATTCTGGTTGTTCAGATGGTAGCGATACGCGAAACCGAAGCCGTACCATCTCTTCGGGAAGATCCTGAGGCCAGCCAGCACATCGACGGGGCTGTTCTCAAACGCATTCGGCGTGCGACCGCCAACATACTGCGTCGAGCGCAACTCGGCGATGATCTGGAAGTGCTTGTTGATCGGGAAGTCGAAGCCGACGCCGGCCAGGAATTCATCCGGTCGGTCAAGAATCACGGCATCGCCGATCTTCGGATTGCTGTTCAGGATGTAGCCGAAGTTGGCCGATATGTTGGTCGAACGGCTGAGCCGTCCATCGACGGCGAAGACCAGACCGAAGTCGCCGATGTCGCCGCCCGGGCTCGCCCCGCGCTGCAAGTTGCGGAAGCCGCTGGCATCGTCGGCCTTGTCGGCATAGAAACGATAGAACGGGATCAGGGCAACGCCAAAGGCATTGTCCGGCTCCGTGAAACGAATCTTGCCGCCGATGACGAAGGTCGAGAAGCTTGACTCGCCGTACTCCCGGTTAATAAACGGAGCATCGTTCAAGTAGGTCGGCTCAATCGTAAAGGTCGCGGGCACGTTGAACGGGTTGAAGATCAGGTTCGGCGTACCTGGCAGGACAGACGTGGCGAGCACGATGCCCGGCAGGATGCTGCCGACCGGCGAGCCGATTCCCGGGAAGAGATCAGCCGACCCGAAATTACCGCCGCTGCCGCTCAGAACCGGATTGCCGATCACAGCGTTAAAGCCGGGGAAGCCAAAGAAAGCTCCCGGTGAGCCTGGCCCTTGCTGGAAGCTGCCCGCGTTTCCGCCGAAGAACGGGTAGTTGACGAACGGCGCGCTGCACACAGGGCGAAACACAGCCGTGCCTGCAATGGTGCCGACGTTACCCACTGGAGCCGCGACAATCGCCGGGCTGCTGCACCCTCCGTTGCCTAAGAGGCGAGAATTCGGAAGGTAGAAGCTGGATAGGTTAGCCGGGCTGTTGACCCGAATACCGCGATAGGCGTCCGTGTTGAAGAACAGTTCGAGGTAGTCAGACAATCCGATCTGGAAGCTGACGGGCACCTCGACGATGTCTGCATCACCGGGATCGCGGTCGAAGTTACTGTACGCAATGCTGAAAGTGAACTCTCCCTTGCGCAGCGTTTGTCCATCATAGATGGTGAAGAGTCCAGTTGGCCCGCCAACGGGGCCGCCTGTGCCTACGGTCGGAGCAATGTTCCGAGGATCATTCTCGTTCCTTAAAGTTTGAGCTGAAGCTGCGGCACACAGCGTCAACGTAACGAGCGCGGCAACGAGCGCTCTTCTCGCGAGTCTCATCGCATTCCTCCTGCGAAATGAGTATAGAAAAATTTCCAAAAGGGCGGCCTGCCTTGCAAGGCCACGGGTTGGGCGGATGTCTTTTTGCATCTGACTGTTCATCACAGACATCACGCGCGACCCGTCAACCGTTTTGCGGGGCGCGGACGCTCCAACTACAAGCGTGCAACGATAAAGTTAAAGTAGAACTGCTACCGCCCTCGACCCGTAACGCGACTGTAGATGGAGCGGAGCAGCGAGAGGAGCTGAGCACGTTGAAGCTGTGCTCATGTAGGGCGCTATAACTACCTCTGGTTTTGCGCCTCCCGACTGTTCTGTGTTCTTGCCTTGCGAACCGGTTGCGCCTCTGCGTTATACGAAAACAATGGCGCGACTGTCAATCTTTCAGAATGCCTGACTAAAGCTGCGGTCTGAGACTTGAGCCTTTGCCCCGCATACTGAATTCCGCCAGACCATACTCCACATTGGAGCGGAAATCAAGACTTTTTCACTACTTAGCGGAAAAAATGCATATGTTTTTTCCGTCACGCGTAAATACCTCGCATGCGCGTATCGTATGCTACGCGGTCAATCGCCAGCATGTAAGCAGCCGTTCTGGTGTCTACAGAGTGCGAATCGGCGTAGCGACAGAGATCATTAAAGCTTGCGACCATCTTGTCCTGCAAGCGCTCATTGACGACATCTTCGCGCCAGAAATAGCCCATTCTATCCTGCACCCACTCGAAATAGGAGACCGTGACGCCACCCGCATTGGCTAAGATGTCTGGAATCACGAAGATACCTTTTTCGTGCAGGATGGCGTCGGCAGAGGCTGTGGTCGGCCCGTTCGCGCCTTCGGCCAACACCTTGCACTTGATGCGGTCTGCGTTGTCCGAGCGAATCTGGTTCTCGGTCGCGGCCGGCACCAGCACATCGCATTCGAGTTCGAGCAGTTCCTGGTTGCTGACGCGCTCGACACCTTTAAAGTCCTCGAAGGAACGTGTCTGTTGGAGATGCTTGAGAGCCTCGTGAATATCTATCCCGTTCGGGTTGTAGATGCCGCCGTGAATATCTGAGATGGCGACCACCTTGTAGCCCGCCTCATGGAGCAGGCGCGCGCCGATGCCGCCCACGTTGCCTGACCCCTGTACCACGACGCGCGTCTGCGGCGGGGTCATCTTGAATCTCTTAATGGCTTCATTGATGACGAAGAGGATGCCGCGCCCCGTCGCTTCGCGCCTGCCGCTTGATCCTCCAAGGTCGATGGGCTTGCCCGTCACGACGGCTGTCACGGTATGGCGCGCATGCATCGAATAGGTATCCATGATCCACGCCATCGTCTGCTCGTTGGTGTTCATGTCGGGCGCGGGCACATCTTTTTCCGGCCCGATGAAGTCCAGAAGCTCTGCGGCGTAGCGGCGCGTCATGCGCTCAAGCTCGCCTATGGACATCTGTGTAGGGTCGCAGACAATGCCGCCCTTGGCTCCGCCAAATGGCACGTTGACGACCGCGCACTTCCAGGTCATCCAGGCGGCGAGCGCACGAATCTCGTCGATATTCACATCGGGCGAGTAGCGTATGCCACCCTTGGCCGGGCCGCGCGCGAAGTTGTGCTGCACGCGATAACCTTCAAAGACCTGTATGCGCCCCGAATCCATGCGCGTCGGGATATAGACCTTCAGCTCGCGGTTGGGCACACGCATCACCGCGTACAGGTCTGGGTCTAGATCAAGCAGTTGCGCCGCCCGGTCAAAACGCGACATCATCGACTCAAACGGATTGTCTTCCTTGATGCTCCGTACGTCATCTACCATTGCACTAGACATGATTCCCTCCGGCAGACAGTAGACGGTAGACAGTAGAAAAGAAAAGCGGTTGATGTGTATCAATGCTGAGCCGTTACATTATATTAGACAACAATGCATACCACTGCGGTTCTTCTACTGACCACTGACTACTGTCTACTGTCTACCTTTTTAATCACTTCATTCATCGCGCCCGTGCGATAGCCGTGCAGGTCTAGCGTCACATAGCGGAAGCCGAGGGCGCGGAACCGCCTTGCCAGTTCATCGACCACTTCACGATGGAGCGCGCGGTCGAGTTCCCGTGGCGCAATCTCCAGGCGCACCAGCTCGTCGTGGTGGCGAACACGAAACTCACGAAACCCCATTGAGCGCATGATCTCTTCGCCGCGATCAACCGTCCTCAGCCGCTCGATGGTCACGGTCGTGCCATAAGCGATGCGCGAAGAGAGGCACGGGCTCGCAGGCTTGTCCCACGTCGGCAACCCCCGGCGACGGCTCAGCTCCCGCACCTCACGCTTGCTCATCCCCACTTCGACGAGCGGGCTGCGGACGTTGTGCTCCTCAGCCGCAGCGCGCCCCGGTCTATAATCGCCCAGATCGTCCATCGTCGAGCCGTCGATGACGAACGCGAGCTGGCGCGTCTCGGCGAGCGGCGCGAGCTTATCGTAGAGCTCAGTCTTACAGAAGTAGCAGCGATTGGGCGCATTGGCACGGTAGCGCGGGTCGTCCAGCTCTTCCGTGCGGATCATCTCTTGATGAAAGCCGAACTGCTCGACGAGCTGTGTTGTCAAAGCGCGCTGGTACTCCGGCAGACTCGGCGATTCCCCTGTCTCGCACAGCGCAC
>DASVVT010000004.1:0-115887 GCA_036386415.1 Pyrinomonadaceae bacterium
CGGGTTTCGAGTTTCGAGCTCAAGACAGGTGATCTAACTCGAAACTCGAAACCCGAAACTCGAAACTTTACGGGATGCGCGTATCGCGCGAGGTACGTATGCGTAGCTGCTGGCCGTGTGGCAGGTGTATGTCTGTGCCGCGCGATGAGATAGCGCCGCCCGTGCCGACGGCTCCACCGATAGCCGCGCCGATGGCCGCGCCCTTGCCGCCGCCGAGAATTGCGCCGATGGCCGCGCCGATGCCTGTGCCAGCGCCGATCTTGACGACATCATCCTTCGTCGAGCTTCTGCCTTTGACGCCGCCTTCCTCATCGACGTCTCCGACGCCGCTGCCAGCCGTGTCCATCACCTCTATGACCTGCGCCTCTAAGTCGCCCCAGCGATTGTCGGGCAGGCGAATCTGTTCAAAGGAGAGTTGGAGCTCGGCAGACCCTTTAATCCTGCCGGGACGTTTGACGCGCGTCACGCGACCGTCGATCATCGCGCCTTCGTATTCGGAGGGCTCAAGCACACGCGCCTGAAAGCGGTCGCCGACCTGGCTCGCTTCCGTGGAAAGATTGGTCAAAAGCTCTACGCGCATGACCGTGTCACGCGGTATGTAAACGTTGCGACCGTTCATCGTCACACGCGCGCTGCCGCTGCTATTGCTGCTGCTGACCGTCGTATCGTCATCATCGGTGCTGCTGCTGCCGGGCGTGCTGCTTCCGGCGCCGATGCTGCCGGTCGTGTCCGATTGATCGTCGTCAATAGTGCCGTTGCCCTGGCTTGCCAGGTTCGCAGGCGGATTCGAGTCGAAAGGCCGCCGGTCGAAGCCGGAGTTATAGCCTGTCCTGAAGCCCTGCACGTATCCGTCGCGATAATCTTCCAGCGAGCCGTAGGTCGCGTTGTACCCGCGATCACTTTGAATATCCTCATCTCTGACATTCTGGCGCGCGGCCTGCGAGTCGAGAGAATCGCGATACCCCTCCTGGTAGCCGTCGGAGTAGCCCGTCCTGTAACCGCGTTCGAGTGTCCCCGCCTGCTGCGCCGGAAGCGCCGATGCAGGATGAGCGCTCGCGGCGGAAAGCCCCGGCAGAGCCAAGACGAGCAGTAACGTCATCGTGGCGGCTAAAATGGTTTTCAGATTCCTCATTTTGCGGAAGTTCCTTTCCCGGTAGACCTGAGCCGTGCGCATCCCGTCCAGCCCTCTTCTCAAGTCAATCGACCCCTCATGCTTCTACCCGATCAAATGCTAACATTTAAACGCAGGACGTCACAAACTTTTATGCCGCTTGACGCCTCCCAAGCAAGCGCCCTAGACTCTACTTGAGCGAAGAAGATAGAAAATATCGGCACAGCCTCTGCCGCCTCGGAAAGCGCCTGGAAGCGCTCCTGAATGTTTCTGATGCCGTTTCAAGACCTGCGGTTGGCGGGAAAATAGCGTCCAGCGCCAAGCAGACTGAAATCTGCGACTTCAGCTCTGGAATTACAAGGGGCTGAAGGCTGAACGCTCCAAAGCTCGTATGCGAAGAGTTTATCTGGATCATAGCGCGACCACGCCGGTTGATCCGCGCGTCGTCGAAGCGATGCTGCCCTACCTGATGGAGAAGTACGGCAACGCTTCGAGCGTACATTTCTTCGGCCAGGAAGCGCGAGCCGCTGTTGATCGCGCGCGGCGCGAGGTGGCCGCTCTCATAGATGCGCGTCCGAACGAGGTCGTCTTTCTCTCCGGCGGCACGGAAGCCAACAACCTGGCCGTGCGCGGGCTGGCAGAGGCCGCCATCAAGCATGGCCGCCACATTATCACTTCAGAGATCGAGCACTCGTCCGTGCGCGGCATCTGCGACGTGTTGGAGAAGAACGGGTGGGAGGTCACGCGCCTGCCCGTCTATACGGAAGGCATCGTGCGCGCCTCGGATGTGCGCGACGCGCTCAGGCCGGACACGGTGCTGATTACGTTGATGCTCGCCAATAATGAGATCGGCACGATTCAACCCGTCGCCGAGGTCGGACAACTTGTGCAGGAGGAACGCGCACGCGGGCATCGCCACCTGTGGCTTCACACGGACGCGGTGCAGGCGGCTGGGCGCATGCCCCTGGATGTCGAAGCGCTCAATTGCGACATGCTCTCGCTGTCTGCTCACAAGCTTTATGCGCCGAAGGGCACGGGCGCGCTCTTTGTGCGTCGCGGCGTGCGGCTGGTGACGCAGAATGTCGGCGGGCATCAGGAGCGCGAACGTCGCGCGGGCACGGAATCCGTGGCAAGCATCGTCGCTTTCGGTGCGGCGGCGCGGCTTGCCGTCGAAGAGTTGGACACGCGCACGAGGCAAGTGCGTCGCCTTCGTGATCGCTTTGAAGCGGAACTGGCGGGGCGGGTTGAAGAGATAGTCTTTAACGGAGACCGCGAGCGCCGTCTACCGCACCTGTCGAACGTCTCTTTCCGCTACATAGAAGGCGAGGGCTTGCTCATCAATCTTGATCTGCAAGGCGTCGCCGTCTCGACCGGGTCGGCCTGCTCATCAGGCTCGCTTGAGCCTTCGCCCGTCATACGCGCCCTCGGCCTGAGCGATGAGCTGGCGCGCGGCTCCATTCGTTTCAGTCTGGGCAAAGAGACGAGCGCAGAGGATATAGACTACGTGCTCGACGTTCTGCCGCGCGCCGTCGATAACCTGCGCCGTCTCTCCCCTCTTTATCAGAAGGCCCTGGCCGAGCGTGCCTGCGAGACTGAGACCATGAATACGCTTTAGCAATGTGGCGACGGGTGGCGGTTTCGGAATCTATTTTTGCCCCCACATCCGTCACCTGACAACCCGATCTTGTCTTACTCCGATACTTTCAAAGACCATCTAGCCAACCCGCGCCACGCGGGCGAGTTGCCGGACGCGACGGCCATCGCAGAGCAGACCAATCCCGTCTGTGGTGACCGGCTGCGCCTCTCTGTGCGCCTGCGCGAAGGGCGCATAGAGGCCGCGCGATTTCTCGCCTACGGCTGCGCCCCGACGCTCGCCTGCGGTTCCGTGCTTGCGGAGATGATAGAGGGGATGACCGTGGAAGAAGCCCTGCGACTGACGCGGCAGGAGATCATACGCGCGCTCGGCGGGCTGCCCTCTCGCAAACAACACGCGGCGGCTCTCGCCATCGAAACGCTGCGCACGGCTCTACAAGATTAAGTTTCGGGTTTCGCGTTTCGGAGCTTGAGTTCTTTATTTTGACTCGAACCACCTATAAGTCTGTGCAGATTTAACGTCCCTTCAGGGATGCTTGAGAGTAGCGAGAGCGATTCATCGCTGGGAGCAGTCAGGAAGAAAAGATCAAAGTCCCGTAGGGACGGCTGAATTATCTTTGTCAGCCGTCCCTATGGGACTGATACATATATTTGATTTCCTGCCCGGCGATTCATCGCTGGGCTATTGTCAATTATCCCTAAGGGACAAACTCTCAGCCTCCGACAAGCTCAAGTAATCTGTTGTAGCTTGCCAGTACATCCACCCTTTGCGCCACGTACTCGTCCGGCGAGCCTGGTTTCTCCATCGGCTCGGCTAACTGCGTCTCCCCCGGCGATTCTTGCGAGCTGGCGGTGACTTGTGTAGCAGTGAAGTTGGTCGTCGTCTGGTTCGCGCTGATGCTGCTGTATGTTCGACTCACAGCGGTGAAGCTGTAGCCGCTGCGTGTGGGCTTGACGGTGTAATTGCCTCCGGCTGGCAGGTTCGTAAACTTGTACGTTCCATCAGCCAGCGTGGTGGTGGTCGCAGTTCTCGAACCGCTCAGGCTCATCGTCACACCGCCGAGGCCGGTGGTGGTTCCGGCCTTCGTCACCCTGCCACTAATGGTGAAGCTCGCAGCCTTCGCGACGAAGCTACAGGCCGTCTGATTCGAGGTGAGGCTGCTGAAGGTGCGGCTCACCGGGGTGAAGACGTAGCCAAGCTTGGCGGCTTTGATCGTGTACTGGCCGCCGTAGGTCAGGCTCGAAAACTTGTACGTCCCGTCGGCGAGAGTGGTCACGGTGGCGGTTTTCGCGCCGCTCAGGCTGATCTTCGCGCCGCCGAGGCCAGCGCCGTTCGCGTCCGTCACGCGCCCGGAGATGGTGCGCGTCGGAGATGGCGACGGCGACGGTGAAGGTGACGGTGAAGGCGTTGGTGTAGGAGTGGGCGAAACTGAGGGCGTCGGTTGCGGCGACGCCTTCGTCTTGGATGAAAGCGATTTCAAATACAGTATGAGCGCTTCAAGATCGCTCTCCGAAAGATGCGAAGTCTTGCCGTGCGTCTCTTTGATGACCTCTATGTTGTTTGCCGCGAGAGCAGGATTGATCTGCCCGCCGACGATGAGCGGGGCGAGGTTGTCTGTTCCGAGCCGGTCGATCTGCGGCTTGCCGTTGGCGTCCAGGACGTGCGGACTGTCGAGGCTGACGTAGAGCTGTCCCTTGCCGTCGCCCGCGAGACCGCCGCCGCTATCACCGAAGACGATGGGCACTTCCGTGGGAAGATTGTTGTCGCCGCGACGGTGATCCGTGCGAACGGTGCGGAAGTTGAAGCCGCGTTCGCCCGGACGGAGTAAAGGTGAATCCGGCGCGAGCAGAATCTCACGCACAGTATGCGCGTCGCCGTGATGGAGCCAGCGCGGAACCGAATCCCAGAAGGCGCGCAGGTGTTTGGTGTTGCGGCTGCTGAAATTCTGCGGCGTGCCGACATCCTGCGGTGGCGCAAAGCGCACGAAGAAGTAGTCGTTTTCGGGCCGGAAGAATGGCCCGTTGCCGTCAACTGTCGTCTCAGGAGTGACGCCCGGCTCATGTATGTTGTAGTCCTGGAAGGTGTCATCCAGCTCGCCGTTGGTGAAGTGGTTGCCGTTGTGGTGACATTCGGCGCAGCCGGAGCCGCCCTGCGCGACCGTTTTCGTAAACAGCTCCTTGCCACGAGCGATCTTCACCGCTTCCGCTTCTTCCGGGAACTGGTTGAGCGGGTTGGGCAACTGGCGCGTCTCGTTCTGCGACCAGAGAATTTGCAGGTAGGCCATGTCGTAATAGCCGACCTTCTGCGCCTTGCCGGAGAGGTCTGGCCGTCCGACGGCTTTCGAGTTCTCCTCCGTCTTTCTGAGCACGTAGTCCTCGCGCGCGTGGAAGCGATCCACCTGCGCTGGCTGCGGGAAGAGCGGAGTCGGCGTGCGCTCGCCTAAGAGCACCTCACCGTTGCAGGCAGAGGCATAGGCCATGAAATCGTTATTCAAGCCCTCGAACCACTCCGGCCAGTTATCCGAGATGTCTTTGTTCTGCGGGCAGACCTTGACGCCGCCGACGGCGTTCGCGGCCACGTTCCACTGACAGCCGTCCTGCTGTCCATCCCAGTGACAGAAGCCGCAAGACTTCTGACCGTCGTCCGAGTAGGCTGAGGAGAAGAACCAGCGCAAGCCTACTTCTTCATCCGTCGCGAAGAGGTTCTTGCCGTTGCCGCCGGTCGTAGGGTCTGGCGTGGAGGGCGTCACGCCGACAGGCAGATAACCCTGCCGCTGTAGATTGCCGTTCGCGTCAATGGTTAAGAAGGAGAGGTCTTCGGTCTGAAAGTTGGTGACGTAAATCGTCTTGCCGTCGAGCGAGACTTCGACGCCGTGCGGCGTGATGCCGCCCGTGAACTGCGTGCCGAGCGGGGTCAGAATCTTCGACGGGTCTGTGGCCGCCTGGTTGATGCGAAATGCCTGTACAGTCTCCGTGTGAGCATACGTGACGAAGAGCAGGTCGCCACGCACGGCGATCTGTTCAGGCCCGCTGCCCTTGATGATCTTCTGCGCCGCGACGTGGTCTTTAAGGTCAACGAACTGCCCTGGCGTCACAAGCTGTGAGATGTCGCGCCCCTCGTCCACGTAGCGATAGACGAAGAGGTTCGTCGCCGTGTCGAAGATATTCAGCTCGCTGCCGATGTCGTCAAAGGTCGTCGCCTTCGTCGCATCCGTCATCACGGGCGTGTAGCCCAGGGGCTGCCCGTTGTTCTTGATGGCGACCCCGTTGGCGTCCTTTTTCGGCAGGCCGTGACCCGTCTCGCGCCCGTTCAGCTTGGTGTTCGTATCCTGGCCGCTCACGATGCCCCAGCGCCCGGCGATATTGATGTCTGTCGCGAGGCCGCCGACCGGCATGCTTTTGACGAGCGTGTTGGCATCACCTTCGACGTTAATCGCGGCGATGGTGTGGCCGAGCGTGTTGGCGACGTAGAGCGTCTTGCCGTCGGCGCTCAAATCCAGGTTGCGCGGGTTGGTGCGGTCAAGGTCAGAGGTTCCGGTCGGAATCTCCGCGATCTGTGTGAAGAACGGGCCGGGATCGACGCGGAAGGCGCGCACCTGGTCTTTGAAACGATCCGTGATGTAGAGCCGCGTGCCGTCACGGTTAAAGACCAGCTCCTCGCCATAAAAACCTGTCTCGAATTCGCCGATGACGGTATCAGTGGTCGCGTCTATCACGCTGGCGAAGTTGCCATACATGTTCAGGGCGACCACGTAAGGATTGCGATAGATGCTTGTGTTGAGCGGGGCTGCTTTGACTCCCATCGGGCGGAGGCCGCGAGTGTGTCCCATAGGCCGGAGGTCTATCCACTTGAGCACGCGGCGATTGGCCGTATCGACGACGGCGACGCGCCAGTCCGGGTAGCCTTCTCTGCCCGGCAGCGTGACGTATAGTTTCTTGCCGTCGAGGCTGAGGGACAAAGTGCGTGGCTGGCTGCGAAACGGCTGCTTGCGAAAAGGCCAGAGCTGGTTGCCGCTGTTGACCTGGACGTTGTTCGGGTCGATGCGCGTGCCCGGATCAGGCCGCCCGTCTATGTAGCCCGCGCCGTGCATGATCTTCGTGTAGCGCTGTAGCCCTGCGCGTTCGCCTGCGGGCTCTGCTCCGACGATGCGCTTGACCGGATCGTCTTGCAGCCCCGTGATGATCTTGCCTTCCGAATCGGTCTTCACTGCCGTGATGAAGAGACGCAGGTCAAGCGGCGCTTCCGCCGTCGGCGCGAGAATCTTGCGCTCGAAGGGAGCCGAAAGCGTCAGGCCAGCCGGACTCGCGCTCACGCCAAAATGAGCGTGAAAGGCCAGCCACACCAGTCCAATACCGAATGCAGTTCCCAGCACTACGAATTTCAAGATTCTTGTCATGGCTCTAGACTTCCTTCTAAAGGGCTGCTCCGGTGTCAGGGTGAGCCGGATGTATTCTGTTACTCATCGCCTGGGGAGGTTGGTAGCCAAAACCGCACGCCGTCCAAAATGGTGCTCTGGCTACGGTGAAGTTTGAGAGCAAACTACGTGCCTGTAACAACTTTCAAGCAAGCGCGTAAAAACGGGCGTCAGACGGGTAAATGGTTGAGTAACAGGCGAGTTCCTTGTTACAGCGCGGGTCAACAGGTGAGTCTTGTGTCACAAGGTGTAACACAGGTAATACTAGATTTCAGGATAAAAGAAGGATGGGGGACGATCCACGCGCTCGACACGAAGCAACACGAAACAGCCCCCTCTATTCGTGTTATTTCGTGTTGCTTCGTGGATCGTCCCCCGTCCTCTTTTGTTTGCATCCTGGTATAAGTCGCTCAAGTCGCTTCCCAAGCTCCTCAAGTCGCGCCCAGAGTCGGTCAAGTCGCGTCCGAAGTCGGTCAAGTCGCGTCCGAAGTCGCTCGCATCGCGTCCGAAGTCGCTTGAATCGCGCCCGGAGTCGGTCGGGACGCGCTGCGAGCCGATCAGGACTGGCATCAAGCGACTCAAGGCTTGATACGAGCGACTTCGGACAAGGTTGGAGTTCCCGAAATCCGGGCTTGAGAGGGTGGAAACTGGATTGGAGCGAGCGGCGGCGCGTGGTCGCACGCGCTGATCGACTGCGGAGAGCTGGCGCGGCGGGTACTGACAATAACGCACGGGGACGACCACACATTTTGACTCGAAACCCGATTATGGATTGACTGTGCGCGGGCGCGTCCCCGAAGGCTCGATGGTCTTGCCCGTGTGATACTGCGGGCCGCAGTAGCGGCGCGGCTCCGTGCCGATGGTGAAAGTCTTCGAGCGGATGATGGGGCACACGTCCGGGTCTGCGATGAGCCCCGTCGTCGGGTCTATATCGAGCGTGATCGTGTCAACCGACATTTTATTGACAGGTTATTGCGTTAGGTGTAGGGTTTGCCTGTCCATGAGTTAACAAGAGCCTCACTCATCAAAGAGTCCCGCTCCTGCTAATTCTCCCATCAATCGGATACGAACGAGGTGATACATCTTCGTTGCGGGTCACATTAACCAACCCCACAGGAGAATAAATCTATGTGGTTAGCTATCAAGTGTAACTTGTTGCTCAGAGTGGTGTTCGTCTGCGCGTGTGTACTGCTGACTACTTCGTTATGGCCTGTGATAGCGGCTCCACAGCGAGACAAGGAGAGGATTGTCAAGAAAAAGTCCTGGCGCAATGAGCCGCTTGAAATTTCCAAACTCAAAATCAAGGGCAAGCTCGCGGACCTCAATAAAAAATTTGTCGAAGAGGATGATTGGCTGCGCGGATTTTCGGTGGAGGTGAAAAACACCTCATCTAAGACCATCACCTATATCGAGTTGGATCTTGAGTTCCCCGCTCTCTCAGGATCAACCGGCGAGCGACCCTCGCTCGATCATCTACTCTACGGAGAATATCCAGCGCCGCCTGGGGAAGCGACGACCCCTCATCCAGACCAGCCACCCTTGCTGCCGGGAGAGACCGCGAATCTGACGCTCACGGATTATGACGGCCTCCGTGAATTCCTCAATCAGACAGGGAAGCCTGCCAGCATCAAGCAACTAGACATCGGCATCAGCACCGTTATTTTTGCCGACGGCATGAAATGGGAGGGAGGACAGATTTTCCACCGTGATCCTGACAACCCGAATAGATGGAGGCCGGAGCCCACGTCAAGCAGCTCGATTAAAAAGGAGTTGAGACCTTCTGCCGGTCTATCTGTCAGTCTATTCAGGAAAGCGAGCTTTATAGCTCCATTATCCCCCGGCGTCTCCTCCTCGCCGCTGATCCAGGACCCGGGAATTTTCCCAACTGAATGCAAAGCCCTGCTCTACGCGGAAGATGAGTTTTGCGGGACGAATACCAGATGCGCAGTGAGACATGATTATCCAGACCCCGGATCGCCGCCAGCCCTCTCTTTGCTCTACTATTATACAGCCGTTAATGATCGCTGCGTGAATAGAACTACGCATGTCGCATGCTCGACTTTTAGACCAACAGTAATTAAGCAGAACTGCTCCTATGCAGGAACTCCATGTATTTTTCGCATCTGCTCAGGAGGTCAATCCTGGGATGAGGATTTTTGCAATTGCAGGTGCGCAGATCCAATTTCTTATTTTGCCCATAGTGTAATCGCTAAGAATATTAAACGAGGCGCGGCCCGCATCCCGGAAGATGGGGAGCAAGACCTCGCGTGTCCTTCCCCGATTGTGATTGATCTGCTGGGCAACGGGTTCGCGCTCTCTAACGTGCAGGATGGCGTCCGCTTCGACCTCAACAGCGACGGCACGGCAGAGCAGATTGATTGGACGCGGGCCGACACGGATGACGCATGGCTGGCCCTGGATCGTGACGGAAACGGAAGGATTGATAACGGCGCAGAGTTGTTCGGCAACTTCACCCCTCAGCCGCAGCCGCCACAGGGCAAAGAGAGAAACGGTTTCCTGGCGCTCGCCGAGTATGACAGGTCAGCCAACGGTGGCAACAATGACGGCCTGATAGATAGCCGCGACAGCATCTTCGCAGCGTTGCGCCTGTGGCGGGACACAAACCATAATGGTATCTCAGAATCCACCGAACTACATACTTTGGCATCATCAGGGCTTGCGACGATAGAACTTGATTACAAGGAATCGAAACGAACCGACGAGTACGGTAACAAATTCCGATACCGCGCGAAGGTAAAGGACGCTCAGGGAGCGCAGGTTGGACGTTGGGCATGGGACGTGTTTCTCGGTTCTGCGTCTTAATAGAGCGCAAAGATTAAAGAGCAACGCCAGTGAGTCATTACAGACTCGCTGGCGTTGCTTAGTATCAGTCATGGATTGACGGTGCGCGGGCGCGTCCCCGAAGGCTCGATGGTCTTGCCCGTGTGATACTGCGGGCCGCAGTAGCGGCGCGGCTCCGTGCCGATGGTGAAAGTCTTCGAGCGGATGATGGGACACACGTCCGGGTCTGCGATGAGACCCGTCGTTGGGTCTATGTCGAGCGTGATCGTCCCTTCGAGCCGTGGCTTTCCATCCTCCCCTGTGACCCCACGCCCTTCGAGCTTGGGCGCTTGTCGCCCGCGCGGCGTCGCTTCGGGTGAAGGCGCAGGCTCATAGTCATACTCCTGATCGCTTTCGTCCTCATCCGGCGCGGGCTCTGTCGAATCATCAAAGGGCTCGCTGCTGGGAGCGGTCGGCTGCGTGCCCGCGATGAAAAGCTCCGTGCGCCTGGAGGTACTGTCGGCTGAAGCGAGCTGTCCCGTGCGCGTGTCTATCTCTGCCTGCTGGACGCTCTCGGGCATCTGCCAGTCGCCTCCCCATTCAGGGTGCTCTGCGAGTGCCGCGCTCATAAAGTCTGCCCAGATCGGGAGCGCAGAATCCGCGCCCGTCAGACCGAGTTGCGAGCCGTCGTCGAATCCAACCCACACGACGCAGACGAGGTTCGGAGTGTAGCCCGCAAACCATCCGTCGCGCGACGTTCCGGTCTTACCGGCGACGTTGGCCTTGAAGCCGCGCGCACGAAGGCGCGAGGCTGTGCCGCGATTGACGACATCCTTCATGAAGGAGGTCATGATGTAGGCGACTTCGGGACGCATGACTTCAAATTTCTGCCCCGTCGGGACGGCGACTGTCTGCCCGCCTCCGGTCGTCACGCGATTAATCGCGGTCGCAGTCGTGCGCGCGCCTCCAGTGGCGAAAGCCGTATAGGCCGAGGCGATCTGCAAAGGCGTCGCCTCAGATGCGCCGAGCGCCATAGACGGATAAGCCTTCTTCACTCTCGGCAGCCCCGCTTTGGCCGCGAAGTTCATGACGCGGCCAATCGTCACCTCCATCGCCACGTCAACCGTCACCACGTTCAGGCTGTGGACGAGCGCATCGCGCAGCGTGACGGGCGCGTTCGAATACTTGTCGCCGAAGTTTCCAGGTGAGTATTCCTGGTTATCATATGTAAAAGTCTTCGGCTCGTCCTGGTAGATGGTCGCGGCGGTGATGACGCGTGGAACGGGGTCGAAGGCTGTGTTGAGCGCCGTCGCGTAGACGAAAGGCTTGAAGACTGAGCCGGGCTGGCGCATCGCCTCGGCGCGATTGAGCTGGCTCTTGGAATAGTCGCGCCCGCCGACCATCGCGACGATCTCGCCCGTGCGCGCGTTCATCGCGACCAGGCTGGCCTGCAAAGTACCGGCTTCGGCACGCCTGGCGACCACCTTGTCGAGCGCGTTGAGCTGCTTCGTCACAGCCTCGTAGGCCGCGCGCTGCAAGTCCATATCGATGGTCGTGTAGATGCGCAGGTGCTGTGCGGCGCTCTGATCCACGATGATGTCTGCGAGCTGCCCCTGCGCGTAATCGACGAAGTAGGGCGCATCCGAAGTGTCGACGCGCCCCTTTGAAGAGGCGAGCGCGAGCGGCGTGGCCTGCGCCTGTGCCGCTTCCAGTGCCGTAATCGCCCCCGTTTCGGCCATGGATTGCAGCACCTGATTGCGCCGCGCCGTCGCCGTCTGAAGGTCTCTGTAGGGGTTGTAGCGGTTTGGGCTGCGTATGATTCCGGCGAGAAAGGCTGCTTCGGGCAGGGTCAGCCGCGTGACATCTTTGTTGAAGTAGGCGTCCGATGCCTCGCCCAGCCCGTTAATGGAGAAGCCCGAATGCTGTCCCAGGTAGACCTCGTTGCAATAGAGCGCGAAGATCTGCTCCTTGGTGAGCCGCGTCTCCAGGATCACGGACATGTAGGCTTCGGCCACCTTGCGGCGCAGGCTTCTTTCGGGCGAGAGCAGCAGGTTTTTGACCAACTGCTGCGTGATGGATGACCCGCCCTGGCGCGCAATGGGCGAGTCCGGGTCGGCCTCGTAACGGCGTATGAGCGCGCGCAGGATGCCGCGAAAGTTGACGCCGTAATGCTCGAAGAACGTGCGATCCTCCGTCACCGTGATCGCTTTGACGAGATGCTTCGGCAGATCGTTAAAGCCGACGACCCTGCGCTTGGTGCGCTCGCGCCCCGTCACGGAGCTAATCAGCTCCGGCTCAAGCTGCGCCTTCTCGTAGCGCGCGCCGCTCTTGAGATCGTTGATCGCGGTGATAGGCTTTCCGCCGCGCGCGAATTGAATGCGCAGCGAGGCGAAAGACATGCGCCCGTCCACGACCGCATCACGGCTCGGCTCGACATCAACATTTGCGCCGCTCACAGTGTAGCGCCCGCGCGCGCTCTCCGCCTGCTGCGTCTTTTCGACGTACCCGGCGCGCTTCAGATGGCCGATCAGGTCATCCACGGACATGTTCTCGCCAACGCGAAGCTCTTTCGGCGCAGCGTAAATTCCCGCCGAGCGCGTGAAGACCTCTCCGTTCAGGAGTTGATCTATGCGCGCGGAGAAGACGAACCAGTAATAGCCGAAGACGCCGACCGTGACGGTCGTCAGAAAGACGAGCGCGATGACCACGGGAGGACGAAAGATGCGGCGCGACCAGCGACGGAAGAAACCGGGATCGGGCTCGTCATACTTGACGACGCGAGGGCGACGGCGCGACCCCTTACCACCCTTTGCCACGGGAGGTACTCGGTTTTCCGGTGGATGACGAACGCCCATAAGAACTAATGCGGAATGATGAATGCCGCAATGATGAATTAAAAACTCAAACTAAAGCGTGAATGGTTTTTCCGTTGATTCATCATCCATCATTTCGCATTCATCATTTAGAATGTAACCTCTTAACTCTAAAGTGTCTACCTTGAATTGACACCTTACTGGCCTTTTCGTTACCGTGACCGAGATCGCCCTGCGGCCAGTTTGATGCGGCTGGTGAGATATGAGTTTAACGCCCGCGCGCGCGCGTCTCTCGCTGAGACCGCGCTTTCGCATACGCTACGCGCTGATCGCTCTGGCCGCCGCCACTGCGTTTGGCACGCTCGGGTTTCATCTGATCGAAGGCTGGTCTCTGATCGACAGCCTGTACATGACGGTGGAGACCGTCACCACCGTCGGCTACGGCGATGTGCCTCCGAAGACCGTCCGGGGGCGCATCTTCGCCATCGTTTTTATGTTCGTCGGCGTCGGCACCGTCGCCTATGTCCTGTCGAGCACGGTGCAGAGGATCGTTCAGTCCGAGCTGATCGCTACTTTCGGCGAGCGCCGCCGTTATCGTGAAATGAGCAAGCTTCGCAACCACTACATCATCTGCGGCGCGGGGCGCGTCGGCTCGCATATCATACGCGATCTGGAACGCGCACGGGCACACTACGTCGTCATCGAAAAGGACGCTGACCGTGTCGCTCATCTGGCAGAGCGCGGGACTCATGTCCTCGTCCGCGACGCCACGCTCGAAGAGACTTTGCGCGAGGCCGGGGTCGAGCACGCGCGGGGGCTGGCTGCCTGTCTGCCGGACGATGCGGAGAATGTTTACGTGGTGCTCACGGCGCGCGGCCTCAACCCGAACCTGCACATCGTCGCACGCGCCGCCGAAGAGCAGGCCGAGTCCAAGCTCATCCGCGCGGGGGCGAATCGCGTCGTCGCGCCGATCATCATGGGCGGACGCCGCATGGCGATGGCGATGATGAAGCCAGCAGTTGACGATTTTATGGATTCGATCACCGCCGATAGCCTCGATCTGAATTTCGAGCAAGTGGAGGTTGAGGCGCCTTCATCTCTCGTCGGTCATCACCTGCGCGAGACCCCGATCCGCTCGGAACTGGACGTGGTGATCGTCAGCATCCGACGCCGCAACGGGAACAGGCTTTTCAACCCGAACGCCGAAACCGTCATTGAGGAGGGCGATATGCTCATCGCCATCGGTCGCAAAGAATCGCTCGTGCGACTGAGCGAGCTGGCGCGCGGCACAGATAAGTTTCAAGTTTCAAGTTCTAAGTCTCAAGCCTAAAGCCGGAGCAGTGGCTTGAGCGTCAGGATTTAACTCGAACGTGAGTTCGACGTAAGCGGCTCTGCCGCCGCCTCGGCTGTGCGGAAAGCCTGTGGCTTTCCGTCCTTCGTTCTTGAAAATATGGCGCGAGGCTGCGCCTCGCGCATAGCAAGGCGCAGCCTTGCTATAGATTAAAGAGAGCAAGCAACGGAAAGGCAAAGCCTTTCCGCACAGCCGAGGCGGCAGAGCCGCTTACGTTGAACTCACGTTAACTCAAAGCTTGAAACCTGGAACTTGAAACTTGAGAGTTCTTGTCACAGGCGGCAGTGGCTATCTAGGCACACATGTGCGCCGTTTCTTCGGGGCAGATGATTTTTCGCGCCGCTCGCAGATGGACATCCTCGACGAGGAGCTGGTCACGCATGTCGCAGACTACGAAGTGGTGATACATCTGGCCGCGCACCTGGACAAAGACCCGGATGCGGCTGAGACCTGCTTTCACACCAACGTCGAAGGCACGCGGAACGTGCTGCGCCACATGCAAGCGGGCGCGGTCTTCATTTACGCTTCGACGAAGGATGTCTACGGCGCGGCAGCCGACTCCTATGTGGAAGTGCCGGAGACCTGCGCGACCGCCTACTGCGGCCAGTCCGCGCTAGAATGGTCGAAGCTGATCGGCGAGCGCTACGTAGATTATTACGGGCACGCGCTGGGGCTTCGCGTCTGCATCTTTCGCCTGTCCGCAGTTTATGCGCGCCCATCCGAGGGCAACGAAAACGGCTTCGTCACACATTACGTGGAATCGGTCAAGCGCGGGTGGCCTATTCGCCTGCCTCTGGAAGGAAGCCCCGTGCGCGACATCCTTCACGTAGACGATTTCTCGCGCGCATGCAGGGCTTTCATAGACTCCTCCGTGCAGCGCGGGTTGTATAATCTGGGTGGTGGAAGACAGAATGCCGCCAGCTTGCGCGAGATCGTTGAGACGGTCGGGCGACTGATAGAACTGAAGCCCGTCATAGACGAAGACGCACAGGCACCGAGCCCTTCGCCCCTTAACTATATTTCCGATCTGACGCGCATCCGGGCCGAACTCAACTGGCAGCCCACGATAGGCATCGAGGAAGGATTACGAAGCCTGCTATGAGAGATGAGTTCTCTGCGACCTCTGCGAATAACCTTTGCGCCCTCTGCGTTTAAAGAGGAAGATTAAACGCAGAGAACGCAAAGGGGATCACGCAAAGGGCGCAGAGAGAGATGAATTATTGTGAGAGGACGCAAACCAGAGGCAGATGAGATCAAGCGCGTCGTCGTGCGTGGCACGAACTGGGTGGGCGATGCGGCGATGACGATTCCGGCGCTGCGCGAGTTGCGGCGCGTGCTGCCCCGTGCGCACATTACGCTCGCGACGCGCTCCTGGGCGCGAGGGCTTTTCAGTGATGCCGATTTCATAGATGACCTGCTCGTCTACGACCGCCGCCCGCGCGACCTCAGCGCCGTCGTGCGGCAGGTGAAGGAGTGGCGCAGGCGGCGCTTCGATCTCGCCTTGATCTTTCCGAACGCATTCGAGGCGGCGCTGATCGCGGCTGCCGCGCGCGTCCCGCTCCGTTTGGGTTACGCGACCGAAGGACGCCGCGCGCTGCTGACGCACCCGCTCGCCGTCCCCACCTGGAAGGATAAGCGACACGAAGTTTTTTACTATCTCAATCTCGTCGGCGAGCTTGAACGCCTGCTCTACGGCGCGTCCAGCGTAGAGCTTCAAGCACCCCTGTTCGCTCTCGCTGTTTCTCGCGAACGTCAGGCGCAGGCACGCGAGTTTCTGCTCGCGCAGGGCGCACACGAGGGGCGTCACCTTGTTGCGCTCTGCCCCGGCTCGATCAATAGCCGCGCGAAGCGTTGGCCTGCCGCTCGCTACGCAGCCCTCGCCGACCGCCTTATCGAAGAGACGGGGGCAAATGTTGCGCTCATCGGCTCGCGCGAGGAAGAGAGTGTGGCGGACGAGGTTTGCGCTGCGATGCGACATGAGCCGCTCATGCTGGCCGGACGTACAGACCTGGCGGAGGCCGTCGCCATCCTGAGCATCGCAGACCTTCTCGTCACCAACGACACAGGCCCGGCGCACATCGCCGCCGCGCTTGATTGCCCGACGCTCGTCATCTTCGGCCCGACCGACCCCGCGACGACGCGCCCCTTCTCGGGCGCTGGCCGGATCATACGGCATCCGCCAGACTGTGCGCCCTGCATGCTGCGCGACTGCCCGATTGACCATCGCTGCATGACGGCCATCGAAACGGACGAAGTGTTCGCGCAGGCCGCGAGTATGATGAGAGCGCAAACGGCGGAGGTTCAGACATGAAGCGGCGCGCGGTCTTCATGGATCGTGACGGCACGATCTCCGAAGAGATCGGCTACGTCAATCACCCCGCACGCTATCGCGTCTTTCCATACTCTGCACGCGCCGTCCGGCTCTTGAACGAAGCGGGGTGGCTCGCCATTCTCATCACTAACCAGGCGGGCGTCGCACGCGGCTACTTCACAGAGGATATGATCGGGGCGGTGCACGACCGGCTCAAGCAGGAACTGGCGCGCTCTGGGGCGCATCTTGATGCGATCTACTACTGCGCGCATCATCCGTCGGTAGGCGAGCCGCCCTACCGTCTTGACTGCGATTGTCGTAAGCCTAAACCCGGCTTGATTGCGCGCGCCGCCACGGATTTCCAGCTCGATCTGGCAGAGAGCTGGATGATCGGTGATCGTTACAGCGACATTGTGCTGGCGCGCAACGCAGGCGTCCGCTCCGCCTTCCTGATGAGCGGCTACGGGCGTGGTGAGTGGGAATATCAACGCGCCGCCTGGAAGCACGAGCCTGATCTGGTCGCCGAAGATTTGCTTGAAGCCGTGCGGGAAATAGTGAATATAAAATAGACTGGAAAGCCAGGCCACAGATGAAAGCGTATACACGCAGCTCAATCGGCTCTATAACAGAACCGGCACGCGTCATGTATCTTTTGATTTCGCATCTCTGTTTATCTGTGTGCATCTGTGGCTCATTCTTAAATCGAGGGCATCAGTGAGTTCTGAGCGAACACCACAGCAGGAACGCCTTGCGGGCATCGTGCGTCGCTTCCCGCATCGCAAGATAGTGGTCGTCGGCGACCTGGTCGCAGACCAGTTTCTCTATGGCGAGATCACGCGTGTCTCGCGCGAAGCGCCCGTGCTCATTCTTCGTTACGAGCGAACGGTGACGACACCGGGCGGGGCTGCCAACTGCGCCACCAACCTCGCCGCGCTCAAGGCGCGCGCCGTGCTGATCGGCGTCGTCGGCCCAGACGAGGCGGGAGCAGGCTTGTTAGAGAAACTGGGCGCGGGCAACGTTGATTGCCGCAGCATCATCGCCTCGCCCACCCAGCGCACGACCACCAAGGTTCGCATTCTCGCCGGGCAGATACACTCGACGCGCCAGCAGGTGATACGCATTGATTACGAGGCCGAGCCGCTGGCGGACGAGAGCGTGCGCGAACAGTTGCGCCAGCGCCTGCGCTCTGAAGCCGTAGATGCCGATGCGATCATCATCTCGGACTACAATTACGGCGTGGCCGACGAGGCGATGGCCGCGACAGTGCGCGAAGCGGCCCAAGAGAAGGGGCTTCCAGTGCTCGTCGATTCGCGCTTTCGCCTCGCGCGCTTTCCCAATTTCACCTCAGCCACGCCCAACGAGGACGAGGTGGAGCAACTGCTCGGCAGGCAATTGACGGATACGGCGAGGCTGGATGCGGCAGGGATAGAGCTGCGCGATCAACTGGGCTATCAAGCCCTGCTCATCACGTGCGGCAATCACGGCATGGTGCTTCTCGAAGCGGGCGCTGAGCCTTTGCACATCGAAGCCGTCGGCGCGCTCGAGCCCGTCGACGTGACCGGCGCGGGCGATACAGTCATCGCCACCTATACCCTCGCGCTCGCTTCCGGCGCAGACTACGCGGACGCCGCGCATCTGGCGAACCATGCGGGCGGCCTCGTCGTCATGAAACGCGGCACGGCCTCGATCAATCGTCAGGAGCTTCTCTCCTCCGTTCTTCGATGGGGTGAGGCATGAGGGAAAGAAAAACTTTAAACGCAAAGGACGCAAAGGAAGAGACGCAAAGGACGCGAAGAAGAACCTTTGCGCTCTCTGCGTCTTGCGGCTTCTTTGCGCCCTCTGCGTTTAAACTTCTTCCGTCTCCATAAATTGAGATGAGCACGGTACAGGATTCAGCATCGCGTATTCTCGACCGCAACCGTCTGATCGCGCGGGTCGCCATCGCGCGCAGGCAGGGCGCGCGGATCGTGCTCGCCAACGGCTGCTTCGACTTCCTGCACGTCGGGCATATACGCTATCTCGAAGGCGCGCGTGCCCTGGGCGACATGCTGGTCGTCGGGATCAACTCTGACGCGCAGGTGCGCGTCCTCAAAGGCGAGGGACGCCCGCTCGTCCCCGAACGCGAGCGAGCCGAACTGATCGCCTCGCTGCGCGCCGTCGATTTCGTCACGATCTTCACAGAGCCCACCGTCGAGGCGCTGATTCGCGCCGTCCGCCCGGATATCCATGCCAAGGGGACGGACTACACGGAGGAGACCGTTCCCGAGCGCGATGTGGTACGATCCTACGGCGGGCGCGTCATGATCGTCGGCGATGCCAAAGATCATTCGTCCACGGAACTGGGAAAGAAAGTGAGCGAGTCGAGCAGTGAGCAGTGAGCAGTAAAAAGCAGGTCGGACTGCTCACTGCTTACTGCTCACTGCTCACTGCTTACTATCCATGCGAATTCTGATCGTCAAATTAGGGAGCATCGGCGACATCGTGCATACGCTGCCCAGCCTGGCGGCGATCAGGAGAGCTTTGCCGCGAGCGGAAATCTCCTGGGCCGTGGAGCGGCGCGCGGCGGAGATTTTGAGAGACAACCCGTTCGTGGATCATCTCATCGAAGTCGACACGAAGGCGCTGAGGCGCTGGCCGATGTCTGGGGAGACGCTGCTGGCACCGCGTCAGCAGTTACGTCGGCTACGCGCCTCAGCCTTCGATGCCGCACTCGATTTTCAGGGACTACTTAAATCCGCAGCCATCGCACGCCTCTCGGGAGCGCGCCGCATCTACGGCTACTCTCGCGAGGCGCTGCGCGAGCCTGCCAGCCGTCTGCTGTTGACACGCACGGTCGAGACGCCGCTCGACGTCAACGTCATCGTCAAAGGTCTACGATTTACCGCCGGGGCGCTGGGCATACACGTTCCCGCAGACCCATCCGAGTTTGAGTTTCCCATCGGCACGACGCGCGCGCACGAGCTGGAAGCAGAGGGGGCGATGCCGCTTGCGTGCCAAAGGTACGCGATCCTGAATCCGGGCGGCGGCTGGCCGACGAAGCTTTGGAGCGCGGAGCGCTTCGGCGCACTGGCCGACCGTTTGTGGCTTCATCACGGCCTGCCGTCGATAGTCGCCTACGGGCCGGGCGAGCGGGACCTGGCCGAGACGGTGGTGCACTTGAGCCAGACGGGCAAGGCACGCGCGGCGAGCCTCTCCCTGAAAGGCTTTTACGCCCTGGCGCGGCGTGCTCAGGTGTACATTGGCGGAGACACAGGGCCGACGCACCTTGCTGTGGCGGCGGGCACGCCCGTCGTCGGTCTCTTCGGCCCGACAGAGTGGTGGCGCAACGGCAGCCCGCGCCCCTCAGACATCTGCGTCGAACGAGACGACATTAATTGTCGGACAGATTGCAATCGTCGCTCCTGCTCCGAATGGGTCTGTATGGACATGGAGGTCGAGCGCGTCTTCAATGCTGTTAGTGAAAGGCTGCGACGGGCTGGCGTGGTCGAACAAGCGGAGACGACGGTTGCGTAGAGGCGGGACATGGATGCAGCGGTGGCGTGTTCCGCTGGGCTTTTTGTGCGGGGCGCTTTTCATATTGCTCGCTCGCCCGCGCCCCATCACGCTCGCCATTGGCGGCGGGGTCGCCCTTCTAGGACTTGCGCTTCGCGCCTGGGCAGCCGGGCATATCAGAAAGAACGCTCAGCTTGCCACCTCCGGCCCTTATGCACACACGCGCAACCCGCTCTACCTGGGCAGCTTTCTGCTGGGGCTAGGATTCACGGTCGCGTCGAGCCGATGGCCGTTAGGCTGTATCTTCGCGGCGCTGTTTCTGGGCATCTATTTGCCAGTCATGCGCGTCGAAGCAGCGACCCTGGCCGAGATGTTCGGCGAGGACTACAGGCGCTACAGCAGCGCAGTCCCCCTCTTTTTTCCGCGCCTCATCCCATACAGGGATGGGCAGACTCAGGGCACAAAGTTCGACCCCGGCCTGTATCTCCGCTACCGCGAGTATCGTGCGGCGCTGGGATTGGTCATCGCCTGGGGGCTGCTGGCGCTCAAAGCCGTCTTCACGAATTGAGCTTGCAATGAAACGCGGTCGAAGCCAACTGTTATCTGCTCTCGCTCTGCTCTACAGCGCGTTGATGTTTTTCTGCGTCGCCTTCGCCGCGCCCGCCGTCAAGCGAGCAGACCAGCCCACGCCCCTCCCCTTCGAGCCCGCCGAAGACCTTGTCTACGAAGGAGAGCTATCCAAGGGGCTGCTGCGCGGCATAGACATCGCCGACCTTCACTTCAAGGCGGAGCGCCTGGCTGACAATACTCAGGTCAAAGCGGGAAGCGCCGGCGCTCAGCCGCGTCTGCGCTTTACGGCGGAGACCACCACCAAGGGGCTTTTTCGTAAGCTCTTCGGTTTGCGCTTTCACCAGCACGTCGAATCAATCGTCGATCCGTCCTCTTTCACCGTCCTGCAAACCAGGAAGGTGGACGAGCAGGGCAACCGGAAACGCAGCAGCGAGGCGATCTTCGATCAGAGCAAGGGCAAGGTCGTCTGGACAGAACGCGACCCGAACAACCCTGCGCAAGCGCCGCGCGTTGTCACCTCAGACTTCAGCGGCGCAGTACAGGATGTCGCCTCCGTCTTCTACTTTCTACGCACGCTGCCGCTCGCTTTAGGGAAAAGAGTGGAGGTCACGATCAGCGATTCGGGACGGGTCTATCGCATCCCTATCAACGTGGTCGAAAAGAAGAAGATGAAGACCGTGCTCGGCCAGGTCCAGACCCTGCGCCTTGAGCCGGAGCTATTCGGTGAGGGACGCCTCATACGCGGCGAAGGTAAGATTTCCGTCTGGCTCACAGACGACGCCCGTCGCATTCCGGTTCAAGCGCGTATCTCAAGCGGCATGGGCACGCTCAACATCAAGCTCAAAAAAGTGACGAACGGCGCGGCAGCCAAACCCAAACTCTATTAAACGCAAAGGACGCAAAGGATAGTCGCAAAGGGCGCTGAAGGAATAGACTCTTAGCGTCCTTTGCGATTTCACTTTGCGGCCTTTGCGTTTAACTCTTCTCTGTTGCTCTGCGACGTTGACACTGCCCACGCAATCCCGTAAAACTGAACTGCTTTAATCAAAACAATCACGTGTATATGCTGTGTCATGAAGGCCGGGTCTTCAGGACATCATATCTAGCTACGCGCAATGCCTTTTTTCTTTCCGGGCAGCTCAGAGCTGACAATTACCACGCCATCGACGGCGGTCGTGGACAAGCTGGCGGAGTTGTCGGCTGATGAACCTTTGCCTCAGCTTTACAAGAGCGACCGCATCCGCCTGCTCGTCCAGTCGCCGCGCAAGCTCTACCTCTACTGGGATTTCGCGCGTGATCCGTTCATTGCGCTGCGCCGTTCCTTTGGCGCGCGGGCGGCTCAGTACAGGCTGGCTGTGAGGCTCGTTGCTCTGGATGGTGGCGATGAAGGGATCGAAGCATTGCACGAGGCTTCGCCTACACGCTCGCAGTGGCTCGACGCGCAGCCCGGTATTTCTTACAGGGCTGATGTCGGTCTGTTCGCCCCTGGCCGCTCCTTCATACGACTGCTCTCTTCCAACGCGGTGCAGACGCCGCGCGCAGGCGTCGCGCCTGTCACAGACCCGACGCCCCGTTGGAGCGTCTCGGCGGAACAGTTCGCGCGCGTGCTGGACGAATCCGGTTACGTGAGCGATGCGTTCGAAGTCACGCTCGAAGCCGCAGACGCGGCGACGCAGGGCGAAGCGACGCGGGCAGTCGCCAGAAGATTCGGCGGCGCGATTGAGCCGCCCGTAACAGGCGAAGAGGAATTAGAGGAGCTGCGCGGTCTGCTGACTGCGCTCGCCTTCGGTATGCGCTTTGACGACCTGCGCGCGTCGCTCTCAACACCCTTCGTGAAATGGCTCGAACAGATCGTTGGCAGTAGCGGAAAGGATGCGCCCGACGCCTCGCGACTCCTGGAAGTTTTACAATCAACGCTCGGCATCCGTATGAGTCAAGCACCTATGGACGCCCCGCCCGCAGAGGCTATGCGGCGCGTTGCGCGCCTCCACCCCGGAGCGAGCGAAGTGAATTTACCGGAGCGCCCGTTCCACCTCTGGCTGCCGAGCATGACCGCTGGAAGGCTTAAAGGAGTAGACAGTAGACAGTAGTCAGTAGCCAGTAGATAAAACCGGGTGTCTGCTATATTGCTTACTATAGATTTTGATGAGCGGCATCAAACCGCATCATCTGTTTTTCTTTTCTACTGACTACTGACTACTGACTACCGTCTACTTCTTTCGCCATGTCGATAGGATTTTTCAGTCTCGTTCTCCACGCGCATCTGCCGTTCGTGCGCCATCCTGAGCATCCTGAGTTTCTGGAAGAGGACTGGCTTTACGAAGCCATCACGGAAGTCTACCTGCCCTTGATCTTCGTCTTCTCGAATCTCTACGAGAGCGGAGCACAACCGCGCCTGGCGATGAACGTTTCGCCGCCGCTCTGCGAGATGCTCTCCGACCCGTTGCTTGAATCGCGCTACACGCGCCACCTGGAAAACCTGCTCGCGCTCGCGCGTAAAGAGGCTGAGCGAACCGCGCGGGAAGCGCCGCAGTTTCAGGCCGCCGCGCGCATGTACCAGGAAACACTGAGCGCCGCCCTGAAGCTCTGGGACGAGCGCTACGGGCGCAACATCGTGCGCGCATTCCGCGAGCTTCAGGATGAGGGCGTGCTGGAGATTATCACCTGTGGCGCAACGCACGGCTTTCTGCCGCTCATCTCGACCGAAGAAGCACGCCGCGCCCAAATCTCTGTGGCCGTCGCCAACTATCAAAAGCATTTTGGCCGTCGCCCGCGCGGCATCTGGCTGCCCGAATGCGCTTACGAGCCCGGCATCGAGCGCCTTCTCGCAGACAATGGGATCGAATACTTCATCTCCGATACGCACGCCATCCTCTACGGCGAGCCGCGCCCGCGCTACGGCGTCTATGCGCCCGTACGCTGCCCGAACGGCGTTGCAGTCTTTGCGCGCGACCTGGAGACGAGCCAGCAGGTGTGGAGTTCCGTAGTGGGCTATCCGGGGCATCCAGATTACAGGGAGTTCTATCGTGATCTGGGCTTTGATGCGCCGCTCGAATATCTTCTCCCGCACCTGCACGCCGGAGGCGAAAGGCGACATCTGGGTCTCAAATACCATCGCATCACGGGGCGCGACGTGCCGCAGACGGACAAGCTGCCTTACGATCCGGAGGCGGCGCGTCGCCGCGCCGTCCGTGATGCGACACATTTCATAGACGAGCGTATCAAACAGCTCTCGCGCCTCGGTGAGACGTTCAACGGGCATCCCCCGCTCATCGTCTCGCCCTACGACGCGGAGCTATACGGCCACTGGTGGTACGAAGGGCCACAGTTTATAGACTTCGTCTTTCGCAAGCTTCACTGGGAAACGGAAGCGATCAAGTCCATCGCGCCCGGCGACTTTCTGGACTCCGGCATCCTCATTCAAACGCAGCAGCCCTCCGCCTCATCCTGGGGCGCGGATGGCTACTACAAGGTGTGGCTCAACGACGCGAACGCCTGGATGTACCCACATCAACACGCGGCTGAAGCGCGCATGACGGCGCTCGCCGATAGTCACGCGGATGCGGACGGGCTCACCCTACGCGCTCTCAATCAGGCGGCGCGCGAGTTGCTGCTCGCCGAATCGAGCGATTGGGCATTCCAGATTTACCAGGGCACCACGGTCGAGTACGCCTCGCGCCGCTTCCGCTCACACATACGCCGCTTCGACGCCCTCGCTTCCGACATCGAACGCGGCCATATCGACGAAGACCGTCTCGCCGAAATCGAATCGCGCGACAACATCTTCGCCGAGATCGATTACAGGACGTATCGAAGTAAGCAGTGAGCAGTGAGCGGTAAGCAGTTTTTCTGTTTTTACTGCTCACTGCTCACTGCTCACTGCTCACTATGAGACCTTTGATTATCGGACACCGTGGGGCTTCGGCGGTTGCTCCTGAGAATACGCTGGTCGCCTTCGAGCGTGCGTTTGCGGAGGGCGCGGACGGGATTGAGCTCGACGTGCGACTGGCGCGCGACCGCGTGCCGGTGGTGATCCACGATGCAACCCTCAGGCGCACGGCTTTGAGAGAAGGAAGCGTTGCGCTCATGTCGTCAGCCGAGCTGGGCGAGACGGATGTCGGGACGTGGTTCAATCTTCGTCATCCGAAGGCGGCGCGCCTGGAGTATGCTCAGGCGAGAGTGCCGAAACTATGTGAGGTGATGGAGCTATTCGGTTCCGGCGATTCGCGTTTATACGTCGAGATGAAGTGCGACGCTGGCGGGAGCGACGCGCTCGCTGCGGAGGTGGCAAAGCTCGTGTGTCAGCACTCTCTGCTTGAGCGCGTCGTCGTCGAAAGCTTCGCGCTCGATTCGATTGCAGAGATCAAGCGCATAGATGCCCGCATACGTACGGCGGCGCTCTTCGAGCCCAGCCTTTCGCGTCCACGCCCCTCCTGGCGCAAGCTGATTGAACGGGCTTTCGCCTGCGCGGCGAACGAGATTGCTTTGCATCGCTCGCTCGCCACGCGTCGCACAGTCGAGGAGGCGCAGCGTCGCGGCATGGAGGTAGTCGTCTGGACGGTAGATAGCCCCAACTGGATCGACCGCGCCATCGCGTACGGCATAAGCGCCGTCATCACAAATGATCCGGCGCGACTGCGCGCGCGTCTTAATGAAGTCCTCGCCGCTTGAGCGTTTGATGGGCGGCGAAATCTCTCTACTGCATCCACCCGATGAGTCGATCTCAGAACCAACTTGACAGGGTTTTCCTTCGTCCCTCCTACACGGTTCACTACCGCCGCGCGCCGCGCACGCGATGGGCGAGTGAGGCGCGCCCGGATTACTCAGCTCTGTTTCTGCTCGACGGAAAAATACTTTACGACATGGGCGATGACAGAGGAGAGGTTAGCGATCAGGGCGCATTGCTGCTCGATCCTGGAGCGGCGGCGAGCGCCAGAGGTCGGGCGGCGGAATACCTTGTGCTGACGCTTTCGCCGTCTTACCTGCTGGACTGCGCCGTTCGCACACGCCTTGTCCGCGCAGGGGCGAGCGGCGTCGCCTTTCGCTCAAGCGTCATCGAACGCGACGAGCGTCTCTCACGCCTCGCGCGCGACATGGCAGATGAGTTGATGCAGGAAGAAGCCGGACAGGAGATGGTCATCGCGGCCATCATGGAGCAAACGGTCGTCCACCTGCTTCGCCACCATTCGAACGTGCGGCGCTCGGATGAGCTTGAGCTTTCACGCGTCGGCCTCGTAGACAGGCGTGTGCGCCGCGCCGTCGAATTGATGCACGCCCATCTGGATCGCGACCTGCCGCTCGAAGAGATTGCGGCGGCAGCCTACCTTTCGCCCTTCCACTTCGCGCGCCTCTTCAAGAAGGTCACGGGCGCATCTCCGCACGCTTACCTGGCGACGCTACGCGCCTCACGAGCGCAAACTCTGCTTGCCGAAACAGACCTCTCCGTCTCAGAGGTGAGCGCCCGCGTCGGCTACTCCAGCCCGAGCCATTTCACCAAGGCCTTCCGCCAGTCCACAGGATTGACGCCGCGCGCCTTCCGCGCCGCTATCATCAGAGGCTAGATGCCGGATGTCTGTAAAAAGCAGAACCAGTCTTGGACATCCGGCACATGCTTTGAGCAAGCAATCGACGATATTAGGCAAGATTCGGTGGGACGCGGTGGTTGCTCACAGCGTATGATTGCAACCATTCATCTACGGAGGAATGGGAATCATGGCTATTGGTAGAGGTGCGGAGATTGCCCCTGCAAAAGGTCGGCTGGGCGTACTGCTGGTTGGTCTTGGTGCAGTCAGCACGACGTTCATCGCGGGCGTCGAAGCGATTAAGAAAGGGATTGCAGAGCCGATAGGAAGCCTGACGCAGATGGGCACGATCCGTCTGGGCAAGCGAACGGATAACCGCGTGCCGCTCATCAAGGAGTTTGTGCCGCTCGCAGACCTGGGCGATCTGGTGTTCGGCGCATGGGACATCTTCCATGATTCTGCCTACGAAGCCGCGATGCACGCGGGCGTGCTCGAAAAGGAGCTTCTCGCGCAGGTGAAGACTCCCCTGCAAAAGATCAAGCCGATGAAGGCTGTCTTCGATCAGTTTTACGTCAAGCGCCTCAACGGCACGAACGTCAAAGAAGGCGCGAACAAGATGGAGCTGGCCGAACAACTCATCGCAGAGATCGCAGAGTGGAAGCAGAAGAACAGATGCTCGCGCCTGGTTATGGTCTGGGCCGCTTCGACTGAAATCTTTCTCAAGCAGCACGGCGTCCACAAAACTCTAAAATCCTTCGAGCAGGCGATGCGCGATAATCATAAGGCGATTGCGCCCTCGATGATCTACGCTTACGCCGCGCTCAAGTCGGGCATCCCCTTCGCCAACGGCGCTCCAAATCTGACCGTTGATATTCCGGCGCTCATCCAGCTTGCAGATCGAAACAACCTCCCCGTTTGCGGCAAGGATTTCAAGACCGGGCAGACGCTGATGAAGACGATCATCGCGCCGGGGCTGAAGTCGCGTATGCTCGGCCTCCACGGCTGGTACTCGACGAACATCTTGGGCAACCGCGATGGCGAAGTGCTGGATGATCCTGACTCTTTCAAGACCAAAGAAGAATCCAAGCTCTCCGTGCTCGAATACATCCTACAGCCGGAAGTCTATCCGCAGCTCTACAAGGACTTCTCGCACGTCGTCCGCATCAACTATTATCCGCCGCGCGGCGACAACAAGGAGGGATGGGACAACATAGATATTTTCGGCTGGCTCGGCTACCCGATGCAGATCAAGATAGATTTCCTCTGCCGCGACTCGATCCTGGCCGCGCCCATCGTGCTTGACCTCGCGCTCTTTCTCGACCTCGCGCAACGCGTCGAGATGAAGGGCGTGCAAGAGTGGCTCTCCTTCTATTTCAAATCGCCGCAAACAGCGCCCGGCCTCTACCCCGAACATGACATCTTCATCCAGTTGATGAAGCTCAAAAACACCCTTCGCCACCTGCGCGGTGAAGACTTGATCACACACCTGGGTCTGGAATATTACGACTGACGGGCAACCTTTTCGGCTGCTCTGACAACAAGACTTGAGAGGGCGCATCGGCCATGCTGATGCGCCCTCTCTCTTTGCCCGCTCGGGTTCAGATTGATGCGACGACCGCCTTCGATTGAGCACGCAACGCTTTGGGGCACGACGATACGTTTCGGTATAAAAGGACAGTATTTGTCAGTCCCCTTCTGCCACGATTTGTCACTCCGGGATGGGTCTTCCATGACATAAAATTTTGGTTTCCCGTCTCCTTTCGGAATATTTTGTGGTGACAATCGTCGTAATGTCGTATATATAGCGTCTGATCTAAAGCGGCGGCTGGAAAGGCGCTGGGCCGGAAGGCAAACTCGCCATCCTCGCCGTGCATCAATTCACTTAGCGGTTCGTTCCTTGCATGTAAGTTGACGGGATATGCCCGTCGGGGGCCGGAGCCGATCATTCGCGGTCGGTTTCCACAAGACATCTTGAAAGGGCACAATCGACAGTTGACCGCTCACGCAAGGAGGACGGCCATGATTGCAGAGATGGAGAAACAGACAAACACAATGGACACGGTCTTCCTCGACCCGGATCAAAAGAGTCCGCGCGCTCAGGATTTTGAAGAGAAACTGGCGAGCCGCATCGTCGGCCAGGAGCGCGCTGTGCGTCGCATGAGCGGCCTTTATCAAATCTTTCTGGCGGGTATGAACCCGCCCAATCGCCCCGTCGGCACGATGCTCTTTCTGGGACCTACGGGCTCCGGTAAAACCCGCGTCATAGAGGCCGCCGCAGAGGTTCTTTTCGGCGATTCGAACGCGGTCGTCAAGATCGACTGTGCGGAGTTTCAGCACTCGCACGAAATCGCCAAGTTGATCGGCAGCCCTCCGGGCTACCTGGGGCATCGCGAGACCAGCCCGATGCTGACGCAGGAGAACCTGGATCGTTCGCACACGGAGGATATCAAGCTTTCGCTCGTCCTCTTCGACGAGATCGAGAAAGCTTCCGACTCCCTGTGGCAACTGCTCCTGGGCATCCTCGACAAGGCGACCTTGACGCTCGGTGATAACCGTCGCGTAGATTTCTCCAAGACGATGGTCGTGATGACCTCCAATCTGGGAGCGCGCGAGATGTCGGAGCTGATTTCGGGCGGTATCGGTTTCGCTCCCGGCAAGGGCGCGAAGAACCCTTCGGACACGGAAGTCGATCAGAAGATTTACCGTACGGCTGTCGAAGCGGCGCGGCGTAAATTCTCGCCGGAGTTCATGAACCGCATAGACAAAGTTGTGGTCTTTCGCAGCCTCAAAGAGCATCACCTGCGTCAGATTCTGGACCTTGAGCTTCAGGCCGTGCAGGATCGCATCATGCGCTCTGCCGGAACGAAGTTCATCTTCCAGTGCTCGGACGCGGCGAAGGATATGCTGCTCAAAGAGGGCATCGATTTCAAGTATGGCGCGCGCCATCTGAAACGTTCCATCGAGCGCTTCCTGGTCTACCCGCTCTCGAATCTGGTGGCGACGGAGCAGGTCGGGCTCGGCGATCTGGTCAGCGTTGATCTGGATGAAGCGAAGGGTAAGCTGATCTTCTCGAAACGCTCCGGCGGCGCTCTCATTCATGAGGTAACGGAATCCGAAGGAAGCATGGAAGAGTTGGAGTCGAAGTCGGGCGGCGCGGCGATGCCGATCCCGCAGACCAAGGCCGCGCGTAAAGGACAGGGACGCGGCGAGAAGACCGAAGGCTAAGACAGTAAAAATCGTCTCACGCAAAGGCGCAAAGGCGCGAAGATAAGACTTGCTTCTTCTTCGCGCCTTTGCGTCTTTGCGTGAGACGTTCCTACTTATTAAGGTTGTGGCGCTTCGTTTGGAACGATCTTGCGAAGCGCTTCATGAGCGATACGCGAGAGATAGGGGTCGCGCGAGGTAAGCACGGCGCGCAGGACGGCGATAGACGATGGGTCGCCTATTAATCCGAGAGCGCGCGCTGCTTCGCGCCGCACATCGTCTCCTGCGCGATCATCTATCAAGGTTCGGGATAGCATTGGGACAGCGGCGCGGCTGCCTATCTGTCCGAGCGCGCGCGCCGAGGAGCGACGCACGAATTCATTCTGCTCCGTCTTCTTTCTGCGCAAGCGATTGAGCAGCCCCGGGGCAGGGACGCGCAGAGTGAGCGCTTCTGTAAGCGGAATGACGGCCAACTCATCCCGGATCATCCCCAGCGCGACAGCCGCCGCTGCGCGCACTCCCGGCTCTTTGTCCCCTGCAAGAACTGTAACCAGCGCTGAAACGGCGACGCTACTGCGCGTTTCGCCCAGCGCATAGGCGGTCTCCTGTCGCACAAATTGGTCTCGATCCTGAAGCAAAGGAAGCAGTTGGCCTGCGGCTTCGCTTGCCGGGAGCGAGAGGACTGCGCGCGCTGCCGTGGCTCGGACGATAGGCGCCGGATCGCGCAAGCCATTGGCGGCGACCCGTGAGCTATCCGAGCGTGACATCGAGCCGAGACGCATCACGGCATCGCGCCGCTCCTCCGTATCTGCTGAGCCGAGTCGCTGGCGTTGCCTTTCAATCTCCTTTTGAATGGGGTTCAGAGATGAAGACGCATAAGTTTCCTGCTGCGACAAGCCTTGCGCAGAGACGTTTGAGTAAATGGCGGAGAATAGCAAGACGGGGGCCAGCAGCGCGCACGGCCAGCGTGCGAGTGCGCGCGCGGCGAAGGGAGCGTTTACGGTGTGGGCGCTTGGTGTGGCGTCCATAGGGATTCAGAGGCGCGCGGATTGGAGAGCGGCGGCGCGTCGTTCGGCGCGGCGGCGTACGGTCTCCCACTCGAAAGCCTGCTGCGCACGCCTGTTCTCGTGCGCATCGGCGAGGACTGCGACCAGCTCATCCTCCCATAAACCGGGTGCGGCTGTGGCGCGGCGCATAGACTCCATGATCGAGATGTAATCTAAGACTTCCTTGACTTCCGTATCATTGAGCGCATCGAGTTTGAGCGCGAGGCGTTGACGTTCGTTCAATCGCTTAGCCATCTCTCTTGCACCTCCGGCTGGCAATGGGCGACGGCCTGGCGCGATCAACTCTCTAGAGAGTGCGTTGGCAGCGACGTTCAGGAGGCCGTCGGCGGATCAGGTTCAGCGCGTGGATACACGCTCTAATCTTTATCACAGTGCGTATGTCTTCAAATCTCCGTAATCGTTAGTTCGCGTGATGACCAGCCCTCAAGCTCTGGCCCGGTTTACAACTGCCCCGTTTGCAGGTGGATCGCCACGCAATATACACGAGAGCGGCAGCGGCGCGCAAGAAAGATTCCCCTCACTGCTAATGCGTAAACTTATTTAGGTTGCGGCACAGAGATTTCATTTATATAGATTCCCGTTTTTGTTTTGGTCACGGCTAAAATTCTATTGCTGTTCACTACAAGCTGTGAATCTGGCGGAAAATCTTGATGCCACACAACCTCTGTTCCACGCCAACAAGTAATACCATCTTTCATTGGATCAATATTGGCTCCTCGCCCCTTCTCTCGATACATGGCGAAATTATCTGTCACCAGACACATATCATTGCCATAATTATCAACTACGCCATAAGCTGCACTACCATTTCGTGATTCTCTATGAAGTTCCTTGCCTGTATTAGCATTCAGGATGAACATGACATTATCGCCTGCCGTTCCGTAGATTAATCCTGTGGACTCAACGAGCGCATAGTCAAAAATAGGCTGACCCTCTTTATGCTTCCACACAATCTGATGCCGTTCATCCAGTTTATAAAGAGCATCTTCTAAGTGAACAAGCACCCCACCTGTTTTTAGAGGGATGATCTTCGCATCATTGATGAAAGAAGGAATGTCAACAGGCTGTGCCCATGAGCCATACTCTAATTTGAGCTTTGTGCCATTGAATTTGGTTATGTACTTATCATTCGTGAGTAGTGAGAACTCATTTTGCGTGTTTTGGATTTGTTCCGGACAAGGTGTTGGGCTTGGATTTGGAATAGAGGCGGCGGAATGTGAGCCATTTAATTCCTGCGCGTGACTCAACCAGTTATGGCAGATTGAACTAACAAAACCGCCAAAGATAAAAGAGGCAATCGAGAAAAGTATTATGAGGCGAGTTGTTTTCATCTTCATATTCTCAACCTTTAAGAGACCTAACCAAGGACCCGCCCGCCAGAAGAAGGCATGAGCCCGGAGTAGCCAGTAGTCAGTCGGCGCTCGCGCGACGGGCACTGAAGCTTCCACCCTGACGAGTCGTTAACGAAAGCTTTTCTACTGGCTACAGACTACTGTCTACTGCTTTTCGTCCAGGTTAATGATGCGCGGCTCGATGTGATCCTCATGCAGTTGGAGCAGCCCGACGGTGCGCGGCAGGTTGAAGCGTTTCGGGCCTGCGCCGCCTGGGTTGAACAGCAGCGTGCCGCGCCATCGGCCAATGTAAGCTTGATGGCTGTGGCCGAAGATGACCGCGTCCGGCATACGCTGCTCGATGATGCGCTGCTGGGCGGTGCTCATCTTCTCGACCGTCGAGAACTGGTGGCGCACGTAGAAGGTGCGCCCATCGAGTATAGCCATGCGCTCGTTCGGATAGCACATCGTCGCGGCGTCATTATTGCCGCGCACGGCGATGACGGGCGCAATCTTTTCCAGTTGCCAGATCAGTTCTTCGTCGCCTATATCGCCTGCATGAATGATGCGATAGACGCCGGCAAACAGATCGAGGACTCGCTCATCCAGCTTGCCGTGCGTGTCTGAGATGACTCCGATGAGCACAGACGCCCCCGCGCTCGTCATGAATCTATTTTAGAGGCGACCGAGTGCATCGTATCGACGATGAGCACGGCGATGGGTGGATAGAAGAGCAGGTCTGGCCGCAGATGCTGGTCGAAGAAGAAGGCCAGGTCGCTGACAATGTAGTGTGTGTGGACGCCTACGAAGAGTCCCGCCGCGATACTGACAACGTAGCCGACGATCAGAAAAGCGTAGGCTGTAAAGCGTGTGAAAGGTTTGTCCGGCTTCTCTTCCTCGCCGCGCATGATCGAATCCTGAATCGGCTTGGGGCGGTAGGTGTAGCGCTCGAAGCAGACGCGCAGGCGCGTTGCGAGATGCCACACGCCGATGAGGAAGAGCGTGACGACGATGGCGCGACCCGTATAGCCGTCAAAGTTATCCCAGAAGCGCGGCTTGAGGACTGCGACAAAGAAGGTCGAGAGAAAGAGCGTGACGGTGGTGAAGACGGCCTGCGTGCGCTCGAAGGTTTCCCGGCGCTCGGCTTCGAGCCAGAGGTCAACCGCCCTGTCCCAGCGTGCCTGCGCCGCCACCCTGCGCATGCGGCGCGCGTGCGGGTTGTTGGAATTGAAGACGGAGGCGCTGCCGGCAACGCCTCGTCCCTTGTACTGCGCGTCGTAGGCGGCGCGCTCCTGCGGGTCGCTCAGCGTGCGATAAGCCAGGGCCAGCATCGCAAAGTCGTGCGACGCCGTTTCCGAGCCGCTGTTGACATCCGGGTGACGCTCGCGCGCCAGCCGCCGGTAGGCCGACTTGATCTCGGCTGCCGATGCCGTGCGCTTGACGCCTAAAATTTGGTAGTAATCAGCCACCGCGCTTTTCTCAAAACTCTATTTAAAAGCCTGCGATGGGACGCCCTGATAATCTCTGCGTGGTTGGGCAGGGAGGGTCGCCCTTGACACGTAACACTATAACATTTTTGTGCTTATACGTCTTGTCGGGACTAAATTTTTACTCCTCCGGGGGAGGGTTCGTCAATGGGTTAGATTGAAGCTGAGAGAAGGATATAGGTGAGGAGGAGCCAGGGGGGCGACCCATGATACCTCGGCCAGTCACCGAGGGGGGGCGAGGACAAATTTAATGTGGTAAACGCACACCTCTGGCTCGTAGATGCGTTCAGCAATACCCATGCCAGCAGGCAGATGCAAGGAACCTTGAGCAAAACCGAAATGTTTGATCGCATCCTGCTCACCAGATGTCCACTCCTGTTCACACTACTGTCTACAATTTAAGACACCCTTATGAATTATTGGAGGGTCAGCCAGCGTGGGATGGCGTGAGTTTATAGGAGAGCTTGGGCGGCAAAGGAGAATCAACAGTGCCGCCCACCAAACAGCTCTTTCTGGTTCAAGCTTCAGCCGGTTGCCTTGTCCGGCGTGTCCTGATTGCCATCGGCGGAGACCTCTCTTTCCGCACGCTCGACAAAATTGATGAGTGTGCGGACGGCGACGCCCGTCGGGCCTTTGGCGCTGTAGGGCTTCGCTTCATCGCCCCAGGCCGTGCCCGCAATATCCAGATGTGCCCAGGGTGTCCCATCAGTAAACTCTTTGAGGAAAGCGGCGGCTGTGATCGTTCCGGCCTTACGACCGCCGACGTTCTTGATGTCCGCGATGTCCGACTTGATCTGCCTTGTATACTCTTTGTCGAGCGGCAGTTGCCAGAATCTTTCGCCGACCTCACGGCCTGCTTCGATCACCTCATTAATCAACTCCTGATCTGTTCCGAGGATCGCTGTGTTGACGTCGCCGAGAGCGATGGAGACTGCGCCGGTCAGCGTCGCCATGTCGATGATGCGGGTCGCGCCGAGCTTCTTCGCGTAACAGATGGCGTCCGAGAGGATGAGACGACCTTCGGCATCCGTGTTGATGATCTCGATGGTCTTGCCGGACATGGCCTTGACCACATCGCCCGGTTTGGTAGCTTTGCCCGACGGTAAATTCTCCGAAGAGGGAACAACGCCGAGCACCGGAATCGAGGGCTTCAACTGAGCGATAGCACGCATCGCGCCCAGAACGGTCGCGCCGCCAGTCATGTCGTATTTCATCAACTCCATGTTTTCGCCCGGCTTCAGCGAGATACCACCGGAATCGAATGTGATCCCTTTGCCGACGAACGCGAGCAGGCCGCCGTCTTCTTTTCCACCTGTGGCAGCAGTAGCGTCGCGCGGCGTGTATTTCAGAATGATCAACTTCGCGGGTTCCTCCGACCCGCGCGAGACGCTGAGCAAAGCGCCCATGCCCTCCTGCTCCATACGCGCCTCGTCGAGCACGTCTATGCTCAGGCCGAACTCGTTGGCGATCTCGCGCGCGCGCTCCGCCATGTCGGAAGGCGTCAGGTAAGCGCCGGGCTCATTCGAGAGGCTACGCGTGAAGTTGACTGATTCGCCGATCACATGCCCGCGCTCAGCGCCACGCTGCAAAGCCTCTTCATCCGCGCCATCAGCGATTAAAACGAGCCTCTCAATCGTGCGTTCTTCTTTATCCGCCGTGCGATACTTATCAGGCTCGAACAGACCTATGACAGCCCCCTCTACTGCCGCCCGCGCAGTCTTTTCCGCATCTCCTTCGGCGCGCGGTATTAAGCCCACGGTCTTGATGTTCTTACAGCGCAGGTAGCGCACAGCCGTCCCCGCAAACTGTGAAACCAGCGCTCTCTTATATTCGGCCTGCTCGCCGACGCCTACGAGCAGCAGGCGGCGCGCTTTGAGCGTGTTTCCGCCCGTGAGGTGTATGTAAACCGTCTCGCCTTCCTTACCCTTCAACTCTTCTGATTCAATGACGGATCGAATAACGCCACCCGTCGCTTCATCAAGCTCTTTCAATAGACCTTCATCGGCCTTCTCATCTTTGAAGACGGCGACGGCCAGAGCCTGCACGTCCTGCTCCTGGCAACGCCCCGTACTGGTTCGCACTTCCATGATCTTCTTCCTCTCTAAAAAGCCTGGAGTCGGAGAGTCCGAGAGTCTAAAGTCAAAACTGCCCTGTGGCTTCACACTCAAGGTATCAGGCTCAAGACTACCTTTGATTCACTCGCTCTTTCAACTGGGCGCGCGTCTCGCGCTCGACGGTTCGGCGCATCTCCGTTTCTCGCTTATCGTACAACTTTTTGCCCTTGGCGACGCCGACTTCAATCTTCACACGCCCGTTCTTCAGATAGATGCGCGTGACGACGAGGGTCATCCCCTGTAGGGCTTGCGACTGCTCAAGGCGGTCTATCTCGCGCCGGTGCAGAAGGAGCTTGCGCGTTCTGAGCGGATCATGATTCGCCCGGTTACCATGAGAATAAGGCGAAATGTGTGCATTGAACAACCACGCCTCGCCATCTCGCACCGCGACGTATGAATCTTTCAACTGCACACGCCCACCCATCACGCTCTTGACTTCAGTTCCAGTCAAAGCCACACCCGCTTCGTACTTGTCCGAGATGTGGTACTCGTAGAAAGCCGCGCGATTCGTCACCAGCGCCTTTTCTTCTTTGGATGTCGCCATCAGTCTAAATTTTTGGACCTTTGATTTGCGATTGGAAAAGGGATTAAGACCCTTTATCTGAAACCTGATCCTGCAAATCAAAGATCACAAATCGAAACTATCTTTCAAACTCACCGCGCAGGGGTCTCGTCATCAACGATTCGACTGCATCCTGCACCCGCTTGCCTTCATAAAGAACAGCGTTCACTTCGGTTGTGATCGGCATCTCCACCTTCAGTTTTTGCGCCAGGCGATAGACTGCGCGCGTCGTCTTCACGCCTTCGGCGACCTCCTTCATCCCGCTCAGGATGTCTTCGAGGCTGCGCCCCTTGCCCAGCTCCTGCCCGACAAAGCGATTACGCGAAAGCGACCCGGTGCAGGTGAGCACCAGGTCGCCCATGCCCGCCAACCCCATGAGAGTCTCCGTACGCGCCCCTTCCGCCAGGGCCAGGCGCGCCATCTCGGCCAGTCCGCGCGTGATGAGCGCCGCAACGCTGTTCGTACCCAACCCCAGCCCGGCGACCATCCCGGCAGCCACGGCCATGACATTTTTCACAGACCCGCCTAGCTCAGTTCCAACCACATCCGTGTTCGTATAGATGCGCAGGTTGTGAAAGCTCAGCTCCGCCTGAACAAGACGACTGTAACGGATGCTGGGACTTGCGGCAACCACAGCCGTGGGTTGGCCTGCCGCAACTTCATCGGCGAAAGACGGCCCTGAAAGAGCTACGAAGCGCGCTCCCAGACTTTCGCCCATCACATCATGCAGCACCTCGGAAATCCTCCTGCCCGTCTCGATCTCTATGCCTTTTGTCGCGCTGACAAAGATCATCTGCGGCCCGACAAAGGGCAGCATTCCGGTGACCAGCTCACGCGTCACATGCGACGGCGCAACCAGCAGCACCAGTTCCGCCTTCCCCAGAGCGTCGCTCATCTCGCACGTCGCAGAGACGTTCGACGGAATCGGGTGAGCTGCGAGATACCTGCTATTGACGTGTTCTCGATTGATCTCCTCGACGACCTCGCGGTTACGCGACCACAGGCGCACCTCGTGCCCCGCACGTCCGGCCAAGATGCTGAGCGCCGTCCCCCAACTGCCTGCGCCTATGACTGCGATACGCTTCATTGGAAAAGGAGACAGAATACAGAATACAGGAGACAGGAGAAAAACTGTTGCCGTCTGTTCATTCTGTCTCCTGTATTCTGTATTCTGTATTCTTCATTTAAACTTGCTCTCCGTGCCTCGAATTAATCTTCCAATGTTAGCGCGATGCATGAAGACTATGAGCGCGCCGCAGATGATTGAGGCCGTCATCACCTGCGGGAAGCTTACCGGCGGCTTCCCGTACAGGCTTAATAACCAGACGCAGAGAGGGAAAGCGGCGGTCGCGGTAATCGAGCCGAGCGAGATGTAGCGTGTAGCCCAGACGACGAGAATAAAGATCAAGGCGGCGAAGGGGAGGGCGAGCGGCGAAAGGGTCAGAAAGACGCCGACGCCTGTCGCCACGCCCTTGCCTCCGCGAAAGCCCAGCCACACCGGAAAGATATGGCCTACGACGGCGAGGATGGCCGCCGCTGTCACACACCAGTTGATCCCGAAGTCAGGCGCAGCAAGTAGCCAGCGCGCCAGCAAGACGGCGATAGCGCCCTTCAAAGCATCGAGCAGCAGCGTGAAGAGGCCTGCCCCCTTCCCTGCCCGCCGCGTGACGTTCGTCGCCCCCGTGCCGCCAGACCCTGTCTCGCGCACGTCCGCTCCCTCTTTCGCGCGCACGATCAAGTAGCCGAAAGGAATCGAGCCCAGCAGATACGCAGCCAAGAGAACCAGCACGGGTCGCATCGTCAGCACTCCGCGCCCAGCGAGAAAATCATGGGAAGGGCGAACGGTGACTATAGCAAGCGAATCGACGGTGGGACAAGTCGAAAGAAAAGGGACTAATCTCCTGGTTTCATCTCTTCTCTGTGCCTGCTTCCGTGTGACCTTCAGTTCAATTTAAAAGGGCGGCGATGGGGCTCTCTGATTTGAGCAAATCTTTGATCTCCGCGTAAGGAACGACCACGACAATCTGCCCACCGGCGCAACCCGCGACGAGACATTCGTCAAAGGAGATAACCAGTCCATTTTTCGCGACGTTCCATATCTTATAGTTTTCGGACTTGGCCGCGAGGCGCTCGTCCCACCACCCGACATGCATGTTATGCAGGCAATTAGATAAAGCTTCGTCGTCGGGCGCTCTCCCCTGTGGCGGGCAGATACGCTTCTCCAAATCATGTAGAGTGTATGAGGCGATGACATCCAGATAACGAGACCTGGATTTGAACAGATCGCTGAGCCTCCGTGTGCCGCCTGATTTGAGATCGTAATTGAGGACGAAAAAATACTGTACGGCATGGGCTGCTCCTCGCCCGTAGGTCTCAGCACTGAATCTGACGCTCAAAAGTTCAGTATTCGCAAACATGACTTCATAATCGATGCTCAGATATTCAACTACATCCTGATGGTAGCGCGGGAATCTCTCCTGCGGCTTCATCGGCCTCAACTGAATTTTTCTGTAATCCTCAAACTCTTTCCTCGCCATCGCAGCAACCGCTTGATTGAATCTCTTTAACGATCCGTTCGTTGCCCCTTCTATCTGCGGAAACGAAACATGATTTCTATACTTCAATTTCGGGTTTTCTTCACTCAGCTCCTTCGTAATGATTTTTAGATCGTCGCCGAGGTTGATTTCAGGCACGGGTAACTCGGAGTGGTTTTCCTGCTCTGTAATCGTGTGCGTACGATCTTCTCTGTTCGAGTTGAGTGGCTGCGCGGCGGATGAGGCCGAAGAGACTGGCGCATTATTGCTCCCGGATTCAACTCTCACCTGATCTGCCGCACAAGCCGCCAAACCTGTCAGGTAGAGCGCTGCAACCAGCGGCATGCCCGATCTTTTCAGGAGTCTATGAGCAATGGGGAAAGGTCGTCGCGGCATATCATGGAACGTACGCAGAGGTTTAAGATTAGATCAGGCGGCGGCGCAGCAGGTCGAGCGCCGCTTGCGAGGCGCGCCAGCGGATCAGGTGACGGTCGCCGGGAAGTTGTAGCTTGCGATGTTCCGTGTGAGCGTCGTCCGCGAGCGCTATGAAGACGAGGCCGACCGGTTTCTCTTCCGTTCCGCCGCCGGGGCCTGCGATGCCTGTCACACTGAGACCAAAGTCCGTCTCTGCGCGGTGACGCACGCCTTCGGCCATCGCTTCTGCAACCTCGGCGCTAACGGCTCCGTGCCGCGCGATCAATTCAGGATCAACGCCGAGCGTGCGGATTTTCGCGTCGTTGGAATAGGCGACGACCCCCTCCACGAAGTAAACGGAGGAACCCGGGACTTCAGTGAGTCGCTGGGCGATGAGGCCGCCCGTGCAGCTTTCGGCGAGGGCTAATGTGAAGCCCGTGACGGCGAGACGCAGGCCGACGACCTCTTCCATCTTCTCGCCGCGAAATGCGAAGATCGAGTGGCCGAGGCGCTCTTCGATCTGCCCGGCCAGACCGTCGAGCAGGAGTTCCGCTTCAGCCTCCGACTTGGCCTGCGCCGTCAGGTGTATCTCGACCTCGCTGCGGTTAAAGAGGATCGTCGTCTGAGGATTTTTGTACTGCGTGTAGACGGGCGCGATGCGTTCGTCAACCGCTGACTCGCCCATCCCCGCGACGCGCAGGATGCGCCGCGCGACGCGCACATCGCCAGCCTTGACCGCGAGCTTCGGCTGCACTAATGATTCGAACATCGGGCGCATCTCGCGCGGCGGCCCCGGCAGCAGCACGACCGCACGCCCGTCGTGTTCGATGTACATGCCCGGCGCTGTGCCGTTCGGATTATCGAGTATCTCTGCGCCTTCGATGACCATCGCCTGACGCGAGTTGATCTGCGGCATCGAGAGACCGTGGCGCATGAAGCGTTTACTGATCTCGTCCAAGACCTTCTCGTTGAAGAGGAGTCGGCGCGACATGGCGCGCGCCGCGATCTTGCGCGTGATGTCGTCTTCAGTAGGCCCGAGCCCTCCCGTCATGATGACGACCCGCGAGCGCCGGAGCGCGTCCTTGATCGTCTCTTCCAGCCTCGCGTCATCGTCGCCGACGATGGTCTTGAGTTTGACTTCGATGCCGACGCTGTTGAGCTTTTCGGTCAGCCACAGGCTGTTGGTATCGGTGCGATCCGGCGTCAGTAGTTCTGAGCCGATGGCTATGATTTCAGCAGTAAGCATAAGTTTAGTGGTGCAAGTAAGAGAGGCTAACACTCTCTTTGCGCCCTTTGCGATTATACTTTGCGCCCTTTGCGTTGAGAGGTACTTTAAACGCAAAGGGCGCGACGGATGGCGCAAAGGACGCAAAGGAATTTCGACTATGGTGACGCCGGGGCATTTTCAACTCCGAAAACCTGTACCTCGCGCACCCACATGACGAAAGGTCTATTGGCCGGGCCTTGCTGCGCGGGTTGAAAGATGCGCATGCGCGTCGTTTTGATCGGTGCAAACTCGAAGGCCATGCGGTCGTGATCGTTGCCCGGCTCCATCAAAGAGACCCTGCGCCAGTCGCCGCCGTTATCAGGCGCTTGCAGCTCGACTTTGCGCGAGGGCATGAAGCGATCACGGTCGAAGCCCCAGTAGACATAGACGGCGGAGATTGACGCGGGCTCGTCGAAGGCCAGCTCGATCCAGTGCGGGGCGGGCGTCTCGGCTGAAGCCCAGTTGCCCGCGTTGTAACGCATGCGTGCGATCCGCTGCACGTTCGTCTCTCCATCGGTCAGAGGCGCGGTACTGTAGCCCTCGAAATTGGAATCGACTTCGACTCGCGCGGGCTTGAGCTCGATGAGCGCAGAGGGCTGCGCAGGAGGAGGAGGAGGAGGAGTCTCGGCTGAAGTTGAAGCCCGCGGCTGCTCATTGCCCGTCGCCGTCTTGCTGTCGGTCGTGGAGAGGCTCCTGCGGCTCAGGTACATCAGCGCCACGCTGAGGCCCACGAGGGCGATGAGCGCGGACATGATCCAGAGGTTGCGTGCGCGGTGGCGTTGCCACTCATCCGCTTCCTGGCGTGTGAGGCGCACAGTGGCGGGCGAAGCGCTCAGCTCATAACCGCAACTGCGGCAGGCGCGGTCGTTGAGTCCGGCTGCTGCCCCACAGGCCGGGCAGGTATGAGCCCCTATAGGCTGCGTGACGTAGCTCTCGCGCACCGTCGGCGGATCGTGAATCTCCTGCGTGCCCACTCGATCACGAACGGGCGGTGGCGGCGCGCTTTCGCATTCCTCCAGATCGCTCGTATCGCGCCCGCGAACGCGACGCACGGCGCGCAGGAATTCGGTTGAATCCGCAAAGCGCTCGCCGGGCTCTTTACGAAGCGCACGCAGGATAATAGCCTCTATTTCCGGCGTCACCTGCGCGTTGATCTCCGAGGGAGGACGGGGCGGGGTCTGGACGTGCGCGTGTAGAATCTCCGTTCGTGAAAGCTGCTGGTCAGGGCCTCCGAAGGGCGGCGCGCCCGTCAGCATCTCGTAGAGAATGACCCCTAAGCTGTAAACGTCCGAGCGCTGATCGAGCGATTCTCCTTCGGCCTGCTCCGGCGAGACGTAGTGCGGCGAGCCGTATGTCACGCCAAGCGTATCCGTGTTTTCAGCGCCGACTAGCTTGACGATGCCGAAGTCAGTGATCTTCACGCGGTCACCCGCAGAGATGAGGATATTGGCCGGTTTGAGATCACGGTGAATCAGACCCCTATGCGATGAGCCGTCCTGATCGCGATAGACGAAGGTGTGCGCGCAGATGATGGCGTCCAGAACCTGCTCGAAAATATCCAGCGCACGCGAGAGAGGCAAAGCCTTCTTCTCGTTCGCCAGTAGGTGCGCGAGCGAGCGCCCCTCGACATACTCCATGACGATGTAGTAGGTCTGCTCATCGACGATGTAGTCGTAAATCTTGACGATGCCCGGATGATCCAACTGCGACTGGATGTAAGCCTCTTTTTCGAAACGGGACTTCAGGCGGCGCAGGTCGCGTTGGTCGCCGGCATTGATGGACTTGATCGCCACGACGCGCGGCAACTGTAGGTGAGAGGCGCGATAGACGACGCCCATTCCGCCGCTCCCGATGCGCTCCTCCAGACGGTAATTCCCGATGATCGTGTCGGTCTTCAAATTTCTGCCCCGGAATCAAGTCAAAAGTAAAAAGGTAAAAGGCAAAAGTTATAAAGAGTTTCTTTACTTTTGCCTTTTACCTTTTTACTTTTGATTTCTTCACGCCGTCTTCTTCTCTTCCTCATACACATCGCGTAGCACTTCGGCGATAGGCGGGGGCGGGACGTGCGTGCTCTGCCGCCTGCCCGGAGCGGGCCTGCTGGTCATGGGATCGGCATGCGCGAGCTGTTGCTGTTGCTGCGAGTGAGCGCCACCAGCCGACTGCTGCTGCTGTTGCTGCGCCGCCGCAGCGAGCGCTGGAATCATGTTCAGACGCTCGCGGCTTTCGGCGAGTAGAGTGGCCGCGCGGTTGCGACGTGCGCGATCAAGGCTGCGGATGGCGGCCATAGTCTGGGGCGCTTCGGCAGGTTCGCGTTCGAGCTTACGCAGGATGTGCACGTAGCGGCGCAACTCCGAAGAGGGCGCGAGGCGATGCCGCTCATCCGAAAGATCATTTTCCACCACGTAGGAGAGATGCTCGGCGGCTGCCTCGTGGTCGCCAGCGTAGTTGTAGAGCGCGCCGAGGGCGAAATAGACCAGGGGCGGAGGGTCCATCATCGAATGCAGGACGCGCTCGCCACGGTCGATTACTTCCGCGACCTCGAACCCGTACCAGCGCCGCTCCTCGTCGCGCAGGATGTCGTTGGCGGAGATATAAAACTCGAAGATGCGCCCCGTCTCCTGATGCTCGGAGCGCTGGACGGCGCGCCAGATGAAATATGTGACGATGGCAAAAAAGACGACCACGGATGGCGGAATCCCCATGACCACCAACATCGCCACGATCACGATGATGGCGAGCAACCTCTGCGCTGATTCTCTTCCCTTACTACTCATATTCTCAAGTTTCGAGTTACGGGTTTCGGGTTTCGAGCTCGCGGTTCTTCAACTCGAAACCCGCAACTCGGAACTCGAAACTTTTTCAATCCGCCGGAGAATCGCCGTGCCCGCATCAGGGGTCGAGAGCGTTCCGCCGAGGTCGCGCGTCGTCTCCTCGGCGAGGACGGCCTCGCGGACAGCCAGTTCGACCGCGCGGCTCGCCTCCGGGTAGCCCAGATATTCTAACATCATCGCCGCAGTGAGAATAGAGCCAATCGGATTCGCGAGCGCTTTTCCGGCCAGGGGCGGGGCGCTGCCGTGCACGGGCTCAAACAGGGAGACGCGTCCCGGATGAATATTTCCAGAGGCGGCCAACCCCAATCCCCCCTGAAGCGCCGCGCCCAGATCGGTCAGGATGTCGCCGAACAGGTTGTTCGAGACCACAACGTCGTACTGCCCCGGATCGAGCACCATGAACATCGTCATGGCATCAACATACTGGTGATTGGCCTCTATCTCAGGATACTGCGCCGCCGTCTCTTTGAAAACTCTCTGCCAGAGGTCGCCGCCAAAGCGTTGGACGTTCGACTTGTCGGCCATCGTCACCTTTTTGCGCCCCTGCGCGCGGGCGTACTCGAAGGCGGCGATGATGATCCTTTCCACGCCGCGCCTGGTGTTTAGTTCCTCCTGCGTGGCGATCTCATCTGTAGTCCCCTTCTTCAAGAAGCCGCCCGCGCCGCAGTATGCGCCCTCCGTATTCTCTCGAAAGACGACGAAATCAATATCTTCAACCTTTCGACCACGCAAGGGGGTCAGGCGCGCGTCGAGCAGGCGCACGGGGCGCAGGTTGATGTAAAGGTCTAGGCCGCGCCGCATCCCCAGCAGAATATCCTCCGCATGTTGGTTCGACGGCACGCGCGGGTCGCCGAACGCCCCCGCGAGAATCGCGTCGAAATCCCGCGCGAGCATCGAGAGCGCCCCGTCAGGCAATGACACGCCTTCACTGAGAAATTTATCCGCGCCCCAATCAAACTCTGTCAGCTCAAGCTCAACCCCATGAGTCTCACGCAGATGTTCGAGCACACGAACAGCCTCATGGATAACTTCCGGGCCAATCCCGTCGCCAGCGATGACAGCAATACGTTTCATAAACTCAAGTAGACAGTAGACAGTAGTCAGTAGCCAGTAGAAAAGCATTCGCTAACGAATCGTCTGAGTTTCAGCGACAGCGCCCACAAGCGCGAAGCGCCTACTGGCTACTGACTACTGTCTACTGTCTACTTAAAAAGGCACACAGAGCACGGGCACGCGCGCGCCGCGCAGAACTTTTTCAGCCGTCGAGCCGAACAGGAGCCCTTCAGGCGGAGTGGAGCTTTTGCCGCGCACGCCCATGACGATCATAGGCAGATCAAGGTCACGAGCTATTTTCAGAATCTCCACGAAAGGCGTGCCGACTACGATCATGCGTTCGACGTTGACCTCGCCGGTCTCAAGCTCTGCGAGCTGGCTCTGGAAATCTATCTCGGCGCGCTCGCGAAGGCGACCCGTAATCTCTTCGGAACTCCCCAGGCCAGCGGCGACCGCTTCATGTATAAAGCCTTCGTCGATGACGTGAAGCAGCGTCAGATCGCCATCGGGCGCGGCGAAGCCTGCGGCGGCTCGCACGGCGTTGATCGAGGTCGGAGAAAAATCTACAGGCACGAGTATGTCAGGAGCTTTGATCACGAAGAGCCTCCTATCGTTCGTCTCACGCGTTACCGTTGATGTACAGGTCTGAGAAAGTACCGGCTTCTATATCGAACTTAATCTGAAAAAAGCAGTCGCCGCCGTCTTCGACCACCACAGGATTCATCTTCCAGTCTGTGATCTGGGCGGTCTTGCAGAAAAAGTTGGCATAAATTTTCTTGCGCCCGTTCTCGACCAGCCCGGCGTACTGGCGTCTGTAATCCTTAAGCTTGCTCCACAGCGCCGGAGACCTGCGATCTGAAACCTTACGCAGATAGAACTCGATCTTCTCTTCTAGTTGCCGCACATCATCTTTCGAGGGTGTCCAGTACTCCTTCCCCTCCTTCCCGCTCAGAGCTTTAACAAACTCCGCTCCCCTTTCGCCGGGTACGATCACGCCTTCTGCCTTGCCGATCTTGATCGTTTGATATGAGTTCTGCGACGAAGCAGCAGCAGCAGAACCCTTGCCAGCGACAGGCCAGACGAAGCTGTTTGAAAGAGACGCGAGCAGAAGAGCGACGATCATCAACTGTAATATCCGACGATAGTTCATCTTGACCACTTCCTTAATCCTTAGAACGCGAAACCAAGGAATCACCACCGCAGACACAGAGAAACAATTAAGAGGAATTAGCTAAGACAGAAATGTTCAATTCGCTTCAATATCTATTCTATCCTGTTTTCTCTGTGTCTCTGTGTCTCTGTGGTTAATTTTGTTAGTTGCCTATTATTGGCCCGCCTCATTTTTGCAAACGCTGCTCGATACGCGGTAGGCTGGCGAGAACAACGTCGCCGACCGTCTTCAGGCTCTGCGGCGATATTTTGTCGAGCGTATCCTCTTCCGTGTGCCAGTACGGATAGGTATTGAGCTGAATAATATCGACCGCGTCTACGCCCGCTCTCAGAAACGGCTCGTGGTCGTCGCCGCCGACGCCCTCTACGCCATCCACGAACTGTTCGCCGTGTCCCATCTCGCGCGCCGTGCGCCAGATAATGTCGATCAACCAGGGCGTGCTCATCTCCACGTCGCGCCCCAAACGCAACTCCTTATAGCCGATCATGTCCAGCAGGATGACGGCGCGCACACGCTTCAGCTCCTGCTTCTCTTGAAGGGCGGCAACGTAGTGGCGGCAGCCATACGTGTTGTCCGGGCCATCCGGGTTCCGACACTCATCCCAGTCGAAGCAGAAAGCCTCTTCACCATCAAAGAAGACAAAACGATACGTGAAGCGCGGCTTCTGCTGGCTGGCAACGAGCACACGCGCGAGCTCAAGGAGCGCGCCCGTCGAAGAGCCGCCGTCGTTCGCGCCGACGAAACGAAATTCTTTGATCGGCTTCGTATCGTAGTGGCTGGCGAGCAGGAGCACATCGCTCGATTCGCCCGCCATCTCCGCCACGATGTTAGCCATCCCCTTTTTGCCCGCAGGCGTCTGTGCAGTGAACTCGTCCGTGACGACATTCAAGCCGTAAGACTTCAACTCGCCCGTGATGTAATCTCGCGCGCGGGCGAGCTCCGCAGAGCCTGCCGGGCGCGGCCCGATCTCGACCTGCTTGCGTACGTGTTCAAACGCACGCGCGCCGTCGAAAGCCTGAGTTGCAGCACCGGCCTGCGGGCTCGGAGAGGCGCTCGCCGCCGGAGGCGTGGCCTGCCCCTGCGAGCCGGAATTTATATTTTGCTGTGTCCCGCCGGGGCAGCCCGTCAAGCCGAGCGCCAGAACTAGAAAGAGGACGGGCGAGAGGTTCTGGCGCGCTCTCAACGTGAGCCGCATGGGAGAGCATCTGTTCCTTGGTGGTCTATCCATAAAAGCAAATGATGAATTAGGAGTGCGGAATAATGAATGAAAAGAAAACTATTCACGTCTTGATTTCAGTTTTTAATTCATCATTCATCATTCCTAATTCATCATTTCAAATAAATCCGATACGCGAGAGATGGCGCGGTGTGCCCGTCTCCTGGTGCTTCTGCTCGTGCTCGCGGCGCGACGCCTCTTCGCGCTGAAGCTCGCCCTCCGTCACATGCTCAGTCTTGATGTACGCGATGTTATTGAGATTGAGCAACACGATCTCGTCACACTGATCCGGCGAATCGTACTTGTAAGAATGGATCACAGCGAAGCGATGTTCCGCAGCGATGTCTTCGGCGTGAAGCGCTTCGCGCACGGTGTAAACAAAGGTCTCGCCGTTGTTGAAACGAATCGTCAGCCGGTGGCGATAAAAGCCGCCTTCGGGCGCGGGCTCGCTGCCGCCGTGCGTCGAGCTGTCGCCGATGAGGGCCGACTCGTCGCTCATGCAGGCGGCTCCTTTGTACTCGCTGCACCTCCAGCGCCGGTTGTCGCCTGTCGATGCTCTGCGGGGCGGCGCGCTTCCCGCTCAGCCTTTGTCTTGGCGCGTCCCATCCCGGCCATGAAATCCATCACCTTCTCGCCAATCGTGTAGGGAAAGTTCATGATCGTGCTGAAGGTCTGAAACATCGTGACGGCTTCCAGCTCGGCCAGCGTCGCCATCTTGCGATTGAGCGGCATCTCTTTAAACTCTTTTCGAAAATCCTTGACCGCCTCGTCGGTCGTCTCTGCGCGCTCTGTGACCGGCACTGGACGCAAAACGAGATCGCCCGCGCGCTCGACTTTCGTCTGGCAGGCGAGGCGCTCGCCCGACGCGAGACGTTCAGGGCTCAAGCGTTGGCGTTCGGCCTCCGTCAAGGACGAAAGAAGCGTCGCCCCCTCTTCGACGATGACGGCGCACGTATCACACTCGCCGCGTCCTTCACATTCGGCGGGCAGACGCAGTCCCAGACGCTTCGCCGCGTCCCACAAATACGTACCCTCCGCAATAATCCCACTGCGACCATCCGGCTCGAATTTGATGTCTACACTCATATACAGTTCTCGCGGTCATGCCCTCCAAAAGGGTCTCAGGCCATTGTTCAAACTTATTCCAGGAGACAAGACGAAATTACACCCGAAGGAAGGCAAAAGGCAAAAGCTAAAGGCTGTCCGTAGTCAGTTGTCCGTGGTCAGTTGTTTCGCTCTGGCTACTTGATCCCTGATGATTCAACCTGTCGGCTCACTCGGCCAACAACGGACAACTGACTAATCTTTATTTCGCGGCTGCGAGGCGGACATGGGGCTGTGCGGCGGTCTCCTGTTTCTTGGTCTCGCGCGCCTGGCGACGGCAATCTGCACAGATGCCGAAGATGCGCAGCGAGTGATTCGTCGGCTCGAAGCGATGCTTGGCGGCCATCGCGTCCTGAATGGCTTCAAGCTCGGCGGAGAAGAACTCTATCAGCTTGCCGCACTCCGTGCAGATCATGTGATCGTGATGCTGGTGCTTGTAGTTGTGCTCGTAGCGCGTGCGCCCGTCGCCGAAGCGAACCTCGCGCGCCAGGCCAGCCTCGGTCAATAGCTTGAGAGTGCGATAGACGGTCGTCTGCCCGATGTTCGGGTCCTCTTTCTGTACGAGCCGGTAGAGGTCTTCGCTCGACAGGTGCTCCTCTGTGCGCAGGAAGACATCGAGGATGAGGTCGCGCTGCGCCGTGCGCTTCAAGCCCGCTTTCTGTATATGCTTATGAAATACTTCTTGCTCTTCAGTCATGAGAGTCTTAGCCTGAATAAAACGTCATAGCATTTTGGAACGCAGCTATTCTAACACTCCGGGCGCACGCTGTGAAGATTTGGTTTAGCGAGCACGCGCGTGTTATCTTTTCTTCCGATGCCGGGGTGGTGGAATGGCAGACACGACGGACTTATTTAATTGAGCACGACGGACAGGAAACACCGGCGTGAATGGGGTCAAATTCGGCGAAAGCTTAACGGGTCATGCCGATGCCAACGCCGAGCTAAGGCCGGTTCGGGGTAAATAATAACCGGCAAAGTGTAGAGACGAGACGGCTCCCTCCTAAACATCGCTTATGCGCTGCATGGAGAAGGCATCGTCCAGACCACAAACCCAACCAATTGTGGATTGCGGAATGCGGATCAAAAGACGTGCTGTTGTTTTCTAATCCGCATTCCGCAATCCGCAATCGGCTGGGGGCGGCGAAAGCCGTAGTGGTAAGAAAATCCGTTGGCCGCAAGGCCGTGCGGGTTCGAGTCCCGCCCTCGGCATCAAGAGTTTGAGGCATGATTGGCTCGCGAACCTGTCAGCAATTCCTCCACCGCTCAAAACAGCTATGAAGCTTCGTGACTTTCTCGGATTCGTCCTGTGTGCGGCTTGCGTCATGGTGACAGCATCCTCGGTTGCAGCGCAGCGCCCGCCCGATCAGGACTATCTCGTCTATGTGCTGTCCGAATCGACGGACAAGATCAGCGTGGTACGCTTCGGCCCGAAAGGCGCTCGCGTCGAGCGAAGTTTCGACACGGGCGTGATGCCGACGGATGTCGACGGGCCGCATGGCATCAGTGTCTCACCGGATAAGCAGTTTTACTACGTTTCGCTCGGTCACGGGAGACCCTACGGGTCTGTCTGGAAGTATGCGACGAAGGATAACTCGATTCTGGGGAAGGTCACGCTCGGGTATTTTCCCGCCACCGTAGACGTGTCGCCCAACGGCGATTTCCTCTACGCCGTCAACTTCAACCTGCACGGCGACATGGTTCCTTCTTCGGTCTCCGTCGTCGCCGTCTCCGAGATGCTTGAGGTCGCGCGCATCCCGACCTGTACGATGCCTCACGGGTCGAGGCTCAATCCGCAGGGAACGAAGCATTATTCGGCGTGCATGATGGACGATATGCTCGTTGAGATTGATACGAGCAGCCTGCGCGTCGCGCGCCACTTCATGTTGACCAAAGGCAAAGAGATGGGAATGACCGGAGCGCCGCCCCAGCGCGGTACTCCCAAAGAGAGTGCCGGGCACATGGACATGGGCGGCCACGGGATGGAGCCGCCAAAGCCCGGCGACGTTTCCTGCTCGCCGACGTGGGCGCAGCCCTCTGCGGACGGCGCTTCCGTTTACGTCGCCTGCAACAAGTCCAGCGAGATAGTTGAAATCGACGCCAACAAGTGGAAGGTCATGCGTCGCATCCCCGCCGGAGAGGGCGTCTACAACCTGGCCGCGACGAAAGATGGCAGCCGTCTGATTGCGACCAACAAGCGCGGCCAATCCGTCTCCGTCTTCGACCTCAAGACCGGACGGGAACTGGCCCGCCTTCCAACCAAACGCAAGGTGCTTCACGGCGTCGCCGTCTCACCCGACAATCGCTACGCCTTCGTCTCAGTTGAAGGCATCGGGGCTGAGCCCGGCACGGTCGAGATCATAGACCTTGACGCACTGAAAACAGTCGCCACCGTAGATGTTCCACCACAAGCCGCTGGAATAGATTTCTGGAAAATGGATAAACAGTAGATCGTGAGAAAAACTGTAGGGGCAGGGCTTGTCCCTGCCCGCATGCCTACGCTGCCACGCGGGCAGAGATAAGCCCTGCCCCTATAATTTTACTGTCTACTGTGTCTGCCGTTCTTCAATACCCTGGCTCTGTGGTTGAGCCTGTATCCTTTCTGGGTTTGCCGAGTTTGACGATCCAGAGGCCGGTGTTCATATCGTTGAAGTAGACGAGACCCTTGTGGGGCTGTGCTCCCCAGGCGAAGGGTGAGTTGGGGCGAAAACCTTCCGGGCTCCCCGTCCACAGTCGTCCGATCTCACGCCCCTGGCGATAGAGGTCGCCGCGCAGCTCGCCCGAAACGTCGAGCACACGCCCGCCGCCGTTGTAGTAGCCCATGTAGAGTATGTCGTCTTCGACCCAGATGTTGTGCGAGCCCGCTTCGGGCACACCGTATTCGGCCACCTTGCGCGGGTTGTTGATGTCCGACACGTCTACGACGTGAACGATGCCGCGCACGGGGATACGCGATTTGGATTCGATGTCGAAGATTTCCGGGAACACTTCGTCGCCGACGAAGAGGTAGTTCTTGTAGCGGAAGACTGCGTGCGCTCCGGCGAGCCAGCCGCTCCCGTATAGCTCGTGATAGTTGAAGCGAAGCTGGCTGACGAGCTGCGGTTTTTCCGGACTCCCACCCTTGATGCCACTGCCGACATCCAGGATCACCAGCCCATCGCGCCAGTATGCCAGGTAAGCGAGCCCATCTTTGACATACACGTCGTGCACGTAGCGCCCACCCTGTATGCCTCCGGTCGTGACGAGCGGGTTCTCGACCTGCCAGCGCGCGACCTCCTTCGGCGCTTTGATGTCCTTGAAATCTATGACGCGCAGAGAGCCCGTCGCATCATCCGTCAGATAGACGTAGTGACTGTCTATGAAGGCGCTGTGGACGCCGCCCGTGACGGTCTCCGTGTATTCCGAGACAACCTTCGGATGCGCCGGGTCGGACGTGTCAAGGAAAACGATGCCGTTCTTGCGGCTCGATGCACCTTCGCGTGTGAGCACGCCGACGCGACCGTCTGCGCTGACGCTGACATCGTTGACGTTGTGCGCATCGACCGTGACGGTGTCCGTCTGTTTCGGGTGCGCCGGATCGGAGATGTCGAAAACCAGCAGCTTATCCGAGATGGTAGAGGTGTAGGCGTAGTTGCCGAAGATCCATTGCTCGGCAGACTGAAACTCCTTGAACGGGATGCGTCCGACGACCTGTAACTCACGCTCCACGTCTCGCTGCGTGACGGTCACGATGGCGACGGCCATCTGGTCGCCGCTCGTGGCCGTCAACACGTACGAGCCCGGACGCTCTGCGACGAAGCCCCCATCCTGCTCAACAAAAGCGCCGTCACCCGTGACAGCCCACCTGACGGAAGGATTCTGAACCGGCGAGCCACGACCATCCTTGGCCCTGGCAGTGAAGCGTATCACGTCACCCGTGCGTGCCTTTGCGCCAGAGGGCTCGATTGCGAGAGCGCGCACAGGGTTAGCCACCACGTTGACAGTCACCGTACTGCTGACCCCTTCGGCGCTGGCGGTAAGCTGTGCTTTGCCCGGTGCGACGCCCACGACGAAGCCCGCCCCATCAACCGTCGCCACCGATGGAGTCTCTGATTTCCAGATGATCGGTACGTCCTGACGCGGGTTGCCGTTTGCGGATTGAGCAGTGGCGTCTAGTTTCAAAGTGCCATGCACCATCAGGGGCGTGCTGGCGTTCGCAATCACAACTCGCGCGACACGCGCAGGCTTGACCATCACCCTGGCTAACCCAACCTTGCCGCCAACGACCACCGCAACCTTGACCTCTCCGGGCACATAAAAAGTGACCATCCCGGATTCGTCTGCCTGGGCACTGTCAGGCGGCAGCGCCACCCACAGAGATGGCTTCATCTCGACCTGCTTTCCAGACGCGTCGCGGGCTGCGACCGTAAACTGCATCTTCTGTCCGATCTCTGCTTCCCCGGTCGCCGGGCTGACCTCGACAGAGGTGACCGTTGGCGCGCTGGCGGTCGAGGATGATTGCTGCGCCATGACACACGGCGCAGCAATCGCCAGTACGCTTAAGACAATCAACGGCACGAGTAATCTATAAATGGTGGTCATTCGGTTGCCTCCGGCCAGGTCTTCTTTATGTCCAGCCATCAAATTCGATACTGAAATCGAAACGTGAAGAGGAGTAATCATGGGAAAGATGGAATCTAACGCTCATAAACGGCGCTGTCAAGAAGGGCGAAAAATTTAAACGCAAAGGGCGCAAAGGTCTTCGCAAAGGATTGGATACTTTGCGCTCCTTTGCGCGTCTTCCCTTCGCGTCCTTTGCGTTTAAATTTTCCTGCCGGACATCTCAACGGCCAATCACCTGCGTCGAGATGAAGCCCCAGAGAATCGCCGACAGGCCGCCGATCTCGCCTATGATGAGCATGTACATGCCCCAGGTCGTGATGAAGTTGCGGCGGCTGAACTGGTTCTCCGTACGGTTTCTCAGACCGAGCACAGTGTATTCCAGGATGGTCACGCCAAAGTAGAAGAGAGGTATAGAGGCTGCCAACACCTGCACGGCGACGGGAAACGGGCTGTATTCGAGAAGCTTTGCGATCACCAGCGAGGCGAAGCTATAAAGGAACGAGGCGCGATGCGCGATGTCTACATAGACAGGCGCGCGATGCTCAGGGCTCGCCATGATGCGCTGGTACTTCAAGACTCCGAGCAGCATCCCCGCCAGGAGAAAGAGACCGGAAGCTAAGAGACTTATCCTGATCGCAGTATTCATTTGAGCCGTCCTCCCTTCGCTCCATTAACTAACAGGTGTCGGCGCGCATCGCATTATATACGTTTGGCCGCCAACTGCCCCTTGATTGTGACCGCTTGTTGAGGGCGACGATATGGGCGGCCTCCCTGAGGGTCACGCTTCAGGCGTGAGCGATAGTTCGCTGGCAGAAAGCCTAAGCGTCAGAGAGGGTTTGCAACCAAGTGCACTGCACACTATATCGTGCAAAGGAAATACACGCTCACGCACATCGTTTACGAATGCCTTTCCCTGGCGTCGAGCGAAACCGCCCACTCATCTCTAAGTTGGGAAATATTTGAACTTACACAAGCGGCACGAATCCTCATGAATATTGGCACGCTCATTGCTCAAGCTACGGACGAGTAGTAAAGATCGGCAGCAACGTAGCTGTCGGTACGGAGGAAGCCCGCAAGCGAAGGGGAGAGCGCGGGCGGGCTTCCAACAAAATTCAACGAGTTCGGTTGCCCCTGTTATTACGTAAGTAGGCGACCGCACAGAGAAACCCGCTGCGAAGGGGAGAGCGCAGCGGGTTTTTCTCATTCTCCGGATAAGATTTACTTTGAGCCCGCCTGGACGGTCTCGCGTATGAACCCGGCGACCGTATCCAGATAGGCGTTACCTCCCGTGCTGGAAACGCCGTGGCCTGCGCCGGGAATGATGACCAGCTTTTTGGGCTCGTTGGCGGCCTCATACAGCTTGCGCCCCTGTTCGGTCGGGATCGTCGGGTCAGGGTCGCCGTGCGTCACCAGGACTGGACAATGAACGTTGGCTAGCTTTCGCGCCGATTCAAAGCGGTTCTCGCCGAAGGTGTGCAGTCGTCTTGGCAGCCAGGGAAACATGCTCGCCGCCATGTCGCTCGCGGAGCTTAAACCCGACTCCAGAATGATCGTACAGACGCTGCGGCGCGAGGCCACGTCTGCGACGGCGGTCGTCCCCAGAGACTGGCCGTAAAGCACCAGCCTTTCCGAACGCACCCCGCGCTCATTCAACACGTAATCGCAGGCCGCATCGGCATCCCTGTAGATGCCCTGCTCGCCCGACACAGCGCCTTCGCTGCGCCCGTAGCCGCGATAGTCAAAGAGCAGCACGTCGAAGCCGCGCGCCGCCAGTGCTTCGCCGAGCCAGCCGAGGCTGTTGATGTTGCCGCCGTTGCCGTGAAAGAAGATCACGGTCGCGGCGGCGGGTTGACGGCGCGTGCTGATAAACCATCCATGTAAACGCAATCCGTCGATTGTCTTGAACCAGACATCCTCGCCATCGTCGGGAAGGCTCCACACTTCGCCGGGCTTCCATCTTTCGGGATGGAAAACAACGCTCGTCTCAATCCATCGTATGCCGAAGAAAAGCAGTCCTCCCATAAACACCGCTGCCGCCACCAGAGAGTAGATATTTTCGCGCCTCAGAAGCCGATAGCCTTTTTGCTGCCACCGTGTCCGAGACTCATTCTCGTATGAGAAGATCGCCATCCATGCCAGACTTTAGCTTATCCCATCAATCTTCAAAAGCACATAGGGGGCTTGGGCGAATGACGAGCGCGGCTCGCAGGTAATATGAGAATGGTATGATGATATCTTGCTCGCTTCGCAGTGGAAGGGATCAATGAGCAAAGTAGCCTTCGCGACCTATCATAAACTACCCGATCTGACTGAAGATGATCGCCTCGTCCTAGACCATTTACACCGTCAGGGCGTGGAGACTCAAGCCGTTTTGTGGGACTCGGATCAGATTCGTTGGGAAGAGTTCGAGAGCATCATTCTACGTTCCTGCTGGGAATATCATTTACGCCCTCAAGCGTTTTCGAGCTGGGTAGGGATGCTGGCCGAGCGAGGCATCCCGCTCTGGAATCCGCCACGGGTCGTACACTGGAACATGGACAAGATGCACCTCAGAAGTCTTGGCCTTGCTGGCGTCGCCGTCCCAACGGCGGTCTGGTTGGAGAGAGGGTCTGAGGTCAATCTCCAGGCTATCCTCGAAGAGCGCAACTGGCGGCAGGCGGTCATTAAGCCGACCATCTCCATGACAGCCTTTCAAACATGGATTACCACGCCTGCGCAGGCCAACCGAGATCAAGCCACCGTGGAGAAGATGCTCAAGAGGTCAGGCGTGATGATCCAGAAGTTCATAGATGAGGTGCGCACCAGAGGCGAATGGTCGTTCATCTTTTTCTGGAAGACGTACAGCCACGCCGTTTTGAAACGCGCGAAGCAGGGTGATTTCCGAGTGCAGAACGATTTCGGCGGCTACCTGGAGGAGGCCGCCCCTTCAGCCTCGCTCATCGAGCAGGCGCAAAGGATCGTTGATTCCGTGGCAGAGCCTCTGCTTTACGCGCGAGTGGACGGGATTGACGTGGACGGAACGCTCGTCTTGATGGAGTTGGAGCTTATCGACCCCGTGCTGTTTTTGAGCCAAGCCCCTCATGCTCCGCAGAGCTTCGCCGACGCGATCATGGTGACTATATTAGGAAATGAAGAAAAACCTTAAACGCAAAGGGCGCAAAGGGGGAAGACGCAAAGAACGCAAAGACTTCAACTCCTTTGCGAATACCTTTGCGTCCTCCAGCGTTTAAGGTTTTACACGCACGCGCAAGAGACCCGTTCTAGCTTTTCGCCGCTTTTGAGTCTTCGCCCTCGCCGCGTCGCTCAATGGGCACGTAGTCGCGCTCCTCAGCGCCGAGGTAAATCTGGCGCGGGCGCGCGATCTTCTGATCGGAGTCTTCCAGCATCTCCACCCACTGCGCGATCCAGCCTGACGTTCGCGGGATGGCAAAGAGCACCGGGAACATATCGACCGGGAATCCCATCGCGCGGTAGATGATTCCCGAATAGAAGTCCACGTTCGGATAGAGCTTGCGCTTGACGAAATACTCGTCTTCGAGCGCGATCCGTTCCAGTTCCAGCGCGATGTCGAGGAGCGGGTCTTTGCCCGTCACCTCGAAGACCTCGTAGGCGACCTGTTTGATGATGCGCGCGCGCGGGTCGTAGTTCTTATAGACGCGATGCCCGAAGCCCATCAAGCGAAACTCCCCGTTCTTGGCGCGCTTAACGTATTCCGGCACTTTATCCAGCGATCCGATCTCCTTCAACATTCTGAGCACAGCCTCATTCGCGCCGCCGTGCAGCGGGCCGTAGAGTGCGGCGGCGGCTCCGGCGACCGCCGAGTAAGGGTCTGTATGCGCGCTCCCGATTGAGCGCATAGCGTTGGTGCTGCAATTCTGTTCGTGATCGGCGTGCAGTATGAAGAGCACGTTGAGCGCGCGCTCGAGCACGGAGTTCGGTTCATATTTCACTTCCGTCGTCTTGAACATCATATTCAGGAAGTTGCCCTCGTAGCTCAGATCGTTATCGGGATAAGCATAGGGCAGCCCCTTCCTATGACGAAAAGAGAAGGCCGCAATGGTCGCCACTTTCGCGATCAGCCGGTAGACCTGCTTCTGGCGACAGTTCGCGTCGAAAATATTTTTCGCTTCGGGATAGAAGGTCGAGAGCGCGCCAACCACACCGACCAGCATACCCATCGGGTGCGCGTCGTAATGAAATCCGTCCATCACCGTCTTGATACTTTCATGTAGGAAGGTGTGATGCGTGATGTGCCACGTCCAATCTTCCAGTTGCGCTTTGGTCGGCAGTTCTCCGTGCAGTAGCAGGTGAGCGACTTCCAGGTAGGTGCTCTGTTCGGCGAGCTGCTCTATAGGGTAGCCGCGATAGCGCAGTATCCCACGGTCGCCGTCAATGAAGGTGATGCGGCTCTTGCACGAAGCGGTGTTCATAAAAGCGGGATCGTAGGTCATCAAGCCGAAATCCCCGTCCGCGACCTTGATCTGCCGCAAATCCATCGCACGTATGGTGTCGTTCTCGATTGGAATCTCGTACTGCTTTCCAGTCCGGTTGTCAGTAATAGTCAAGGTGTTTGCGCTCATATCATCACTCCCATGTTGTTCAGGCGCGCACGGTTCGCTCGCGCAGCAAGTCTACATTTTGCATTCAATTGTTTTGGATAAAGGTACGCCATAAAGGATGCGATGACAAATCGCGCTGGCTTTGATAGCTGATAACAGATGGGCGCAAGTAGGGTAAAAGACTCTTGCCGACACAGGACCAGAGAGAGTATCACGCGGAAGAACTAAAAGATCATCGCGGCCTGCTCTCCGGCGCTAATCTGCGCGTAACCTTACGCAATACAAATGCAAGCTAATCGACACCGAACTCCCACATTGCAATTCCAGCACGGGTGTATTGTCAGCAACGATAGAGCCCCAAATTGAAAGGCTCGTGCTGCAAATTACTCACCACGCAACACGGTACAGCGACACAGATACAACTTTACTTTATCTTCCCCTAAGGAGGGCTACCATGAGTTGTCCTCAGCGAAGCGATGAAAACATGTTGCGCATACTCAGACTGCTGACCCGGATCGGGCGAAAATATCAACCCCTTATGTTTGCACACATTCACCCCCACGGGCACGCGACAGCCAGATTGTCACGTTACTTTGCGGGGACGTGTGTGTCTGGCGCGCTGGGTGGAGCATTCTCGCTTGAAGAGATCGCAATCGGCGCGCACCTGCATGACGTGGGCAAGTATCTCGTGAGCACAGCAGTTCTGCTCAAGCCCGAGAGTCTCAATGAAGAGGAATTTTCGTTGGTCTCTCTTCATCCTATCTACGGCGCAAACATCCTTTCGAGATTTCGCGGCCTGACTGACAGGATTCGGAGAATGGCGCTACATCATCACGAGCACTGGGATGGCACTGGCTATCCTGATGGACTGTCGGGTACGGCGATTCCAATCGAAGCGCGAATCATTGCTCTTGCCGATGTCTATACGTCTTTACGCGCAAGACGATCATACAAGCAGATGATGACAAAGCGGGCGGCTCTTGAGACGCTGAAAGAAATGGCGGGACAGAAGCTCGATCCATATATGACCGAAGACTTCATTAGGTTGATTGCCGCGAAATCCCAGGTGCGCCCCGTCAGGCCACGATAGCCGATTGCAGATGAGCGGAACTGAGAAGGAGACACTCAACACCGCAGGGTGCAAAGTGAAGAGATGGGGAGCCGGAACGTCAGGGAGGGCTTCCGTTCCGCACCCTTCAGCTTTCGCGCGCGCATCTTGCAGCCGCTTTCAACTGTTAGCTTCACCCTCGATCACGAAGAACCCTGTCTCGCCGCCGCCCGATGTGACGTTGACGATGGGAGAATCGGAGAGACGCACCATCGCGCCCTCGACCCGCCCGCGAAAGAGAAACGGGTTGGTATCAACGAAAACGGGCTGAAGACTCCACTGCTGCTCGTCGAACACGGGAAACTCTTCCGTGCGCAGGGTGATTATCTCCTGCACTACGAAGTCATTATCGAGCGCCGCCGATAGTTTCTCATCCCACGCGGCCTCGCTCAGTTGGTTGCCCAAAGAGATGCCGTGCCCCCCGTAATCGTCGTTGGGCTTGAGGATGAAATTCGAGCGGTGCGCGCGCAAGTATGGGATCAGATCAATTGACTGTCCACGATAGAGGGTTTTCTTCTCTCTGACCATCATCGTCCAAGGCACCGTGCGCCCGATCACTTCCCTCTCCGTGGGCGTGAACCAGCTTGCATGCGCTTCGTCCGTCAGCAGCTCAAACCCGGCCTTCTTGTGCAGCATCTTGCAACGGAAGGGATTGACGAGACAGACGTGATGGTTGATGCAGGCTCGGGTCAAAGGATGCGTTTCATCCGTGTGCGCCAGGAACTCGTGGATCACGACGCGCTTGTAAACAAGGTCGATCCGAAAATCACCACGCCGCAATCGCCCGCCTTCGTACTCCAGCTCGTCCGGCGCGCAGATGATGGTCGGGACTCCGCGACTGGCGAAGTAATTGCGCAGCAGAAAGAATTCGTTGGCGGTCGGCAGCTCATCCCAATCGAGGATGCAGACGTTCGGCGCTGTAGCCTTTCCGCCCCACTCCCTGTACGTTGCGAGCAGGGCTTCGAGCAGCGCGGCGCACGGATCGAACTGGCTGAGACGATAGCGCTCTGCCAGCCGCTGCATCGCTCCGATCTCAAATAACAGTTGATTGAGCCCCTCCTGGTCAGGGAGGCTGGATGGATTTTCGGCGTTATACTCGACGAACTTCACCTCATCGCCGTTGACGAAAGCATCCAGGCGGGAGGTCACTATCGGCTGAGCGAAGCCAGGGTCAACGAGCGCGAGGCGGCGCTCATCCTCGCGCAGGCCGACCCGATCCATCAACGCCGGATCGGCAAGCATTGCGGTCGCCACCTTATCGAAAGCGCCCGCCACAACTTGAGAGGCATAGGTCAGCCGGTCATACTGCGCGCGCGTGAGCAGGTGCGGGCGCAACGCGACACACAAGCCACGCTCGCCGTAGACCAGACGATTGACGCGCAGCCGTTCGTTCAAGCGCGCGAAAAGCTCAGCGGTCAGGCTCTCATCCGCCGAGAGCATTTCGTGGTATTCGGCAATCGCCGCCTCGCGCATCTTAGAACGTATCGCCTTCCCACATGCTTACGGCGCGATCCTTTGCATCGTCACGGTGGTGATCGGTGAAGGGTTGGCAGTACGGTTGCATGAGACCCAGTAGCCAGCGCTCTGGTAGCGCACCAGCTTGTACATTGATCCGTCTGCCTTGGCTTCGATCTCCGCGCCGACCACCGTTTTACAGTCCGGCGCACTGCTTCCGCCTACATAATCAATGGAGACTGCCTTCAACTTCTTTGCATTGTCGTAGTAGAACTGTGCCGTCTCCTGTTCAGAGAAGACGTAGAAGTCTTGCGCGTCGCTCTTCTCCCGTGGCTCACCGAGCTTGCCGCGCACTTCATCGGCGCTCATGCCGATACTGATCCCTTTGTACTCACGATACAGCGGCTTCTCAATCTCCTCTGCGGGGGCTTCCGTCTTCACGGCTGTTGGACGAGTCGAGCGCTTTTGCGCCCGTGTGTCTGTCAAAGCTCCCCAGGTGAGCAGGACTAAGAGGGCTGTCAGGATGAACAGCACCAGCTTGAGCAGTTGAAGAGAGAACCCTGGTCTTGCGTGTTGATGCATCGATTTTTTCCTCCTTTGGAAAACGTTGCTCTCAACCCCCGGCTATCTCGTCGAATTGCCACCATTATATCTCATCTGTCGAGCCAAATTTGCAGAACTTTTCATCTGCCCGATCTATTCAGTCTTGAATATGGAGCCCCGATATTTACCACCGCATCAGGCATGAGTCGCTTGATCCTCGTTCATTGAACGGATCGCTAACCGGTACGGTGGTGTTTGACTTATACTCCGCCTGAGAAAATATCATGAGCCACGCCGCCAACCAGAAGCTGCAAACCATCCTGTCCAGACTCCGCGAGTTTCTCATCGCGGAAGCCTACCCGCTGGAGAGAGAATTTCTGAGCCGTCCATTCCGCGACCTGCTCCCTGTGCTTCAGACGAAGCGGGAGCAGGTTAAAGCGTTGGGGCTGTGGACTCCGCACCTGCCGCGAGAGTATGGCGGGCTCTCGCTCTCGCTCTCTGAATTCGCCCATGTGAGCGAAGAGCTTGGACGCACGCCCATCGGTCATTACCTCTTTAATTGCCAGGCTCCGGACATAGGCAACATGGAGGTGCTGATGGCGCACGCCACGCCCGCGCAGAAGGAGCTTTACCTGTGGCCGCTCATACGCGGGCATGTGCGAAGCTGCTTTTCCATGACCGAACCGGAGCACCCCGGCTCGAACCCGACGTGGATGAGCACGACCGCAGTCCGCGACGGTGATGACTACGTCATCAACGGGCACAAGTGGTTCACCTCTTCAGCCGACGGCGCGCAGTTCGCCATCGTGATGGCGATGACAGATGCGGAAGCCGCGAACCCTTACCGCAGAGCGAGCCAGATCATCGTCCCGCTCAACACAGAAGGCTTCAAGCTGGTACGCAACATCAGCGTGATGGGCGATGAAGGGAGCGATTATGCGAGCCATGCCGAGGTCAGGTATGAAAACTGCCGCGTGCCGCGCGAGAACCTGCTCGGCGTTGAAGGGGATGGATTCCGTATCGCGCAGGAGCGGCTGGGGCCGGGACGCATTCACCACTGCATGCGCTGGATAGGCATCTGCGAGCGCGCCTTCGACCTGATGTGCCGCTACGCTGCGCAGAGAGAACTGTCTCCGGGTAAACTTTTGGGCAGCCGCCAGAACGTTCAGGAGTGGATCGCGGAGAGCCGCGCCGAAACGAGCGCCGCGCGCCTGCTCGTACTCCACACAGCCGAGCGCATAGACCGCGAAGGCGCTCAAGCGGCACGCGAAGATATATCTCTCATCAAGTTTTTCGTCGCCGGTATCATGCAGCGCGTCTTAGACCGCGCCATACAGGTGCACGGCGCGCTCGGCATGACGGACGACACGGTCCTGGCCTACTGGTACAGGCACGAGCGTGCGGCGCGCATCTATGACGGGCCGGATGAAGTACACAAGACGGTCGTGGCGAGAAGCGTGCTGCGCAAATACGGGCTCGACGTGTCGCTCTGAGAGTGGGTATAAAACAGAGAGGCGTTTAAACGCAAAGGGCGCAAAGGGAAGACGCGCAAAGGGCGCAAAGAATCAACCCCTTTGCGTCCTTTGCGTCCTTTGCGTTTAAATATCAACTATGCAAGAAGCCCTGATGGATCAACCCCGCGCTGTGCGCGAGGGCGAAGAACTTGACGGCACGAAACTGCTCGCGTACCTGCGCGAGCACGTTCCCGGCCTCAAGGGGACGCTCGTCATAGAGCAATTTCCGGCGGGCTTTTCAAATCTCACCTATCTTTTACGTGTCGGCGACCAAGAGCTTGTGCTGCGCCGTCCGCCCTTCGGCGCGAAGATCAAGACGGCGCACGACATGAGCCGCGAATACCGTATACTCTCGCACCTCTATACGGTCTACACGAAAGTTCCACGCCCGCTCCTCTACTGTGAGGACGAAGCGTTGATCGGCGCGCCCTTCTACGTCATGGAGCGAGTCAACGGAATCATTCTGCGCGCCCAACTCCCGCCGGGGCTCGCACTCTCGCCCGAAGTGATGCGGCAGGTTTCCGAGGCGTTTATAGGGAATCTCGTCGAGATACACGAAGCGGATTACCGCGCAGCGGGGCTCGCAGAATTAGGACAGCCCGAAGGCTACGTCAGGCGTCAGGTCGAAGGCTGGACGAAGCGATACGAGAATGCGCGTACAGATGAAGTGCCCGAGATCGAGCGTCTCATGATCTGGCTCGCAGCGCACCAGCCTGCGGATTCGGCGCGCGGCGCGCTCATCCATAACGACTACAAATACGATAACGTCGTGCTGGCTGCCGATGATTTCTCGCGCGTCGTGGCCGTGCTCGATTGGGAGATGGCGACCATTGGCTGCCCTTTGATGGATTTGGGGACGACGCTCGCCTACTGGGTTGACCCGGACGATCCGGAAGAGTGGCGGCGATACGGTTTCGGACTGACCGCGCTTCCGGGAAATCTGAGACGCATTGAGCTGGTCGAGCGCTACGTCAGGCAGAGCGGCAGGAGTCTCTCCGATCCGGTCTTTTATTACGCTTACGGTCTGATGAAGACCGCCGTCATCGTGCAGCAGATTTACCGTCGCTTCAGGCAAGGCTTAACGAAGGACGCGCGCTTCGCCGGTCTCGGCTCAATGGTGCGCGCCTGCGGCCAGATGGCCGAGCGTGCTATTGAGAAAGGTCGTATAGACAGACTGGCGTGATTAAAAGAACAGATGCCTCACGCAAAGACGCGAAGATAATCAATCTGTCTTTCTTCGCGCCTTTGCGTGAGGCGTAGTTTTTACAGGTATATGACATGAGAGGTGCGCCAGACGTTTGAGGGGATCGAGCCGGGAGAGGCTGTCGTCAGCAATATGACGTAATGGGCGTCTGCCAGCGGCTCATCTTCACTGGCGATTGACGCCCCGGCATTTTGCGCCTGACCATCGCCCTGCACCACGCTTTGAGGCACGACGAGGGCGAGGCGGCGCAGGCAGGCGTAGAGGTGCTCGCGCCCGACGCCGTAACGCCCCTGTTCCTGTCCGAGCACCAGGCGAACTTCGGCGCGCTCGTCTATGAAGTGCGCGAGGAGCGACGCGCCGAGCGTGACGCCACGTTCAAAGCGGGCGGCAAAATCTTTCTCCTCCGCCTCGCTCAACACCTGTGTATCGAGCGCGATGGTGACGCGGCGCTCGTCTTCGGCGGTGAATTCGCGCACCGTGAGGCGGTGCGAGCGCGCCGTCGCCTTCCAGTCTATATGGCGCAGATCGTCCTGCGGCTGGTAGTCGCGCAGGGAGAGAAGATCGTGCCCCGCTCCGCGCCTGACGGACGCGAGGCGTCCGGCGTTCATCGGCAGCAGGTGCAACTCGTCGCTGATGGGCTCCGGCTTCGGATAGACGACGATGTCTACGTTGCGCGCGCGCAGGCGTCTCCGCCGTCGAAAGAACCCGAAGGGGAAACGCGTGGAGAGCTCGAATCCGATGATGAGGTGATGTCCGCGTTTGGGGAACAACTGCTCTACGCGCTGCTCGGCTGCCGCGCGGTGCGGCACGTACATGAAATAGGCGAGCGCCCGCTTGCTGGCGCGAAGGCGCGGCTTCGTGTTCTTTCTGCTCGTGTGGCTGGTCTGGCTTCGCGCTTCAACCATAATGGAGAAGGAAGGGAGCAGGCGTTTCGTGTTTCGCAAAGTGACGATCACAGGCGCGGGCTCTCCCGCAAAGATGTGATCGGGAAAGCGCGCAGAGACTATCAGGTCGCGCAGAGAGGCGCGCGCCGCCGCCCATGACACAAAGAGCGTGGAGACGAGGATGGAGAAGATCAGAAAGAGCAGGTTGTTGCCCGTATTCCACGCGGCGAAGGCGACGATGCTTAAAATACCCAGAAAGATCAGGCCGCCAAGCGTCACCTCAAGCGGCAGATTGAGCCGCTGGACTTCGGCGCGCGCCGAGCGCACCAGTGGCGGCAGCACGAAGATGATGATCAGCAGAACGATGAGCAGCGAGGCGATGGCAGCGATGGTCGCAAGCTCCACGTCTTCCGTGCGGCGTGCGATGACGGCGACGAGCGTCGTGCCCAATCCTGCGAGCACCAGCAGCATGCTCCCCAGAGTGTTGCGCCACGCGCGAAAGCGGCTGCCGCGCAGCCGCTCGCCTAGCGGTCGCGCTTTCTCCTCCGGCGCGGAGACGTGATCTTGCTGGCGCGTCTCGCTCATTGAAAGGTTTCACATTCCCGTATGTTCAATCGCCCGGCTCGTTGCCGCTGAAGTACGTCGTCTTGATCGGCGGCAGACCGGCCAACAAGCGCCAGGCTTGAGACCATGCGCTTCGAGCCTGTGGCGTCGTGTTATCAATGGAAAAGGCCGCGCGGTAGTTTTCTATAGCCTTCTGACGCGCTGGCGTCGCCTCCGCACGATAGCTCTCCGGCGGGAAGGCGTCTTCCCCTATGCCATCTGCGAGAGCAACAATGTCGCTATAGGCATTGGCGACGACGAGGTGCGCTGCTGCCTTAAGCTGTGAATCTTTGGCGCGGCTCAGATATTTTTCGCCCTCCTTGATGACAGGCCGGAAATCTTCGCTGTTCTCATTCGGCTTTTCGTTCACCAGGATGCCACGCTCCAGAAGATCGACGAGCGCCGTCTCACCGCTCTGCCCCACAGGGTTCAGGCGGACGGCCCTTTTCATCCAACTGTTCGTGTAGGAGTGCGAGTCGCCCTCCACAGGACGAGGCGCGGGAGTGAAATCCGCGCCGAGCGCCGCGAGTTGTGCGCGTTCCCTCTTGTTTATTCCCGGAGTGCTCAGACCGAAAGGCTCCCAAGTATGTTCGAGCACGTAGTCTGCGACAAAATAGGCGGCGGCGCGTCTGGTAGCATCAAGTTTCGCAGCCGCGTCGAGCCATTGCTTGAGGGCGCTCGCGAGCGGCGCAGCCTGAAATTTCTCTCCTCCGTCCCAACGTGCGGCCTTATCGAGGGCGGAGAGCAGGGGCGCGGAGCGTTCGTCGCCAAGCGCCGCGACCTTCAACATCCGATCCAGGCGAGCCCTTCGTCCCTCATCCGTGCTCTGTGATCCGTCCGACTTCGCTACCGCTTCGTCCCAGTCTGTAGTGATGCCTGAATTCGGCAGATAGGAAAAGGCCACGGCGCGGCGGGTCTTCACGTCATACGTGCCAGACCCTTTAATATAGGTGGAGACAATCATGGCCTTTCCCGCGCGCCACCTTGAGTTCTCAGTCCAGTAGGCAGAGCCCAGAAAATGCACTTGAGGCTTTGGCTCGCCCGCGCCGAAGCGTTCGGTGATGGACTGTCGCGCAGACGCGGCCAGCGCCTCGCCCGTCTTGACATCAGGCTCCATCGACTCGATCCAGATTAAGCCGAGCCGCGACTCATTCATTAAAGTTTCCCTGGCATCTTTGTTCACAGGTAAGACGGGAGGCGACGGCGCGTGCGGCGGGTAGAAATATGCGCGCCGGATTACCTCGCGGCCATCAGGCAGGCGCTCGCTTTTAACGAAGCGGACAGCCCAATCGTCTTCGGCCTCACCGTTGGCGTAGCGATGCTCATACGTGTTCATCTCCTCGCCCGCATGCGACTTCAACCAATCAGCCGCGCTTAGCCCCTCTTCCACGCCCGCCAACTCGCGCGTCGCCCATTCTGCGTAGGTCTTGGCCGGAGACTGAGACGCAGGGGAAGCGCTGGCCGCTTCGATCAAACACAGCGTCAGAGATAGTAAGAGAACGGATGCCAACTGCGTTGGAGGAATCCTCAGCCTTCTTCCTTCAGCACACCGAGCCGCCATCTTGCGCCTCCCTTTCAGTTGTGATGTAAGTCAGGTCACGAGACACACACTCTGGAACTTTTGTGTGCCGATGATAAGCTAATAAAATGGTTCCTTGCCAGAGCCGAAGCTGATACCAGATAGGAGAATAAAAGAAGGGGGGCGAACGATCCACGAAGCGACACGAAATAACACGAAACGAGACGAACAGAGTGGGTGTTTCGTGTGGCTTCGTGTTACTTCGTGGATCGTCCCCTTCCTCTCTTTTGATTGCCACCTGGTAAAAGGAAGCTCAAAGCGGCACGCTGACCGTTTTCATGATCTCTCGCAGCACAGCTTCGGCCTCTTCGCTGCGACGTAAGGAGGAGGAGAAGCGCGAGCTGACGACAAGGCGATGGGCGAAGATGGGCAGCACCAGACGCTTGATGTCATCCGGTACGCAGTAGGCGCGATCTTCCGTCAGGGCGAGCGCCTGCGCGGCGCGAAAGAGTGCGAGCGTGCCGCGCGGGCTCACCCCCAGGTCAAGCATCTCGGAACCGCGCGTCGCCTCGACGATACGCATCAGATAATCTATGAGCGCATCATCGACCGACACATCTGCAACTGCTCTTTGCAATTCCAGCACGTCAGAGGCTGTCATCACGGGGCGCAACGCGTCGAGCGGCTCAGCCGTGATGCGGTCGCGTAAGATTTGCTTCTCATCCTCCGGGCCAGGGTATCCGATGCGCAGCCGCAGCATGAAGCGGTCGAGCTGCGATTCGGGCAGCGGGTATGTGCCATGATGCTCAATCGGATTCTGCGTCGCGACGACGATGAATGGCTCCGGTAGACGATGCGTGACGCCTTCAACGGTGACGTGGCGCTCAGCCATCGATTCGAGCAGAGCGGACTGCGTCTTGGGCGTGGTGCGATTGATCTCGTCGGCCAGCACGACGTTGGCGAAGATGGGGCCGGGCTTCCATTCGAAGACGCCCGTGTGCTGGTTGTAAACCGCCAGGCCGATGACATCCGAGGGCAGTAGATCGGAGGTAAACTGAATCCGCTGGAAGGAGCAGTCAAGGGCTCGCGCCAGCGCCTGCGCGAGCGTGGTCTTACCGACGCCGGGCACGTCTTCGACGAGCAGATGGCCGCCCGCGATGAGTCCCACGATGCAGAGGCGCACGGCTTCGGGCTTTCCCTTGATGACGCTCTCGATGGCCGCTTGCAGCCGCTCTATCTTCTCAATCGAGGCGCTCGCGTCCTGCTCCGCTTCCCTGTTCGCCGTCTGCAATCGTCTCATGAATAGTTCTCGATAAACTCTTCGAATGACCCTTCGACTTCATTCTACATGTTCAGGCGAAGAGCCGCACGCCAAAAATGGCGCTGAACAATGAAGCCACAGTCTGCGTCCATCTGTGGCTTGATTCTCTTTCGTGCCGCTACCGCCTGCCCGGCAGAAGTGACGCTTCGCGCGCTCCTGTAGTAGAATTTAGCATCGCACTCGCGCCCGTCAGCCGTTTAGTGTTGGTGGCGTAAAGATTTCAGGAACCGTTTACGGTTCGATTCGTGTACACGTTGGTGATGTGTGCGCAGAGAGAGAGAGATTGTCAGGAGCTTTTATCATGAAACATTTTAGAGACCGTTCAAATCATCGCGGCTTTTCACTCATCGAATTGATGATCGTGATCGCCATCATAGGTATTCTGATTGGCGTCGGCGTTCCAGCATGGAGAATGGTCGTGCGTCGCGGCAACGAGACCGCAGCCATCCAGCAGCTCGACAACATCAGAAAAGTCCAGGCCGATTATTCTATCGGTCACAGGGGCGCTTACGGAACATTCGCTGATCTGATCAAGGAAGGGTCTCTGGATGAACGCTTCGCAGGCGATGCGCCGGTTGTGAGCGGCTACGTCTTTACGATGAAGGTGACTCCGAAATCGGCTGCTCAACCGGCTGGCTACACAGTCAATGCTGACCCGCAGGTCTCCGAAGGTCTCAACGCGACTGGCAGACGTCACTTTTACGTAGACCCCTCCATCAGCACCATACGCGAAAACCCGGATCAGCCAGCCACGGCCAGCGATCCGCCCGTCAGCCAGTAAGAAAATAGTTTCGAGTTGCGGGTTCAAGAACCGGCCTTTCTTTTAACTCGAAACCCGTAACTCGAAACTCGAAACCTGTTGAGCAGAGCCGCTTGACGCTCGTCGAGCGGCTTTGTTAGCATCAAATTCCAGTCGTTCACGCGCCCACTTAACTCAGCGGTAGAGTGCTGTCTTCACACGGCAGAAGTCGGAGGTTCGAATCCTCCAGTGGGCATATCGTTTAGAGAGCAGTCAAGAAAAAAGGCGGCCAAACCGCTTTGGCTGCCTTTTTCTTCCGCGGTCTTTAAAACTGATGAAACCCGCGAACACCAAAAAGGGGCGGCGCGGGTCTCCTCAAGGCTTTTAATTTTCGACAAAGCCGTTCAGCAGTCTATAGAGAAACGAGTCAGGGTCTCCCCCTTTTGTTATCGTTCCTCGGTCTATTCTGGTTGTTAGGCGGCGGTTTTTCTCCCTTGGGGCCGACGACAACCACCGGCTTATCCGGCTTGGGCGGTCGCTTCTGATCGTCTCCCCACTGGTCATCAGACGCAAACGCACCGACAGAGACGACGCAAAGCATCGCCACCGCCAGTAACATTCGCTTTAGTTCTTTCATCATCGTGTATGTAGCCTCCTCATGCCGATTTCATGAGCGCGCATGTGGAGGGAGAGAAGAGTCTCGCGCCAGCCTCCTTTAGAGCAAGATCAATGCCACGGGCGGCCACTGAATCCTCGCCCAGCTTTTACAGTCAATAGTTTAGCAGTCTTTTGCGATATGCGCACGCTTTCGGCAGGCCGACATACGATATAAGGCAATTAAGAGTAGACAGTAGACAGTAGTCAGGAGCCAGTAGAAAAGCTTTCGATACCGCATCTTTAGGCTGGAAGCTTCAGCGCACGCTGCGCGAAGCGCCTACTGGCTACTGACTACTGTCTACTGTCTACTTCTCTATCTTCTCACGGTGACCCTCACGCTGCCGGCATTTCCGCTGGCGTCAAAGGCGCGTAGAGAGATCGTATGCTCACCAGCGCCGAGCAGTGGAACTTCGAGCGTGAAGCGCTCGCGCGGACTGTCTGCAATGCCGTCATCAGGAAAAGCAGTGCTCCACACTGACCCGTCCACGCTCACGTCTGCGCGCTTGACCATCCCGGTCACGTCTTCGACCTCAAAGGAGACGCGCGCACGCTCCCCTATAACCTGCGCCTGGCCGACGACGCGTAAAGTAGGCGGCGTGTTGTCTATATCGACGGGCTCGCTGATGCGCTCTCCGGCGAGCGCCTGCCCGGTCGGATTATTGGGCGCGTCCGATGCGACTACTCTGAACAGGTAGCGGCCATCGGCGAGCGTCGCGCCGTCCACCGTGTAGAAGTTGTCGCGCAGTTTATCCTTCAACAGGCGGAACGAATTTTCGTTCAAAGAGCGGTAGTAGATCGCGTATTCGAGCGTATCGCCGTTGCGGTCTTCGGCCTGCCATTGGAGCGAACGTGCGCCGCGCTGGTAGATGCGGCGCGGCGGAACCTGCGCGACCGCGCCGAACAATGATGGATCGAGACCTGAAGCCTCTATGTTCGGATCGCTCTGCACCTGGACGATCTGTTGCAGGCCGACGCCGATAGGTAAGGCCGTGATCGAGAGCACTTCGGGCGCAACATTGCGCGGCATGTACGCGATGCTCACATCTTCCATACGCGTTTGTGTGTCGCCTGTTGCCGTAGCGGCGGGCGCACGCAACACGGCGCGCCACTGTATGAAGCGCGCACGCGGGCTCGTGATCTGCGCCCCCGCCGGATCGCGGTACGGCGCGCTCCACTCGCTCCAGGTCATATCGGGTCGCTCGCTGTTGCCTGTGCGCGTCTGCAACTCTACAACTCCGCGTCCGCGCCACCAGATGCGCCCCCAGGAGGCAATCAGCTTGGCGTCCTGCACGGGAGATTCGTACGTGCCCTCAGTCACCACTTCCGAACCGAAGCGAAAGAGCTTCCCCTGGTTGCTCGACGCGGCGAAGACTTCGCGCCCGCGCGTCACAAAAGATGAGATCTGCCCTTCAGTTGATTGCACCAGAAGCGTATCGCGCCCGTCGTCCGTCACAGAATAGATGCGCCCTTTGTCGGCCGTGCCGACAAGCACGCTCCCGCCCTGTGGCGCGGGCGCGACGGCGAAGGCCGTGATCGAAGGAGAGCTCCACAGGACATCCGTCCCTCCGTCCGGGAGGATGCGAAAGACTGCGCTGCGCGCCTGCGCCAGATCGTTACGGCTGCGCGGCTGCGCTTGTGGCCCTCCCTGCGCCGGCGTGCCGGAGTCGTCGATGGAGGTGATAGTGACGGTCGCGCTGCCCTGCCCTGTGGACGACTCGGACGATTGTGGCGCAGGCGTACTGCTCGTCGATGCCCGCGAGGTCGAAGCCGCATCAGACAGCGCCAGTGCGTAGATAGAGCCATCCGCAGCCATCGCCAGCGCATGAATCTCGCGTAGCGGTGCGTCTAAGAGCGCGAACGCCTTACCGTCAGGCGAGATGCGCAGCACGAGCCCGCCCGGGTCTGTGCCCGCGATAAGCTGCCCCTGCGCATCGACGGCGAGCGAGATGACGTGCGTCTCATTCGTATCAATAAGCAGAGAGCCGGCGGCCTCCGCGTTCGCCGCGCGCACGCGATAGAGCTTGCCATTGTCGCCCGTGCCGACAGCGAGCGCGCCGTCCGAGAGCACTGCGAGCGACCAGATATATTTATCCGGCGGGTCGAAATAGGTTTCGGCTCGTCCGTCCGCAGAGATGCGATAGACTTTGCCGTCAGGCGAAGTGCCCGCGTAGAGCGTCCCGTCTCGACCGATGGCGAGCGCCGTCACGTCCAGCTCCGGCGCGTCGTAAACCAGAGCGCCGCGCCCGTCCGCAGAGATGCGATAGAGACGGCCATCGTGCCCTGTTCCCAGGTAGACATTGCCGAGAGCGTCCGCCGCGCTCGACCAGATATAGGGCTGATCCGTATTGAAGAGCTGCGTGAAGCGCGGCGCGAGCATGAAAGCCCCTATGTCCGTGACAGAGACGCCGCGCGCCTCTCCCTTCAAAATCTCCGCGCGCGAGTTCGTCTCCCAGATGATGGGTTCGCCCGCGCGAGCCGGGACCATCGAAATAATGAAGAATGAGAGAAGGAGGAGGAGACCACCGACGCGATTCGTAGACGTTTTATTAGCCATCAAAAGTTTATAGCCCGTTATCCTCAAGAGCGCCTGCGACAGTATGCACAATCCGCCGACGCACCGAAATTCAAGTTGATCGAAGAAGCTTCAACCACTTACCTCTGGAATCATAACCTGAAAAAGCTTGCGGCGGGAAATAGGCTTCACCTCCGAGCGTGTTCTCTGATGAGCAATCATGCTTAATTGCCTACATATCGCGCATATAAAGAGCGTGCGGTGAGCACATCGTCAGTGCCGCGTATGATCGCGCGCGCATCTTTGAAGACGGTCAGTTCGTAGCCGCCCGCGTTGAAGCGTAAGAGATATGGATTGACGCTGACTTCGACCGAAGTGCGCAAGCGCCCGGCCAGCGCCGCGAGATCAATCTCAGACGGTACGGGCGGCGAGACCTGCACGGCCTGACGCCCACACAAGACGGCAGCGAAGCCGCTGCCTTCCGCCTTCAACGACTCGTAAGAGCCGAGCGCACACGTCGGGCAATCCACAGAAGGCTCGCCCAAAGCGAGCGCGCGCCACTCGTTCCGCCACACGTCGAACTGCATCAGAGAGTTGTGCAGGCTCTCTGTCTGTCCCGTCAAAAGCTTCAAGGCTTCGCTGACCTGGAAGGCTGCGACGACGGAGATGATCGGCATAATCACGCCCGCCGTATCGCACGTCGGCGCGCTCCCCGCCTGGGGCGCTTCTTCAAAGACGCAGCGCAGGCACGGCGTCACGCGCGGTCGCACAGTCATCGTCACACCGTATGATCCAACCGCCGCGCCATAGACCCAGTTGACGCTGTGCTTCACGCACGCATCGTTAATCAGGTAACGCGTCGCAAAATTATCCGTCCCATCAAGCACGACATCGCGATCACTGATGAATCGCTCCACGTTCGTATGATTCACGTCGGCCACCAACGCCTCCGCATCAATCTCCGCATTGATCTCCGCGATATGGTCGACGCACGCCACAGCCTTCGGCAAACGCTCCCTCGCATCCCGCTCCGTGAACATCGTCTGCCTCTGAAGATTCGACGCCTCGACGAAATCCCTATCAACAATCCGCAGACTCCCCACCCCCGCGCGCGCCAGCGCCTCCGCCTGCGCCGTCCCCAACGCCCCGCAACCCACGATCAACACCCGCGCATCAAGCAGACGCCGCTGCCCTTCCTCGCCAATCCCATCAAACAGAATTTGTCTGCTGTAACGTTCGTTCATTATTACCAGATGTCAGGCTTGAGAGTCGTCTATCTTCAATCGCAATCGCCTCTCCTATGCTCTGAACAGAGAGTTAGCAGGACACAGGGAGTTAACTACCGCATCTCAGTCTCTCGAAGAGACTCGCGCAGGTCAGCTACGGCAGTATTAGTGTGAGTGATCCCGTAGAGGTCTAGAATCAAGTCGAAGGCTGTGATGAAGTAGGCCCGCTCGTTACGGAAGTCGCGATAAACTTGATCCCACATCAACGGGGGCAACGCCGTCTTTTTTTCTCCGGCCAGCAAGATGGGCATGACTGTATCCTTCTCCTCTTCCGTCCCCATGAGCCGTTGGCTAATCAACCCCACTTCGGCTGCGACCACACTGCCGGTGCTTGAGACCTGGTTCTTGAACTTATCGAAATACAGCGGTGTGCCGACCGGTATCACAAGGTTGCATTCTGCTATGCGGCTGACGAATGTTGACACTCTTTTGCCCGCGCGGTCGTTCTCCCAACGATCAAGCACAACATTGATGCCAGCCTTTTGCAGGTCTTTGGCTAGACTGTGCTCCACCCAACGCTCTTGCTCTTTGATGCCCCAGGCGTAGCTGATGAAGCATTCGGGTCGCGTCAGGCGCTGGCCTTCCACGTAGGACCTTAACCGAAAGACAGCTTGCTCGAAGCGCGTCCGCTGGTCTGCGAACCATCGTTGCTCCTCTACCTTGCGATGTTCAGTCTGCGTCAACTGGATCGGCTCGTCGGCTTTAGGCAACGTAAGTTTGTCACCACACTCTGGACAGAAGGCGAATGCGCTGCCCTTACGATGCTGCTCGCGCGCGACAGCGCGGTTAAGCGCGTGGTCGTTGGAGCATACGACCGGCTCGTAGCGGAAGACGCTCAGGTTGCGGCGAGCCAGGAAGCTTTCAAACAAGCCCTGGAACAGCGTCCTCACAGGCCGACCGACGTTCGTGCCGAAATAAAGCACCAGGTCAAGCTCGCCGTCGCTTTCGGCGTCCTGGCGGAATCCGCAGATCAGTCCGTCGCCCATCTCGTAGCGCGCCTGATTGTGCCATTGGTCTGTTCGCGTGAACGTCTGTGTGTAGCCCAGCAGCACCACCAGCGACGCATAGACATTCTCGACCGCGCCGCCGACCGTGTAGGCCACGCCGTCTTCCGTCGTCTGCTCGTCCTCCAGCAGCGGCTTCTTAAGATTGATTAGTTCAGGGAAGACCAGATACGACTTACCGCCGAGTGGGTCGGTTTCGCGGAAGCAGACGTTGTGTTCGAGGAACAGCAGTGCCGCAGAGTCAAGTAAGATGTCGCGCTCGCCTGGCGAAAGCTTCTCCAATTCGGGGAAGGAATACCCGCCCTCCATCAGTCGCTTCTCTTCCAACGAACCCAAGCCCCTTGGATTGCGCCTCGCTTCCAGCACGAACGATGCCGCCAGATTGTTGAGCAGTTCCGGGGCGAGCAGGACGCGATCTTCTCCCTTAGACGTGCGCAGCCGCTTCACCAAGCCATGATTCTCCAGGTGGCCGACAGCCGTCATCATCTCCGCGTCGGAGAATTGCCAGTCCACATCCATCCGCTCAAGCTGCCCTCGCAGTTCCGGCGGACTCACGATCAACGGCTGCCCCTCCCGCCTCTCCTTCAGCTTCAGCACGTAGTCCTTGATCCGCTTGAACGTGACCGTCGTCACCGTGGCCGGTTTGTCCTCCCACGGAATCTGCTCCTTCATCCGCCGCAACAACTCATCCAGCCCTATGTTCTCTTTGGCGCTGGTCGCCAGATAACCGCCGCCGATGCCGCGACGACGACAGAATTCGTCCAGCTCCGACTGCGTCAAGCGCGCTTCTCCACGATCCGCGCGCGCACCGACCAGGATCGTCCGGCAGGCATTCAGCTTCTGGCGGGAGGCTTGTCCAGCCATGAGTTGCTTCAACCAGAACTCCACTCCGTGCAGCGGATCACGGCTGTCGGTCGGATCGAACAGGATAAGCGCGAGGTCGGAATCGTCCAGAAATAGAGCGTGCGTCAGCCTGTAATCGGGCTGCCCGGCCAAATCCCACAGAATCGCTTCGCACTCAGTACCGTCCTGGCGGCGCGTGCCGAGTTCATCGACCACCCAAAACTGTTGGCCGTGCGTCGAGGAATGTTCCTTGAATTCCCTATGCGCCAGCCGCCACCCCAGCCCCGTCTTGCCCACACCCGAATCGCCCACCAACACGATCTTAGCCGTCGTGTGATGCACCGCCTCCACCGCTGGCTTGGCTCCCGGCGCTTTGCCTAGCAGCGCGTCGAAGTCCAGCTCCCAGAAGTGAATCAGCTTGGATCGCTCGTCATGAGACGCGTCTGGCCTTGAGCCAAGTGTAGCTAGCAGCGGCAATACAGGATGAAACGTGAGGCCTGGCTGCCACCTACCAGATTCTACCAGTCCCGGGATGACAGCGACTGTCTCCCAAGTCTCGCAACTCCAGAGGCGCACGATTCCATCCTCACTCCTAGAGGCTAGAAGTCGCCCATCAACAGAGAAGGCGATAGCAGCCAAACCGCTAGTGTGCCCTTCAAGGGTGTGAAGCAGCTTGCCGCTAGAGACTTCCCATAGCTTCACCTTACTGGCACTCGTGGCTAACGCACCGCCCTCTGGATTTAACGCAATGCTGTAGATATATGCCTCTTGCACTTCAAGGTTGTGAAGCAACTTGCCGCTAGAGACTTCCCACAGCTTGACTGTACCATCACCGCCACCGCTAGCTAGTATTTGCCCCTCCGAGTCGAACGCTAAACTCGCGACAATCTTCTTGTGCCCTTCAAGAGTGCGTAACAGCTTCACGCCCTGTGGTAATTCCCGCTCTTGCTGCTCACTAACGTGCCCGTCTCGTTCCTGATTCGACATTGCCGTATCTAATCCTTCCGCTCGTTAGCTGTCAATTGAGTATGAGATTCATGAAATCACACAAGGCTGGCTCCATCACTCGCTACCGGAGCAACAGCGACTGGCTGATTCCGGCCTTCTGGCTGAATAAAGATGTACACTGAAATCTCTTACTATTTCAATGCGTGCAGAGCCGCTTCGAGCATCACTTCGACTGGCGCAGGCTTATCCGTCCAAAACTTGAACTGCTCTGCGGCCTGTGCGACGAGCATATGTAGGCCGCCCATGGTGTCGCAGCCAGCCTCGCGTGCTTCGCGCATGAAATGCGTCTCAAGGGGATTGTAGACGAGATCGTAAATGAGGTGCGCGCCGCGAAGCTGATGAGCGCGGGCGGGCGTGTCGTCTTGATGCAGGCCGTGTGTGCCGAGCGGGGTTGCGTTGATGACGACATCGAAGCCGTCGAAGGAGGCGGCGTCGAGATGCTGGAAGGAGGCGTCGAATTCTTTGGCTAGATGGCGGGCGCGTTCGGGGTTGCGTGCAAAGAGGGTCGTGTGCGCTCCCTCGCGGTGTAGGCTCCAGAGGGCTGCGCGGGCGGCGCCGCCCGCGCCGATGATGGCGAAGCGTTTGTCGTGGAGGTGGCCGATTTTGTCGAGGAGCGGAGCGAGCAGCGCCGTGGCGTCCGTGTTGTAGCCGTGAAGCTCATCGCCCTGGACGATGATGGTATTGGCTGCGCCGATCTCGCGTGCAGAGGGTTCGATCCAGTCGAGGTGTTCGAGCACGGCGCTCTTGTGCGGGGCTGTGACGCTCAGGCCGCGCAGGTTCCAGTTAAGCTCGCGCGTTCGAGGGTGCGCCATGCGGTGCAGGAAAGCTTTCGCGTCTTGGACTTCAAAAGGGATGTAGACGGCGTTCAGGCCGGAGGCGTCGAATGCCGCGTTGTGCATGTGAGGCGAGACGGAGTGCGCGACCGGATGTCCCATCAGTCCCATGATCTCTGTATGCTCGTCTAGTTTGTGAACATGGTAGAGGTCGCGCAGTTCTGCGGCTGTCGGTTGTCCGGGTGCGGTGGCGCTCTCTGCGTCTAAAGCGCCGTAGGTGAGAAATGCGCCGCGCGAGGGGGCGAGGATGCGCGTCCACGTTCCGGCCTCGCCCATCGCGATGGCTACCACCTCGCGCCCTTCAAGACGGGCACGCTCTAGCAGGCGAAACAGCGCTAGACAGTCTGTAATCTCTTTGACCCGGACGGCGATCTTGAGGACGCGCGCGGGCGTGGGCTTCATGCGCGCGTAGATGCTCTCAAGATTGGAAGAACCCGCAAAGTCGTGGTGTGAACAGATGACGCGGCTCCAATCGAGCGGCGCGCGCTGCCCTGAGAGTAGAACCGCCAGATCAAGCTCTATGTCCGCGAAGCCTGTGAACTGCTCGTCATAGCCGAAATGATCGAGCCAGAAGGCGACGCGGCTCAGGCTGTCTATCTCAAGATGCCCGCCCTGCTCGACTGGTCGGAGCGTGAGGATGAACGGGCATGACTGCGTGCGAAGCAGAGCGTGTAGATCGCGCAGGGCTTCTTCAAGCTCCGCACCTCGGAGGCAATCCAATCGCAGCTCAACCAGATCGCCGACGCGTGCGGCGCGTGCGACCTCTGCGGCCAAATCTCGCGCGCGCTCGACGCAAACAGGGACGCAGATGATGCCTTGTTCCTTCTCTTTCATTTAAGACAAAGCGAGGCGATGCGCGCTCCCGGTCATCTCGCCGCCGGAAGATAGCAATCGCCTCCGCTGGATAAAAATTTGGACGCCTTGAGGCTGTTCTCTGGCGCTTAACTTATGTCGTCTCGAACAACTCGTGCGACAAATAGCGCTCGCCGAAATCACAGATGATAGAGACGAGGCGCTTGCCTTCTCCTAACTCCTTCGCCAGGTCGCGCGCCGCCCAGGTGATCGCGCCTGATGAGATGCCGCAGAAGATACCTTCCTCGCGCGCAAGGCGACGCGCCATCTCAAGCGCGTCCGTGTAATCGACGCGCACGACGCGATCCACTACGGAAGGGTCATAGTTGCGCGGAACGAATCCCGCGCCGATGCCCTGAATCTTATTCGGCCCGGCCTCGCCGCCCGAGAGCACGGGCGATGAAGATGGCTCGACCGCGACGACCAGCACCTTGTCGCCGAGGCGCTCTTTCAAAACCTGTCCGACGCCCGTCACAGTGCCGCCCGTGCCGACGCCCGCGACGAAGCAGTCGAGGCGTCCGTCCGTGTCTTCCCAAACTTCTTCGGCGGTCGTGCGGCGATGCACTTCCGGGTTCGCAGGGTTGTCAAATTGTCCGGGCGTCCAACTGTTTTTGGTCTGCTCGAAAATCTCCGCAGCCTTTTTGATCGAGCCCTTCATCCCCTCCGCGCCCGGCGTCAAGACGACCTCCGCGCCGAGAGACGAGAGCACGCGACGCCTTTCGACCGTCACCGTGTCGGGCATCGTGACGATCAGCTTGTAGCCACGGACTGCCGCAGCGAAAGCGAGCGCGATGCCTGTGTTGCCGGAAGTTGGTTCGATGATGATGGTCTCGCCCGGCTTGATGAGACCATCGCGCTCGGCGGCTTCGATCATCGCCGCGCCGATCCGGTCTTTAACCGAATCCATAGGGTTCTGCGATTCGAGCTTGACGATCAACTCGGCAGAGTTCGGATAGGGGATGCTGTTCAAGCGTACGAGCGGCGTGTAGCCGATCAGCTCTAGCATGTTGTTAGCTACTTTGGGGCGTTGCGGCATGGTTAGGAAACTCCTTCCGGCTTTAGAAAGACGATTGCATGACCTGGAAACTTGAATGTTGAAAAACTATACAGCGGCGCGCGCAACCCGCGCAAGGCACACCTGTCAGTAGTCGGGTGAGTTAGAAAATCAAGGCCGGTATCTTCCCGCTCTTTAATTTCAAAGTGAACCACTGCCCACCTGTCAGCTCATGGTGTCGTCGTCGGAAAGCGCGGCTTAAACCTTCTTCTCAGACTTTCCGCGCGGGGTGGCGAGATACTCCGTCGGCCCTTCCGTACCCAGGTGTCGCGTCGTGCCTTCAGTGACGCTCGGTGGCGGCGGCATCAATTCAGAGGTGCTGCGCGCAGGGAGTTCGGCTGCACGCGGGTCGGGCGAGACGGCTCTCGCGGGCGCTCGTTCGGAAGATAGCTGGCGCTGTTCGATCTTCATGCGTACGATCTCCGCCACGCCGCCGCCGAGCATGGCGAATGCAGGGATAAACATCCAGAACCACCAACCTCTCCCCATCGGCACGAATGCGAGCACAATGGCGGCGATGAGGAACCCTAGACCCATAAAGATGGGCTTGATAACTTTTTCGATTCCCTGCTCGTCTCTGTGCCTGCGCCTGCGTCGCCTGATCGGCTCATGCTCCTGGCTGAAGTCGTCCAGGTCTGTCGCCTGCTTCTCCAGCGTCAAAGTCCCGCTCATCGCCTGCGGTACGAGGCTGATGTCAGCGCCGCACGCGCGACAGAACCTTGCGCCGTCCATGTTCTGCGTCGCACATTTAGGACAAAACATTTCCTTACGGCCTCCTCCCGACGTTGAGCCTTAGTATAGCCTTATTTGACTTCTCAGGACGTGTCAAAAAGGGAGATGTAAACGCCGGAGGACGCAAAGTGCATCGCAAAGGTCGCAGATTCTTTGCGCTCTTTGCGCGTCTTCCTTTGCGTCCTTTGCGTTTATATCTCTACTCACTAAACCACTCTGCTCCTCTTTTAAAACACGCTCTAAAAGTATCCGGTCACACTCCACGTCTCTGCTCGTCAATCGCTCTCCTTACCTCTCGATGCGCTTGCCGCGATCCGCTGCCTGACCGCTTCGTAAAGCAGGATGCCTGCGGCGACGGAGACGTTGAGCGACGTGATCTGTCCGCGAAGGGGAATGTTTATGAGCGTATCGCAACGCTCGCGCACGAGGCGGTGCAGCCCCGCCCCTTCGCCCCCGAGGAAGAGCGCGCACGGCGCAGTCCAATCCCAGGCGGTGTAAGGAAGCGCAGCATCCATGCTTGCCCCCACAGTCCAGATGCCGCGCTCCTTCAACTCTTCAATCAACCGGACAAGATTGGTCGCGCGCGCAACCGCGATGTGCTCCAAGGCTCCAGCAGCCGTCTTCGCCACCGTTTCGGTCAGACCGGCGGCGCGACGCTCCGGGATAAAGATGGCGTGCGCTCCAGCGCATTCCGCCGTCCTGATGATCGCGCCAAGGTTGCGCGGGTCTTCTACGCCGTCAAGGACGACGACAAGCGGTGGATCGGGCGTGCCGACGCGTGCGGCGAGCGCGTCGAGCGTTTCTTCCGCATCACTGTAGCGGGCTGCCGCGATCACTGCGACTACCCCCTGGTGGTTTGCGTCTTCGCCGACCATGCGCGCAAGGTCTGCGCGCGAGGCGCGATGCACAGGCACGTTTGCGCTGCGTGCCAGCTCTATCAACTCGCGCAGGCGAACGATACGCGCCCCTTCGGCAATCGTAATCTGCTCTATCGGGCGCTGTCTTGTGCGCAGGGCTTCGACGACGGGGCTCACTCCATAAAGTCTCGTGCCGCCACCAGCCGCGCTCCCCGAAACACTGTGCGCATCCCTTCCCTGTGGGACAGTCTCATGCTGCGCGGGTTTTGCCATGCGAGGCCGTCTGCGCTCTTCCCGTCTGGTCATGTTTTCAACCCGGCCTCTCTGAGCTTGAGATAGTGTCGCAGGCGTGAGTAGCGCGTGAACTGTGTCTCATTGTCGCTCGTGGTGGCCGATTCGACGTTGTACTTGCCGGGTCCCTCGCGACGCAGGCCGCGCGACTCCGTATGCTGTTCGAGCGGCCAGGCGGGGGTGAGCGCGTGGCGCACACGGTTGTAAGAGTCGTCCGTATCGGCCTGGCTGGCGCGTCTACGGAGCATCTCGTCCAGGCTGAGGAAGTTCTCAGCCACAAGTAGACCCTTTCTATCGCCCAGACATGAGAAGTCGAAGCTGCCGGAGGCGATGCGCCAGCCCCCCTCGCTGCTGCCTGTGTACACGTCGAGCATGGATTCGTCCGAGCTTAACTCGCGCGCGTGCGCGATCTCGTTCTCCGCACGGCGTCCGCGTCGCTCTTCGATCTCCACTCGCCGGACAAGATGACGCCCCGTGACGAAGAGCAGGATTTCAGCCCAGTGGGCGCAGAGCGCGGGCCCGCCGCCCGCCGGATGCGCGATGATCGAATCTTCTGTGAACTCCAGGGCACGTATGCGCTTCTGCGGGGACTCTTCCAGCGAGAGGTCTTGATCGGAGACGACCAGCACGCGGATTCCACGCGCGGCGAGCTTGCTTTCTACCAGCGCGGCCTCATCCCTTGTGGCGGCGCGCGCCAGCGGCAATGGCATGCCCGCTTCCATGATACGCTTCAGGTCGTTCGCACTGAGGCGCAATAGTTCGGCCATCTCTCGGAGAGCGTCATCATCAATCGCAGCCGTCTTTTCCGGCATCAGGATGCAGTTGAATCCCCGCTCCCATTTTTCCAGGCGGCGGAGCGTTGGCCGCCGCAGCAACGCAGTGGCTTCTGTCGCGGGAAGCGCCGCCGCGCAATAGAGACAGCTTGTGCGCGTCGGCGCGTTGGCGCGCAGGCACACGGCGCACGTCACCATCTGATCGTGAGTGAATCCACGAAATTCCGGCTCCGGCGGCACAGCTTCGTCCCCTATCGGAAACCCTTCATTATCATCGGCCACGCCTTCAACCTCCGTCCTCGCGATTATACGACGCTCACGCTCCGTTGCAATCGCTTCAAGTATCAGCGCCTGTTCATTCTCCGCGAGGATGCGACAACAAGTCCCGATAAGGGTCGGCTGAGAATGAATAAACAAGTATATCGCTAACCCCAAAGACAAACCCGCTTTCATCAAGGGGAACTTAACTATCAGCCTAACCAAAAATTACACCATTGACTTTCTCGCTCGCCAGGAATATTGTGCTGGCGCTCTCTAATGAGGCTAAATTCCCAGTGTCGCGCTTCTTCGCACGCTCACACCAATTTAGCTCGTGTGACTCCATCATTTCAGTACTGTATTTAGAACCATTAATTGATCCGTTTCCCGTGGCTTTTGTAATGGAGATAAAGACATGAGTTCCGGCAAACAAGCACAAAGAAGAAGTAGTCCAGCCAAAGGTGTTGCTAGGAAGAGGGTCAGGAAGTTCAGCGCAAGCTCGCGCGGGGTAGCCGTTAGCTTGGTATCAATGCCCTTTAAGGAACTGCGGCATCCTCCAATTCAGCTAGGCATTCTGGAGCGCTGCCTTGAGTGTGCCAGCATCACGGCGCGCTCACATTCTCTCGAACTCGCATTCATGGAACACCTGCGCGCGGCGACAGCCGAAGCTGCTGAAGGCGAAAGGCTCTCGATCACCCAATATCAAGACGTTGCACATCGGGACTTTGTGGTCCACCTTGGTGAATGGATTTTCAAGGTGCCTCCTTATGCCGATCCGACGCCTGAGGACGATGAGTATCTCGCTTACGTCCGCGCCTCTGGAATCCCGGAACATGCAGTGACGGCTGCCGTCCGTATGAAGGCGCTTGTCCCAGAGTTCCTCGAAGCTGCGGCCAACGAGTTGCTTGCTGGTGCTCCACGCGTCGTGGGCTTCTCCACAGTCTTCCAACAGAACGTGCCTTCCTTGGTGCTCGCGAAGATCCTCAAGGCGAAGGATCCATCGCTCACCATCGTGTTCGGCGGTGACAATTGCGATGGGCCAATGGGAGCTGCTCTGCACGAGTGTTTCCCATGGGTCGACGTGGTGGTGCGCGGTGAAGGCGAGCGGGTATTAGTTGAAGTCGTCACCGACGTGCTGGCGGGCAGGCCAATTCGTCCACAACCGGGACTGTGTTACCGCGTCGAGGGCCGAAGCGTAGCGGTCCCCATGGAGGGTAGTCCTCAACTTCCTATCGCAGAGGTTCCCAGCCCGACCTATGATGAGTATTTCGAGCGACTCGCCCGCAGCCCCTTGCGAGCGGAACTTTACCCGGACGTGGCGATCCTTTTCGAGAGTTCGCGCGGATGTTGGTGGGGCGCCAAGCAGCATTGCACATTCTGCGGCTTGAATGCTGCGACAATGATGTTTCGGAGCAAACCAGCGGCGCGGGTGGCGAAGGAGATACTTGATCTCGCGGCGCGATACAAAATACTCAAATTCGTGGCGGTAGACGACATCATTGACCTCAAGCACATTCGGGAGTTGATGCCGCTGCTGAAGGAGAGCGGTTACGACATCGAGCTGTTCTACGAAACAAAGGCTAACCTCACGAAGGAGCAGGTGCGCGCTTTCCAAAGCGCCGGGGTCATTGATATTCAACCAGGGATTGAAAGCCTTAGTACGCCAATTTTACGTTTGATGCGCAAAGGCGTGACCGCGCTTCAGAACCTGCGTCTGCTGAAGTGGTGCGCCGAGATCGGCGTCTCGGCTATGTGGAACCTTCTTTATGGTTTCCCTGGCGAGTCGCCAGAGGAGTACGAGCGCATGACTGAGCTTATCCCGTCAATCGTCCACCTCGAAGCGCCAAACTTCAGCCACGTTCAAGTTCAACGCTTCAGCCCGTATTTCGAGCGGGCAGCTGAGTTCGGGATACAGATCACAGGGCCGATGCCATACTACCAATCCCTTTATCCGATTGCCCCCGACCTGCTCGCCAACATCGCCTACGACTTTGACCATCGTTACGATGATGGCCGCGATCCAGAGAGCTACACTCAGGGTCTGAGAAAGGCCGTAGAACGGTGGCGAGAGGCAAACAAGCGCAGCTTCGGGTCACTGCGCTATCGCCGTGGTCCGGGCTTCCTTGTCGTGCACGATCGCCGTCCGGGACTCGAATCAGCCGACTATCGCTTCGATGGCCCAGAGGCGAAGATTTACCTGGCTTGCGACGCCGGAGCGACGCCAGCCGAGCTGTGCGCGCAACTTGCAGCGGACGGCGACGACCCTCTGGACGCAGACGAGATCAAGGAGTTTCTGGACGAGTTGGTCGCTGCCCGGCTCATGTATCGCGAAGAGAACCGTTATCTTGCCCTGGCGATTGCGACGAGCGGGGCGGCGGCAAATTCACGAACCCTGATGGTATTAGAGGATGCAGCAGTAGCCTGATGCCCTTGAGATGAATGGTTTTGTTGATCTACAACAGACTGGAGGAAACCTATGGCGACGAAGAAGCGCGGAAGCAAAGCTAAATCTGCAAGTAAAGCTAAATCTACAAGCAAAGCTAAACCTAAAAAGGAAAAGAAGACAAAGCGGCTGTCCATCCTTAAGCTGCCGGTCGAGCTTGAAAAAGCGCTCGCTCAAATATGGGTCAGAGAAAGAACAAGAGCCAGAGCTAGAGATAGAGTGGCAGACTAAACACTGCTTCAAGGATCTTCATTGAAAGACAGACATGATCCGGTATACTAAGGATAGTAGCCAGTAGTCAGTAGACAGTAGGCGCTCCGCGTTGCATGTGCTGTCGCTGACACCCTGACGATTCCATAGCAAAAGTTTTTCTACTGGCTACTGATCATTGTCTACTTGAGTATTATGCCTCGACGAATGAAGTATGGCGCATGGCTACGCCTCGTGCTCTGTGTTGTGCCTGTTGTGTGGGCAGGGGGATGTGCGGCGTCGCCTCCGCCGAACCCGGCTGGGCCGCGATCGAACGAGCCGCCCTATCCGGTCTTAATGGTTGAGGATGAGGAGCGGCGCGAGACGGCGCTCGGTGATTGGGCGACGCTCACGCGCGATCAAGGGATGATGAACGCGCCCGCGCCTGATCTTCAGCCCGTGACGGCAACCATCCGCAGCATCCCGACAACGCTTTCCGCTCCGCTCTATCTGCCGAAAGTCGGCGAAGGCACGCCGATGACCGAGGAAGAGACGCGCGAGTCCCTGCGTCGATTCATCGTTTTTGCGCGCAACCTGATCGGCGCTGAGCCGCGCCAACTCTCTCTCGTCCTGCGCACAGACCTCGCCGACGGAACTAAAAAGGCCGAGTACCGTCAGCGCCCCTTTCGCCTTCCGATACGCGGCGACTACGGCGTGCTTGAGATCACCTTTCGGGCGGATCGTCGCATTCTACAGGTGACGAGCACGTGCATTCCCGAAGTCGATCAGTTGCAGCGCGCGGGCGCAGGGATTCGTCCGGTGGTGACGGCTGACAAAGTGCCGGAGCACCTCCTTGGAAAAACTTTCACCTACACGGACGCGGGTGGAACTCTACAGACCTACACGATCACGAGCGGTGATTCGATCACGACGCGCGAGCTGGTAGTCTACCCGCACCCGCGCGCCGCTGACCCTTCAGTCCTTGAGTTTCATCTCGCCTGGGAGGTGCTGGTCGGGAGCAATCCCGTCCGCGTCGTCTACCTTGATGCGATCACAGACCAGGTCATCGCCGCCACGCAATTTTCAGGCGCGTGAGAGAAGAGGGCCATTTCGACTTGACCTATTGCCACACGTCACGGCATCCTAGCAGACAGTTATTTACATTTTTAATGGAGCACCTTTTGCATGAACTTTGATCCGACGAATAATATTTCGTGGCAGTTCGGTCATCGCGGGAGAGTCGCAGTATTCATTGACGGTAACAATCTTTTCCATGCAGCGCGTTTTCACAACATAGATATTGACTACAACAAGCTGCTACGCGTGCTGCTCGGCGATGGCCGCCTGCTCCGTGCTTTCTTCTACACGGGCGTCGATGTCGGCGCTGAGCGCCAGCAGGGTTTTCTGCTCTGGATGCGGCGCAATGGCTTTCGCGTCGTCCAGAAAGAACTAAAGACTTTTTACGATGGGACGCGCAAGGCGAACCTGGATGTCGAGATTGCCGTTGACATGCTCTCTCTGGCCGGGCGCTACGACACAGCCGTGCTCGTCTCCGGCGACGAGGATTTCGTCTATGCCGTGAATGCCGTCGCCTACAAGGGCTGTCGCGTCGAGATCGCGGGCTTTCGTTCCAACACCGCTCCGAAGCTTATTGACGTTGCCGATTACTTCATAGACCTAGGTGAGATCGCCGACAAAGTGCGCAAGGAGATGCCACACGGCGGGCGCTATGACGAGACGAGCGCCGCCGCGTTTCTCCAACCGCACAACGGGGATCCTTCGCTGGACAGCCAGCGCAACGGTTTCCAGCCATCGCCCGTCCGCCCCATTATTGAACCCGAAATAGAGGACGAGGCTGACCAGTTCGAGACGCCATCAGAACTGATCCGCGTCACGGATGAACATTGAAAGCAGTAGTCAGTAGTCAGTAGCCAGTAGGCGCTCCGCGCAATAGATGCTGTCGCTGATACTGCGAATGAAACGGTTAGCAATCAGCTTTTCTACTGACTACTGACTACTGTCTACTTCTCTTATGAAAGTCTTCAGCGTTGAGGAAGCGAATGCCCTGCTTCCGACTGTGCGACGCATTCTCGGAGCCCTCCAGCGCGCCCACCGTCGCCTGCTGGTGTATCGCGAGGAAGCCCAGCGCGCCGCCGAAGGCGCTGAACAGGGCGGCGGCGGCATGGCCGACGGCGTCAGGTATGTCCAACTCCTCACGGAACTGGCCTCTCGCACCGGCGAGCTTGAAACCCTCGGCGTGCAGCTCAAGGATTATGAGCGCGGCCTCATAGATTTCCCTTCTCTGCGCGACGGGCGCGTCGTACTGCTCTGCTGGCACCTGGGCGAAGGCGATCAGGTCGAATGGTGGCACGACGTGGATGCGGGTTTCGCCGGAAGACAGCCGCTCTAGTCAGGGAGCAGCCCGGTTGATGACTCCAACACCGCCACGTTCATATCTTCATAGAAGAAACCTGTTTCGCCTGATTGCGCTCCTTCTTCCCTTCATCCTCTTCTTTCTGTGTACCCCAACCGTCTCGCCTCCTTTTTATCGAACAATGTTTTAAGCATGGAAGAGAATTAAACGCTGGAGGGCGCAAAGGAAGAGACGCAAAGGACGCGAAGAAAAACCTTTTGCGCTCTTTGCGGCTTGCGGCTTCTTTGCGCCCTTTGCGTTTAGAGTTTTTCTCTTCCTGATGCTTCAAGTGCGCGCGCGCGACATCAGGTAGGTGCCCGCCGCCGCGAAGATGACGAGCGGAGCCCATGCGGCCACAGGCGGCGGGAGCAATCCGTAGTCGCCCAGTTGCTGGAACCTTCCGGTCATGATCCAGAAGGCGAAAGCGATGAGGATGGCGGAGCTGAGGGCTGCCAAGGCGCTCCGCCGCCCGAAGACGAAGGCCAGCGGGATGCCCGTCAGCGCCATGACCAGGACGCTGAAAGGCTCTGCGTACTTCTTTTGCAGCGCGACGACGAGCGAAGGGTCTGCGCCGCCGCGACTCTTCAGCGTCTTAATGTAGCTGCGCAACCGATCCGAGCTGAGCTGCGACGGCTTATCAATCATCGAGCGGAAGATCGAGGGCGGGTCGATGTCAGCAATCTCCAGGCGCTCGCTCTTTTGATGAGCTATTCGGATGCCCCCTAAATCCACCACTTCAGCCTTCTCTATGGACATCCTCGCGGGGCTGCTCCAGATGCCACGCTCACCCATGATGATGCGGCGCAGGTGAACCTCCGCTTCGTCAAACTCATAGATGGCGGGTGTGTCGAGCGCCTCATCCTTCTCATCATAATTGTAGGCATAGAGTCGTCCACCGGGAGCCGCCAGCCACTGCCGACCGAGGGGCGTCGTCGCACGCGGAGCGCCGCCGCGCAACTGCGCACGCAAGGCATCCTGCCGCACATTGGCCTGTGGCATCAGGTCTTCCTGTATCAACCAGACTCCCAGACTGATGCTCAACGCAAAGAGCAGCCCGGGCAGTACGAGCCTGTAGACGCTCTGTCCAGAAGCCCACCACGCGATGGCCTCGCTGCGCCGCGCCATGAGAGCGTAGGTGGTCAGCTCAGCGAGCAGCACGCTGGTGGGGAGCACCTGTATGCTCATAAACGGCAGCAGAAAGAAGATGTACTTGGCGACCAGATTGATGGGAACGCCTGACTCGGCCACGGCGCGCCATGATTCGAGCAGTGTGAACATGAGGAAGATCGCCGCGAGCGAGGCGAAGGCGAAGAGCATACTCAGCAGTAGTGATCGGAGCACGCTTCGATCCAGCATGCTTGGAAAGCTCAGCAGATGTATGCCCAACGCTTTCGCTCCGCGCCTGCTCGGAGCAGCGGCGGGCGCGGCCTGGGTTTCAATCCTGGGGATGCGCGCGCCGCGTCTGAGCCCGCTCAGGATGCTGCCACGGTTTTTGAAGAGCAGTAGAAGCGCGAACAACACGGCCACAGTTGTCGTCAGCCACACCCCGACAATAGGCGGCACAGCCCCGGAGCGCGCCATCTGCTCGCCCGTTATTCTGAGGATTGAATAGGCTATGAAGATGAGCAGGGAAAGCATCAGGCCCATGCCGCGCCCTCCCCTTTTGATGCGTAGGCCGAGGGCTGCCGCGAGCAGCGCAAACACCAGCGGGGAGACGGATGAGACCACTCTCTTGTGTAGCTCTATACTGGCCGCGCGCTGCTTATCGACTTCTGGCGCTCGGCTCGCCACCTCAGCCAGCTCACCCATCTCCATCTCTTTGACATTGGCCTCATCGCGTCGCAGAAGCTCGATCAAAGCCTTGCGTCCCGTCTCCAGCACAACGCGTGTCTGTGCGACGCGCTCCGTGATATACGCGCCCTCGCCCGGCTGCTGAGGTGCTGACGGCGGCAGCGTTGTCACGACCGCATCGGAAAGAACCAGCTCGGATTGCTCCGCCGAAGAGTCTATTCTGCCGGAACGCGCCGTGACTATCCGCGTCGCTCCCGAATCCTTATCCTGCGAATAGATGAAGACTCTGCCCCACTGTCCCTGCTTCTTATCCCCGTCGCGTACGTAGATCACATAGCCTGGAATCCCCGCCGTAAACGAGCGCGGCTCGACCGGTGAATCCAGCCGATAGAGCGCGGCGCGCAATCCTGTGCGCCGGAGCGTCCCTTCCGCCTCCGGCACGGCCACCAGATTGAGATAAAAGGTTGCGCCGCTGACGAGTGCGCCGAGCAGGAGCACAGGCCAGAGCATCTTCCAGGTTCCCACCCCGGCAGCGCGCATCGCCACCAACTCGCTATCGCTGCCCATCCGGCTGAAACCTATGATGGTGCCGATCATCATCGCGATGGGCAGGGTGTAGCTGAGCAGACGCGGCACGAGCGCCAGCGCAAACTCCTTCACCAGCGCGAGCGGCACGCGCGCCTCTACTAATAGCTCTGCGAACCGGCTCGTCTCCTGCGTAAAGAGAATCGCCCCCTGCAACAGCAGCGCAAGCAGCATATACGGCAGCACCGCCGCGATGATGTACCGTTCGATGAGACGGCCAGAAGGACGCATACCGTTTGAGAGCTTCTCGATCAAACCTTTCATCCTGGGAATCGTTCCGGCTAACTTTATGTGCATTGCCAGATGTTTGCAACCCGCTCTTCGGAGGCTGCGCGAGAACAGGGGAAGAAGCGCGGCGAGCATCCCTTATCTTGTAGCCCTGAACGGTTCAACTACAGTTGCTTGTATATTTTCTGATTGACGAGTTAAAGTAAGTTCTGATAGTATCCGCCGCGACTCCGCAGTGGGCATGGGTTTAGAGCTTGCAGCCCGTGAACACATAAATCTCTTTCAGGTCATAAGGCGAGACGCTAATTTTGCCTTTTGCCTTTTTACTTTGCCTTTCGTGGAGGCTCCTTCGCTATGCAGTGTCCAGCGTGTCGCGCTGTTTATTCAAATGGTCTAGACCTTTGCCCGCGATGCAAAACGCCAGCGCCCCCCTCTTCTCGCGGAGTCGAGCCATCGGCGACGCTGCCTCAAGAGCCTGCCGATGCTCAGACAAACACCCAAGCTCGCGCAGAAGAGACCGGCAACCTCGCATCCGCAGCGGCGACTGTTTCTACAACAACCACTACTACGGCGCACACATCTTCGACGCTGATAGAATTTCCAGGCGCAGGACGCGCCGCTCTTCCTCAGTGGCGCAAAGAGTTGAGCGACCGCGTGCGCGAGATACAGGAGCGTCGGGCGCGAGAAGCGGCGCGCGACGCCGAGGAAGCCGAGCGGCGACGCCGCGAGCAGCCCCCTCTTGAGACAAACCTCGCGCCGCAGCTTGGACTGGTGCCGCAGCCCGATGCGCCGCCCGTCAATCCGATTGTGGCCGCTGCGCTCAAGCGTCTTGAGCGTGCACGCCAACAGCCTCCGCCGATGCCGCGCACACGCGGCGGCGCTGCCGTGGCGGTCGCACGCGTCGCCGAGGAGCAGTACCAGGAGAGCCCGCAGCCTGAGTTGGTCGCGCGCCCGGCGTTAGCGCCACAACCTTCGCCCGTGGCTGCCCCGTCCAAAGTGACGGAAAAGGTAGCTACGCCCAAGGCCACTGAGATGGTGCGCGAGCACGGTCTGGCCGTGGTCACGACGCAGGCTTTCCCCTCGACTGAGACCACCCCTTCCAACAGGCCGAAGCATAAAAGTGTCGCGGCGAGCGTCTTGGATGAAGAGACGCTGACAGCGCCTGCGGAGACGGAAGTAGCCGACCCATTTCTGATCGAAGACCTCTACGATGATCGTGCGGCACTGGGGGCTCGCTTCGCGGGTGGTTTAATAGACCTTCTGGTCGTCGCCTTTGCCTCATCGCCTTTTGCCGCGATCATTGAACTGACCAACGGCAACTGGATGGACTGGCGCGTCTCAGCCTCTATGGGCGGCATCATCCTCCTTGTGATGTTTCTTTACCTGGCGGCAGCGACCGCTATGACGGGACGCACCTGGGGCATGTCGCTCGTCTCGCTGCGCGCCGTCGATGCCGACACAGGACTACTGCCGACGACGAGACAAGCTGTGCTGCGCGCGCTCGTCTACATGGTCTCGCTTGCAGCTTTCGGGCTCGGCATCCTCTACGCCCTTTTTGACGCCGAAGGTCGCACCGCTCACGATCATCTCTCCAGCACCGCAGTCGTGCGCGAGTAAGCGCAAAACAGTAGACAGTAGTCAGTAGACAGTAGTCAGTAGAAAAACAGCGCGTCTGCTACATTATCCGTTATGATGTTACAGGAACAGCATCAACGGATTTTCTTTTCTACTGGCTACTGACTACTGACTACTGTCTACTGTTTTGAATGCTCAGACCATCAAAGCGCTCGTTGAAGAGATCGCGTCCAGGTTGACGGGTCGCACGATGGGCAAGGTCTTTCAGCTCTCGCGCGCCTCGCTCGCCATAGACTTTCGCACGAACGACTCATCCTATCTTTTTCTGAGCGTGGAGCCCGCCGAGCCGCGCCTCTATCTGATCGAGCGGCGTGTGCGCGAGCTTGAGAAGCAATCTCTCCCACCCACGCCCTTTGCGCTCGCGTTGCGCAAGCATCTGAGCGGCGCGACGCTCCGCCTCCTCACGAAAGATGAGGGGGATCGCATCGTGCGCTTCACTTTCGACGCTCACGATGTGCTTGCCAACACGGAGCGGCGCGTGCTCGTCGCGCAGTTGACCGGACGGGCGGCGAATCTATTTCTGCTCGACGAGCGCGGCCACATCATAGATGCCCTCCGCCCTCCACGCGGCGAAAGCCAGCAGATCGGCGATCTTTACGAAGCCCCGCCCGCGCAAGGTGCAACAGTAGCGCTCACACGACCACGCGCCGGGGGATTACAGCAGGGGGACTTCGACACCCTCTCCGCAGCAGCCGACGATTACTACAGTCGGCTCGATGCCGAGCGCGTCTTCAAGGCACGCGCCGCTTCTGCCCGCGAGCGCGTGCGCCGTGCTATCTCAGGGCGCGCCAGGCTTCATCAACACCTCTTGCACGATCTGGCAGAGCACGGCGACGCGGAAGAACATAAACGGCTCGGCGACCTCCTGCTCGCCAACATCGGAACCGCAGAGCGGCGCGGGCGCGTCTTGCTGGTCACGGATTATTACGCAGAGGGTGCGCCCCGCGTGGAACTGTTGATTGACGAAAACTCCACGCTGCAACAGGAGGCTGCCCGCAGTTTCAAACGTTACGGGAAGGCCAAGCGCGCAGCCCTTGAGATCACGCGGCGGCTCGGCGAATTGGAGAAAGAGTTAGAGCGGCTCAACGAGCAGATGGCAGAGCTTGAGAAGATCATCGCAGAACATGACGAGGCCGCGCTCGAAGCTTTTGGTGATGATGATCGGAAAGAGCGCGGGCGGAGCGGTCAGGCAGCGCTTCGGCGCAAGGCGACGGAAAGCATTCCGGGCGTGCGCCGCTATCGTTCTTCGGACGGCTACGAGATGCTGGTCGGACGCGGCGCGCGCGACAACGACCATCTCACCTTCCGCGTGGCGCGGCCACACGACCTGTGGATGCACGCGGCGGATTATCCAGGCTCACACGTCGTCGTGCGCAACCCCTCGCGCAAAGAGATTCCGCACCGCACAGTGATCGAAGCGGCGCAACTGGCCGCCCATTTCAGCCAGGCACGCGCCAGCGGGAAAGTTGACGTGCACTACACCGAGCGCAAGTTTCTCTCGAAGCCGAAAGGGGCAGCGCCCGGGCTGGTGCGCATCTCCAGCTTTCGCAGCATCGCCGTCGAGCCGCGCGAGAGCGGGGAGCGTATCTAGAAATTTGCACGAAGGAGAGAAATTCTAAACGCAAAGGGCGCAAAGAAGCCGCACGACGCAAAGTAGATGAATCTTCGCGTCCTTTGCGTCTTCCCTCTTTGCGTCCTTTGCGTTTAATTCTCTATCCTGCCTGAATCGCAAGCTTCCTTTTGCAAATGGCGCACACTTTCGTCATAGCCTTCAACTATCCTGTCCGGCGCGACTCAAGGAGAGCCCGTCAGAAGTTTATCGAAACCTATGAGCACCAACATCAACATACCTTTGGAAACCATCGCCGCCAATGTTCTGGATCGCATCGCTGACGTGATTGTCGGCGAGGCATCAAGCTTGCGCGACGGCACGGAGCACGCGGGCGTGGAGCTGCCGCGTGATCTCTACGCGCACAAAGAAGCGCAGACAGAATGGTGGTACTACACGGGGCACATGCACACCCTCTCAGGCAGGCGCTTCGGCTTCGAGCTTGTGTTCTTCAAGCGGCGCACAGACCTCGACCGCTTCGGTGTAGTGCCGCTGCGCCTGATCGGAAACCCGCTCTACCTTGCTCACTTCGCCATCACGGACGAGGCGCGCGGTCGTTTCCGCTACGAGCACAGGAAGAGCGCGGGAGGCGTATTCGATCTTCCGGCTCAGGCGAGTGCGCGCCACTACTATCTGAAGCTCGGCAACTGGACTGTGCGCGAGGCGCACGGCGCGCACATCCTGCGCGCCACGCTCGGCGACGATCTCATCTTCGAGGCGAGCTTGAAGAGCCTGAAGCCAGCCGCCCTGAACGGCCATGAAGGCGTCGGCGTCAGTTTCAAAGACGAGGGCGAAGCCTCGCGCTACTTCTCCTTCACGCGCATGGAGGCGGAAGGCCAAATCACATGGCACGGCACGACGGAGCAGTTCACGGGCGCTGCATGGATGGATCGCGAGTTCGGCACTTGGCGCACGACCGAGAATCAGAAAGGGTGGGACTGGTTCAGCGTCCAGCTCTCGACAGGCGCAGAGGTGATGGTCTATCACCTGCGCAACACTGAAGGGCAGCCGTCTCCCTTTTCAAGCGGAACGTATGTCGACGGGGCTGGCAACTGGACGCACCTCAAGCGCGATGACTTCACGCTCGAAACCGTCGGCCACTGGCAGAGCCCGCAGACAGGGGCTACTTATCCGAGCGGCTGGCGTCTGCGCGTGCCACGTTTTGGCATTGATGTCTCGATTAAGCCAGTACTGGAAGACCAGGAGCTGGACACGCGCGGGACGACGATGATCGTCTACTGGGAAGGCGCTTGCACCGTGCAGGGGCGTCATGGTAACGAAGAGACACAGGGGCGCTCATACGTCGAATTGGTCGGCTACGACCGCTCGCACGAGCAGCCCAGCCTGACCGCCTTTCTCTTCGGCGGCGCGCTCGACGGGCGCTGGCGCAGCATCTTCGGTTAGCCCTGGTAGATAAAGAAAGACCTTTAAACGCAAAGGGCGCTAAGGAGGACGCGCAAAGGACGCAAAGCTTCTTCGCTTTCCTTTGCGTCTTCACCTTTGCGTTCTTTGCGTTTAATGTTTTCTTGGTACAATCCCTTCCATGATGAAAAATCTTACGTGCGTGCTCAGACTCGTCTGTCTCTTGTTCCTTTTCGTCACGGGTGTAGCGGCGGCTACTGCTCCGACGATGAGGCTTGATTACTATCACACGGGCAACGCGACTGAGGAGATGTTCAGCCTTGACCGTGTCGTCATCGAGCCGCTTCCCTGGGCTGGAAATCCAGACAAGCTGATCGACGAGACGAACCTCGGGAAATATCTCTTTGAAGTCAGGGATCAGAAGAGCGGGCGCATGCTGTATTCGCGCGGCTTCGTCTCCATTTATGGTGAGTGGGAGACGACCGATGAAGCAAGGAGCGTCAACCGCACGTTTCACGAATCGCTGCGCTTCCCCGCGCCCGAAGATACAGTCCAGATCGTGCTCAAAAAGCGGGACGCGAAAAACTCTTTCCGCGAGATATGGAAGACCACCCTTGATCCCAAGGACATCTTCATCGACAGATCGAAGATGGCACAGCCTGCGCCCGTGATCGAGATTCAGAAGAACGGCGACCCTTCTGCGAAGGTTGACTTTTTGATCCTCGGCGACGGCTACACAATTGGCGAGGCGAAGAAGTTTGAAGCCGATGCGCGGCGTCTGGCGGAGATACTTTTTGCGACCTCGCCTTTCAAAGAGCATCGCACGGATTTCAACGTCTGGGCGCTCTCTCCTCCGGCTCTTGAGTCTGGAATCTCGCGTCCCTCCTCTGGCATGTATCGCGACTCGCCCATCGGCGCAACATACGATGCCTTCGGCTCTGAAAGATATGTGTTGACCTTCGACAACCGCGCCTTTCGGCGTGCGGCATCTTTCGCTCCCTACGATTTCGTAGAGATTTTAGTCAACAACCAGACCTACGGCGGCGGCGCCATCTTCAATCTATACAGCACGGTCGCGGCAGATAGTCTCTGGTCGCCCTATGTCTTCGTGCACGAGTTCGGCCATCATTTTGCGGGGCTCGCAGACGAGTATTACACCTCTGCGGTCGCCTATGCTCCGGCGACCTCGCGCGTCGAGCCCTGGGAGCCGAACGTCACAGCGCTCCTCGATCCCGCAAACTTGAAATGGAAAGATTTGGTCACACAGGGGACGCCAATCCCTACGCCCTGGGAGAAAGAGGCTTTTGAAAAGTATTCTCTAGATGTCCAGAAAAGGCGACAAGAGATTCGCCGCCTGGGACGTCCCGAAAAGGAGATGGACGCGCTCTTCACTGAAGAGCTGGCGCACGAGGCGCGTCTCTTCGCAAAGGAAAAACATGCGGGGCAGGTCGGCGCTTTCGAAGGAGCCAATTACGAGGCGAAGGGCTATTATCGCCCGCAGGTTGACTGCATCATGTTCACGCGCAGCAACGCCTTCTGCGCCGTCTGCCGCCGCGCCATCGAGCGCGTCATACAGTTATATTCAAAGGCTTAACACTTTGCGCCCTCTGCGTGCTTTCCCTTTGCGCCCTCTGCGTTTAAAGAGAAGATTAAACGCAGAGGGCGCAAAGGATATTCGCAAAGTACGCAAAGATTGAGAATAAGCTTATGAGTTCACCACAAAAAGATGAACGCGGCTCTCGTTCGGAAGAGCTGTTCGAGCGCGCTGTCAAGTTGATGCCGGGCGGTGTCAACTCCCCTGTGCGCGCCTTTCGCGGCGTGGGCGGCACGCCGCGATTCATCAAGAGCGCACAGGGCGCACAGATGACGGACGTGGACGGGCGCACCTACATTGATTACGTGGGCTCCTGGGGGCCTATGATCCTCGGCCACGCCGATGAAGGGGTGATCGAAGCGCTCCGTGAGGCGCTCCTGCGCGGGACGAGCTACGGCGCACCGACTGAACTGGAAATAGAGATGGCCGAAGAGATCACGCGTGCCGTCCCATCCATAGAGATGGTGCGCATGGTCAATAGCGGAACCGAAGCCACCATGTCTGCGATTCGACTGGCGCGTGGCGTCACGGGTCGCAATAAGCTCATCAAATTTGAGGGCTGCTATCACGGACACGGCGACAGCCTTCTGGTCAAAGCCGGTTCGGGCGTCGCCACGCTCGGTCTGCCGGACAGCCCCGGCGTTCCCGTGACGCTCGCGCAAAATACTCTCACCGTTCCCTTCAATGATGCGGCGGCGCTCGAAGATGCTTTCGACGAGCACGGCGCAGACATCGCGGCTGTCATCATCGAGCCGGTCGTCGGCAACATGGGCTGTGTGCCGCCCCTCGAAGGCTACTTACAAAGGGTGCGCGAGATCACTTCCAGGCGCGGCGCGCTCTTGATCTTTGACGAGGTGATGACCGGTTTTCGTCTCGCGCGCGGCGGCGCGCAGGAGCTTTACAACGTCCGCCCTGACATCACGACGCTCGGCAAGATCATCGGCGGCGGCCTCCCCGTCGGCGCTTACGGCGCGAGCCGCGACATCATGCAGCACATAGCGCCCGCAGGCCCCGTCTACCAGGCGGGCACGCTCTCCGGCAATCCGCTTGCGATGACCGCCGGACTCGCGACCTTGAAGCGCCTGCGTGATCCTTCCGTTTATGAAAGACTGGAGCGCGCAGGCAAGCGCCTCTGTGACGGCATGACGGAGGCGGCGCGAGCTGCGGGCATCGAGACCGTGACCAATCGCGTCGGCTCGATGTGGACGACATTTTTCACGGGCGTGCCGGTCACGAACTGGAGCACGGCTTCACAGAGCAACCGTGAGCTTTATGGAAGATTTTTCCACGCCATGCTCGCCGCAGGCGTCTACCTCGCCCCGTCGCAGTTCGAGGCCGCTTTCATCGGCACGGCTCATACGGACGATTTGCTGGATCAAACTGTTGAGGCAGCGCGAAAAGCCTTTAAAGCAGTGAGCAGTAAGCAGTGAGCAGTGAGCAGTGAGCAGTTGTTTGGAAAGTCCCGTAGGGACTTCTGAGAATAGCCCAGCCATTGATGGCTGGGGAAAGTCACGACCAACAAATAGAGTTCCGTAGGGACGGCTGAATATTTCTTTCAGTCGTCCCTACGGGACTCTATATTATGTTCGGCTTGTTCCCAGTGCTGAAGCACAGGGCTACTTTCATCAAGTCCCTACGGGACTTTTCAATCAGCTACTGTCTACTGTCTCCTGTCTACTGGTTTTAAGCGGCAGGTCTATGGCGAAGATTGTGCCCTGACCGGGCGCGCTCGTGACCGTGATCGTGCCCTCGTGCTGTTCGATGATCTGTTTGACGATGGCGAGTCCGAGTCCCGTGCCGCGTTTCTTGGTCGTAAAGAAGGGCTCGAAGATGTGCGCGCGTGTCTCTTCGCTCATGCCGCTCCCCTGATCCTTGATGGTGACGCGCGCCCTGGGCTGCCGCCCATTGAAGACGCGCTGGCCGTTGCCATCGCCGCCGTCCTCTCTGACGTGGTCTTCCGCAGTAACGCGCTCCGTCGAGATGTGGATCGGCGACCCGTCCTGGCTTGCGTCCACCGCGTTGGCTAAGAGGTTGACGAAGACCTGGCGCAGTTGGTCTGCGTCCCACTGGCCGCGCATGGTCTCGCGGCTGAAATCTTTTGTGACGGTGATGTTCTTTTCCTGAATGCGATCCGCAACCAGCTCGACGCTCGCTTCGAGCACGCGATGCAGGTCGGCCTCTGTGCGCGCAAGCGGTTTCTGACGTGAGAACTGTGTCACGTCAACCGCGAGCTTATTGAGATGGTCTATGCCGCGCTCGACCAGATCGATGGTGCTCAGGGACTCTTCATCTCTGGTCATGTCGCGCAGCATGGAGACGCCGAGACGTATGCTGCCCAAAGGGTTCTTGATCTCGTGCGCGACCTGCGCAGCCGCCTGCCCGACAGCCGCCAGCGACTCCGTTCTTCTCAACACGGCCTCTGATTCCGCGGCCTCCGTCACGTCCACCAGCGTGATGATCTGTCCGGCCTCTGCATCCATCATGAGCGGCGAAGAGTAGATGTCGAAGGTTCGCATGGCACAGTCAGGATCATCCGAGTCGCACACCCAGCGCCCGCGATACGTAGCCCGCTCGACGCGCGAGGCCGTGGCCGCTTCGAGCATCTTCATGGCATCTCGCGAAGCGAATTTGTCGTAGACGGAAGCGCCGATGGTGGCTCTCGGGAAAATCTCGAAGAAGGCTGCGTTGGCGCTTCGGATGCGATCATGCGCGTCAATGGCGGCGACAGCAGAGACCATGCCTTCGAGCATCTGTCGGCTGAACTGGCGTTCTCGTCGCGCCATCTCCAGGCTCTGATGCATCTCGCGAAAGCGCCGCTGCACTTCACGTATCGTTCCGGCGGCGACGAGCGCGCCCGTCAGCAGCGCGATCAGCGTCAGAAGATGGATCGAGCGCCGCGCTTTCTCCTGAGACGCTGCGCCCCTTTGCAGAATCTCTTCCTGCTCGCGGCTCGTCTCGCGCAAAACCTCTTCCAGTTGCAGATCGACGGTGCGGAAGCTGCTGAAGCCTTCGAGCCCGTAACGGTTCAGGTCTTCCGTGAGCTCGAGGAACGACGTGATGTTATTGCGGAGCGTGCGCCCCTTGTCTGTTTGCGCGAGCGGCAGATGGTCGTAGAGGCCGAGCACCTCTTTCAGCTCGCTGCGCGCATTACGCAGGCGCACGTCGAAAGGAGGAACAAGCTCGTTGCGCGATTCGGATGCCCTGCGGGCGCGCGCTTCGTTGTCGAGCTTGGTCGAAGCCGTCCGTAGCCGCAGGAGGATGCTGAGCTTGCCCGCGTACTGGCGTTCGAGATCGAGCACCTCACGACTCACTTCTTCCAGTTGACGTACGCTCAAATAACTGAGCGCGATGATGAGCGCGAGCAGAACCGCGAAGCCGATCAGCAGCGGCTTGAGCGTCGGCGCAATCCTGCTCCGAACGCGCGGCGCGCGACGCCCACCCTTCTCTGCGCCCGGCTCCCGCGTCTCGTCCTCCGGCGCACGGATGCGTTCGTAGACGACCTCGCCGTCCTCCTTCACGCGCTCCACCTTCGGCTGTTCTTCAAGCATAAAAATTCAGGGATGAGGGATGAGGGATGAGGGATGAGTAAGAATGAGCTTTTAACTCATCCCTCATCCCTCCGCCCTCATCCCTATCATTTCGCGTCCATCCAGTTGTCGCCGATGCCGACCTCAACCAGGAGCGGAACATCCAGCTCGACAGCCGATTCCATCTCGCGACGCACCAGCGCGGCTGTGCGCTCGGCCTCATACTCAGGCGCTTCGACGAGCAGTTCATCGTGCACCTGCATCAACATGCGCGCTCTCAGCCCCTCGCGCTTGATGGCTTCGTCAACATGGAGCATGGCGATCTTCACGATGTCGCTCGAAGTTCCCTGAATCGGCATGTTGATCGCTTCGCGCTCGGCTCGCGCGCGTATGTTACCGTTGCGATCATTGATGCCGGGCAGCGGGCGTATGCGCCCGTAGATCGAGCGCACGTAGCCATGCTCGCGCGCCTTCTCCGGCACTTCCTCCATGAAGCGGCGGACGCCCTTGTACGTTTCGTAATAATCTTCGATCACCTTCTTCGCCTCTTTGCGCGAGATGCCGACGCGCTGCGAGAGGCCGAAGGGCTCTATGGCGTAGGCGATGGCGAAGTTGACGATCTTGGCGAAGCGCCGCGCCTCCTTTAATTCTTCGTCCGTTCTTGCGCCAAAGACGAGGCGAGCAGTGCGCGCGTGGATATCGTCATTCTTCTGAAAGGCGTCGAGCATCTCAGGGTCGTGCGTGACGTGCGCGAGCAGGCGCAGCTCGAGTTGTGAGTAATCCGCAGAGATGAGCTTGTAGCCTGGATCGGGCACGAACGCGCGGCGGATGCGGCGGCCAAGCTCCGTGCGAATCGGAATGTTCTGTAAGTTGGGCTCGCTCGAAGACAATCTTCCCGTCGCCGTCACGGTTTGATTGAGTTGACCATGAATGCGTCCGTCCTCACCGATCTGCGCCGGGAGCGAGTCCGTGTAGACGGTCTTCAGCTTATCCAGCTCGCGATACTCTATGATGAGACGCGGCAGCTCGTAGGTTTGCGCCAGCTCTTCCAGCACGGCCTTGCTCGTAGAGACGCGCCCCGTGGAGGTTTTCCGCCCCGAGCTGATGTTCAATTCTTCCAGCACATCGCCGACCTGCTTCGGCGAGTTGATCTTGAACTCGCGCCCGGCCACCTTGTAAATCTTCTTCGTGAGCTTCTCCAGCTCCTTGCCCAGGTATGCTGAAAGCTCCGTCAGTACGTTTGTATCGACGCGCAGCCCCGCGCGCTCCATGCGATGCAGGAGCGGCGCGAGCGGCAGCTCGATCTCCATGTAGATCGTTTCGAGTCCCTGTTCGAGCAGACGCCCGTGCAGCACATGCGCGGTCTGCGCCGTGAGGTCTGCCGCGCGGGCTGCGCTCCACTGTTTCTCCGTCCATCCTTCAGGAGCATCAATGGCGTCTTCTGCCCCGACCGCTTCGCGCGCAAGGTCTGTCAACTCGTACTTGCTGCGGATCGGATCGAGCAGGTAGGCCGCCAGGAGCGTGTCGTCCGTGACGCCCTCCAATTCGATGCCGAGCGGCTCAAGGAGCGCGACGGCGCGCTTCAGATCATGCACAGACTTTGAGAGCAGACCATTGCCGAGCACATCTCTGAGCGGAGCGATGGCCGCATCCCGTCCGTCCTCGAAATTTTCCAGATCGACGTAAGCGGATGCACCCGCGGCGGTCGAGATACTGATGCCAGCGGGCACGCCAGTATCACGCACGCTGGCCTGCTGGCCTGCGCCGACCGGCGAGGAATCACTGACGGCGAAAGCCCAGTGCTCTGCTTCCCAGAGGCCGCGCACGAGGCTGTCCAGCTCCGAGCGTTTGCGTATGATGCGATAACGGTGCGGCTGCGCGCCGGTCGCGCCCACGGCGGCGCTGGCCGCATCGGAGAACTCGCGCGTGAGCGATTGAAATTCCAGCTCGCGAAAGAGCGCGTAGGCGGCAGCGCGATCCGGCGGGCGTGCCTGAAGCTTTTCCAGATCAAGCTCGACGGGGACATCCGTTCTGATCGTCGCCAGCTCCTTCGATTGGAGTATCAGGTCTCCGTTATTGCGCAAGGATTCGCGATAGGTCTTATGCTTGACCTCCTCCCAGTGCGCGAGCGCGTTCTCGATGGAGCCGAACTGTTTGACGATCTGGACAGCGCCCTTCGCGCCGATGCCGGGCGCTCCCGGAATATTGTCCACCGCGTCGCCCATTAATCCGAGCAGGTCTATGATCTGCGAAGGCGGGACGCCGAACTTGGCCTCGACCCATGCCTCGTCGCACCATTCGATAGGCGGCACGGGCTCTTTGCGCTTCACGTTCTGCGAGTTCTGGCGCATGCAGATGACCCAGGGGTCTTGCACAAGCTGGCACATATCCTTATCGTTGGAGACGATCACGGCCTGCAAACCCTGTGCGGTCGCCTGCACGGCGAGCGTGCCGATCACGTCGTCTGCCTCAAAACCCGGCGAGTTGAGGATGGGGATGTTGTAAGCCTCGCAGACGCGTATGATGTAAGGCAGTTGCGACTGTAGCTCATCGGGCATATCCACGCGATGCGCCTTGTAAGCCGCAAAGCTCTCGTGCCTGAAAGTCTTCTCGCCGGATTCAAAGACGGCGGCGATGTAGTGCGGCTGCTCGTCCGCAAGGAGCTTACGCAGCATGTTCGTGAAGACGAAGACGGCCTGCGTCACCTGCCCCTGTGTGTTGGTCAAAGGCTCCATGCGCCCACCCATCGGCGCGAAAAAGGCGCGAAAGATGTGCGACATAGAGTCGATCAGAAAGACTCGCTCCGTAGGCTGAGCCGGTGTCGTCGATTGTTTACGCGGCATTTGATTCGATGATAAAGAAAGCAGGGGCGAGAGACAAGGGAAAAGAAGTAGACAGTAGTCAGTAGCCAGTAGGAAAGAAAATCCGGCGCGGCGTTTGATGCTGCTCATCTAAACGATACCAGGTTACGTAGTAAACATTCTGTTCTTCTACTGGCTACTGGCTACTTCTTTTTCCCTCCCGGTGTTGCGTATAAGCAGCACAAGCTTCCTTTGGGCGTTGCCGTGGCGCGACAGTTATCGGGTGTCGCAGGCCGTGGCGAGGGCGCTTGGATAAATCAAGGGAGGCCGCAGACGCGATCAGCTTTATCAGCTTTAGCGGAGTAGGTAGCAACGTCCGAAGGGGTCAAAGCTCAGGGAACATTAGATCGTGCGCTGGCACGGAAGCCCTTCGGGGCGGGGCTCTTGTTCCCTCAATCGCGTTTCCCCTGTGTTGGCAGGCGGCCTTCGGCACGGGCTTTGCCATAGCTTTTGTCGCTTCACTGATACATGGCGCGTTAATCGAGAGCGCGCGGGAGAGAAGGGTTCATCCAACACACTTGATTAAACAGACGACACTCGGCGCGCCGGTGGAGACGAGCGGCATAGGGCTACATACGGCTGTGCCCGTCCACGTGCGCCTTCTTCCGGCCCCGCCCGACACGGGTTATGTCTTCGTCCGTACAGACCTCTCCGGCTTCGAGATTCCGGCGAGCGTCGAATGGGTCGCGCATTGCAGCTATGCCACGACATTGATGCGCACGGGCGTGATGCTCTCGACGGTTGAGCACCTGCTGGCGGCCTTAAGAGGCGCGGGCGTGGACAACGCCTACATCGAAGTCGATAACCTGGAAGTGCCCATCATGGATGGCTCGGCGGAAGCTTTTACGGAGATGATCGAACGCGCAGGGGTGGTCGAACAGCCGCTCGCGCGCCGCGCCCTGCTCGTGCGTGAAAGAGTCGCGGTCGAACAGGGCAACCGGAGCATCACGGTCGAGCCCGCCGGTGTTTACGAGATCGACTGCATGATAGATTTCCCGCACCCTTTGATCGGCGTCCAGCGTTTCCGCGTCGCTCTCACGAACGGGGCGTTCGGGCGCGAGATTGCCTCTGCCCGCACCTTCGGCTTCACAGCCGAGATTGAAGCCCTGCGCCGCGCCAACCTGATTCGAGGCGGCACGCTCGACAATGCCATCGTGCTCACCCCCGAAGGCATGCTCAACGAAACGAGCTTACGCTTCGCAGACGAGTTTGTGCGCCACAAGATTCTGGACATCGTCGGCGACCTGGCGCTGCTCGGCATGCCCATCCTGGGACGCGTCAAGGCCGAGAGAAGCGGCCACATCCTGCACGCCACCTTGATGACCAAACTCCTGCGCAACCGCGCCGCCTGGGAGATCGGGGAGATGAAGCAGTAGACAGTAGTCAGGAGACAGTAGTCAGTAGAAAAGAAAATCCGGCCTGGCGGTTGATACTGATCCTGTAAGTCATAGTAGACGGGAAAGCGCCACGTTCTTTCTTTTCTACTGGCTCCTGACTACTGACTACTGTCTACTTCTCTTATTCTGCCGGTGTGAATTCGTAGATGATGTGAAGCTTGAGCAAGCCGGGAGTGATTTCGGGACGCAGTTCTTTGGCGCGCAGACGCAGTGCGCCGCCCGCTGCGGAGATGGGCACGCGCGCTGTCAGTTGCTCGGTTCTCAGGATTTCGATGGGGTTGACGCGCTGGTCTATGGCCGACTGTACCATGTCTACGACGACGCCGTTGGCGAGCAGGGGGATGCCCTTCAGATGCACGTCAACGATATCGACGCGGGCGTTCAGGGCTTGCCGCGCGTGATCGAATTCGAGATTGATGTTGGTATCAGCCCAACCCTGAAACCTCATGCAACCGAGCAGCCCTGTGTTGTAAGAGCCTGTGAAAGCGAGCGGCGCAACGATGCGCCCCTGCTCAAAGTGGACAGCCGTTTTGACGCCGTCCATCTCGCGCTCCAACACGACCACGCTCGCGCAGCCTCCCTGAGCCGATCCGGATACAGCCTTGGTGGCCTGAGGATTCTTCTTTGCGGTCTCGTTTGTGTTCGGACTCTTCTGGACGATGCCGAGCGAGAGAGGATACGACGGCGCTCGCAAACGCGTGAACATCACTTCGAGCAGCGCGTTGAGAAACTGTTCGTTGAGGGTAACGGTCGCTTCGGCTGCGGGAGCTGTAGAGTTAGTCTGTCTCGGACGCGTGGCCTCGCCGGTCTGAGCCAGCGCCGGTGCGAGAAGCGACCCCGTTGACATGGCGCTGATCCAGATCGTCAGGCCGAGAGCAATACCGATCACACGCTTGAACATCTTCTTCAATCTCCTCATTCCCAGAGTCCAGACCGCCCCACTAAGGGCTGAGGGCGGAGGGATGAGGGATGAACAAGAAAAGTTGCTTTCTTTTTATTCATCCCTCACGCTGCCGCCCTCAGCCCTGCTTTTCAGAGTCCGCTTCTGACGATGTCGTGCAGGCGGATCAAGCCGACACAGCACCGCTCTTTATCGACGACCGGCAGGACGGAGATTTGCGAAGGGCGATCCTCCATCAGGCGCAGGGCGTCATAGGCGAGCAGGTCCGGGGAAGCGACGACAGGGCTGCGCGTCATGATCGCTTCGCTGTGAAGCGTCTCCCACTCAGCCTGTTTGACCTTCTGAAGCGCCCGCCGTAAGTCTCCATCTGTGATGATGCCGAGCAGGTGGCCGCGTTCATCTACCACGTTGACTGCGCCGAGGCCGCCGCGTGTGATCGCCGCCACGACTTCGAGCCACGGCGCGTCTCCTTCAATAGTCGGATTGTCCTGGCCGCTGTGCATCAGGTCTGCGACCTTGAGCGTCAGCCGTTTCCCCAAACGTCCTGCCGGATGATTCAATGCGAAATCATCCGGCGTTAATCCTTTGACCTGCATCAAGACCACCGCCAGCGCATCGCCAATGGCGAGCGCCACGGTCGTGCTGGTCGTCGGCGCTAGATTGAGCGGGCAGGCTTCCTGATCGACGGAGGCATCGAGCGCGACATCTGCGCGGCGCGCCAGCGTCGAGCGCAAAGAGCCCGTGACGGCCACGATGGGAACCTGACGGTGCTTCAGGTAAGGCAGCATGCTCAAGACTTCATCCGTCTCGCCGCTGTTGCTCAGGGCGACGACGACATCATCGGAGGTGACTATCCCTAAGCCACCGTGCAGCGCATCCGAAGGGTGTAGAAAGACTGAGGCTGTGCCCGTGCTGGTCATGGTCGCGGCGATCTTCTGGGCGATGATGCCTGACTTGCCGACGCCGACCATGACGACCTTGCCACGGCACGCAGACAGAAGGTCTATCGCACGCTCGACCTCCTCGCGCTTGAGCCTGCGCGCAGTCTGCGCGATGGCTTCAGACTCCAAACGGAGCAGGTCTATGATCTCTGTGAAATAGTTCATTTCCTTCACGGACGAGTTTCCTCTAACAGGTGCGCTGAGCATACACTGAGAGAGCCGCTTTTATCCACAGGAGGAGCCGTCGCCGGTCAAGCGCGAGAGGGGCTCCGGGCTTCCCCGCCCTTTACAGTCGGGAGCAAAACAGAACTTTGTTGATCGTTCGACAAATTTTCAGCAACCAACTTATAGTGTGTGCGCATTTGGTCAGTCGGCGAGACTCACCAGTCCTAAAGAAAACCAAGTCTCGCTCAATCCTTCATAGTAACTCTGCGATCAGCGCTGGCTTTTAAACAGAGTTTCTTTGCAGCACATTCACACGTCATTTTCAGCTCGATCTCGTCCAAGGGCAGCGCAATTTTCACAAGGTATTCCGAAAGACCTGCTGAAAATAGATAATCACTAAAGGATCAAGGTGGCCTCAGCCTTCTTCTACACGGTCAAGTCTACGGGCAGCTACTTTGTCCTTGTGGATGATCAGTCCGGGGCCGGGGTCGGGGCGACCTATCACCTGAGCGTCACCGTTTACCCGCCGAGCGACCGCAAATGCACGACGTACACGAGCACCGACGTGCCGAAAACCATCCCGGCTGCTTCGGGCGGGGTGACTTCGACGCTCAACGTCCCCAACCATGTGAAGTTTTCGAACCTGAAAGTTAATCTCAGCATCACACATGCTGCGACCGCCGACCTTGATGGCTCGCTCGTCGGGTCTGACAACAACGAGGTCGTGCTGTTCGACGATCCGTCAGCCGCAGGCGCGGGCGCGACTGCCCCGCAAATAGATGCGATCATTGATGACGAAGCGGCGATTCCGATCACCGGAGCCACCTACTGGAAAACATCTTCCAGCCCGAAGGGTATGGCCGCCTCTACTGGTTCAAGAATCAGGACGCCTTCGGCACATGGACGCTGAAAGTCTTCGACGACGCGAACAACGCCAGCGGTGGAACATTGAACAGTTGGGGCATCACCGTGTGCGAAGACCCAGACCTCTCCTGCCCGGCAACGCTGACGCAGAGCATTTATAGCAGCGATTTCGAAGCGGACGGTGGCAGCTTCACACACACGGTCACAGCCAACGAATGGGAGCGCGGCACGCCTTCCGCCGCGCCGATCACCACCTGCCACAGCGGCACTAACTGTTGGAAGACCGATCTTGACGGCACGTACGACGCCAGTTCGAATCAGGAGCTGATCTCACCCAACATCGACCTGAGCACTGTCGCGGGACGGCTCATCACCTTCCAGTGGGCTATGAAGTACCAGATGGAAGGCGTTAACTGGGATCATGCTTTTGTTGAAGTGCGTGAGGTGGGCATGCCCGCCAACGCGAAGAGGGTCTTCGAGCACAAAGCATCCACGCAGTTCAGGACCGGATTCGGCAGGACCAACTTTCTCCTTGACAATTCCGTGACATTCTATATAGTGACCGCGAACTTTCTTTCAAGGTCAGGGTATATCTCGCGTTCATCCGTTCCCGTTTTCCGAACTTTTCGTCAACCAGCAACCTAACTGATATGTGTGGTGTCCCCCTCGCGTTGCGCATTCAAGTTAAAGCGTACCCCCGCTTTACCAAGGCTAAGTGCTTCCGCCGGGACTAAAGGGATTCCATCCGTAAATCTGTAACCACCTGAGAGAGCACAACTGAGAATGTGGCACCCCCCGAGCCGCGATCCGTTAGGCGTTGAAAAGCAGCAGCCTTGCTTTTCAGCGCCGACGTGTATCTACCGCCATAGTTGGGGGAGTCCTTCGCTGCCTGGTGATCTAAACCCCTGGACCCCAACTATGGAGGAGTTATGAAACGATCCGGTTCCCCCCAATCTACCCTAAAACTTGGCAAGGCCACGCGTCTGACGCTCACTTTCGCCATCGTCCTTGCCGCAACATCATTCATCCTGGTATCAGGCTTGGCGCAGAAGAGCGCTCGTCTAAGTCCCGGCAATCCAGAGTCAGGTGCCGTCTCGAAGCAAGGAGCGCGGCGGTTCACCGAACCTGCATCGAAGCCTGCTGATTCCGCAGCGTCAATCGTACAGGATCAAGCCATTTCGCCTTTGGCCCCTGAGGTGGCTTCAAATTATACTTTCGCCACGGCGACGAACGCTTCGCTCACGGACATGTCCACCGGCACGACGCAATTGCTCGCCGGTAACATTGACGATACGGCTTCAGCGCTCACCAATATTGGATTCGACTTCTTTTTTCAGGGGGCGAGGTTCACCCAGTTCTCCATCAACGAGAACGGTGTCCTGCGTCTCGGCGCAACCGCGCAGACCTCAACCCCATACAAGCCTTTAGCTCAAGCGAACATCCCGATCATCACCGCTTACGGCGCAGACCAGCGCACACACACGGGAGATGGAAAAGTACATTTCAAAGTTATCGGCTCTGCACCCAATCGCACACTGGTCGTCGAGTGGCTCAACAACCAGGCCAATTTCAATACGGGTGGAACGGCAGACCTGACCTATCAGGTCAGACTCTATGAGAGGACGGGCGTGATTGAATCCGTCTACGGCAGCATGACCATGAGCACGGCAGGCGCTGCCGACGCCAATTCAAGAGACCCGCACATAGGCTTCTCTTCAAGCAACTTGGCCGGAACGGTCGGCTCCGTGACGGCACCGCAATCGGGCGCACCCGCGCCGACCTTCAACGGTGCTTCGGCCACGCCTGTTGCCAATCTCTACACGGCTGGCGCGATCACCGTGTTGACCTCCGCCGCTCAGGGATCGAGGAGAATCTTCTCTTACACGCCTCCCGTCCCGACCGCACCGACCGGTCTAACATTCAGCGGCGTCACGGCGATAGGCATGACACTCAACTGGACGGATTCGGCTGATGAAACAATCTATGCTGTATACCGCTCGCTCGATGGCACTAACTATACCTTCGACGGCACGGCAGCGCAGAATGCTGTCTCATACACAGCGTCCGGGCTGAATCCCAGTACAAACTATTTCTGGCAGGTCAATGCCGTTTCCGAAGGGGCTTTAAGCTCAGCGCTCGCTGGCAGCCAGACGACAGCGGCGGCGGGAAATATCACTTCGGCAGCGTCGGGCAATTGGAGCAATACTGCCACCTGGAGTGGCGGCGCTGTTCCGACTGCGGGCGACAATGTGACGATTGCCAGCGGCCACACAGTCACCATTGATTCAAGCAATGCCTTGAATGTGACAGTTCAGAGTGGCGCTATATTGCAATTTGAACAGACCACGGCAAGAACTTTGACGGTCGGTCAATCGGTCACGATTGATTCCGGCGGCACGTTCCAATCTAACCCGGCAGGCACGGTCACCACGCACGTCCTCTCTGTCGGAGCGAATTTGACCAACAACGGCACGCTCGATTTCAGCACCAACGGCAACACCGCTGGAGCGGGCATCACCTTCACCGGCGCGAGTGACGCATCCTTTACGCTCGGCGGCAGCAGCACGACCGATTTCAAACAGACGAGCGGCGTCACCCTCAATAAAGGAACGAACAACACGCCGGTGCTGACGTTCACGCCCGGCGGCACGATCACTGTGTTGGGAGCTAACACGGTTGGATTCCTGACAATCACCAACGGCACATTCAAAGTATCAGGCGCTAACGCGTTCAGTAATCCGGTCTTCAACGCGGCGGCTTATGCCATTCCGGCGGCGGGCGGATTCTGGATGAACAATGCTAATGCAACGGTCGTCGGCCTGAACGGCTCGCCGACAGTTACGGGCCTGTTCAGGATGACGCTGGGCACGTTCAATATCGGCACGGCCACCGGCAACTCTATGGGCTTCGCCGCAGGCGCCAACATCAACGTCGAGGGAGGCGCAATCAACTCGACGGGACGCTTCGGCGTGGCCGCTTCGGCCAATTCCATCACCTACAACCAATCCGGCGGCACGATCACGGTGTGCACCATCGGCAATGCCTCGACCACGCTCGCCAGCTTTGACCTCGGAACGGGCGTCGGAACTACGAACATTACCGGCGGCACCATCGTCGTTCAGCTTGCGAACACCGGCGGTTCCGGTCCGCGCGATTTCCGTAACCAGTCCGGCCTGACCGGCACGACTACTGTGACGGGCGGCACGGTGCAGTTAGGCAATGCCGCATCGGGCGCGGCCAAAGCGTTCACTATCGCTGGCGTGCTTCCGAATCTGGTCATAGACAATACCTCTGCCGGGCATTCGGCGACCTTCAATACGCCTGCTGTGTTCAACAACATCACCCGTAACATCACCATCAACACGGGCACGACGCTGAACATCGGCAACAACGTGTTCCTGATGAACGGGGCGACGCTGACCAATAACGGAACTCTCACTGCCAACGGGGCGAGTTCCAATTTCGTCTGGTTCCTGACCACTTCGCCTCAGTCATATACAGGCAGCGGCACAGTGACCAGCCCGATGACAAATTTCGCAATGCAGGCGGACATGGGTCTAACCATTGACCAGGCATCGCCCAACATCGTTTGCACTGCCATCAGACTATTTAGTGGCAGTGTCACGGGCTCGAACAAACTGACGCTCGGCACAGGCGGCGCAAGCACCGGCGTTGTCCAGATCGGTAATACGACGACGCCAACGGCAGCCGGAACCTTCGACGTGCCGCTGACCTTCAATCTCGGCACGGGCGGAGAGACGATCTCCTATTTGAGGACGACAACCTCAAGAACCACCGGCGGCGAGGTCAACCCGACGCGCACCCTCACCAGCATGACCTATGATGACAACGACCTGACCCACACGGTCACCATCGCGGGCGGCGACCTGACGCTCTCCAGCACGGCCACGGCGCTCACCATGACCAACGGCAGGATCATCACCGGCAGCAACAATCTGATCCTCAGCTCGGGCACAGCGACCGTCACGCGCACCAACGGATATGTTGACGGCAACTTCAGGAAGGCTTACTCCGCCAGCGCCTCGAAGGTTTTTGAAGTCGGGACGGCCAACGGCTATTCGCCTGTCACGGCCAACGTCACTGCCGGGGCGCCCGGCAACCTGACTGTCAAGGCCGTGCAAGGCCCGCAGCCGAACTTGTCCGGGGCAAACGCTCTGCAAAGGTACTGGACGCTGACCGGCGCGGGTCTCACAGCCGACCTGACGTTCCAGTATAGGCCAACCGACCCTGTCGGTAATGAAGCAGCCTACAACGTCTTCAGATACAACGGTACGTTTACCAATCTCGGCGGGGTGATCAACACGGGCGCGGATACTGCTGCCGTCACCGGCGTCACGTCTCTCAACGGAGACTGGACGGCGGCTGAGCCGGGCTCGGATGCGCTCAGAAGCATGTCTATCAGCGACGTGAGCACAGTCGAGACCGATTCAGGAAACCACCTCGTCTCGTTCACCGTGACCCTGTCATCGACCAGTGCTTTGACGGCGTCTGCAAGCTGGTCTACGACCCCCGGTACGGCTCAGACACCTTCGGACTACGCAGCGAGCGCCGGAACGGTCAGCTTCTCTCCGGGCGCGACCATGCAAACGATCATGGTGCCGGTCAATGGTGATGTCTTCGACGAAGCCAACGAGAACTTCTTCGTTAACCTGACCAGTCCGGGTAATTCGACTATCAGTGACGCGACGGGCGTTTGCACGATCATCGACGACGACATTAACTCGGGTGACTTCGACGGCGATGGCATCAACGATTCGTCGGTCTTCCGTCCCGTCGCAGACAACCCTGGCGAGGCCAAGTGGTATGTCCTCAACAGCGCTGACCAGTCCGTCACCGAACAGCAGTTCGGCGCTTCGACGGACATCCCTGTCGCGGGTGATTTCGACGGCGACGGCAAGAAAGACATCGCCGTCTTCCGTGGAAACGACGACGGCATGGGCGGCGGCGCGTTCTACGTCTCGAATGGCTCTCCGCAGGACTTCGATAAATACGTCTGGGGAGCCAACGGCGACGTGCCTGTGATTGGCGACTACGACGGCGACCTCAAATCCGATGTCGCGGTCTTCCGTCCATCAGACGGCAACTGGTACATACGCAGGAGCTCAGACGAACAATTGCTCGTCCAGCAGTGGGGACTTGCGACAGACAGGCTCGTGCCCGCTGACTACGACGCTGACGGCAAGACCGACCTGGCCGTGTTCCGCAATGACGACCCGTCGCCGGGCAGCGGCACCTGGTACATCCTTAGAAGCTCCGACGCCGGATGGATTGTCCAGCAGTGGGGCTCCACTACGGACAAGCTGGTTCCGGCAGACTACGATGTTGACGGTAAGGCAGACATCGCCGTCTGGCGTCCCTCCGATGGTTACTGGTATATCCTCCGAAGCTCCAACAACGTGTTGCAAGCCACGCAGTGGGGCACGAGCGGCGATGTGCCTGTGGCTGGGGATTATGACGGAGACAGCAAGGCCGACACAGCCGTCTGGCGGCCATCGGATGGTAAGTTCTACATCCTGAAGAGCTCCGATAATACCTACATCGGGCCAGCCTGGGGTACGAACGGAGACGTGCCCGTGGCGTCCAAGTACGTCCCCGTGCAGTAGCCTCTAGCCAGGCAGAACTAGAAACCAGGCTTCGGTCAGCTTTCGCGTTCCTATGAGCTTGAAGGCTATCAGGAACGCGAAAGCTGACAGTCGCTTGAAACCCTGACCGCTCTCTGGTGGCGCTGCCACCGAATAAACCGAAAGGGCTGAGGATTTGCCTGTTGGCTTATCCTCAGCCCTTTTAACCTGCGCGTCCACATCCGGCGCGCAGCATACTCGTCGGGATAAATTTTATCTGACGCATGACAACCTTTCCCCGCCCGGCATTAGCGGGGTAATAGAGTGTTGCTCACTTGATTCAATAGCATAGCGTTTGTTCCTTCAGTGCATAGTTATATAATTTGTGTTGGATGTATAATTGTCTCGCACATAGTTATGTGGGTTAAATACTACCTTATCGCGCTATTAGTTGTGCCGATCATATCAGCACTTGCTACTGCCATACATGAAATAACCAAAAAGGGGAGTAATGATGCATTTGGTGGCTGTGCGGTTGGGCTTATATTGGGATTCGTTGGAATGTTAATACTTGGCTTTATTCTAATGATAGTTATGGGTTTACTTGGTTATAATTAATAAGCCCCTTTGATTAGAAATGTTTTGTGCCCAACACACTATTACCCCACTACCCGCCCGGCCTTCTCATTGTCTTCCGTTTATAGTAGGGCTCGCCAGTTCTGAGCGGCGCGCGGCGACAACAACTCTTGACGCTGGCCTACAGATTACCGTAGAAGCACTACGAACACGCGCCGCGATACACGATTCTCGAGGGAGACGGTCTGTATGCCACACATTTACTTCGTCAATGCATTCGCGCTCGTGCTCGTCTTTGTCGCCCTCGCCGGGGCGCAGGAGAAGACGAAGCCTGCCCGCAACCCTGTTGACAGAGTCGAACAGATAATCCTTCAGCTTGAGCATGAGACGATGGAGGCCATTAAGAACAAGGACACAGAGGCGCTCAGCCGCATCCTGGCCGAAGACTTTATCTTCCGCAGTCCTGCCGGGCCTGATCTCACGAGAGACCAGTTTCTCAACAGCATCAAAGCGTTTCCCGTCAAGGTTCAGGCGATCTGGGGCGAGGAGCTGAAAGTGAAGGTCTACGACCAGACGGCTGTGCTCACCGGCGTGCAGCGTGCCCGAACCGCGAGCACTGAAGGCAAAGAAGAAGAAACGAGCGCGGGTGCGTTCACAGACATCTTCATCAGACGCAAGGGGCGCTGGCTGCTGGTGCTGGCCTACAGTGTAGACCTACAACCCACGCGGCAACCATCAAAGCCGGAACTGCCAACGAGCAAATGAGAAGAAGGAGAAGACATGAGCAGGAAGAAGAGATGCGGGACAACGAATTTAGGAGACGAAAACAAAAGCGCTTTTATTCTTCTTTTAAGTTTACATTCATCATTGCGCCATTTCTTCTTCCTGTTTGCATCCGCCTCACAGCTAGTGCATCTTCCGTTTTGTGAGCCTCTCTCAGGCCGAAAGCCCGCGCCCTAAACGTCGGCCCACACTGAGGGTCTGGTTGGCGGCCACTTCTTGACTCACTACCAGAGCAGGCTTATCCTTACCCGCCTCCTGTTAGCACGTTGCCGAAATCAGTGGCCGCAGCAGCAGGCATCCCCCCCTCAAGCGAGAGAGAGCGTGTCTGGGTCGCGGACAGGCCCCGGAGCGAATCATTAATGCGATCAATACCCTTTCAACATTCAATTAGCGCTTTACTGATCATCTGCCTCATGATTGCGACGAGCGTCTTCGCGTCCCTGCGGATTCCTCTCCGGGCGGACGCCAGGGTCGCAGAATCGAAAGCGTCTCACCCGGGCGCGGCGCAGGATCGTGAGATTGCAGCGCGCTTCGCTCCCGTGTTTTACCAGTCAGTCGGTCCGCAAAGGCGCAGCGACTTCATCACCAACTTTGATTTCGACGGCGACTGGCGGGGCGACAACAACTGGGACAACGCAGAGAAGACCGGCTTACCCTTAAAAGCCTACGTCTATTACGGCGTGAGCGAGACATTGACGCACTACTTCATCCACTACGCAGTCTTTCACCCGCGCGACTACAAAGGAGGCTCGCGCGGCAAGCTGCTCAGCGAATTGCTCCGGCAGGGAGCCAAGCGTGGAAGCCGCCTTGATCCGACAGGGATGGCGGAAGACGCAGCCTTCGCGCATGAGAACGATATGGAAGGCTGCCTCGTTGTCGTCGCCAAAAACGGAGCTGATCCTCAGCGCGCCTCCGTTTCTTTCGTCGAGACGATGTCGCACAACCATTTTCTCAAGTACGTGCCCGATGGCGACGGCGCTGCCGGGGGTTATGAGCCTGTGCGTGTGGAAGAGCAGAGGCCGGAGCTGTATATAGAGCCCAAGGGACACGGCATCAAGTCCAACGTGAGCAACAGGAAGTCTGTTGAGGGAAGGAACATGCTGGTCTACAGGTTTACCGGCAGCGCCGAGAATCCGGACGCTCAGCGCGATAAGACTGTCGGCTACGAGCTGTTGCCGATCTACGGGACGCTCTGGGCGCGCGCGCGCGGCGGCGTCAACGAGACCTACGGCGCGACCTTCGACTACGCCAGCATCAACGTGGACGTGGCGCAGAAGTCCGGTCAGACCGCGAGCCGCAAATTCAACCTGGGCGTCCTCGGCGCGGCCTTCGCGGGCAAGGTCGGTGCCAGGAACATGGCGCGTCCGCCCTGGGGCTGGTTCGATAGAGATGAGCGTGGCGAATTGACGGGGCGCTGGTTCTTCGATCCCGCCCAGACCATCAAACGTCACTTCAATCCGGCGGGAAGCTTCTCGCTGGCCTATCTGCACGCGCCCTTTCTAGGACTCTTCCGGCAATAGCGCCGTAAGCTTAACCCTCGCCCAAACTCCGTTCATTGTCGCGGTTTGTTCGAAGTCAGTCGCGGTGCGTGCCGGGGTCTACGGAGCGCGCTGCTCGAATGAGTTGTGAAGTCAACGGCGGGGCAGAACACGAAGCCCAGCTTAGAGCTCGCCACGCACAGCCCAGGCACGAGCCATCAGATCAATCCCGCCATCACTTTTGCTTGGGAGACGTGAACGAATCAGCTCACGCAGCTCTATTCTCTGATCTTCACTCAGCGACATCGCATAACTTGGCGCGGGACCTTGCCCGCCGAGAAATGGAGACCAGTAATCATCGAAGCTGTGAAAGACTGTTGGCACGTCAACGGCGCGCGCTTCCGTTTGTCTCAATCCGGCATCTTGGAAGAGTTGCAGCAGCCGATTCTGGTTACAGATAGGAAACCGTCTGCCTTCATCCAACTTCTTTGCCGCAGGATCAAGCGTCGCTGCCGCATCCCAGAAGTAGCGCATCAGTTGCATCTCGCCTGCATAATCCCAGACATAAACAGCAACGACGCCTCCGATCCGAGTCACGCGCGCCATCTCGGAGACCGCTTCTGCCGGCTCAGGCACAAAGTTAAGGGCTAATCCCGAAACAACAACATCGAAGGATGCCGTTTGGTACGGCAATGTTCGTGCATCACCTACATCGAACCGAGCACGATCATCGGTTATGAGCTTGCGTGCATAATTGACATACTCTTCTGACGGATCAATGCCCTGCACCAGTGAGGGCATGGTCACATCTAAAATTGTCTGGCTCAGCGCGCCCGTGCCACAACCAACGTCAAGCCAACGCATATTTTTCTGAGCTTTAAGCCAGGATAAAAACTCACGTGCCACCAGTCGGCTCCATCGTCCCACGTAAGGCTCGTAAGCATCTCCACTAGCCCACACAGATTTTTGGTCTAATCCCTTCATGTCGGTAGCTGTAGACTGATGCCCGAATTAACCAGACGCGTACACAACCTTGAAACCATCCAGGTTCTCGATGAAAGCCAGGCTAACGCGCGCTCCGGTTGAATGACTTGTTGGGCGGCGTAGATCAGAAATCAATTTTTAATACAGCCCTACCTCTTTTTCGGCAATGGCAGAAGCATTGACACCTGCCTGCGGTACTCCTCATAAGCTGTGCCGTGGATGTTCGCCAGGTCGCGCTCTTCAAGCTGAATGGCAATCAGGATGTAAGCAGTCGTGGCGATGGCGAAAACCAGATGCCCGACCGTCATACGTGGCGCGGCCCAGAAGGCGATAATAAAACCCAGCATGATCGGGTGGCGCACGAATCTGTAAAAGAACGGCGTCCTGAATCCAGAATCGGCGTACTCCTGACCTTTTTGGTACAGATAAACCTGTCGCACGCCGAAGAGGTCGAAGTGGCTGATGAGGAACGTGCTGACGAGCACGATTGCCCACCCGATAAAGAAGAGCGCCCACAGGAGGTAACGCGCCGTCGGGCTCTCAACATTCCACACCACATCCGTCATCGGTCGCCACTGCCAAAAGAGAAGAATTAGCGCAAGGCTTGCGAAAAGCACATAGGTACTGCGCTCTACAGGTTGCGGAACAAATCGAGTCCACCACTTCTTAAAGCCGGGGCGTGCCATGACGCTGTGCTGGGCGGCGAAGAGTCCGAGGAGCAAGGCGTTGACCAGTAGTGCTTGTGTGAAGGTAGCGGATTCACCGGAATCAATCCCTTTAGGCACCACCAGATTCCCGACGAAACCGATAGCGTAGAGAAACGTGACGAAGAAAACCAAATAGCTCACCACCCCGTAGACGAAAGCGAGTATCCGACCCATGACGTGTCCCTCCTCTCGTGTCTAATGGTCTGTTTTAAATTAACTCAACAGCCGCCCAACGCTCGAAGTAACCGGGCGCTCACAACCACGAAACTATCCGAGTTCTTGTTGGAAGCCAAGCTAATTCGCGTTCCGGTCGAATGAGTTGTTATACGCGGCATCATGCTCATCAAGCATTCTGTTTATAGTAAGCTACTACATGGCGACGATTAAAATACCACCAATTGATGCCTATCCAGAATAAACCGCGAATAATAGCCCCCACAGATTTTATGACATTCTCGCCCACTACCCGTCCACTCGACATCAATGCAACGTTGTTGATGATAAGCAACAATGAGCTGATTGTAACTAAGCCCAGCAGAAGATACCGCGCAGGATTATCCCCAATCCATGCCCACACGGAAGCTGCCATGACAAGCACACCCAGGCCTATGCCGGTAACTAAAACAACGAAAGATAATTCACCCTCTGTCATCCTATTCAGCCAAATTACCGCAATCAGCGGGACTAAGCCGACAGCTATGAAATCAAAAGCAGTAATAATGTAGACGCCGATAGGCTTGTCGATTTTTCTTGGGGTCTGGGTTTCAGAAGCATTCATTGACATAAGTTTAGATTTATTGCGCGAAAGCGCATAACGCTCGAATTTGTATGTTGACTGAAGTCGGCTGAAGCAGCAAGCTTTAGCCAACCCAGGGCACCGAAGAAGCTGTGCTCGAATTATGACTCCGAGTCAGCGGGTTAGAAAAGCTCTCGGTGCTCACATTGCAGCG
>DASVVT010000005.1:0-59192 GCA_036386415.1 Pyrinomonadaceae bacterium
TTTGAAAAGTGAGGAGAGTGGTTGGGGTGAGTAGAGATTTAAACGCAAAGGACGCAAAGGAAGACGCGCAAAGAGCGCAAAGAATCTGCGACCTTTGCGATGAACTTTGCGCCCTCTGCGTTTAAATCTTCCCTTTCCAAATAGGCTCTCAGTACTCAGTACTCATCACTCAGTACTATTTTAATATGCAAGAGGTGAGACGAAAAAGAGCGACCGTGGTGGGCTTGCGAGCGCGTTTGCCGCTCGTGATGCGCGTGCTGGCGCTTGTGATCCTCGTGACGGGGATCATTTTTGTTGGCATCTCTTACTATCGCCTGCGCAACAACGAGCCTTTCCGCATGTGGGGAAAGACGCCTGAGCTTTCGACGAAGGTGGTCAGCGTCGTCGAAGGCTACGAGCGCCGCGTGACGGAGGGCGACCGCTTGCGTCTGCTGGTGCGCGCGGCGCGCGACATCACATTTGATGACGGGCATCACGAGCTGGAAGACGTGCACATTGAAGCTTATCCGGCGGAGGGCGATAAACCGGATCGAATCACCGCGCGCCGCTCCATTTATGACGAACAACAGGGGCTCATCTCTTTCATCGGCGCCGTGGACATAGAGACGCGCGACGCGCTGAAGGCGAAGACGGAAACAATCGTCTATAACCAGAAGAGCGAGGTGGCAGAGACCGCTGCGCCCATCACCTTCGCACGCGAGAATGTCTCCGGACAGGCGACGGGCGCAGTCGTTGACTCGAAGCAGAAACGGCTCGAATTGCGGCGCGACGTGGAGATCACGGTTGCGCCGGATGCTCAGGGAGAGGCACAGTCCGGGTCGAACAACGCTCGCGCACGGCCTGTCACAATCCGCTCCGCGCACGCGACGTTCGATCATTCGACGAATCATCTGGCCTTCACGGGCGGCGCAACCGCCGAGCAAGGTAGCGACATCATGAGCGGCGACCAGATTGCCGCCACGCTCAACGAGCGCAGGCGACTGCAAAAGGTGGAGGCGCGCGGCAACGCCTATCTGCGCTCGATGACCGAAGGGCGCGCGGCGGAAGTTCATGCCACCGATATGGACTTCTACCTGGATAAGGATCAACAGTTGGAGCGCGCCGTCGCCACCACGGACGTGCGTGCGCAGAGTCTTAATGCCGATTCCGAGATGCAGCTCACGGGCGCAAGCTCACTGGACGTAAACTTCCAGCCGCAGGGCGAGCGCAGCCTCCTCAAAGAGATGCGCACGAAGGGGCGTACCAAAATCAGCTTGAGCGCACCGCGTTCGCACGCCAGTGACCCGCGCGCGGCCAACAAACAGTTGACCGCAGACAGCGTCAACCTCTTCTGGCGGATAACCGGGCGCGACCTGGAGCGCGCGGAAGCGTCAGGTAACGCCGAGCTTCTGGTCGACCCCGTGCAGAAGAGTGCGACGGCAGACCGCAAGACGCTTCTTGCGCCGCGCTTCGACTGCGACTTTTACGAGACGGGAAACCTCGCACGCAGCTTCAACGCATCGGGCGGCGCGAAAGCCGTCATAGACCCCGTCCAGCCGTCTGAGACGCGCGCCACGCGCACGCTTACCTCTGAGAAGATGACCGCCCTCTTCGTGCGCGAGACGCAGGACATAGACCGCCTGGATGCGCAGGGCGATGCGAAGTTCAACGAGCAGGATCGCAACGGGCGCGCTGCTAGCGCTTCTTACACGGCCAGCGACGAGGTCGTGCGCATGCGCGGCGGCGAGCCTGTCGTGTGGGACTCGCGCGCGCGCACAAAGGCGCTTGAGATCGACTCCGACACGCGCAACGACATCTCTTTCAGCCGTGGCAAGACGGCGACGACCTACTACAGTCAGGAGCAGACAAACGGCGCGACGCCGTTCGCGAAAACCAAGAGTCCCGTCTACATCGTCTCGGATCGCGCGGAGTTTCGTCACCTCGCGGGCGTCGCCATCTACACGGGCAACGCGCGTACCTGGCAGGACGACAATTTCGTTCGTGCAGACAAGATCACGCTCTACCGTGACAACAAGCGCATGGAGGGCGACGGGCACGTGCAGAGCGCTCTCTACCAGGCACGGCGCAAGAGTCAAACGGGGGCGAGCGAGGTCGTTCCGGCCTTCGTCACCTCCGATCACATCTCGTACACAGACCCGGAACGTCTGCTCCATTACGAGGGCAGCGTTGACATCAAACAGGGGACGGATCGCATCACGGGCGGAGTGGCCGACATCTATCTCTTAAAAGAGACGAACGAGGTCGAGAAAACAATCGCGAGACAAGCGGTCGTCCTGACGCAGCCCGGTCGCAAAGGCAGCGGCGAGGAAGCTCTCTATACGAGCGCTGATGAAACGGTCGTCCTCACGGGCACGCCTGCGCGCGTCGAAGATACAGAGCAGGGAACCTCCGAAGGCGCTCGTTTGACTCTCTATTTACGCGATAGTAGAGTGGTCGCAGACGGCTCTAAAGGAACACAATCGACGGGGCGCGTGCGCTCGACGCACAAGATTAAGAAACAATGATGAATGCGGAATGATGAATGATGAATGAAAAGAAGAACCCGACCGATTTTCTTCTTTAATTCATCATTCATCATTCCTAATTCATCATTTCATTTATGGCTGAAGAACTGTTGATCGCAGGGCAGGGCAGTGAAGAAGCGGCGACGCTCGCTCTGGAGAGGGAGCTATCGCGTCCGCGCATCAATGAGCGTGCCCCGTCACACGCGGCTCTGGCGGCGAGCAATTTGCAGAAGTCCTACGGCAAGCGGCGCGTGGTCGATAACGTCAGTCTTCACGTCGAGCCGGGCGAGGTGGTGGGGCTGCTCGGCGCAAACGGCGCGGGCAAGACGACGACCTTCTACATGATCACGGGGCTCGAACAACCCGAGCAGGGAACGATCCGGCTGGGCGAGCGCGACGTGACGAAGCTTCCGATGTACCTGCGCGCGCGTCTCGGTCTTGGCTATCTGCCGCAGGAGCCGTCCGTCTTTCGTAAGATGACGGCTGGCGAGAATATCCTCGCCGTGCTGGAGACGATGGGACTCCGCCGACGCGAGCGCTTCAAGCGGCTCGAAGAGTTGTTGGAAGAGTTCGGCATCGCGCAGGTTCGTGATACGCGCGGCGATGCGCTCTCCGGCGGCGAAAGACGCAGGACTGAGATTGCGCGTGCCCTCGCCACCGAGCCGCAGTATATCTTGCTCGACGAGCCTTTTGCCGGAATCGACCCGAAAGCGATTGACGATATTCAAAGCGTCATCCTCTACCTGCGTGATCGCGGCATCGGAATCCTCATCACAGATCACAACGTGAGGGAGACGCTGGGCGTCACGGATCGCGCCTACATCATGGCCGAAGGGCGCATCTTTCGTTCAGGCGACCCGCGCAATCTGGTCGAAGACGCCGAAGTGCGACGCCTCTATCTAGGCGAGCGTTTCAGCCTCTAGTCTAACCAATTCACTACCCGTGCCCCGGGACATAAAGAAAAATGGATAGTAGATGGTGAGCGTAGAGAAGGCATTCGTTCGTCCACTGATTGACTATTCAGACCGCCCGCCATCACCACCGGCGTCCTTTGTGTCTTTGTGCCTTTGTGGTTAAACTTGGCAACCCTGCTGAAATTTTTTCATCTTTGGAGCACTGATTACTGACGGCTGCTTGCCTTTTCAGTTATAATCTACGCGAGCGCTGGCAGGCGCTAAAAGCAATACATCCCGACGAGAATTTCACGAAGAAGTACGCAAGCAAGGTATGTCCGTTAAGCTTACGACCAACTTATCGCAACGGCTCGTCCTGACGCCGCAACTGCGCCAGCGCATCGAGATGTTGCAGATGACGACGCTCGAACTGAGCGAGCTGATCGAGCAGCAACTCCTGGAAAATCCTGTGCTTGAAGAAGTCTACTCACAGGAAGAGGTGCAGGAGCTGGCCGATAAGATTCTCGACCATAAAGCCAATGATGCGGCCAGCAATTTTGAGATCGGGGCTGCCGATCCCGGAGCGAATGATCTGAACGGCTCATCTGCCAATGGACTGGGAGAGACGGACGCCGCTATCTACACTGATGCGGGAGCCGACGGGGACGCGCCGGTCGAAGCGCTTGGCAGCGGCGAAGCGGGCGAAGAGATGGCGGCGGACGAAGGAAACCGCGATGCGTTTGAAGAGATAGATTTCGGTCGCGAGTTTCAGGATTATCTGGACCCGGGCTATAAGACGCAGGAGTTCGAGTACAAAGAGGACGCGCCGACCTTCGAGCAGTTTTTGACCAGGCCTGAATCGCTCGCCGAGCACCTGGAGTTCCAACTGCACGTCAGCTCCGTCACAGGCGCCGTCCTCGATGCGGCGGAATGCGTCATCGGAAATCTGGATGGTGACGGACGCCTCAACGCGACCAATGAAGAGATCGCCATAATGGGCGGCTGGTCGGAAGAGACGGTCGAAGAGGCGCGCCGTGTGGTGATGCAGCTTGAGCCTGTGGGCTGCGGCGCGCGCGACGTGCGTGAATGCCTCCTCGAACAGCTCAAGGCGCAGAATGATGAGACGCGTCTCGCCGCCAAGTTGATTAGCGAGCACCTGCCGGAGCTGCAACAGCACAAGCTGCCGAATCTGGCGAAACAACTCGGCGTCAGCATCGAGACGCTTCTCGAAGAGCTGAAGGTCATACGCGCGCTCGACCCGTACCCGGGCCGACGATATTCCTCGGACGAGCCGGTTCTCATCAGCCCGGAAATCTACATCGAAAAGCTGGATGATGATTACGTCATCTACTTTGCAGACGACGGCAGTCCGCGCCTGCGCATCAGCTCGAACTACCAGCAGATGCTCCAGCAGCAGGACACGTCTAAAGAGACGCGCGACTTCATCAAGGACAAGATGCGCTCGGCGGTCGATCTGCTGCGCAACATAGAGCACCGGCGGCAGACGATCTACAAGGTGGTTGAGTGCATCGTCCAGCGCCAGCGCGAGTTTCTGGATCATGGCGTTCAGTACATCAAGCCGATGATGCTCAAAGACATTGCTGAAGACATCGGGATGCACCTCTCTACGGTCTCGCGCGTCGTCAACCGCAAGTACGCGCACACGCCGCAGGGCGTCATCGAGCTGCGCCGCTTCTTCACCGAAGGCATGATGAACGAAGAGGGCGAAGAGGTTTCCACACGCATCATCAAGCTGAAGATCAAGAAATTGATCGAGGAAGAGGATTCGCATAACCCGATCACGGACGATCAAGTGGTCAAGATTCTAGCCAAAGACGGCATCAAGCTGTCGCGCCGCACGGTCGCCAAGTACCGCGATCAGATGCAGATTCCCGGCTCGCGCGAGCGCCGCGCCGTGGTCTAAAAATAATGATGAATGCGGAATGATGAATGATGAATTAAAGAAAAACCGCAAGCCGCGCCTTCTTTCTTTTCATTCCGCATTCATCATTCCGCATTCATCATTTCTTTTCAGGAGGGAGGGTTGGATGGAGTTTGAATATACTGGGCGTCACGTGGACGTGACACCGGCCATACGCGCGCACGTCGAGGATCATTTCCGCAAGCTCGAACACATATTTAACGATACGACTGCGCGCGCGCACGTTATCATAGATGTCGAGAAGAATCGTCAGATCGGTGAGGTGCTGGTTCACTGGCGCGAACATACCTTGACCGCCCGCGACACCAATGCCGATATGTACCAGGCGCTGTCGCGCGCCATTGATAAGATCGAAAAGCAGGCGCTCAAGCTCAAAAAGAAGATCATCGACCGCAAGCAGGGCGCACAGCGCGCCTCAGCGGTCGCGCCGGAGCCTGACGGCGCGCTGGAAGCGAGCCCGCGCCCGCCACGCATCCTGCCTGCGCGCCGCTACACTGTGAAACCGATGACCGCCGAAGAGGCCGCGCTGCGTCTTTCCGAGGAGACAGACCAGTTTCTAGTCTTTCGTGACGCTGACACAAATCGCGTCGGCGTGCTCTACAAAAGAAACGATGGCAACTTCGGCTTGATCGAGCCCTGAAAGAAGTAGACAGTAGTCAGCAGTCAGAAACCAGTAGAAAAAGAGCTTCATACTCTGCTTTCTACTTTGCTTTAGAGAATCAGTAGCCACAGCATCAACTGCTTTTCTTTTCTACTGACTACTGACTACTGACTACTGTCTACTGTTTATGCCTGATTCCCCGGACAATCACCCGACGATCACCGTCAGCGAGTTTCTGACGCAGTCGCCGCCAGCGCTTGAGCTGAGCGTGCTGGCTGGTGGAGAGGGCGCTGCGCTGCGCAGACTGACGGCGGCGCGCATTCAGAAACTCGGCCTCGCGCTCGCAGGCTTTACGCACTATATACACCCCGGTCGGCTCCAACTCGTCGGCCAGAGCGAAATCTGGTATCTGGGACAGCTCGCGCCTGACCGGCGGCGTGAAGCGATAAGCAATCTGGGGCTTGAAAAGATCGCGTGCGTGCTCGTCACAAAGGGTCTGGAGCCGCCGCCGGAATTCATAGAGGCGGCGACGAGTGCCGGGATGCCGCTGCTGCGCACGCCGCTTGTCAGCTCCGTCGCCATCAACGTCGTCACAGATTTTCTACAGGAGATGCTCGCGCCGCGCATCATGCGCCACGGCGTCCTGCTTGATCTCTACGGGCTCGGCGTGTTGATCGAAGGCGCTTCGGGAATCGGCAAGTCCGAATGCGCGCTCGATCTAATCGCGCGCGGGCATCGCCTCGTCTCCGACGATGTCATTGAAGTACGACGCCTCGGTACGGATCGCCTCTTAGGGCGCGCGCCCGAGCTTCTCAGCGAGCATCTGGAGATTCGCGGCCTCGGCATCATCAACATACGCGACCTGTTCGGCGTCTCGGCCATTAGCTCCGTTAAGACCGTAGACCTTTCGATCAAGCTGGCGCGATGGGATGAGGCGGGCGAGGTGGATCGCCTGGGGATCGACGCGCAGGCGGTCGAAATCCTTGGCGTGCATGTGCCGCAGGTCTTGATTCCCGTGAGCCCCGGACGAAATCTCTCGACGCTCGTCGAGACCGCCGTACGCGTCCAACTCCTGCGCGTGCGCGGTTACGACGCAGCACGAAGATTCGTCGAACGACACTCGGAGATGCTGGAAGCGAAGGATAGTAAGTAGTAAGCAGTGAGCAGTGAGCAGTAAAAGAAAGAAAACTGCTCGACTCGCTCACTGCTCACTGCTCACTGCTGTATGGTCAACAGGAAACAAGAAACTGAAGCCGATGGTGTCCCGGACATCGTCATCATTACGGGCTTGAGTGGCTCGGGCATGTCGTCGGCCATCAATGCGTTCGAAGACCTGGGGTATTTTTGCGTCGACAATCTGCCGGTCACCCTCTTGCCGACGTTTGCGCGTCTGGTCCAGCCGGGAGAGGACGGTCAGGCGCGCATCGAACGTGCCGCGCTCGTGATAAACATTCGTGAGGGAGAGTTCCTCTCCGAGTTCGGCACACAGCTTCAGGCATTGCGCGATCAAGGGCTGAATGTCTTCGTCCTGTTTCTGGAAGCTTCGGATACTGTCCTCCAGCGCCGCTTCAGCGAGACGCGCCGCCCGCATCCGGCGGACACAGGAGACGGCCTGCTCCAATCGATTCGCGCCGAGCGCGCGGCGATGGCTGAGATACGGGCGCTGGCAGACCACATCACTGATACTTCGGAGCATAATGTTCACGCCTTGCGGCGTCTCCTGGTCGAACGCTTCAGTCTGGATATGCAGGGCACGCCGATGCGTGTTCAGGTCTTAAGCTTCGGCCATAAGTACGGGAGCCCGCCCGACATGGAACTGCTCTTCGACGTGCGGCACCTGCCCAATCCGTATTTCGTGGCCGGGTTGCGCGACCTCTCCGGCCATGACCGGCGTGTGGTGAAATATTTAAGCTCGCAGACGGAGGTCAAAGAAACGCTCGAGAGGTTCAGCGACCTGCTGGATTACCTGCTGCCCCTTTACAAACGTGAAGGAAAGTCTTATGTCACGGTTGGCATCGGATGCACAGGAGGCCGCCATCGCTCCGTGATGATCGCCAATGCGCTTGCGCGCCGTCTGCGCCGCACAGGGTTCGATGCGCAGGCTGTTCATCGTGACGTGAAAAAGGCAAAGCCGCGACGCAGAAGGGAAAAATCGTCTGTGCAGAGCGCACGATGAGTTTGTAAGTTAACCTGGCGGTCGCTCATGAAGAGATTATGACAAAGAATCCTGAGAAGAGTAGCGCGGAGAAACCGCAGTCCGCGCAAAGGGTCGCGGGCGTGATCGTCACGCACGGGCATCTCGCCAGCGAGTTCCTGGCCGCTGCGGAGATGATCGTCGGCGCGGTCTCGCACATTACAGCCGTGTCCATCGGCTGGCATGACGATGTGGAGGCGGCGCACAACGAGATTGAGCGCGCCATCTCGCGCGTCTCCGAAGGTCACGGCGTGCTCATCCTGACAGACATGTTCGGGGGCACGCCCACCAACATCGCTGCGATGTTTCTCGCTGAGGGGGAGATTGAAGTGGTCACGGGTGTCAATCTACCAATGGTGATAAAGCTGGCCGCCCAGTCGGAACAGGAGGCGCTCTCAGATGTTGCTGAACGCGTGCGCGACCAGGGGCGAGAAGGAATTTACCTGGCGGGTGATCTGCTTGCGCCGCAGAAGAAGAATTAAATGGTCGAGCAGCGTGTGATGATTACCAATCGTCTGGGGCTGCATGCGCGCGCGGCTGCGCAACTGGTGCGCACGGCCAGTTGCTTCGAGAGCGTGCTGCGGCTGGAGCGCATAGATGGGAGCGCGGCGGCGGACGCCAAGTCTATCTTGAGCGTGCTGATGCTGGCGGCGGCGCGCGGCACAGAGTTGCGCGCGACCGCCGAAGGCGCGGACGAGCACGAGGCGATGGCTGCCGTGTGCGTGCTTTTCGAGAGCGGCTTCGGGGAGAGTGAACAGTGAGCGAGCGTGTCAGGCACAAGGGGCGTGAGGAACGCTGGCGCGGCCTGGGCGTCTCCGACGGCATCGTGGTCGGGCGCGCGCTGCGTATCCATAACGGAACCCGACAGGTTTATCGCGCGACGCTCGAAGAGGGGGACGTTGAGCGTGAAGTCAGACGCTTACGCGCGGCTGTCAGGCTGGCGCGCCGGCAACTCCTAAACATCAAGTCGCGCGCCGAGACGGAGCTCGGCATCGAGCATGCCTACATCTTCGATGCACACCTGTTGATGCTCGAAGACCATAAGCTCCTCGACGACGTGGAGAATTTCATACGCACAGAGCATGCCAACGCCGAGTGGGCTGTGAAGGTCGCGGCGGATCGTATTCTGGCGGTCTACGCAGAGATCAAGGATGACTACCTGCGCGAGCGCGGCTCGGACATCGAGGATGTGGTGCAGCGCATCCTCGTGGCCCTGAGCGGCGAGCCTTCGCTTGCGCTTCGCAATCTCACAGAGGATGCCGTCGTCATCGCGGAAGACCTGTTACCCTCCGCGATGGCTGAGCTGGACTTCGAGCACGTGCGCGCAATAGCCACGGATGCAGGGGGTTGGACCTCGCACACGGCGATCATCGCGCGCGGTCTTGGCATTCCTGCCGTCGTCGGTCTGCGTGATCTGCACCGCCGTGCGCGCACGGGCGACGAAGTGGTTGTCGATTCTTATGCCGGAGAGGTCATCCTTCATCCATCAGAAGCAACTGCGGAGCACTACAGGTATATTGTCGCCAGTTCCTCCGGCGCACGCTACGCGGCCACGGAAAGCGGCCACGATCCTTTGCGCACACTCGATGGACGGGAGATCACCTTACGCGCTAACGTCGAGCTGCCAGCCGAATATGAGGGCGTGCGCCGTTTTGGTGCGCGAGGCATAGGTCTCTTCCGCTCAGAGTTTCTGCTCACGCAGGGGGGGGCGATGCCGACGGAAGCGGCGCAGTATAAGGCGTACTGTGAGGTAGCCCTGCTTGCGGGCGAAGATGGAGCGACCGTCAGGCTCTTTGATCTCGGCGGGGACAAGATGGGAGGAGCGTATTCCGAGACGGAGCGCAATCCGGCGCTGGGGCTACGCGCCATCCGCTTCAGTTTGCGCCACGAAGAGGTTCTACGAACACAGGCGCGCGCCGTGCTTCGTGCGGCAGCGTGCGGGCGCCTGGACATCGTGCTGCCGATGGTCTCGGATATTACGGACGTGCGGCGTGCACGCCGCGTCATCGAAGAAGAGCGTGCGCGGCTCGAGAGCGAGGAGAAAGAGTTTGGGGCGATCAGGATCGGCGCGATGATCGAAGTCCCGTCAGCCGTATTGACGGCTGAGAAGATGGCGCGTGAAGTGGATTTCTTTAGTCTCGGCACGAATGATCTGGTGCAGTACCTGCTCGCCGTGGATCGCGGCAACGACGAAGTGGCCGATTGGTTTCGCTCGCTTCATCCAGCCGTGCTGCACAGCATCTCTCGCACATTGAAAGCCGCCGAAGCGGCTTCCATTCCCGCCGTAGTCTGTGGCGAGATGGCATCGACGCCTGCCTATGCGGTGGTGCTGATCGGTTTAGGTGCTACAGACCTCAGCATGACGGCATCCTTCATTCCGCGTGTGCGGCGCACTATCGCCGGGGTCAGATATGATGAGGCCGCCCCGATTGCTGCGGAGTGTTTGCAGTGCGAGGCGGCGGACGATGTCGAAGAGGTGGTGCGCGAGCGGCTGGGGGCGCGCTGGCCGCATCTTTTTCCCGCAAAAACCTTGCCAGCGCAGAAAAATAAGGAGTAAAATCCGTGCGCAGGTTAAGCTTCGGCTTCCACACCCGCGCAAGGGAACGGAAAGCCTCGCTCAAAGCAGTTGCCGGGAGCGTGATGCTCACTTTGGCTGGCACGCCCTACGGGGACACGGGAGTCTCTTCCCGAAGAAGCTCCTGCTTTCGGGGTAGATAAGAACGGGTCAGAATCTTAGCACTACCAGAATTTTGCCCTGCGGCGGTGCTTATCCAAGGCTTCCGCCGCCCCATTAATAGGTCTTCCAATCATCCGGTGAATATTATGCGAAATCGCTTCAGTGCGATGAACAGCAATAAACCCAACAGGCTGCGCGTCACCCTGGCAGTGTGCTTGCTGGTTGCACTGGTCACGTGTTTCTCCGATTTTGCGCGCCTGACCAATCCGATGCGCGCCGCAGCCATGACGCCCGTCGAACTGGTGCGCCTCAGTGTCAGCGCAGACTCCGGCATGGTGCGCATAGAGATTACGGCGGACGGCTCGCTCAACGATCTGTCGATAGAGCATTTTACGCGCGGTCGCGAATCCGTCATACGCGTCATCGGCGCGAACTCTCTTCTTCGTCCAAGCTACGACATTAACGACTCGCTCGCTTCCGGTGTACGCACGCTCGCAGGAGTACGCGACGGCGAGCCGTTCGTCGATATCATCATCACGACGGGGGCCGGAGCAACCATCGCACAGAAGAAGAGCTTCAATCGTCTCGTCATCGGTATCGCCAGCGACTTCGCGCGCCTGCGTCGCCGTCCTGCCGCCGGAGCAGCGAGCGAGGTTGCTCAGCGCAGGCGCGAATCCAGTGATCAACGCGCAGTCTCCGCCGCTTCTACGCCTGTCACAGACACGGTCCCGGCAACCGCCTCGAATTTAATGGTGAGCAGTCGGTCGCCCGTGAACCATGTGTTGAAGCCTATACAGCCGCTCGCGTCCGACGCGCCGCAATCAGAAGCGACTCTGCCGGTTTTCCGCGCGCGTGCGACCTGGCGCGACTATCCTGTGGCGCTGCGCGCGCTCTCCCCGCGCCTCAATATCTCCGGCTTGGAGCAGCTCAAGCAGCAAACCTCTTATGCGTCGCTCAATGCGGCGCAGGGAGTTCCCCGGAGCTATTCGCCCGGCCAATTGGAAGCGCCCGGCTCGACACCCGGCGTGTGGGTTCCGGGCACGACCGCCGCCCGCCGCGATGAAATAGGAGGCCGTCCGCTCGGCGCGGGAGTGCTGCGCCCCTCGGCCACCGTCAGCGCAGTGTTCGATGACAACTTCTTCTATCGCTCACAGACGGGCAGGAACTTCGGCATCTTCACCTTCGCGCCGAGGCTGGAATATGAAGTGCCGGGTGAAGAGCGTGCCTTGCGCGTCGCCTACGAGCCGCGCTTGCGTCGCCTGACCAACGGCAAATGGGCTAACGGCCATCTCCTTGATTTCGACGCGCGGGCGCGGCTGTCGCGCGCCTTCGTACTGGCTTTCCGCAACCACTTTGTGCGCTCGCCGCTCGACCCGCGCGAATATGATCCGGCGGGCGAGACCTACATCGTCGGCGATACATTTTCCCGTGACGACGGTCAACTGCGCGGCGAATTCGCCCTCAGCGCGCGGGGTCGCCTCGCTCTCGACGTAGGCTACAACATCGTCCGCTGGCGCAAAAACAACATCGCCAATGGCCCGCTCTTCCTCGATTACGACGAGTTGTCTTCCGCCGTCTCATACGAGCGCGACGTTTCGGAGCAGACGACCGCCACCGCCACCTTCTCTTTCTCGACGACCAACACTTCCGACCCCCTGCGCCCGCAGTTCGAGGGTCTGAACGACCGCGAGCGCTTCGCCTTTGAGATCGGAGCGCGCACACAGTTGACGGACACAGCCGGTTTCGCCTTTCGTGCCGGGTTCGAGCGCAGCCTCTTCCGCCACGCGCCGACCAGCTTGAATAACTACAGCGGCCTCGTCTTTGATCTGCTGTTTCGGCGAGATTTTTCAAATAATATGAATTTTGAGCTGTCGGCTCTTCGAAAAACGCAGGTTTCGGCGTTTAATCTAGAAGGAGGCAATGCGCGGCTCACGTCAACAGGCGGGTCGCTTCACCTGGGAAGGAAGCAGTCGGAGGCTATTGATTTGGGTTTAGGCCTTAGTTATCAACGTTTAGACTTCCCCGTGCCGTTGGTCGCAAACTCGACAGCGAGCGGCGGCGTCGCGGTTGGCGCCTTTAGCGGGCTGCGTCGTCATGACAATCTGTTCGGTTTCTCTTTCGACGCCGCTTACGAATGGTCAGGACTGCTCAGCACGCGTTTCGTTTACAGTTTCTCCCGTCGAGACTCAAACATTCCCGTCTTAGCGTTCAGCCGCAATCGCCTCTCCTTGGTTTTTGAGATCGGTCGGCGCAATGATGTGCGAGGCCGTCCGTTCTAAACTCGCATCTATTCGAGCTGCGCGGCGCGTCTCCATTGCCCGGACGATGCGCCTCGCTCCAATCCTAAAGGGCTAGAAGTTAGAGTGCACCATGAAGAAAGTTTTATCCCTGACAGCCATTCTGTTGGCTACAGTTGTGCCGAGCCTCGCCGCGCGGACACAGGCACAAGACAGCCACGCCCCCTCGACATCGGATAAAGTTAATAATGTCGCTCCGCGAAGCGGAACGGGCGGCGACGAGGCTTCAAAGAAAGCGGAAGCGAAGCGCGAGCCGAAGAAGACGGCTGAGTCTAAGAAGAAGAGCGAGACGAAGAAGACAGAGAAGAAGAGCGAGGCGAAGAAGACAGAGCCTTCGTCCTCGACAGCTTCTGCCGCTCCGATCAACGCGCCGGATGTCAACGCTGCAACATCTGACGCGCCCGCCAAGACGCCTGCCGCAAGCGTCCCCGTCGCTGCTGCTAAAACAGCAGCCACCTCCGATCCGCCAAAGGCGACTCCGATAGCCCCCTCCACATCGCCTGCGATGACGAATATCTATCGCGTCGGGATCGGCGATGTGCTCGACATACGTCTACTGAATACCTCTGCGTCGAGCGAGTCAACGCTCTTCACGGTGCTGGCAGGCGGTCTGCTGGAGTATCCGCTCGCGGGCGAGCCGGTCGCGGTCGCAGGGCTCACGACCGAAGAGATCAACGCGCAACTGACCCCCAAGATCAAGCTCTATGATGATCCGAGGCTGACTGTAAGCGTGCGCGAGTATGCGAGCCATCGTGTCATCGTTACAGGATTGGTCAGCGATCCCGGAACAAAGGTGCTGCGCCGCGAGGCCGTGCCGCTCTATGTCGTGCTCGCCGAAGCACAGCCGCGAGCGGAAGCCGCACGCGCCACGATCATGCGCCAGGGCGATAAGAGCATCACGGTCGATCTGACGAACCAGACAGCGACATCTGAGCTCGTCGTTTCAGGCGATGTGATACGCTTGAGCGCCGCTCCACCGGCTCAACCCCAGTTCTTTTATCTGGGCGGCCAGGTCTACGCGCCCGGACAGAAAGCTTTTCATGAGGGGCTGACCTTAATGCAGGCCGTGCTCGCAGGCGGCGGCCCGACACGCTTCGCTGGCGATGAAGTCAAGGTCATGCGCCAGGGGCAGGACGGTCGGCTCGTCACGACCAGATACAATCTCAAGAAGATCGAAGCGGGCAAAATCCCAGACCCTTTGCTACAGGCTGGCGACCGCATCGAGGTCAGTCGCGGAGGCTGGTAAAAGTTTGTCCGTGGTCAGTTGTCCGTCGTCCGTTGTTTCGCCACTCGTACTTGAATCTTTAAGGCGCAAGCGGCGCTACACAAAACAACGGACAACTGACCACGGACAACGGACAAACTTTTACCTTTTTCCTTTTTCCTTATTTGTGTATGATGATTGTGGGGTCGCGCTTCAAGGGCTTCTTGAAGCCGAAGGAGACTTTTGTCCTCGCCAGAAGTTTTACTCGAACCATCTCTCGAAATATTTATGACACCTTCCTGCCGGAGGTTTATTAGCTTGAATACTCTAAACAAAACAGGCGCTATAGTGATGCTCGCGGCGGCGCTCCTGCTCGCTCCCCTGATGCCGGTTGTCGTACCTGTCGTCCAAGCTCGCGGCGTCGTCGCCGTGCAGCAGGAATCAGACGTGCCCAGTGATGCCGAGCAGGCCATGTTCACCAAGGGACAGAACCTTTACAATCAAGGTCGCTATGAACAGGCTGCCGGTGTTCTCAGGGATTTTCTCAAAACCTATCCGAACAGTATCATCACGGATTTGACGCTGCTCTGGCTGGGACGCTCCTACATGCAGCTTGGCAAGATACAGGATGCCGAGCAGGTTGGCCTGCGCCTGCGTGAGATCAGGGACACACCCTTTTCAGATATTTACGAAGGCGAGCTACAGGCAGCCCGCCGCGACGCTGCTTCCAGACCCGCGACAACTGCCTCCTCCACCACGCCCGACAACAGGAGCGCAACAACAACGACGGCTGCCAACACCAATACCGGCGCGACAACTACAGCGCCCGCGACGACCAGGCCGTCTACGGCCAGCGCCACGCCGACGCCTTCACCGATGCGTCCGGCTCAATCCAATACTGCGCCAAAACAAAATGGTTCGACGACGGCGCAGACCAATACGAATACAGGCAACTCTTCGCGCAACAGGAACGGCAACACGAACGGCGGCCCGCAGGCACGTCTCATAACTGCAACCACACCGCCGTCGAGGCAACGGGTTGCGTCAACAGCAACAACCCCAAGCACGACGCCGCTGACGAACGTCAATACAAACCAGAACAGCAACAACAGCCGGTCGCGCGAGCGTCGTACGACTCGCAGGCCACAGCCTCCGGCGAAAACTCAAGCCAATACTAACCGCGCTTCGTCCACGAACACGGCTTCGGCTAATACTGCAACGACAGCGCCAAGCAACCAGGTGGCCGTCAACAATCCGCCGATCACGACGCCGCCCGTGAATTCAAACACGGCGTCGAATCCTGTGACATCGCCTTCAAACACTACTGAGACGACGACGCCGACTACTACCAGCACGGGCGCAGCAGCGCAGACGGGCGGCCTCAATATCACGGTCAAGCAGGTGCCGAATCTGGTGCTCGCGCTCAACCGCGCCGCCGAATCCGCTTCGCCGGGACAGAACGTGCGGTTGCCGCTGACGGTCACCAACAGCGGGAATAAAGAGGATCAGTTCCGCCTGGAAACAGACCTTCCGGCGGAGTATCAGCCGACCTTTAATCTCGCCGGAGGCTCGGCTTCGGAGACAGGGCTCCCGATTCTCGTCACGCCGAAACTTCCGCGCGGCTCATCCGTCGATGTGGTGCTCAACCTTCGCGTTCCTGAGACGGCCACCGATGGACAACAGCGCCGCTTCTTCGTACGCGCCGCATCGCAGGCCGATTATCAGGTCATGCGTATCGCAGACGGCTCGATCAACATCGTCGCTCCGGCTCTGGCCGCCATCTCGAACGTCTCGCAGACATCCGTCATGCCAGGCGATACGTTCACTCAGACCATCACGGTGCGCAACGGGGGAAGCAGTCCCGCGCGCAGCTCGCGTGCAGACTTCGTCTTCAATCCGAACTTCGAGCTGGTGAGCGCCAGCCCCAGCCCAGTCGTTTACGATCAAACTTCGCGCACTGCCGTTTGGAGCCTTGGCGATCTCGGAGGGCGCGATGCGCGTGAGATCAACGTCAAACTGCGTGCCCTGCCGGAGGCGCTGGCGGCGACGAACACCCTGGGGCGCGGAACCCTGCGCACACAATCGCTCCCCTTCGGATCAAATTTTGACAGCCCCAGCATCACAGTGGGCAAGATTCCGCGCGCGCGCATAGATGCTGTCTCGCCCGGACTGACCGTCACGCCGGGCGATACCACCTACGTTCCTTTCGTCGTGCGTAATCCGGGTAACGGCCAGGACGCCTATGAGTTGCGGCTGACTGCGCCGGGTGCGCCGGCGGCAACGATCTACGCGGACACAAACGGTGACGGCCAGCATCAGGAGAGCGAGCCGATCATCACGCAGACCTCTCCGATTGAGCCGCAGGGCGGATCATTCCCGATGCTCATGCGCGTCCAGATACCATCCTCGACGCCAGACCGCCAGCAGTTCTCTTACAACATAGTGGCGCGCTCGCTTTCAAGCAACAGGGTGGCGAGCGAGGCCAGTACGACGCTCACCGTGGCGACGCCGAAGGTTCGTGTCCGCACAGAGCAGGTCACGGATGCGTCTGCGCCCGGCGACACGATCTTCTATCGCCTGGTGCTGATCAACGAAAGCAGCGGCCTGGCGAAGAACCTGGTCGTCAACGAGACGCTTCCAGATGCTTTGGAATTCGTCAGCTCAGACCCGTCTCTGAATCCGCAGGATGCACCGAACGCGACACAGCGCTTTACCTGGCGCGTGGCGGAGCTTGCGCCGGGCGATACCGCCGTGCTCAGGATCGCCGTGCGCCTGCGTCCCAACCTGCAAGCCGAGACGAACCTGACCTCAAGGCATACGCTCACGTATCAGGACAGCAACGGCAACCATTATCAAGGACAGTAAGGCAAGGAGACAGTAGCCAGTAGTCAGTAGCCAGTAGAAAAGAAAAGCAGTTCTCTTTCTTTCTACTGGCTACTGACTACTGACTACTGTCTACTGCCTTTGTGTTATTCTTGAGCATGCGCACAGGTGATGCTCAGCATGGAGCTTTGAGGCGACTGACGCGCTACCTCATCGCGAAATCGATCATCGAAGCGTTGCTCGTCGGAGCGCTCGCCGTCTGCTTCTATCTCACGGCTTTCAACCCCTTCTTTCGCGGCACGGTCGATGAGGCTAACGCACGGCAGGTCTACGGCTGGGCGGTCAATGAGCGTGCGCCTGGACTCCGCGTAGAGGTGCAGCTCTACATCGACGGTCGTTTTGTGGCGAGCCGCCTGGCCGATCTCTCCCGTCCTGACGTGAAGGCAGCAGGTCGCGCCCTTGATGAGTGGCACGGCTTCAGCTTCGATACACCGCCTCTTGATCCGGGCGAACACGTTGCGCGCGTCTACGTCGTGCATGAAAGCGGCGAAGGTGTGCGGCGCACTCTACAGCTTCTGGGCAATCCAAAACGCTTTAGGGTGGGGGACGAGACGGGCAGAAGCTCGTCTCCGCGTCTGTCCGCAAACAGCAATATCGCGTTGAGCTTCAAAAGGAGGAAAGGGCTGCGACCTGATGGCTGAGAACGAGAATAGTCGGATGAACGTGACGATCAGTGATCGGACACTCGCGGCCTGGGAGGTAGCATCTGTCACACTCTCTTTCCTGTTCGCAGAATGGATGATCCAGCCGTTTGCCGCAAACAGCAGGGTGATTAGCGCCGCCCCTCTCGTTCTCGCTTTCGCTCTGATGTTGCTCTCGCATCAAGCGCGCGGCGAGACGGCGCGTGAGATCGGCTGGCGCGTAGATAATTTTCTGAGCGCCCTGCGCTTGCTCATCCTGCCGATGATCGGGCTGGGGCTGTTGATCCTGTTGGTTGGATGGTTGAGCCACAGTCTGCGCTCCGAGAAGTTGCAGCTCTGGCAGTGGGCGGCGTGGCTGCTCATCTGGGGGGCGGTACAGCAGTACGTCTTGCAAGGATTCATTAATCGTCGAGCGCAAATTTTGTGGGGACGCGGAGCGCGCAGTGTGCTTCTGGTGGCGCTGGTCTTCGCCCTGCTTCACTTGCCTAATCCCTGGCTGAGCGTCGCGACCTTCATCGGTGGCGCAGTCTGGGCTGCCGTTTACCAGCGCATCCCCAATCTTCCAGCCCTGGCGCTATCTCACGCTCTGATGTCGTTGCTGCTGGCCTCATCCTTCCCAGTCTCGGCGATCAACAGTCTTCGTGTCGGGATCAGATACTTCGGGTGAATTTAGAGCCATTTCGTCGTAAACAAAGCTGCTTTCTGCTACAAGTAGGGATTTAACCGCAGAGGACGCAAAGGTATACGCAAAGGGCGCAGAGATAAACCCTTTGCGCCCTTCGCGAAATCCTTTGCGCCCTTTGCGTTTATTCCCTCAACGTTTGAGACACACTACAGTCACTCCGCATCTGTACAACATTCGCCCATTCGAGTTCAGATAGTTTCAACCGGGATGCGCTTTTTTGTGCTTACGTGTTGAACAATGATTTGCTATAATCACTCTCGCCTTGCAAGAGAGCAGGTCGGGCGGTCGCTGCTTCGCCTTCGGGTGAAGGAGAGGAAAGTCCGAACACTACAGGGCAGCGAGCCCGCTAACGGCGGGGCGCTCGTCAGTCCTACGGGCATGGCGGGCGACGACAAGTGCAACAGAGAAGAGACCAGCCAACGGGCAGCAGCACTGTAAAGTGTTGCTGTTGCGGGTGATGGGTGAAACGGTGCGGCCCCTTCGGTGGGCTTAAAGTAAGAGCGCACCGGCGCGTGTGGTGACACATGCGGCCAGGTAAACTCCTCGCAGTGCAAGACCAAATAGGGAGGCGTCAAAAAGGGCTGCCCGCCCGAAAGCCTGTGCTAAACGCTACAGGCTTACGACCTCCGGGTAGGTCGCTCGATCCATCTGGCAACAGATGGACTAGATGAATGATCGCCGCTTCGTTTTGCCCTCAAGGGGCAAAAGGAGAACAGAATTCGGCTTACAGACCTGCTCCCAACTTGCATGGCGTAAATTTTAGAGCACAGGCACTCCACGGCTTTCCACCTGTGGCAGACCAAATTTTGATGGAGAGGCGGGAAGAGAGATGGCTAACCGGAAAGGGGTTTTCATCGGGGCATACGTCCCGAATCAACTGAAAGAAGCCTTGCAACAGCGGGCGCGCGCAGAGCATCGCACGCTCTCGCAGGAGATTACGCGCATCCTTGAAGAAGCGATCAAGGGGCGCAGGCTCCCGCCCGGGTTCGTCGATCGGCGCGGCGAAAACTCTGGACTGCGACGACGCGCCTCCGATCCATTGCCGCGCCGCCGCGATGGTGATTTGCCCACCACTACTTCGGAGGGCGCAGGCGGCGATGATTAAAGCAGTTTCCACCGGATAAAGATTTTTCGCGCAGCCTCCATAAAATAATAGAGGCGACGCCCTCTCTCTGACCATCACTTCAAGATCGAACGCGCGCCACTCTCTTTCGGCCCACGCAAGGAGGCAAGAGAGAGTGGCGCGCGTCGCCATTTGAAGAGCATTTTGCTACACTCTTTCTTGAATCGAAATTCTCAGAATTAAGAAGCAGTGAATAAGAGCAACATCCTCTTCGGCGTAGCGGGGCTGTTCGCGGGTCTCGTGATCAGCTTCATCGTGACCAATGCGCTTCATGGCGGCGAGCGGGCTGCGATGAGCGCAAACGTTGCTGGCCCCGGTAGCACGCCGCAAGCCGTCGAGGCGGAAGCGGGGAGCACCTCGACAGACCCTTCAGCACCCGTCAGCGACGAGGAGATTCGGGGCGCGATTGCAAAGACGGATGCCAGGGCAGAGGATTACGCTTTACAGCGCAACTTCGGCCTCGCGCTCTACCAGTATGCGAGCCAGACACGAGACACGCGTTACCTTCCTGATGTCGCGCGCTTCCTCAAGCGAGCTTACGAAAATGATCCGAAAGATCATGACCTGATTGTCTCGCTCGCCAACGTGCTTTTCGACATCGGCCAGTCGTCAGACACAGCGAGCTTCACGGAAGCGCGCAAATATTATCAGAAGGCTCTGGAGATCAAGCCTGATGACGCTGACGTTCGCACCAGTCTCGGACTCACATATTATTTCAGCCAGCCCTCAGACGCGCAGCGTGCCATCACGGAATATCGTAAATCGCTCGCCCTCGATCCGCGCCACGAGCCGACACTGCAAAGTCTGGCTTCCGCTCTCATCAGCACAGGCAATCGCGAAGAGGCGCAGAAGCGGATTGACGAGTTGCAAAGAGTGAACCCCTCGAACCCCTCGCTGCCAAACCTGCGAGCGCAACTGGCGCAGAGCAAGAATCGAGCACAGGAGTAAGCTTGAAGTATCTGATCATCCTTGGCGTCCTCAGTATCATCTTCTACGCGCTTCTTTACTGGCGCTTGCGCCCCTACATTGCCACCATCCGCCGCATTCTAGGCATCGTACGCGAGATGCGAAGTGTGAACGCGCCGAGCCAGCCCTCGCGTCCTGCTGGCGGCGAAGCGGGCGAAAGTTTGACGCGCTGTGATGCCTGCGGAATCTGGACTCCCTCGGCGTGCGCCATCAGCTTGCGCGGGTCAGCCGCCTCTTATTGCTCGCACGCCTGTCTGGAAAACGCCGCGACGGGCAGCCGTCGCAAGACAGCGAGCGGAGGGCAGTAAGAAGTAGCCAGTAGTCAGTAGCCAGTAGAACAGAAAAAAGGTTGATGCGGCTGATACCGGACTTCTGCCAGTCATAATAGATAGCAAAGCACAATGATCTTGTTTTTCTACTGACTACTGTCTACTTCTTTTTCGCTCCCCAGAAGAAGAAGAGTGTAGAGACGATGAGCGCCGCCGGAGCGATCAGGAGCGCCGCGGAGAGATGCTGGCGGCTGGCATCTATGCCGAGCGAGTTGGCGAGTGTTGACAGGAAGGTGAGGTGACCCGCCGCCAGGGCGTCAGAAAGTACGCCGGTGGTGGCGCGCGAGATCACGTCTCCGAAGATGTGTATGATGAAGATGTTGAGCGCGACGGCTGTGGCGCGAACAAGCACGGGGACGCTGTTGATGAGAATGGCGTGAAAAGGCGCGTTGCTGATGAAGAGCAGCAGGACGGCGAAAAAGATCGAAGGCAGGTACACGCGCGAATCATCAGAGAGGAGCGCGAGCAACGTCGGCGCGATGCCGATCAAGGTGCTGACGGCGCAGACCAGAAAGTAGGCATTGCGTCTTTTCGCGGCGAGACGATCGGCCAGCCAACCACCGCCGAATGTTCCGGCAGCGCCGCCCAGTAATGTCACGATGCCCAGTGTAATGGCCGCGTTCATCTTGTCCATCCCTTTATCTCTGGACAGCAACACTGTTCCCCAGGTCGCAAAAGCGCCGAGCGTGAAAGTCAGCGCCGTATAGCCAGCCGTCGAGATAATCCAGTCGCGCGTCTTGAGAATACGCCAGACTGTGCGCGGCCAGGGTTCTTTAACGTCCTCCTGAGCGAGTGCCCTGGAAGTCTGAGCGGGGCTTTCGCTTATTTCATCAAGCGCCGTCTTATGCACAGGTACGTCGGTTGCGCCGCGCACAGGTTCTTGCAGACGCCAGACTAAAATAGCGGTTAAGATTCCCGGCAGCCCTACGATCATGAAGGCCATACGCCAGCCGAAATAATGCGCGAGCACGCCGCCGATGACGAAGCCGAGGGCAAAGCCCATCGGGATGGCAGCTTGAAAGACGCCGAGCGCGGTGGCGCGTCTGCGTGGTGGAAAATAGTCTGCGATGAGACTCGGCGTAATCGTCGAGTAGGAAGATTCGCCGACGCCGACGACGGCGCGCACGAGGCAGAGCGCGAGGGCTGCGCCGGACAAGCCCAAGGTGAGCTGAATGAAAGGCACGTGAAGCTGAATCGCTCCGGGCAGGAAGGGCAGGCGATCCACAAAGCCTGTGACTGCCGTCGCGACGCTCCAGATAACGGCGGCACTCGCCATCAGCCGTGTGCGCGAGCGACGATCTCCGAGGTATCCGAAGAGCGGCGCGAGGACTGTAAAAGAAAGAAGCAGCGCCGCTTCGATGTATCCCAGCTCCGCGTCCGTCAAACCAAGGTGCGGGTCTTCGAGCATCATAGGGGCGACCGCTGGGAGTACCTGGCGATCTATGTAGTTGAGAAAATTGACGAGCGAGAGAATGGCGAGCGCATAATAAGAGTAACGCGGGACGCGTACGTCTTCGCTCTCCGGTATGGAGGAGTGCTCGTGAGGCATGTGCTCGTTGTTCAACGTTGGAGTCTCCATTAATTTGCCGTCACTTTCGGGCTCAGAGCTTCGACGATGGAAGGCGTGATGTCAGCCAGCGTGCTGATGCGGCGCACAAAGCGGTCGCGTTGCTCGCCCCAGACAAGCGTCGGCACGAGGTTGAGCGTGTGATTGCGCGACGACAGGTTCTCTATATTGCCGTGATCGCTGGTGAGGATCAGGGTCGTGCGCCGAAGGTCCAGGCGAGCAAGCAGGGCGCGCAGGAGTCGCGCGAGACCCGCGAGCACGACCCGCGCGGCTTCGATGTCTTGCAGATGCCCTATCTTATCCGTGATGAAATACTCGTAGAGGGTGAAACGGTGCTCGGCTGCAAGCGCGGCGAGCGTCTCGGCGGCCTGCTCAGGCGTGCGAGTCAGAATCGGCAGGCCGCGCTCGATCAGCATACCGTTGGTGAAATCCTGATAGACGGCGCGCCCCTTCATTAAATCTTCCAGATCGCGGAAGCGCATCCCGGCGGCTTCGACCGCAGCCGTGGTGGCCGAGACCCATCGTGGTCGGCTCTCGAAAAAGCGCGGCGTATAGGCGTTGGCGAAAGTGTTGGGCGCGAGCCCCAGGCGCTTGAGCTGTAGAAAGATGGAGTGCTCGCGGATGATCTCAAGCAGAGCCTGATTGGGAAAACCCTGTTTATGATAACCAAGACGCGCGGGCGCATTAATGCCCGTCAGAATGGTCGTCTGGCCGGAAGCGCTCTGCGGTCTGCCCTCCACGCCGAGACGCGCATCCGTGCGTACGAGCGCCCCGTCGAAGATGATCTCCGGCTCTTCGTCCTGAAAAATAGCGAGCGGGTCGGCATCGCGAAGCCCGTCGAGCGGATTGCAAGGGCCACGCGCGCCAATACCCAAACCGTCAATGAAGAAGAGAAGCACACGCGACATGTCCGCGATGAATAGCATTAAACCGTGACGGCTGACAAGGGGGAAGGGAAGTAGACAGTAGACAGTAGACAGTAGTCAGTAGAAATAAAAGCCGCAGCGTCACGCATCGCTGTCTACTCTGATTGAAAGGCTCAGTACGAACCCACATCAACGGATTTTCTTTTCTACTGGCTCCTGACTACTGTCTACTGTCTACTGACTATTGTCCTTTTCCGTCATCAGCCCACGGTCACGATAGAGGCGAAGCTTGTTGTGTAGAGTCTTCAGGCTGATGCGAAGAAGCTCTGCGGCGCGCGTCTTGTTGTTGTCGGTCTTTTGCAGGGTGCGCAGAATCATCTGCCGCTCGACCTCGTCGATGGGCGTGCCTATGGGCAGCGTGATCGTGTCTTCGCTGCGGACGCGCGCACGCTGATCCACCGGATAAGGGGCGAGATGATGTCTTTCGATCTCTTCGCCGGAGCAGATGATGACGGCGCGTTCGATGGTGTTCCGAAGCTCGCGCACGTTGCCGGGCCAGTCGTGTGAGAGCAAGGCTTCGAGGGCTGTGGGGCTCAGGAAGCGGGCCGGACGAGCGTGTCGCTCCGCAAGCTGCGTAACTAGATGTTGAGCCAGCAGCGGGATGTCGCTCTTACGCTGGCGCAAGGGGGGCAGCTCGATGGTGATAACATTCAAGCGATAAAGCAGGTCTTCGCGGAAAGCGCCTGCCCTGACAGCTTCGTGCGGGTCTTTGTTGGTGGCCGCCAGCAGGCGCACATCGACGGGAATCTCATGCGCGCTGCCCAGGCGTCTGACGGTGCGCTCTTCCAGAACGCGCAAGAGCTTGGCTTGCAGAAGGTTGGGCATCTCTGCGATCTCGTCCAGCAGCAGCGTGCCGGAGTGTGCCAGCTCGAAGCAGCCCTGACGACGCGAGGCCGCGCCCGTGAATGCGCCCCGCTCGTGGCCAAACAGCTCGGATTCCATCAACGTCTCCGGGATCGCGGAACAGTTGATCGCGACGAAAGGAGCGTTCCTGCGCGGGCTCAGGTTATGTATGGTGCGCGCGACCAACTCCTTGCCCGTGCCAGACTCGCCCGTCAGGAGAACCGACGCCGAAGAGGGCGCGACCTGTTCGATGAGCGCATAAATCTGGCGCATCGGCTCGGAGCCGCCGACCAGTTCGCCGAACGCGCCCCGGTCGCTCAGTTGACGGCGGAGCAATTCGTTCTCGCGCCGCGCCTCGCCGTATTCGACGGCGCGCTCGACGACCATGCGCAGCTTGTTGAAGTCAAGCGGCTTCTCGAAATAGTGGTACGCGCCCTCTTCCTGTATGGCGCGCAGCGCCATCTCGACCGAGCCCTGCCCGGTTAAAAGTATGACGGCTATTTCCGGGTAGCGCTCGCGCAGTTGGCGCAGCAATCCGAAGCCATCGAGTCGCGGCATAAGGACGTCCGTGATGACGACGAAGGGGCGAAAATCTTCGGCGCGCTTGAGACCCGCGAGGCCGTCCGCTGCTGAGGCGGTTTCGTATCCCCACGCACTGATCATCTCGCGCAGGGCATCGGCTACCGCCGGTTCATCATCAACGATTAGAACCCGTCCTTTCGTCATACATCCGAGTTTAGCACAGGCAGCCGATTTTAAGTTTCAGTGGACGAGCGTGGGTTTGCGGCATAGTAAGATGCGATGGCGCTGGCGAGCGCGAGCGTCGTAAATTCGGAAGGCTGAATATCCGTGTGCAGTCCATACTCTGCGGCTGTGGCGGCGGTGATGTCGCCGATGCAGGCAATAGCGACGCCTGCGAGCAGCTCGCCGAGGTCAGTCGTATCGAAGAGTTGTGCGAAGTTCCTGACCGTGGACGAGCTGGTGAACGTGATGCAATCGACTGCGCCGCCAGCGAGCAGGGCGCGCACACGCCCAAGCTCTGAGGATTGTGGCGCGATGGTTCGATAGGCCGCGATCACGTCCGCGCGCGCGCCCGCCTCTTCCAGGGCGTGCGGCAGATAATCGCGCGCGATGGCCGCGCGTGGGATCAGAAAATTCTTGCCGCTCAATGAGTCGCGCCCGCCGACGAAGCGTTCGAGCGCCGCAAACACTCCTTCGGCTTTGAACTGTTCCGGCACAAGATCGACGTGAACCTGCGCGTCGCGCAAACGCTCAGCCGTCGCTTCGCCGATAGCGCAGACGAGTAAATTATCAAGCTCGCCAACAGCAAGCCCGCGCGCTTCAACACGCCGCAGAAAATGATCGACCCCGTTCACACTCGTAAAGATGAGCCAGTCGTAGCCGTAAAGATTTTCAAGCGCCTCATCAAGCGGCGCGTAGCTTTCCGGCTCGACGATCTCTATGGCCGGGCAACTGATGACGCGCGCCCCGTAGCCTTCCAGCGCGTCGGCAAACTCAGCCGCTTGCGCCAGCGCGCGCGTGATGATGATCGTGCGATCCCTTAAAGGCTGTTCCATTCCTGGTCTTAATTAAATCCGGAGAGCAGGGATTCGGCACCGCATTCGAGCAGGCGTGCCGCGAGGGTTTCGCCCACACGCGCCGCATCCGAAGCCGCGCCCTCCTGCGCGTCGCGTATGATGACCTCGCCCGAAACGCCTGCGACCAGTCCCTCAAGCCGCAAGTGGTCGCCACTGGTGACAGCATGCGCGGCGATGGGCAACTGGCAGCCTCCGCCGAGCGCGCGAAGCAGCGCACGCTCCGCTGTACAGGCGGCGCGCGTCGGAGCGTGATCGAGCGGCGCGAGAAGCTCCCGCAACGCGCTCCCGTCATCACGCGTCTCGATGGCGAGCGCTCCCTGTCCGACCGAGGGCAGCATCTCCGCGGTTGAGAGCGGCGCGCTGATGCGATGCGCGAATCCCAGACGCCGCAGCCCTGCGGCAGCCAGTATCAGCGCATCGTATTGACCCTCGTCGAGCTTGCGCAGCCGCGTATCAACATTGCCGCGTAAGTCCTTGAACCCGAGATCGGAGCGCAGGTGCTTTACCTGTGCCAGCCTGCGCAGGCTGGACGTTCCGACCAACGCGCCCTCCGGCAGCTTTTTGATCGACGGCTCTTCGATTGACGTACCATCAGGCAGCACCAGCGCATCGCGCGCATCTTCGCGCTCGGTGATGGCGGCGATACAGAGCCCCTGCGGAAGCGTCGTTGGCAGGTCTTTGAGCGAGTGTACGGCAATCTCTATTCGACCGTCGAGCAGCGCCTCCTCAATCTCTTTCGTGAACACGCCACGGCCCCCGATCAGAGCCAGCGGCGCATCCTTCATCACGTCACCGGAAGTCTTGATGATCTCGATATGAACCTGCACCTGCGGGTGCAGAGCTTCAATCGTGGCTCTGACCCACTCCGCCTGCCAGAGCGCGAGCCGTGAGCCGCGCGAGCCAATGATGAGAGAATCTTTCATAAAAATAGGGGACAGGGGCTCGGGTTCAGGGATTGTAGAAAACTGAAAGCGCACGTCAGAGTTTGAAGCTCTCCCGAAAGCCCCTTGCCCTCGCCTCCAATCAACGATCCGCTGTGCTCATTCTTCCAGGCCGAAGATGTCGCGCCAAGCCTGCAAGTCTTCCTCTTCGCCCGTGTCGTAGGAGTGGCGCATGCGATGCATGACGGGATGAGAGATTTTGTTGACGGTTGCGATGAGCAGGGCTTCGATGGCGCGCTCCTGTTCGGGCGTCAAGTTGCCGAGCCGATTGCGCTGGCGCTGCATCTCTGCGCGTGCAATCTGCTGCATCTTCTCGCGCATTGCGCCGAGCGCCGGGCCTATGTCGAGCGCACGCAGCGCCTGCTGAAACTGCATGACTTCGGAATCGACGATCAGTTCCGCGCGTTCGGCCTCGCGCTCGCGCTCGCGTATGTTCGAGGCGATGACCGCTTCCAGGTCGTCTATGTCGAAGACGAACAGGTTGCTCATGCCGCCAATGGCAGGATCGATGTTGCGCGGGACGGAAATGTCTATGAAGAATGAGGGGGCGTGACGCCTTTCTGCCAGCGCTTCGCGGGCAATAGCCTGTGTGATGACGTAATCGGGCGCGCCCGTGGAGCAGATGACGATGTCGGCACGCGAAAGATGTGAAGTCAGGCGCGCGTAATCGACCGCTTCGCCGCCAAACTCTGCGGCCAGCTTGCGGGCGGTCTCGTCCGTCCGGTTCGTCACCAAAACGCGCGCTGCCCCGGCGTTGACGAGATGTCGCGCCGAAAGCTCTGCCATCTCGCCCGCGCCGACGAGCAGCACCGTGCGACCGTCCAGCGAGCCGAAAATCTTGCGACCCAGTTCCACAGCCATGTAGCTGATCGAGACGGCTGAGGACGCGATGCCCGTTTCTGTACGCACGCGCTTGGCGACGCGCAGGGCATGATGCACGAGGCGGCTGAGGACTCGTCCGGCTGTGCCCGCCTCGACCGCCAGCGAGTAGGCGCGGCGCACCTGCCCCAGCACCTGCGGCTCGCCGACGACCATCGAATCGAGGCTTGAGGCGACGCGGAACACATGACGCACGGCTTCATCATCCGCATGGCTGTAGAGGTGGTGGCTGAAAAACTCGTGGGAAATGGAGCGCGACTGGCTCAGAAACTGTGTGATGTGCTGCGCTGTCTGCGGGGCGCTTACCTTTTCCGCTGTCGCCGCCAGCACTTCGACGCGGTTGCAGGTCGAGACGATCAATCCCTCGCGTACCAGCTCGCCATCGACGAGCGCGCGCAAGGATGCTGCGCACGCTTCGTCCGTAAAAGCGAGACGCTCGCGCACCTCCACGGGCGCGGTTTTGTGATTGAGTCCGACGAGAATAATGCTCATAAAACAGAATACAGGAGACAGAATACAGAATACAGAATGAAAGGCTGGAACCCGCTCTTCTCCTGTCTCCTGTCTCCTGTCTTCTGTCTCCTTCTTTTACCCAAACACGTGATAGCCTCCCATCAGGCGCGCTCCGAAGAAGGTGCAGAGGACGAGGGCGAATCCGGCGACGCCGAGCCAGGCGGCTTTGCGCCCGCGCCAGCGAGCCGTGTATCTGTAATGCACCAGCACCAGGTAGAGCGCCCACGTCAGGACTGCGAAAATCTCCTTCGGATCGTTATGCCAGAGGCGACCGTCGCGCGACGAAGACCAGATCATGCCGCTGATGACGCCGAGCGTCAGCAGCGTGAAGCCGATTCCGGCGGCGGTCGTCGCAATGTCGTTGACCGTGCTCAAGCTCGGCAAACGATGAAAGATAGCGCTGAAGGTCTTGAGCTTCAATTCCCGCTCTTGCAGCAGGTACATCACGCTCGCGGCGAAGACGACGAAGAAAGAGGCGTAGGCGAAGACCAGCAGCGTCGTATGAATAGGGAAGAGCCATGCGGCTCCGCTCTCGGTCACGGCGTCGGGCGTCGCGGGCGTCGTGCCACGGGTCACGCTCGCGATGAAAGTCAGCAAGGCGACCAGTGGAAGCGTAAAACTCCCAAGGGCTTGCGCGGCGTACCGCCCGAGCGTCAGGAAATAAGCGATGACCAGCGTCCACGCCAGAAATGAGAGCGTCTCGCGCAGACCAAAGAGCGGGTAGTGCCCGTCTCTCAACCAATCCGTGACGAGCGAGATGGTGTGCACACTGAAGCCGAACACGAGCGCGACGAATGAGACGCGCTCCAGCACCCGGCGCTTGTTGGCGAAGGCCAGGATGGAATGGATGGCTGCCACCACGTAGGCCGCGAGGACTGTGAATAAAAGGGGTTTCATGGCTATCTTAGAGAGCAAGTAAACCGCACCGTTATTGTAATGGATGAGTGAAAGAGGCGACAAGTTTCCGTAGCGGAAGCAGCCGCAGATGCACGCCGATAAAGACGGATCGAAGGCGGAAGGAGGAAAGTTCAAAAGACTTTGCTCCTACCCTTTCACCTGTTCACCTTGTCTGCTTTCCCGTCTTATCTATGTTTATCTGCGTGCATCTGCGCCTAACTTTTCTTATAGATAACAGCCCCTGGCTTGTTCCTATTGCTTTCCCGTGCTAGTTTTCCGAATCTAAAGAGAGGAGTACGGGATCAGTGGATTTTGAGCTTTCCGAAGAACAGCGGATGGTGCAACAGAGCGTCCGCGAGTTTGTCGCTGGCGAAGTCGCGCCGCGCGCGCATGAATACGACGAGCAGGCGCGTTTCCCGCACGAGCAACTGAGGGGACTGGCGGAGCTGGGTCTGCTCGGGATGATTATTCCAGAGGAGTGGGGTGGAGCCGGATTCGATTCCGTCGCTTACGCGCTAGCTCTTGAAGAGATCGCGCGTGCGGACGCTTCTGTGTGCGTGATCGTCGGCGTCACAAACTCCGTCTGCTGCTATCCGATCCTCAGCTTCGGCACGGAAGAACAGAAGCGAAAATACCTTGTGCCGCTCGCGCGAGGTGAAACGCTCGGCGCTTTCTGTTTATCTGAGCCGCAGGCTGGATCAGACGCGACCAACCTGCGCACACGCGCCATACGCGACGGCGACGCTTACGTCATCAACGGGACGAAGTCCTGGGTGACGAGCGGCGGCGTCGCGCAGACCTACATCGTGATGGCCGTTACAGATCGAGAGGCAGGCAAGAACGGCGTCACAGCGTTCATCGTCGAGGGCGACACTCCCGGATTATCCGTCTCCGGCATTGAGCATAAGATGGGGCAGCGCGCATCGCAGACCGCCGAGATGAGTTTCGCAGACGTGCGCGTGCCCGCAGAGAACGTGCTGGGCGGCGAGGGCAACGGCCTGCGAGTGGCTTTCAACAGCCTGGACAACGGGCGCATAGGCATCGGCGCTCTCTCCACAGGCATCGCTCAGGGCGCGCTGGATGAGGCGCTCAAATACGCCAAAGAGCGTCAGGCGTTCGGCCAGGCCATCGCAGAGTTTCAGGCCATTCAGTTCAAGCTCGCCAACATGGCGACCGAAACAGATGCCGCGCGCCTGCTGACTTTGCGCGCCGCAGCCCTCAAAGATGCCGGTCACAAGCAGGCTGGCTTCTACGCCGCGATGGCTAAGCTCTACGCCTCGGAGACGGCTAACCGCGTATGTGCCGATGCCGTGCAAATACATGGCGGCAACGGCTACTCGCGCGACTATCCGGTCGAGAGAATGTACCGCGATGCGCGCGTCACAACCATTTACGAAGGAACCAGCGAGATTCAACGAATCGTCATCTCGCGGGAAATACTCAAGAAGGGATGAGGGATGAGGGATGAGGGATGAATGATTGAGGCACAGCGCAATTGAATCAATCATTCATCCCCTTTCATCCCTCATCCCTCATCCCTCATCCCTTAACTATGTTGCCTGACCGAAACGACGCCTGGGAATTGTTGTGCGAGTATACGAAGGGCGATAGCTTGCGCAAGCACGCTCTGGCGGTGGAGACTGCGATGCGTGCGTGCGCGCACCGCTACGGTGGGCCGGACGAGGATGTTGATGAATGGGGGCTGGTCGGCCTGCTGCATGATTTCGACTACGAGATGTTCCCTGATCCTGAAGGCGGGCATCCGTTCAAGGGGGCAAATATTTTATGCGGGCGAGGCTATCCTGATCGCATCATTCGCGCGATCATGGGACACGCGACGTATACTGGAGTGCCGCGCGACACGCAGATGGCGCGGGCGCTGTTTGCGACGGATGAGTTGTGTGGCTTTCTCGTCGCGTGCGCGCTGGTGCGCCCGAGCCGCAGCCTTGACGATCTGGAAGTCTCTTCGGTGAAGAAGAAATTGAAGGATAAAGCCTTTGCGCGGACGGTCAATCGTGACGACATACGCCAGGGCGTCGCTGAGCTGGGCGTCGAGCTGGACGAGCACATACGCTTCTGCATAGATGCTCTGCGCCCCGTGCAGAAGGAGATTGGTCTGGGCGCGCGCGAAGGTTGAGGCTGGCTTCTTCTTCTTGCGCCTGCGGCGTGGCATCACTTATGCTGCCGCCATCTTCAGCCGTAGCGACGCGGTGCGGGCGGCGTCTCGGGCACAGATTTTGAAGTGAGCATAGAGCTGAGTATAAAGACCGTCAGCGTCAAGATGGTGGCGAGAAGCGCGGTCGCCATCGCCTGAAGCTTGCGCCGCCGCGCCGTGTGGCGATAAACGAAGATGCTCGCAAAGGTAATGGCCGCGACCGGAATAACGAGCGTGCCGAGGACGGCCACATCCGGCGCGGTGTATTGGGCGGGAGAGCCTAAGATTCCTATGATGATGCCGAGCGTCGCGCCTGCGCCGACCAGGGTCGCAAGCAGCGAGGCGATCAAGAGCAGCTTCCAGCGCATTCAGCTTTGATCCTTGTATGGTCGCTTGCGGTTTCAGCGAACTACGGCGGAGCAGCAGCAGCAGCAGTTCGGCTTACGGGCTCCACCCAAGCGAAGAAAAGCGTCGCCAAGCATATCACAGCGAAAGGGAAAACAAATGCGGAATGCGGAATGCGGAATTAAGAAAAGAGCTTTTTGTTTTAATTCATCATTGCGGCATTCCGCATTCATCATTTAATACGATGGTCACGAGAAGCGCACTCCTATATTTAGCTCGCCAGGAAGGGCTCAAGGACTTTGCGAGCCGCTTTCGCCCTTTCAAGAAGATGACGACGCGTTTTGTCGCGGGCGAGGACATAGAAGAGGCCATTGCTGCCATTCGCGAGCTCAACGCGAAAAATTGTACGGCCTCTTTCGATCACCTCAACGAATCGGTCGCCAACGCCGCCGAGACCGAAGAGGAGGTGCGCGAGTACCTGCGCATCCTGTCGCGCATAGACGAGACGGGCATACGCTCGAACGTCTCGATCAAGCTCACGCAGTTCGGGCTGGAGATTGATCCTGAACTGGCCTATCGCAATGCGCGCCAGGTGGTGGAGGACGCGGCGCGGCGCGGCAACTTCGTGCGTATAGACATGGAGGCATCAAACGTCACGCAGCTCACGATTGACATCTTCAAGCGGCTGCGCGCGGAGTTTGGCCTGAACGATGTCGGCATCGTCCTGCAATCGTACCTGCGCCGCACGATGGACGACGTGCACGATCTGCTGAAAATTCCGGCGCGCATACGCATCTGCAAGGGCGCTTACAACGAAGGGCCGGATGTCGCTTTCCCGGACAAAAAAGATGTGGACGCGAATTACGTGCGCGTCATGCAGGCGCTGCTATCTTCCGGCGTCTATCACGGGATCGCGACGCACGACCCTAATATGATCAACGAGACGATCCGTTACATGAAGCGTGAAGGGATCGGTAAAGAGGCTTTCGAGTTTCAGATGCTTTACGGTGTGCGCCGCGACCTACAGGAACGTCTCGCGCGCGACGGTTATAACATGCGCGTCTATGTGCCTTACGGAAAGCACTGGTATCCTTATTTCATGCGGCGGCTGGCGGAACGCCCGGCCAACGTCTGGTTCGTCTTGAAGAATATGCTTAGAGGATAAGAGGGATTGCGGATTTCGGACTGCGGATTGCGGATTGGCGCTTCGGAAATCCTAAATCTGAGATTTATGTTCTCAAAGCTTTTAATCCGCAATCCGAAATTGATATGGGTAATCTTTCATGGATTCTATGGACTGTGCTGGGCGTGATCCTCATCATCGCGGAGGTCTTCACGCCCGGCTTCGTGCTCCTCTGGTTTGGCGTGGGCGCACTGGCCGCAGCTTTCGCCGGATTAGTCGGAGTTAGTAGCCTCGCGCTGCAATTTCTCATCTTCGCAGTCGTCTCTGTGTCTCTCACCGCCGCCTCGCGCACCATTTTCGTCAACTACTTTTCGAGAGAGAAGACGGGCAGCGATCTGAAGACGGGCGTTGACGCGCTGCCGGGCAAGGTCGGTACCGTCGTCACTTCGAGCAAGGGCGCGCTCAACGAAGGTGCGGTCAAAGTTTATGGCTCAACGTGGACGGCTTACCCCGCGGAAGGAGAAGAGCCCCTGGAAGCAGGCGACCGCGTGGCGGTCGAGAGAGTACAGGGCGCATCCATCTACGTGCGCCGCATCGAACATATTCCTGATTGGCGACAGAAAGTACTGCCGGAGAGCGAGAATCAGTAAAAAGCCTTAGGTCGCCAATCGTGAAATCGTCAATAGATAAAACCCGTCCGGCGACATTAGCCCGAAATTTCTGGTCAGGCTAGCTGATGGACGAGTCATGATTAAGGGGACGCGAGAGGTCTCTGCGCCTTGTGCGTAGAGCGGATAGAGACAACTTTAAATACTGAGGCGCGCAAAGCATCTGCTCCTTGTCGATATACTTGGCGCGCCTGAGAGCGTTAAATCTCCGCTTTATTTTCCCGGCTACGATCAAACGGCGCGATCTGCTTTCTAGCGGATCGCGCCATTCCTTGTTAAGGGTAAGAGATCGTCCGGTTTGGTTCCTCTTATTCCCCTGGTAAGATAAAAATTGTAGGCTGCACGGCAGTCTGCAAGTCGTAACGATCAATCGTCAACTCGGCCAGCCTTTGCCCGCTCAGTTTCGTGGTGATGTGGAAGGGGAACATCATGCAGCTTATATCGCGGTAATCGCCGCGATCCTCTTCGACCAGCAAGCGTCCGTTGTAGCGCGTCTGAACCTTATCGATCAGGAATGAGTTCTTGTGGATAAAGTAGCGCACAGTGTCTGTCGGGTTGAATTTCACATCAACCACGTAATCATAGCCCTGGTCGGATTGGCGCACGGCTGGAAGTGAACCTTCGACGGCGCGATTGAGCGTACCAAAACCCATCATCGCCCACTGGCGCGAGGCGTTAATCTCGCTCACGCGGAAAGGTTGTCCGGCAAGCATGCCGCCGCCTGAGGTTCCCGTGTAGACCAGATAGGTCGGGCCTGTCACCAGGCCGCCCGGGGCAACTTCGAGCCGGCGTCGCAGGTCACGATCCTGATAATCCGTCACGGTAAGCTTGGTTTCGATCATACCGCCGACAGTTGTCGCGCCCGTTGAGACGACCGCCGCGACATTGACCCAGCCGCTGCTATATGCCGTGACATAATTTAATTGGGCATATTTGCTGCCCCCATGTGCCACGCGCGTGACGCTCAGAAGTTCCTGGCCTGTCATACCCTCAGCAGAGCTGGTCGGTATTGACATAGGTAAGATCAGAATCGCGAGCGCCGCTAGGCTGAGCGCGAGAAAAGCTGTTTTCTTGTTGATTACACGTCGAAACATTGTAGGTAATTCCTCCTCATTATCGATCCTGCGCGGCTCATGGGCAGAGCTTCTTTGCCTGGATTGCAGGCCGTAGCCCACCGCGCGCAAGAAGTAAGGGTCGGGGTTGGGATCAACCCGTTTTATTATCGACCGCGTTGAAGCTGGCGCGGTCGTGACCATCAAGTCGAGCTTTCGAAGCGAGCCAGACGAGAAACGAAAGTGCGCTTATTGCAAAACATCTGGTTAAGAGACAAAAATCATTTCGAGCAAAGGGCCGGCTGGTGCTTGCTTGTCGCATGGCCGGTATTGCCAGAGGAGGGCTGCGCCTCTTAAGGTGCGAACAGCCCCATTGAGAAGTGCGCCGTGATTGAAAGATTTGATGCCGAAGCGGTCTGCCCCGCCTATGGGATAGATGGGGACGTGAAAACCGGCTCGAATCGACGCGTCTTCTTTAGAGACGGGACGGATGTTACTGATGGAAAGCGCCGTTGTCAATAATTTAAAAGGCGGTTGTCCGTGGTCAGTTGTCCCTCGTTTCGCTGTGGCACGTTGCCTTTGATGGTTCAACTGGCGAATAGCTCAACCAACAACTGACCACGGACAACAGACAACGGACTATTTTTAGGGACTCTCTGTCGTGGCTTCGGCGTCGCCGAGTGTCGTGTCTTCCTCAAGCGGAGGCAGCTCGACCGTAATCTTTTCGCTTCTTGAGTCTGCCAGCTCATCACCCGTAAACCTAGCCAGCACGACCGTGATGTTGTCTTCGCCGCCGCGATTGTTGGCTTCGGCCACGAGTGCGCTGCACGCGGCTCCGAGGTCATCACCGGACTCGGCCACGATGCGCCGTATATCTTCGGCGCGCAGCTTACCGGACAAACCGTCGCTACACAGCAGCAGCATGTCGTCACGCCGTATGCGTATGCGACCCGTGACGGGAGTGACTTCGCCTTGCGCGCCGAGGGCTTGCAGGATGACGTTGCGAAACATGTGCGTCTCGGCCTCTTCTTCGCTGATCTGGCCGACATCGACGAGCTGCTGGACGAGCGATTGATCCTTGGTCGCCAGCTTGATGTGATCGCCGCGCAGGATATAGGCGCGGCTGTCGCCAACCTGCACCAGATCGAGTGTGTCGCCTCTGACCGCCGCTCCCGTGAAGGTCGCGCCCATGCCGCTGCAACGCGTGTCCTCCTGGCTCTTGTGATGAATCGCGAGGTTGGCGTAGACGGTCGCGTTACGCAGACAATCGACGAGCGGCGTCTCGGCGCTACACCCGGCTGAATCTTCCGCGTCGCTTCCGACGAGCATCTCGCGTACGGCCTCGACGGCCATCCGGCTCGCCACGTCGCCCGCCAGCGCCCCGCCCATCCCATCGGAGACGACGAGCACTAAACCCTTATCGCCCAGTTCGATGTGCTGTAGCTCTGCGGGCGGTTCAGCGCCGTCCGAGCCCGTCCACGTCTTGCCAGTCGAGAGATCGAGCAGCAGGAAATTGTCTTCGTTACCACGCCGTACACGACCAACGTCAGATTTTGCGTGAAGGTCTATGATCATAAGAAAGTGATGAGTGATGAGTACTGAGTGCTGAGTGAAGGCCAGTGGCTTTTACTCAGCACCCAGTACTCAGTACTTTTATACTTTATTCAAAGCCTGATCCAGATCGGCAATAATATCATCTGTATCTTCGATACCGACAGAGATGCGCACAAGTCCGTCCGTGATGCCGAGGCGGTCGCGCGTTTCGGGCAGCACGGAAGCATGTGTCATCGTGGCAGGGTGCGAGATCAGCGTTTCCACTCCGCCCAGACTCTCTGCGAGCGTGCATAGCTTAACAGATTCCAGAAGGTTACGCGCACTCTCAAGCCGCCCGACATCAAAAGCCACCATGCCGCCGAACCCTTTCTGCTGGCGTTTCGCCAGGTCGTGCTGTCTGTGCGAGAGCGACCCCGGATAATAGATCTTCTGCACCTTCGGATGCTCTTCGAGAAAAGCCGCCACTGCGCGCCCCGAACGGTCGTGCTGCTCCATCCTCAAGGCCAGCGTCTTCGTCCCACGCAAGACGAGCCACGAATCGAACGGCGAGAGAATCGCCCCGGCGCTATTCTGCACGAAACCGAGCCGGTTGGCATCCTCTTCGTCGTTGAGCACGACGATGCCGCCCACCCCGTCCGAATGTCCGTTCAGATATTTAGTCGTGGAATGCACCACAATGTCAACGCCAAATTCGAGCGGGCGCTGCAAGTAAGGCGACATAAACGTATTATCGCAAACGACGCGCGCGCCACGCTGGTGCGCCATCTCGGAGACGGCCTGGAGGTCTGTCACGATCATGACCGGGTTGGTCGGCGTTTCGAGAAAGACCATCTGCGTATTGGGCTTGAAGGCGGCTTCGACAGCCGTTAAATCCGACGTGTCGATGAAATCAAACTCAATGTTGTAGTTCTTCAGAATGCGCGTGAAGAGACGAAACGTGCCGCCGTAGGTGTTGTCCGAGACGATGACGTGCTCGCCCGCCTTGATGAGCCGCATCGTCGCGTCAATGGCCGCCATGCCGGAGGCGAAAGCGTAGCCGAAACGCGCGCCTTCGAGCGCCGCGATGTTCTGTTCGAGCGCCGCCCTCGTCGGATTCTGTGTGCGCGCGTATTCGTACCCCTTGTGCTTGCCCATGCCCTCTTGCGCGTACGTAGAGGTCTGGTAGATCGGGATAGTGACCGAGCCCGTCGTAGGATCAGCCTCCTGCCCGGCGTGTATTGCTGTTGTTGCGAAATCCATAAAATTAGTAAGCGGTAAGCAGTAAGCAGTAGAAGCGTTTTTACTGCTCACTGCTTACTGCTCACTTTAATCTAAAATTCCCTGACTCATATAGTGCTCGGCGTCGTCAGGAAAGACGGTGACGATGCGCTTGCCTTTGCCCGGACATTCGGCGATGCGAAGGGCTGGGGCCGCCGCCGCTCCCTTTGAGCTGCCGCCTGGCCGAGCACGCCTTCGGTCTCGGCCAGGCGGCGAACTGTCGCAAACGCCTCATCGTCCATAATCATCATTATCTCATCTGCCAGCCCACGGTCGAAATTCCCAGGGATAAACTGGTACTGCCCTCTGCCCTCAACCTTATGGCATCCGCGCCCAACGCCTACGGGCTCCAGCCCGATTCCCGTGTTACCTGCCGTCGGCTCGATGATGGTCGCACACGCTCGAAGCGCCCCGCACTCTTCTTCATCCAGGATCATCCCGAGCGCTGTGCGGTCTTTGACAGAGCCGCCGGGAGTTCTGCACTCCAGCCTGGCGTAAATGTCTGCGCGCGGTGGCCGACAGAAATGCCCCGGGTAAAGCAGCGGCGTGTTGCCGACTAGCTCGATAATGTTCTCAGTCGTCCTGAGCGGCATTAACCTTTGTTACCAGTAAGAATGGAGTACATAGAGAGCATTTGAACCAGAAGTGTAACGGAACTGGCATGGTAAGCCTGCATGTGCGCGGCTGTCAACGAAGGGATGAAGGATGAGGGATGAGGGATGAATGAAAAGAAAGCAAACAAGCCTTTCTTATTCATCCCTCATCCCTCCGCCCTCATCCCTTCGTTGACACTCGGCGCATGCGCGGGTTATCGTGTTGTCCCGTGGATAACACGGCTTCAGACCCTCAAACAAACGCCGTCGCAATCATTCCCGCTCGCTACGCTTCGACGCGCTTACCCGGCAAACCGCTTCTTGAGATTGCCGGGCGGCCTATGATTCTGTGGGTGGTGGAGCGCGCGCAGGCGGCACGCAACGTCGCGCGCGCTATCGTGGCGACAGATGATCGACGCATTTGCGATGTGGTGCGCGAAGCCGGATTTGAAGCCTTGATGACGAGAGAGGATCACGCGAGCGGCAGCGACCGCCTAGCAGAGGCCGCCGCCACGCTCGAACATGCAGACGTGATCGTCAACGTACAGGCGGACGAGCCGCTCATCTCACCGCGCACGATTGAGCTGGCGGTGGACGAGTTGTTGAGGTCGCCGGAAGCGTCAATCGTGACGAGTTGTGAAGTGATGACGGAGGTGAGGGAAGTGTTGAGCCCTGATGTCGTCAAAGTCGTCGTCGATGAACAGGGGAGGGCGCTCTATTTCTCGCGCTCGCCGATACCTTACCCGCGCGACGCCGTGCGCGAGAAGGGGACGCTCGAACGGGCTCTCGCAGATGATCCGTCGCTCGTCGCGTCTTTTCGCAAACACACGGGCTTCTATGCTTACCGCCGCAGCTTTTTGCTAGAATACACAGGATGGCCGCAATCCGCGCTTGAGCGCACAGAATCGCTGGAACAGTTACGCGCCCTGGAACGCGGCGTCATCATCAAAGTCATCGAAGCTGAGACGCCTTCAATCGGCGTGGATACGATAGAAGATTTGGAGCGCGTACGCGCAATTATGAGGAAAGATGCTAGATGCTAGATGCTGGATGTCAGTTAAAAGTCAGCTACTAGCATCTAGCATCTAATATCTGCTGTTTTATGAGCGACTGGATCGGGCTTGGCGTCATCACACTTATTCTGGTGGGCGCGGTCTGCGGGCTGGCGGCGCTCGGCAAACCCTACGAGGTGACGCCGGAAGAGTTTGAGAAGCGTGCCAACGAGGGGCGGGGAGTGCTGAGCGCCGGACTGGCGGGGATACAGAAGCTGCTTAACCCGGCGGCGGAGAAGGCTGCGGCTGTGCAGGAGGATTTTCGCCAGGGGTATCTGGACGGCGAGCAGGAATCGGGCGAAGGCGAAAAAGATTAGTCCGTTGTCCGTGGTCAGTAGTCCGTTGCTTCGCCACCCGTACTTGAATCTTTTAGGACGCAAGCAGCGCTACACAAACAACTGACCACGGACTACTGACAACTGACAAATCTTTATTTTTGAGGAGAGCGATGCCTAAATATATCTTCGTGACGGGCGGCGTGGTTTCCAGTCTGGGTAAGGGGCTGGCCGCATCTTCTATCGGCTGCTTGCTCGAAGCGCGCGGCCTGCGTGTGGCGCTCATGAAGCTCGATCCGTACATCAACGTCGATCCGGGCACGATGTCGCCTTTTCAGCATGGTGAAGTATTCGTCACGGACGACGGCGCGGAGACAGACCTCGATCTGGGACACTACGAGCGCTTCACGCACGCGCAGCTTTCGAAGGCGAACAACTGGACGACCGGAAGAATCTACCTCTCCGTGATTGAAAAAGAGCGGCGCGGCGACTACCTGGGCAAGACCATTCAGGTGATCCCGCATATCACTAACGAGATCAAAGAGGCTGTGCGCGCCGTCGCCAGCAAAGATCAATCGGATGTCGTCATCGTCGAGATCGGCGGCACGGTCGGCGACATCGAATCGCTCCCGTTTCTCGAAGCGATACGCCAGATGGGGAACGAAGAGGGCGCGGGCAACGCGCTCTTCATACACCTCACGCTCGTTCCTTACATCGCCGCCGCAGGGGAGCAGAAGACCAAGCCGACACAACATTCCGTGCGCGAGCTGATGCAGATCGGAATCGCGCCCGATATCCTGATGTGCCGTTCTGACCGCCCGCTCTCACGCGACCTACGCTCCAAGATCGCGCTCTTCTGTAACGTCAAGGAAGAGGCCGTCATCAGCGCCCAGGACGTTGACACGATCTACGATGTGCCGCTCGCTTTTCACGAGCAGCGCCTGGACGAGCTGATCGTCAATAGGCTCCAGTTCGGCGAGCGCGCACAGCATTCAGACCTCTCCGAGTGGCGCGAGCTGGTCAACACGGTGCGCGAGCCGCTCGCCGGATCAACCTCCATCGCCATCGTCGGCAAGTACGTCGAGCTTGAAGATTCATACAAATCTTTGCGCGAAGCCCTGACGCATGGGGGCGTCGCCAACAACCTGCGCGTGGACGTGCGCTGGATCGAATCAGAAGAGTTGATGGAGGAGGACTACGAAGATCGCCTGCGCGACTTCGACGCGATTCTCGTGCCCGGCGGCTTCGGCAAGCGCGGCGTGGCGGGCATGATCAAGGCCATCGCCTACGCACGACGCTCAAAGACCCCCTACTTCGGCATCTGTCTGGGGATGCAGACGGCGTGTATCGAATATGCGCGCTCGATGTGCGGGCTCAGGGATGCGGACTCGACGGAGTTTGATGCGGACACGCCGTACCCTGTCATCTTCAAGCTGCGCGATCTGGTCAACGTCGAAGAGTTGGGTGGCACGATGCGGCTCGGCGCATGGCCGTGCCTGCTGGCTGAAGGGTCGCTGGCGCGCGAGGTCTACGACGGCGCGGCGGAAATCAGAGAGCGCCATCGCCACCGCTTTGAATTCAACCCGGAGTTTCGCGAGACGCTTGAGCGCGCAGGGCTCGTGTTTAGCGGAATCTCACCCGACGGAAAATTTGTCGAGATGATAGAGCTGCCACGCGAGACTCACCCCTGGTTTCTCGGCTGCCAGTTTCATCCCGAATACAAATCGAAGCCCCTTCAAGCGCACCCGCTCTTTGCGCAGTTCGTTCGCGCCGCCTACGAGAATCGCCTGCGCAACGAGACCTCTGTCGAAAAGATCAATCAAACAGAGACAATCGCTCACGAGCACGAGCGCGCGGGTGTGGCGGGCGACGACTAACGAAGGGATGAGGGCTGAGGGATGAGGGATGATTGAAGGCGGGTTGCAAGACTTGAGAGCGAGGACGAAAGCTTTTGCCCTTCGTATCATCAAGCTCTATGCAGCGCTGCCTAAGAGTCTCGACGCACAAATTCTGGGCAAGCAACTAATACGTTCGGGCACATCAGTTGGTGCGCATTACCATGAAGGATGCCGGGCCAAATCAGATGCTGACTTCATCAATAAGATTGAGGGCGCATTGCAAGAACTCGAAGAAACTATCTACTGGTTGGAGCTAGTGTCTGAAGCAGGCTTCTTTACAGAAGAACGCCTCAAGCCGCTACATGACGAAGCTGAAGAGTTGATAGCTATGTTTGTCACGATGGTCAAAAACGTCAAAGCAAAAGGGAGAGCTAATCGTTGAGAGATGAAGCCAAAGGGATGAACCGGACGCACATTAAATTCTTATTCATCCCTCATCCCTCATCCCTCATCCCTTAAGTTATGCTTCACTGTCCTACATGCGGTCGTCATTACACGGATGAGGTCAAGGTGTGCCCGGAGGATGGGGATGCCTTGCAGGCGGACTCGACCGTGGCGGCAGAGATTCCTGTAGACCCTTTGATCGGGCGCGCGTTTGACGGCAAGTACAGGCTGGACGAGCGGCTGGGGCAGGGCGGCATGGGCACGGTTTATCGTGCGACGCACCTTTTAATTGATCGACCTGTGGCGATCAAAGTCCTGAATCCGCGTTTCGTGGAGGACGAAGAGGCGCAGGAGCGTTTTCGTCGCGAAGCTCGCGCCGCCGGTCGTCTCCAACACATGAATGCGGTAGCGGTCACGGATTTCGGACGCACGGACGACGGCTTCGTTTACATCGTCATGGAGTTGCTACTGGGGCGCTCGCTTCGCGAGGTGCTGGCGCGCGAAGCCCCGCTCGATCCGGCGCGCGCGGTCTCTATTATGCTGCAAACATCTGCGGCGGTTAACGCGGCGCACGAGGCCGGGATCATTCATCGAGATTTAAAGCCGGGGAACATTTTCGTCGTCCAGCGCAAGCATGCGCCCCCGATCATCAAAGTGCTCGACTTCGGTATCGCCAAGCTGGCCGCCGATGCTCTCGATGAAGACGATGATCCGCAGACGCTGACGCAGGTCGGAGTGATGATCGGGACGCCCCGTTACATGTCGCCGGAGCAGTGCGATAGCCGGCGACTAACGCCCGCCTCGGATGTCTACAGTCTCGGCATCATCCTTTACGAGCTGCTGACGGGCACGACACCTTTTACGGGTTCGACGCCGCTCGCCGTCGCCATGAAACATTCGACCGAGATACCGCGACCGCCGCGCGACTTTGTCGCCTCAATTCCTGTGGAGCTTGAAGAGGTGGTTCTTCACGCGCTCGAAAAAAGACCGGAGGATAGACCTGCGGATGCAGGCGAGTTTCGACAGGAGCTTTATGGCATGGCCGAGCGGCTCGGACTTGAACACGCCGCCGGACACAGCGCTCCGACCTTGGAGACGCTGCGCAGCACAGCGACCGAGACGCCATCGGGGCGCCTCGTGGTCGATATAGCGCGGCTCAGAGAAAGGCGCGCGGCCACCTCCGGCGATGCTCTCCTGAGCGCGAGCGCCGTCAATGAGAAGATTTTAGCGGCGGAAGCGGAGGCTGCAAGCGCTTCCCCTGCCACCGCCGACCTGCTCCACACAGAACCGACCCTTTTATCGCCTGCGAAAATTCCGAACGGGCAAAAAGCTGCCTGGCTCAAGTGGGCCAGACAGCCCGTCGTGCTGACCTACATTGGCCTGGCTGCTTTTGTTCTGTTGGTCGTCATCCTCGCCGTCATTGCGATGCGTTCTCCGAGCACATACGTGTCACCTGCGAGCCACGCTGCCGGAACTGCTGTCGAGAGTCCCGCCGCTTCGGAGGTCGGCCTGCCGGAGGTCGCTCCATCAGCGAGCCCATCGCCCGCGCCTGCTGAAAAGGAGACTGCGCCGAAGCAGCCGTCCGCGCGCGACAGGGGTCAAGGATCACGCAGGCCAGCACCCGCCGCGAAGCCAAAGCAGCCTTCGAAGGTCGGCAAGGTGTTCGGTAAGATCAAGAAAGTCTTTAAGAAGCCGTTTTAGAATAGACACGCGCCGTGCCGGTGATGGAGCAATCTGATAAGCGCCAAAGGAATCGAAATTGAATGAGCCCGAATAGAGAAGAGTCGCCTGTACAGGCATTCCGCGTCGGCAACGCCACGTTTGGCGATGGCCGTCTGACGGTCATCGCCGGGCCGTGCGTCATCGAATCAACCGAGCATGCCTTGATGATGGCGCGCGAGTGCATGGGGCGCGCACGCGAGGCCGGGCTTGATTACGTTTTCAAATCCTCCTTCGACAAGGCCAACCGCTCATCCATAGAGAGCTTTCGGGGCCTCGGAATGAAAGCGGGTCTGGATGTGCTCAGGCGCGTCAAAGAGGAGACGGGTGTGCCCGTCTTGACAGATGTGCACGAGCTTTCGCAGGTCGAGCCGGTCGCTGAGGTCGCAGATATCCTGCAAATACCCGCGTTCCTTTCGCGTCAGACCGATCTCGTCACAGCCTGCGCGCGTACGGGGCGCGCCGTCAATGTGAAGAAGGGACAATTCCTCGCGCCGCAGGATGCGCGCAACATCGTCTTGAAGGCGCGCGCCGCCGGGTGTGAAAAGCTGCTACTGACGGAGCGCGGCGTCAGTTTCGGCTACAATAATCTGGTGGTGGACATGCGCGCTTTCCCCATCATGCGCGAGTACGGAGCGCCCGTCGTCTTTGATGTCACCCACTCTCTGCAACTGCCGGGAGGATTGGGACATGCAACCGGCGGGCAGCCGCAGTACATCGAACCGCTCGCGCGCGCAGGGGTCGCCTGTGGAGTCGATGCAGTCTTCATGGAAGTGCACGACCAGCCGGAGCGCGCACCATCCGACGGCCCGAACATGCTGCCACTGCCGCGTCTGGAGGCGCTGCTCTTGATGCTGCGCGACATTCACGCGCTCGTCCGGGGCAAGCAGAGAGCGCAGAATGAGACGTAAGCAGCGCTGATTATGCAGGAAGATACTTGATTCATATATTTCTAGTTTAATACTCGCAGCTAATGAAAAAACTTCGATCTTTTCCACCTCTTTCTCTCTTCATCCTGCTCGCGGCGGCGACCATCGTGTCGGGGCAGGACGCGGCGAGCGTCGCATGGCAGGTGACGCGCTTCGAGATCACGGCCACCGTGCCCGCTACAGGGGAGCGCAGCCTACAGGGACGCGCGCAGCTTGCGGTGCGCAACGTGGGGCGCGGCTCTGGCTCGACTCTCAGCCTGCGCATAGACCCGCAGGCAGAGATCAAGTCGGCGAGCGTGGGCGGCGCAACTGCCACGTTTCGTTCGGCCCCGGAGCCGCGCACCAATCTTCAACGCGTGACGATCACGCTTCCATCTGCCGCTGCGCCGGACGCGACCGTTCAGGTGAGCGTGGATTATCGTTTGCCGGTTGCAGCGAACTCAGGCCTGGCGGCCATCTCCGGGGCGGGAAGCCAGTTTCTTCCGCTCTCCTTCTGGTATCCGGCAACCAACACCCCGTTCGCCCTGCGCGGCGCAGACACCGCTCCGTTTAAATTAACCGTCAATACGGCAAATGGCGAGACGGTTGTCTCTTCAGGCAAGTCGAACGGCCAGACCTTCGAGCAGACGCTCAATTCTCAGCCCTTCTTTCTGACGGGCACCTGGGATGTGTTGGAAGGCGCGAGTGATGCGCGAGGCGTCAGCGCCTTCCTCGCTAAAGGCGCAACCGCAGAGGAGCGCAAACAGGCCGAAGGCTTGATGGCGCTGGCTGCTGGCGCGCGCTCATTTTACGCTGGCTTGCTCGGCGAAGCTCCTGATGCTCCTCTCAGGTTAGTCTCCGTCACGCGAGGAGGTGGGTTCAGCGAATCCGGGACAGTGCTTCTGGATGCTGCCGCGTTTCGCCGTTCGAAGATAGACTCGACGACCGTCCTGCTGATTGCCGAAGGCGTGGCGCGTTTATGGATCGGAGGGGCGACCCCCTTGCGCGGCGAGGGATCAGGCGTCTTGCGCGACGGCCTCGCGCGTCACCTGGCGAATCTTTTCATAGAGAAACAGTTTGGACGCGAAGCGGCAGAAGCAGAGCATATGCGCCAGCGCGCGGCTTACAGTTCGGTCGCACGGCGCGATGCAGCGCTCTCGCAGGCGACGCCGCTTGAGGCCACCTACTTCACTTCAGTCGCCAACAAGGGGGCGATGATCTGGCGGCTCGTTGATCGCGCTCTCGGACACGACGCCTTCATCGGCGTGGTGCGCGCCGCGCTGCAAAATGGAAAGACCGACTCCGCAGGATTAACGCTCGCTTCTTTGCGCGCCGCGCTCTCAGAGCGTGGCGGCGCTGTGGGCTTGAAAAGCATTCTCGATCAAGGTCTGGACCAGCCGACTGACATGGACTTGATGGTCGGGCTGCCGCAACAGCGTGGCGGAAGTTGGGTCGCGGCGTTGCGCAATCTCGGTTCCTACGATGCAAGCGTGACGGTTGCGGCGACGACCACGAGCGGCGAGCGTGTGACGGCGGAGGCGACCGTCCCGGCGCGAGATTTCGGCGAGGCGATCTTTAAAACCTCTGCGCGCGTCGTGCGCGCGGAAGTTGACCCGGATAAGCTCTACCCGCAACTCGATTACTCGAACGATATTGCCCCGCGTACGCGTGCGACGCAGGATGATCTGGCCGAAGCTTTGGGTCTCTTTGCGCGCAAGGATTATGCGCGCGCCGAATCAATCGCGCGCGAGCTGCTCCTCTCCGCGCCGCGCATGCAGGAGGCGCGCATCCTGCTCGCACGCGTACTGCTTGCGCAGAACAAACAGGATGAAGCGGAAAAGGAGTTTCGCACCGCGCTTGACGAGAGCCTGCCGACTCCGGCCACGCTTGCCTGGGGCAGCATCGGTCTGGGGGAGATCGCTTTGCGCAAAGGGCAGGCGGCGGAAGCCGCGCGCCGCTTTAACGAAGGGGCTCGCGCCGACGCCGAATACGCATCGACTACGACTGCGCGAGCCGGGCGGATCAAGGCGGAAACGGCTGCCAACGCGTCGCCTGCGCCCGATGATTCGGCACAGAAATTCATCGCGCAACTCGATCAGGTGATCATGGGCGGGAGAAAGACTGAGATCGACGCGCTCATCATACCGGGGGAGTTGACGGCCTTCTCCAAGGGCATTGTCGGCAGCCAGCCCGATCTGTGGCAGACGCGCGTGCTGCGCACAGAAGCCCTGGACGCCAATCGCCTCGCTGCCGATGTGAGCCTCAACATCAAACAGTTAGGGACAGAGCAGTCCGGCACAGCCGTGCTGATTCTCGCGCGTGTGGGCGGGGCTTGGAGACTCGCCGATATACAGTTCTTCGAGGTGCATTGATGTCCTCTACGTACGACATCGCGGAGATCGAGCGGCGCGCGGCGCGCGTCCAACTGCTGCTGCTGGATTGCGACGGTGTGCTCACGGACGGACGCCTGATCCTGCTTGACAACGGCGACGAACAGAAGACTTTCCACACGCGGGACGGCCACGGCCTGGTGCTCTTTCACCGCGCTGGCTTGCGCTCAGGGATTATTTCAGGGCGCACCTCGCGCGCCCTTGAGCGACGCGCAAAGGAGTTGGGCATCGCTTATCTGCGCCAGGGCTCTTGTGACAAGCTCAAGGATTACGAGCAACTGCTGGCCGAAGCCTGTGTGAAAGAGACGGAGACAGCCTTCGTGGGTGACGACGTGACGGATATCCCGCTCATGCAGCGCGCAGGACTGGCCTTCGCCGTCTCGGACGCGACTGAGGAGACGCGCGCCGCCGCTCACTATGTGACAAAACTTCCGGGCGGATATGGCGCTGTGCGCGAAGTCACTGAAATAATTCTCAAAGCGCAGGGACGCTGGACGGAGTTGATGCGAAGGTATATTCAACAGTAGACAGTAGTCAGTAGCCAGTAGAAAGAAAGCAGGGCGCGGCGCTTTTTTGTCTACTATGGATGAAGAGACTAAGTGCGAAAAAGCATCACAGGATTTTCTTTTCTACTGTTTACTGGCTACTGACTACTGTCTACTTGATAATGGGAGCTGACAAAAATGGAGAACCTTGCCCGACAGATTCTTTTTGTAGAGGATACCGCTGACACGCGTGATCTGGTCGAGTTCAGTTTGCAGCAGGACGGTTTTACAGTGACGTGCGCCCAAACGGCTGATGAGGGACTCTCACTGGCGCGCAGCGAATCCTACGCGCTGATTCTTCTGGACATCGGCCTGCCCGATAAAGACGGCCTTGAGCTGTGCCGCGAAATCCGTCGCTTCGACCAGCAGACGCCGATCCTTTTCTACACGGCTTTCGCCGAGCTGCTTGATGAAAATGAAGCAATCAAGGCGGGCGCGCAGGGCTGGCTGCGTAAGCCGGAGGATACGGGGCGACTCGGCGCGGTGGCGCGCGAGTTGATCGAAAAATCAGGCTGAACGTTTCGCAGTTTTATATTATCTGGAATAGATTTGACAGCCAGCCGCGATGTTGATTATCTTTTCACTGTCGTTGACAGCAGTGAATGTAGTGTGATTAAAGAATTCTGCATTCATCCCGATAATTGTCACTCTTTGAGCGCGAGTAGCTCAGTGGTAGAGCACCGGCTTCCCAAGCCGGGTGTCGCGGGTTCAAGCCCCGTCTCGCGCTCCAATAAATTCAACAGCCAGAGCGACAGACCAAGCCTGCTTTAGAGCCAGCACCCGGTGTTTGCCATCTCTTGAGTGGGTAGACGCGGGTGTCCGCATTTCCTCTTCGCCTCTTAATTTGCAAGTTTCCAAGCAACTTTGATGCTTTTGGTAGTATGGCTGCATGAGACGAATTTGCGTTTTATGCAAAGAGGAGAAGCCGCTGGATCGTGAACATTTTAACTTTAGATCTATCAAAGATGGTAAGTTTGGTAATGTTTGCAAACCTTGTCAGAAGCAATATCGGGTTGGGCATTATCAAAGGAATAAAGCTGATTACATCGAAAAGGCGATTAAAGCTAACAGTGAACGTAGGATACGTAATAGAAAACTGTTATGGGATTATCTATCTACACACCCTTGTGTAGATTGTGGGATAGCTAATCCACTCGTACTAGAGTTTGACCATGTTCGCGGTAATAAGGCGGGCGAAATATCACGAATGATTACGCAAAACGCATGAACAACCGTCATGCGAGAGATTGAAAAATGCGACGTTCGCTGCGCTAATTGTCATCGTATAAAAAACAGCGTCACAGCGCAACTATTATAAGCAACTATGAAATATGCTCCGTAAGTATTATGGCCTATGATCTCCACTGCCCAATCCAAGATTACAAAGCAGAACAGGCGCGACAGCTTTGGGGCTATCGCGCCTGTTCTAATGTTGGTCACTGTCCTCACCCCAGCAACCAATAGTGACGGAAGGATTCACCAACCGTCAAGTTGAACCCAGTATATGCTACTTCCCTGGCCCAATGCAACCCCAATCGGAAAAAAAACGTAAAGTCAAAATGATCGGGTGGAATTTTGCTTTAAAGCGGTTTGTTCGGCGTTTCCAGAATAGCTATTGATCTGCATCGCAGGCGGACGGGTAAATTGCGATAAACCTTAGGTTTTCGGCTCTATTTGTATACTATTCGCTTTGTGTGCGCCATCATGCTAGGCTTCCCACGCTGCTGAGGTTTTGCGAGGCACCTGGTCTCTTCGCGCGCTCAAACAGTTTTACCCCCGGTGCACACGCGTCTTGAGGCGACCACCAGCGCTCCAACAGCCGCTTGAATCGAGGCCATCCCTTCATATGCGAGGGCGGCTTTTATCAGAAGAGTGACAAGGAGAGATACATACATGATTCCGCTAAAACGTTTCTACAGTTATACTTTCGTCCTGTTGCTGCTCGTCATCCTGTGCGGGTCAGGGCAATATGCTTTGGCGCAGGCTCCGTCTGTGCGCCTCCCGCGTCCGAGCCAGAAGGCCAGCGTCATGCAGACCATAGGCGTCACGGACGTGACCATCACCTACAGTCGCCCCGGAGTGAAAGGGCGTAAAATCTGGGGCGACGCGCCGCCAGCCGCCGCCGCGTCTGCGAGCGGCACGGCGACCCTGGACGACGCGAGCAGTCGCGCAAAGGATGCCCCCATCGTGCCTTACGGCCATGTGTGGCGCACGGGCGCTAACGAGGCGACCACCTTCTCGGTCACAGATGATGTGTTGATTAACGGGCAGAAGCTTCCCGCCGGAACCTACAGCCTCCACACCATCCCAGGCCAGCAGGAGTGGACGATCATCTTCAACCGTGAAGCGGATCAATGGGGCAGCTTCAACTATGACGAGAAGAAGGACGCGTTGCGCGTCAAGGCCAAGCCCGAACAGGTCGCAGAAAATCAGGAGTGGCTGCTCTTCAGCATCCCTTTAGTCACGCCGACCTCCGCGCAGGTCAACATCCGCTGGGAGAAAGTGAACGTGCCCTTCACGGTCGAAGTGCCGAACGTGGAGGCGCTCATGCGCGCCAAGATAGACGCCGCCGTGGCCGCCAACCCCACTGATTGGAACATTCCTCTGGCAGTCGCCAGACAGTACGCTAACGACGAGAAGTGGGACGAGGCGCTGCGCTGGGCTGACCAGTCCATCAAGGTCAAGGAGACCTACCAGAATCTCTCTGCCAGAGCGCAAATGCTGTACGCGGCTGGCCGCAAAGATGAGGCGCTCGCCGCCGCCGAGAAGGCAATCCAGCGTGGCAAAGCGGACAAAGTTGACACCACCCGCCTGGAGAAGCGGCTCGCAGACTGGAAGGCAGGGAAGATGTAGGCGCGCATGAGTTAGGGGGAAGAGTTAGCAAATGTCCAAATAGAGATTTAAACGCAGAGGACGCAAAGTACATTCGCAAAGGTCGCAGTGATGGTCTTCTTTGCGCTCTTTGCGTCTTCCCTTTGCGTCCTCTGCGTTTAGCCACCCGTTTCGTCCTGATCGGGGCGTGATGCCTGCTCTTCCAGCACTGTCTGAGCATCGCAAGGGGGCGAAAGGCGACCGTGACGACAATCAGCCATGACAGCCCGGCACTCGTCGATGTGAGCCACGATGTAGAGCACGGGATGATAACTTACAAGGGGTTGCCCGCGCCCCTGATCTCGGACTTTCTGAGCCGCGAAGATTCGCGCAGCCGCTATACGGAAGGGACGGAGTTCCACATCGGGAGAATCGAGATGGTGGCGAATACGGGGACGTACATGGACTCGCCGTTTCATCGCTACGCCGAAGGGAAAGATTTGTCGCAACTGGAGCTTTCCTCAATTGCCAATCTGGACGGCGTCTGCTTTCGAGCCCTGAATTCCGCAGGCCAGGGTATCGACGCAACCCTTTTTCAGAGGGCTGACATACGAGGCAAGGCGGTGCTGGTGCATACAGGCTGGGATGCTCACTGGGGAACTGAAAGGTATTTCGAGGGGAATCCCTTTTTAACACAGGATGCCGCGCGGTTTTTGGCGGATTCCGGCGTCAGGCTGGTCGGCATAGATTCCTATAACATAGACGATACGCGAGACGGATCTAGACCCGCCCATTCGATACTTCTGGGGAAAGATATTCCCATCGTCGAGCATCTATGCCGCCTCGGCTCTCTGCCCGATGACGGCTTCAAATTCTTCGCCGTGCCGGTCAAGGTCAAAGGATTCGGGACATTTCCGGTGAGGGCATTCTGTATCGTCGGGTGATGACACCCGCACAACCGGATTTTGGAACGCGCTCACAAGCTCTTTAATCAAGCGACACACAAAATAGAGGAGAACAACTCATGCGCTCATTTCTTTCGACCTACGGGCTGGCAGCTCTGCTGACCGCGCTGCTCGCTCTGTCTCCCAACGCAGTTTACGCACAGCAGCAGCAGCAGCGCGTGAAAGCGCCTGAGCCGACGCGCATTGAAGTCCAGAGCATCGCGGCAAAACCCGAAGATGTCGCCACGCTGGACGGGATCATGAAGGCTTTTTACGAAGTGGTCTCCGGGCCTGCGGGACAACCGCGACAATGGGCTAGAGACCGTACGCTCTACATTCAGGGCATGCGCTTTGTGGCGACGGGTGTGCGAAAGGGAGAGTCGAAGCCCTACGCGAATATCATAGATCATCAGACGTTTGTTGACCAATCGAACGACTTCATGGTGCGCGACGGGTTCTATGAACGCGAGATTCATCGCGTCACACGAAGGTTCGGCAACATCGCGCACATCTTCAGCACCTACGAGACGCGCCAGAAGCCGGATGGCCCCGTCACGTCGCGCGGCGTCAATAGCCTTGAGCTTTATTACGACGGCACGCGCTGGTGGATCGCCTCTGCCGTCTGGGATGGTGAGCGTGCAGACAATCCGATTCCGAAAGAGCTATTGCCTTGAGCTTTAATTGATCGGATTTGATTTGGATGTGCGGCAAACGATTTAAACGCCAAGGGCGCAAAGAAAAGACGCGCAAAGGACGCGTAGAAGCAGTTCCTTTGCGTCTTCTTCCTTTGCGCCCTTGGCGTTTAAGCCTCTTCCGTTTCTTTACCTTCGCTCATCAAGTGCGTGTTATATTCACGAGCGTTCGGCAAAGTATCAGGCTCATGAGGAATGGGTGACCGGAACATGGCGGGATCACGCGGGAAGACTATCTGCTTTATCGACAACGCTAACATCTTCTTCGGACAGCAGGACGCGGGCTGGCGAATCGATTGGGAGAAGTTCGCGCGCTATCTGGATCGGGATGAAGAGGTCTGGCAGACCTACTTCTTCGCCTCCGAGCATGATCCGCCGCTGCCGAACGAGAGCAGCTTCTATTCCTTCCTCAAGGAGCAGCTACGCTGGGAGGTGATGCTCTATCCGCTCGGAAGAAAGACCCTCTCATGCAGCCGATGCGATCACACGGAGACCGTTCCGGCAGAAAAGGGCGTCGATGTCGGCCTGGCTACGAAGATGCTGATCCTCGCCATCAACCAGGCTTACGAGACGGCCATGCTCGTGGCAGGGGATCGCGACTATCTGGAAACGTTGAAATACATCAAGGGGCTCGGCCTGCGCGTCGAAGTCATCGCCTGGCGCGCCAACCTCTCCAATGATCTCGCAGATGAATCCTCAGAGCCGGTTGTCTATCTGGAAGACCTCAGAAAGCAGATTGAAAAGAAGTAGACAGGAAACAGTAGACAGTAGACAGTAGCCAGTAGACGCGACGCGTTTCGGGCGCTGTCGCTGTCATACTGACGATTGTCCGGCGAAAGCTTTTCTACTGACTGCTGACTACTGTCTACTGTCTACTGCCTTTCACGGTTTCGCGTCGGGCTTGCCCTGTGGGTTGGCAGGTGGGTGCGTCTGATCCGGCTTCTTCTCCTGTTCCGCTGGCCTTGAGGGTTTCGATGCGCCGTCGCTCTCATCCGCGAGGCGCTTGCCGCTCGCGCGATCAAAGACGGCATTTCTGAGGAACTGCTCGGTCGTCCAGGGAGGTGCTTCGCCTCCGAGGTATTTGTGAAACCATTCAAGGTGCGCTGTGTAATAGAGCACCATCTCGTACCAGTTAGGCCAGTGGCCTGCGTTCGAATAGATGATGAGCCGCGAAGGGACGTTCATCTTTTGCAGGGCGGTGAAGAATTGTAGCGATTGCGTGTAGGGCACGCGGTAATCGCGCTCGCCCGAAATGACGAGCGCCGGGGTCTTGAAATTCTTGACATAGGTGGAGGCGGAAAACTTCTCGAAGTTATCGGAATTCCAGGGCTGACCCTTAACATCCCATTGCGGCCACCAGAGCTCTTCGGTCGCCCCGTAGAATGATCTCCAATCGTAGATGCCCATCATCGAGGCTATCGCCTTGAAACGATCCGTGTGGCCTTCGAACCACATCATCATGTAGCCGCCGAAAGACCATCCCATCGCGCCCATCCGCGACGCGTCCACATAGGGCAGCCTCTCAAGGGCATCCGTCACCTTCATCAAGTCTTGATAGACCTGGCCGCCTATGTCGCCGGAAATCTGCGCGGTGAACTCCTGGCCGTAGCCGGTCGAGCCGCGAGGATTGGGGAAGGCGATCACGTACCCGGCTCCCGTGAAGAGCTGCGTCTCGCCACGGAAGGCATCGCCCCACATCTGCTGCGGGCCTCCGTGCACGTTGACGATGAGCGGGTATTTCTTAGCGGGGTCGAAGTTGTGAGGCTTGACCAGCAGGACGTGTATCTTCTTTCCGTCCGTGCTCTCGACCCACATCTGTTCGACGGGACGAAGGTCAACTTCACCGGCCATCGCATCGTTGATGTGCGTCAAACGCGTGGCCGTGCCCGGCTTTCCTCCGCCGAGGTCGGCGCGATAGATTTCCGGGGGCTCTGAGACAGACCGCTTGATGTAGACCAGGCTTTTATCGTCCGCCGAAAAATCGAAGCTGTCTATAGTCTTATCGGCCAGCAGCTCCGTCGTCTTGCGCGATCCGAGGTCGAGCCGGTAGATGGGGTTCTGTCCTTCGACGGAGCTTGAGAAGTAGATCGTCTTTGAATCCTTAGACCAACGGAAATCCTCTATCCAGTTGCGGAAAGATTCAGTCAGGACTGTGGATGTGCCCGTGGCGCGATCATAAATCGCCAGGCGAAACAGGTCGGATTCGTAACCGGGCTGCTTCTGCACGCGATAGGCTATGTATTTGCCGTCGGGCGAGTATTTCGGGCTTCCGTCGTAAGCTGGGTTCGCGGCTGTGATGTTGCGTGGGCTGGGGCTTTTGTCCGTCAATGAGATGAGCCACAGGTCGTTGTTGGTTGAATTGGCAAGCTCTTTATCATGATTGGAGACGTAGACGAACTCCGCGCCGTCGGGCGAGAAGGCGTATTGGAGCGGGCCGCCCAGTTGAAACGTCGGCGCATCGAAGCTGCCCGGCGTCAGGTCGCGCGTCTCGCCGGACTGCACATTGACCACAAAGGTGTGCGTGCGCGTGCCGTCTTTCCACGCCGTCCAGTGACGATAGAGAAGATCGTCCGCCATGTGAGCCTTCAGAGGCCCTTCGTTCCAGGCCTCTGCGATCCTCTTGTTGCATGCATCATCGCCGCCGCACTCCGGATAGACATCTGTCGAAAAGGCTATCCACTTCGCGTCAGGCGACCAGAGCGGGTCGGACACGCCCGTCGAGATGTCTGTCAGCTTTCTGGCTTCGCCTCCACTGATCGGCATCAGGTACAGGTTGCTATCCTTCGCGCTGATGAAGGAGATCCATTTACCGTCGGGCGAGAAGAGCGGGGAACTGTTGCTTTTATCGCCCTGCGTCAACTGTCGCGCGCCTCGACCACTCGCGTCCATCATCCAGACCTGGCTGAGACGCTTCGCGCGTGGAAGATCGGATGTCGTCAGAACGTAGATCACAGAGCTTCCGTCGGGCGAGACGTGCACGTCCGAGACGGATTGAAAACGGTAAACGTCTTCGAGAGTGAAGCGACGCTTCTGAGCGTGCAGCGAGAAAAATGAGAGCAGGCAGATTGCCACCAGCAGCAGGACACGACGCACCATCTGTTAACCTCCCGGAATCTTCTTAAACTTAACCTGGGGAAATCTACATTTAGCAGAAAGAAGTGTTCAGAGGGAAGCCAGAAAAGCACGAACCTTCTTCATGTCCTCCCAGACCTCGCGCTTTTTTGAAGGGTCGCGCAGCAGGTAGGCTGGATTGAAGGTCGGCATCAACTGCATACGGTCGTAATCATGAAACTCCCCGCGCATCTGCGAGATGGGCTTCTTCGTGCGGAGCAGGGCGCGCGTCGGTGTATTGCCGAAAGCGACTACCACATTGGGGCGCACGACCCGTAGCTCTCTATGAAGGTAAGGCGTAAAGAATGAGAGCGTGTCGGGCGTGATCTCGTCGCCGCTACAGATCATCTTGACTGTGTTGGTGAGATAGCACTCTTCGCGACTGAGGCCGATAGCTCCGAGGATGCGTTCCAGCATCTGGCCTGCTGGCCCCATGAAGGGTCTGCCCGAATCTATGTCGGGTGGGCCGGGCGATTCGCCTACGACCGCGACGCGCGCCCTCAAAGGCCCTTCGCCAAGGATGAAGACACGCTCCGCGAATTGCGGCATCGCCCTGGCACGGCGCAGCAGCTCAGCATTGATTTCGTCGAGCGTCTCGTTCGACTCCGGCGGCGTCTCATCGAAGAGAGAAGATTGCGCAGCGTCCATAAAAAATAGCGCTGAGTACTAAGTTAAAACTCTTTCTTTTACTCAGTACTCGGTACTTAAAGTTTAAGTTTTCCGTCGAGATAGTCGCGCACCTTTTTCATGTCCTCCCAGGCTTCGCGTTTCTTAGAGGGGTCGCGCAGCAGGTAGGCTGGATGGAACGTCGGCATGACCTTGATCCCACGGTAGTCCTGAAAATTCCCGCGCAGCTTTGTGATGCCCTCTTTCGTGTCGAGCAGGTTTTTCATCGCCGTGTTACCGAGCACGACGATGACTTCAGGCTGGATGATGGCGATCTCGCGCAGGAGGAAAGGCTTACAGGTGGCCGCTTCCGCTCCTGTCGGCGTGCGATTCTGCGGTGGGCGGCAGCGATTGACGTTGCCGATCATCACGTCCTCGCGCTTCATGCCGATGGCTTCGATGATCTTGTTGAGCAGTTGACCGGCGCGACCGACAAAGGGACGCCCCGTCGCGTCTTCGTCAGCACCGGGCGCTTCGCCGACAAACATCAAGCGCGCCTGCGGGTTGCCTTCGCTGTGGACGATGCGCGTGCGGCTCTGACACAGGGGGCAGCGCATGCACTCGCCTATGTCAGCGCGTATGTCTTCAAGCGTCTCGCCCGTGCGCGGCAAGCTCTCCTCGTCCTTCGGCGTAATCTCGCCAAAGAGAGTCTCCTGCGGTGGAGGCGGTACGGGGTCAGGATATTTTTTGGTCGTTCGTTTAGCCATGTCCGTTTGCTGTTGTGATGCAGCTCGTTTGAGGCTCGCATCCGCTTCCTGAGCAGGCTCGTTGGAAGGGGGCGGAAGCCTTTGCGCGGCCACCGACGCGTGACGCCTGAGCGCCGCATGATTCACGGGCGCGGCGGCGGAAGCTCCTCCCTCTGTACGCGCCGGAGGGGACATTGATGCCTCTTGTCCCTGTTCGACGCTGGCAGCTTCTTCTGCTGCCGTCTCAACGCCAAGCTCGCGCAGGTAAGACAGGTACTCGCCTGTTTCTTCCATCAGCGCGAGCAGTTCACTCGCAGGCGAATCATCTTTCATAAATTCATGCGATCAAGCAGACCTTCCTAAAAGGGGTGATTTAAACGTAAAGGTCGCAAAGGAGGAAGACGCTGGAGGCGCGCAAAGTATCAACTCCTTTGCGATGTACTTTGCGTCCTTTGCGTTTAAATCTCTACTCACTTAACAACTACGCTCCTCTTTTTAGACACACCAAGGCGCAGGCGCGCAACGGCGTCGAGGATGCGATGCGCGGCAGCAAGCTTGGACATAATCGGCAACTCGATTGGGGCATCCGCTGTGTCGCGTGTGATGAGCGTGATGATATTGGTGTCGGCATCAAAGCCCGCGCCCTCGCGCGTGATGTCATTGGCGACAATGGCGTCGAGGCGCTTGCGCTCCATCTTCTCGCGCGCGTGCTTGACGAGATCGTTTGTTTCTGCGGCGAAGCCGATGATGAGAAGCCCGTCTCGCCGGGCATCCGCGACTTCGGCGAGGATGTCCGGCGTCGGCTCAAGCCTGAGCGTGAGAGGGGCCTCCTCCTTCTTGATCTTTTCAACGGCGCGCTCTGCCGGACGATAATCAGAGACGGCGGCGGCAGCGATGAAAGCGGTCGCCCACACTATCTCTTTCATCACGGCCTCGCGCATCTCCTCCGCCGAAGTGACTTGCAGGAGACGAACCTGCGCGGGCGGCTGGATGGAAGTCGTGCCCGCGACGACCGTCACTTGAGCGCCACGCTCGCGCGCCGCTTCTGCGAGCGCAAATCCCATCCGCCCCGACGAGCGATTCGAGAGGAAGCGCACAGGGTCAATCTCTTCACGCGTCGCCCCGGCTGTAATCAGGATGCGCTCGCCCGCGAGGTCGCGCACGCCGCCCTCTGCTCTTTCTCGCAGGGTGGCAAGTGCGGCAGCAACGATCATCTGAGGATCGCTCAAACGACCTGGCCCGATAGTGCCGCAGGCCATCTCGCCCGTATCCGGCTCAACGATGCGTACGCCGTCGGCGCGCAGCCGCTTCAGGTTGCGCTCAGTCGCCGGGTGATTCCACATCGTCGTGTTCATGGCCGGCGCAATGACGACTGGCGCAGTCGAGGCCAGGTAGGTCGAAGTGATGAAATCATCTGCGATGCCGTTGGCAAATTTAGCGATGATGTTGGCGGTGGCGGGCGCGATGAGGAAGAGATCGACCGATTGCGAAAACGTGATGTGAGCAATCGGATCGGGATTGTCCGGGGCGTAATCATCAACGATGACGTGCGAGCCTGAGAGGGCGCGAAACGTCAGGGGCGTGATGAACTCGCAGGCGCGCTGCGTCATCGCCACGCGCACAACGCATCCGGCGCGTTGCAGGCCGCGCAAGACTTCGGCGGCTTTATAAGCGGCAATGCCGCCGCTCACGCCGAGCGCCACGCGGCGTCCCGCAAACTCCTCCGTCATACGATCTTCTGCCATACACGCGTCAACCAGAGCTGGCCTGGAAAAATTATGATGTGGAAAATGTAGCACCGCTTACCGAGACCATGCAATGAACGGAGAAAGGGGAAAGGCGATGCCGTAAGCTAATCATTCGCCTTCGCCCTTTAACTATTATTGGTAGCAGCCAATGGGCATACCTATTCTTCGGCCCTTCGCCTTTCGCCCTTCTACTTTCCATTGTGGTAAACTTTGCTGCAAGTTGTGCGTATCAACCCCCGAATCTTTGGCGCACGTTTGGGCATCAGATAACAATGAGACGAGAAAGAATGATCTTTCGGATCGGCGTGTTGATTCTGATCTGCGCGGCCTCTGCGGGGTCAGCTTTCGCGCAAGATGAGCCGCAGGAAGAGCCGGAATCGGAAGAGGTGTTTGGGCCGGTGGTGAGCGCCTACCTGGGCTACCTGCGCAACGAGCAGGAGGTCGTCGATGACCGCGTCAGCCGCCAAGAGGTCAGCAGAGCCTATTATCGCCGCAACTCGAACCGCATACGCGCGCTCAGAGAAGTAGCGATCCGCATCGCGCGTGAGACGGGAAACGATTACCTGCCCGAGCTGGAAGCGGCGGCGCGCGACGAGCTGCACAATCTCTTCGAGCGTCCGCCCAAGCCTTCGACCCTTCGCGTCGGCGAGATTCTCAATAACACGTTCAGGTATCTTGGCTCTGTGCGTACGGGCGAAGTCTTCTACATCTTCGTGCGGCTCGACCCGTATGAACAGGCCGAGTTGATACAGAAACAGACGGCGCAACCCGCGAGTGATGGGCAGCCGCAGTCACCCGCGCCTGCGGTCTCATCCGGCCACCAGGCGACGAGCCGCCCGCGCCGCGCCACTACGCCGTAAAACAGAAACAGTTACGGCGGCAGGTTTCTATCTCCGATGCGTCAGCCGACACTTTTCGAAAGAAAGGGCTCACACAGCGCTACCAACACGGAGCAAGTAGTGCTGTACGCGCTCGGCGACTTTCAGGCGCGCGGCAAAGCCCTCGCCCAGCGTGAGCTGCCGCTGGATCGCCTGCGCGGCGCGCTGCGTCGTGCCGCGGAGACATTAGGTGTCGAAGAATTGACGGATGATCAAGCCGTCGCAGCCTTCAGTGCTCTCGGGGCACACATTCGACGCGTCCCACCCTTCGTCGCCAAGCATCCTTTTTACATCACAGCACCAGTAGAGCTGGCCGAGCGCGCCCGCGACGTTTATCAAAAGATCATCTCGCAACATTAGGTTTCGAGTTTCGGGTTTCGAATTTCGAGTTAAGGTAAAAGAACCCGAAACACGAAACTCGAAACTTTATGATAGCTCGCAGCAATATCACACTCATTCGCGGCCTCGGCCTCATCGCCGCCATTTCCATTGTTGTCGGCAACGTGATCGGGACGGGCGTCTTCTTGAAGGCGCGTGTGATGACCTGCAACGTCGGCACACCAGGCAAGGTGATGGCCGTGTGGGTCGCCGCCGGGCTGCTCTCTTTGGCCGGAGCGCTGACGTATGCGGAGTTG
>DASVVT010000006.1:0-102892 GCA_036386415.1 Pyrinomonadaceae bacterium
TAGAGCGGTTTTCGTATGAATTAACCATGTAAGAGATGAGAGTAGGGGCAGGGCTTGTCCCTGCCCGCCGGTCGAACAAAAGCGGGCAGGGACAAGCCCTGCCCCTACAATGTTGCTGATGCTGGTAAATTCATCTGCAAATCGCTCTAGCACGCCTGCCGTCTGAATGTACGAGTCGGCAGGCTCGATGATCAAACGCGTAGCGCGTGAGGACGGCTCTCAACCGTGGTCATCCTTACGCGCTACGCATTTCGCGAGAGTATAAAAATAGATTCTGCTTCCCTCTGCGTGTTTAATCTTCGCCCGTATTCCTACACAACCGGCTATATGTCTTCGGTCACCTTGCGAAAGTGGTAACCCATGGCGGCCAGTGTGACGGCGCGCGCGAGGTCATGGCGGGGAATGGCTGCGGCTCGTCTCAGGTAACGCCAGAACTCCGCTCGCGCCGGGTCGCGCACTCCGAGCGCGAGGACGACGCGCAGGAAGGAGGTCACGTCATTGATGATGTGGCTGCGGCGCGGCTCCGGCTCACCCTGCATTGAACGCGACAGGCAATCGAGCGCACGCTGGTAGTATTCGGCGGGGCTGTAGATGGTGCGCAGAATCCTCTGATAACCTTTGATGAGGCGCGCCGTGTCCATTCGCGGAATGAAGTTCAGCGAGCCGTCCGTGTTGTTTCCAGTGCTCTCCTCCAGGAGTCTCCCCTCGCGCTCCAGGCGTCGCCAGAGCTGCGTCTCCGGCAGCGCGGTCAGCAGGCCGACCATGGCGAGCGGAATGCCGCTCTCGCGTATGAACGCTATCTGCCGCTCGAAGATGTCTTCCGGGTCGCTGTCGAATCCGACGATGAAACCGGCCATCACCTCCATGCCGTAAGCTTGAATCTTCTTCACAGACTCCAGGAGATCGCGCTTCGTGTTCTGCCCCTTCTGTGCCTCGAGCAGACTCTCTCCGACAGGCGTTTCGATGCCGAGAAAGACGCGGCGAAAGTTCGCGCGCCGCATCATTTCAAGCAGAGCGTCATCCTCTGCCAGATTCACGCTCGCCTCCGTCAGAAAAGAGAAAGGCTTGCCGTGGCGCTCAGACCATTCGATCAGGTCAGGCATCAGGGCGCGTACGTTGCGCTTGTTGCCGATGAAGTTGTCGTCCACGATAAAGACTAGGCCGCGCCAGCCGAGAGCCAGCAGGGCGTCCATTTCGGCCAGCATCTGCGCGTTCGTCTTGGTGCGTGGGACGCGTCCGTAAATCTCTATGATGTCGCAGAACTCACACTGAAACGGGCAGCCGCGCGAATACTGCACGGACATGGCGCTGTAGCGCCCGAGGTCCATTAACTGAAAATGGGGGACGGGCGTCTGCGTAAGCGCCGGTCGCTCCGCCGCCGCGTAGATGCGGCGAGTTGTCCCGCGCTCCAAGTCCTGCAAGAACTCCGGCAGGGTCGTCTCCGCTTCGCCGATGAAGATGTGATCGGCTTCGGGCAACTGTTCCGCGCCGGTCGAGACGTAGGGCCCGCCGACCACCACACGTTTGCCGCGCGCCCTGCACAACCGTACGACGCGTTTGAGCGACTCCTTCTGCACGAGCATCGCGCTCGCGAACACTATATCCGCCCACTCGATGTCGGCTGACCTCAATGGGCGTACGCTCATGTCCACCAGCCGCCGCTCCCACGTCTCAGGCAGCATCGCCGAGACGGTCAGCAGACCGAGCGGCGGGAAGGCAGATCGTTTACCTTCGAAGACGAGCGCATGACGGAAGCTCCAGTAGGTGTCCGGGAACTCAGGGTAAACGAGCAGCACTTTCATGTTTCTATCTCCTGCCTCAAACGGCTGGTGAAAAAGAGATGATCCACTAAGTCACATGAAATAGCACGAAGAAAAACCGAGGTACGGTCGTGTTGTTTCGTGTGATTTAGTGGATCGTTTATCGCTCCTCTTCGGCCCGCCCGTCTCGCGGTTTCAATGGAAGAGCATAAGGGCCTAAAGCTTCAGGGCACACGCGCCGTCGCGACCACGCCCGTCTTCTTCCGCCGCGCGCTGAGTCCTTTGCTGACCCCTTCCTTGGCGAGCCTGTAGATTGCGCGCCGGTTATCGACGACCAACTTTAGCCAGGCGCGCTTAGTCATCTGGGGGAAGTAGATGCCGCGAAAGAAGAGGCGCATGACGAGATGCATCGCGCGCACCTGAAACGGCTTATCGCTGATCGAAGCGAGCGCACGCTCAATAGTCTGCGGACTGTAGGCGGTAGTCCAGGCCTTCTCAAGCTCAGCTTGCGTCTCTGGAATGGTCATCTTCAAAGGCGTATGCGCCATCTTGTAGGGCGCGTAGTCGAGCCAGTGTTTCGGGCGTGTCAGGCGTCCCGCCGCCAACAATCGGTCGTAAAGCGGCGTCGAGGGGAAAGGTGTCAGCGGGCCGAAGACGGGCATTCCCGGCGGCCAGGTATTGACCTGTTCGAGCGTACGATCAACCACGCCCGGCGTATCGTTATCGAGACCGAGGATAAAAGATGTAATCGCATAGATGTTTCGACGGGCGAGCCGATTGAGCACCGTCGCATACTCGGCAGGCTTGTTGAAGCTCTTGTTCACGTCCGCCAGATTTGCCGGATCAATCGACTCCATCCCAATGAAGACCCACTTACCGTGGGAAGCGGCGATCAAATCCACCAGCTCCTCGTCGCGCAGCAGGTTCGCGCTGATCTGCGCGATCCACGGAAGCTGCGCGTTTGCTGCGATGATGTCTCTCAAGAGCGACTTCGTGCGCTTGATATTGATGGCGAAATTATCGTCTATGAAAAAGATTATCACCTGGTCGCGATTCTTGCGGGCGTGCCTCTTGAGCCGCAACATCTCATTGACGACGCTCTCGTTGGTGCGAAAGCGAATCGAATCGCCGAAGAAGCCCGTGACGGTGCAGAACTCGCAGCCGTAGGGGCAGCCGCGTCCAGATTCAATCGGAATCATGTGAACTTTGCGCCAGCCCGATCCATACCGCTCCAGAAAAGATTGCGCGAATTTCGGGACCAGATTGAACTGGTCAATGTCCATCTTGTCCCAGGGAATCTCAGGATAGGGCTGGAGGCTGGGTTTGCGTTCCTTGCCCGTCTCGTCAAGGGGCGCGTAAATCTCCTGGAGTTGGCCGCGCGCGGCGTCTTCGACGATTCTAGGCCAGGTCTCATCCGCTTCGCCGAGCGCCACCGCATCGGCATGGCGCGGCCCGCCGTCGCGACCCAACGCTTCGTCAGGTACTTCTGTGACATGCGGCCCGCCCATCACGACCGGCACTCCGACGGCGCGAATGGCATCGGCCATGCGGTAAGCCCTCGCCACCATCCTGGTCATCGCTCCGATTCCGACGAGCCCGATCTGCTGCTCACGAACGAAGCGCACCAGCTCCTCCTCGTTCATGGGTCGTGCGTTGCCGTCAATCAAGAGCACTTCGTGGCCTGCCGGTGTGAGCGCCTGAAGCAGAAACATCCAGAGATGCGGCATGAAGTTGCGCGTCACGCCGTTGTCAGGATTATAGAGTAGAATTTTCATGATTCCTTTTCCAACCTGAGGACTTAAGAAAGCTTGTGGATCATAGTCTATATATAAGCCGAAACAAAGGACTGACGGCAAGGGGATTGAGTAAAAGGGGGACCCGATCCAGATGTCGAGCGGCGAATTGTTCGGAGGCAGTATACCAGCAATGTGCGCTAGAATACATAAGAATCGTTAACTTCGAGTCGGATCGGGCGTAAAAACCTTCAGAGCATATCGTTTTCCCCTATTCCCTTCCCGTTCAGACAGGCTCTCAGGGACGCGTCGAAAGTCGCAGCGGCGCATCTGCGTCCAGGCGACAGGGGTCTGTTCGGCTGGTGTCCGTACGCTTGCGCGCCTCGCGCAGGGCGGGCGCGAGCGTTCTTTCGTCAAGCTTAGCCAATCCGCACTCTGCCTCTATGAAACGGCGCTGCAACGCTTCGACTTCAGCGCGAAGCAGACTGATCTCCTGATCGCGCATACTCGTCGACGGCGCAGCCGGACGCCCGCTCAGCGCAGCCTGCTGCTCAAGACGATTGATGCTTGATTCTACGGAATAGAAGCGCTGTTCGAGGAGGCTGATGCGCCGCTCCAGATTCGTGACATCCTGCGGCGTGCGCGTGCCCATACCGGACTCCGAAGCAGACCCGCTGCCCTGATACGTGCGTGCCGTCACGCCGAAGGCCACGCAGAGGATGAGGACTAAGCTTACGCGCCGGTTTTTTATGACGTTCATTTTCCGCGATTCCCCTCTCGCGCGCTCACCGATCCAATCTCACGGAAAAGCAAGCGCCAGCACTGTGATTGCAATGGCTGTGACCAGAGCGCGCCTGTGAATTCGTCGCGCCTTATCGCGCAGCCGCTCGATCAATCTCTCATCATTGACCTTCTCTTCACCGGCGTCCATGTTGCATGTCCCGCGCGCCGCCAGTGCGATGCAAATCCGCTCGCGCGCCTGCATCAATCCGAGCCCCGCGATCCAGATGGGGAAGAAGATGACGGCGCGGTACAAGCGCGGCGCATCATAGACGATGAGGACAAAGGCCGCTGCGACACCGACCGTCAAGGCCACGATGCCCAGGATACGCCGTTTGCGCCGCTCGCGCGGGCCGATGTTGGTGGCGTCGGCAAGCATAGAGAGTTCACGCGTTCCACGCTAATCGGCGCGCAGCGTCGCCAGCGGTTGACCGGCCACGACACGCTCGCCGACGCGCGTACTGATGACGCTGACTTTGCCGGAGGACGTTGTGCGCGCAACGACCGTCTGCTCCGAGGCTGAGGTGGCGGCGGGCGCGTTTGAAGAGTTGAGCGACTGTTGCCGCGCCGAGAGGAGACCGGATTGCGCGTCGCGCGCGGAGTCCTGCGCCTTCTGGAAACGCTGCTGCGCCCGCTCGTAGGAGGCGCGCGCGCCGTCCAGCTCCGCCTGCGTCGCCTGGCCGGAAGTGACGAGCGGCGTCAGGCGCTGCACTTCAACCTCGGTACGCACCACCTCAGCCCTGGCCGCCTCAACCTCCGCCTTCGACGCCTGTATGTTTCTGGCGGCGCGAGCCTGCGGGTCTTCCGTCGGAGTCTGCTGCGTATTGGGAACTTCTGTGCGGACACTGATCTCAACAATCGGGGCATCCTTATTGACAGACATCCCCTCGCTGACGAGGACGCGGCGCACCTCGCCCGTCGCAGGCGAATTCACGATGATGATCCCGCTCGTCTCTGTACTGCTCTCTTCCCTCTTTTGACATGCGGCGGCGAAGACTGCGGCGAGCATCATGAGCGCGAAAGCGTAGAGCGCGACCATCCGGCGCTTGTTCGACAGTAAGGACGATAGCCGAAGCTTACTTATCATTCGGACTCACTCCCTGCGCCCTTCGGCTGCGGCGCTCTCCGGTCTTTTCTCCTCCGCTTTTATCATCGCGCCTGATGAATCCGCACCGCTGGTCGCAGGAGGAGGAGGAGCGGGACGCATTTCAAGCTGGCGCGCGGGCGTGTCTGTGCGCACGGCGACGTGATTGGCTTCGAGCGTGCTGCCGGTGGCGCGCTGAAACTCTGTGATGGCCTTATTGAGATCGGTCTGCGCCTGAAGCTCGCGTCCACGCGCGGACAGCAGCTCCATCTGTCTCTGCAAGACCAGGAAGACGGTCGTCGTGCCCGCGCGAAACTGTCTTTGCTCGCTCTCGTACTGCTGCTCTGCGGAGGAGCGCGTGGCGGCAGCCGAAGCCAGGCGCGCTTCCGCCGATCTGAGTGACTGTGTGGCGTTGCGTACGTCTGCCACGATCAGTTGCTCTGCCTGCGCGCGTTGATTCTCGATGCGACGGCCTTCGGCGAGCGAGCGTCCGAGGTTGGCTTCCGCCGTCCGGTTGCGAAGAGGAAGCTCGACCCGCACGCCGACGCGATAGGTCGGGTAGTCCTGCCCGATCAGGTTCGAGAGCGATTGTGTGTAGCCGCCGATCAGGTTCGGCGAGACAGTGCCGCTCGTACCGGTCGAAGTTGTCGTATCGAGCGGAGGCAAACCGGCACGCGTGGACAACTCATTGACACGCGCGATCAACTCCGGGCTGGTGCCCCTGGGATTCCGGCTGTTTGAAACGAGCGTGCCCGCGAGCCCGACAGACGTGTATGTGCCGACGAGATCAACCTGCGGCTTGGTCAGGTCGCGGAAATATCTGGTGTCGATCTGGTTAATCTCGGCGCTGGTCTGAAGCTGCGCCACTTCGGGGCGATTGCGGATGGCGGCCTCGACCGCCTGCTCAAGCGGCACGCGCGGCGCTTCGAGGGTGACGGGCGTGATGGGCACGAGCGGGCGCGACCAGAGCGCGGCTGTGCGCGAGGACAGCATCAGGGTCTTCAAAGTGTTCTCGGCGCGCGTCACGGCCTCCTGCGCCGTGTAGACGTTCTGCTCGAAGGTCGTCACCTGCGTGCTTGCCGCGACGATATCAATCGGAGCCAGCACGCCTTTCGAGACGAGCCGCTGGTTACTCTCAAGCTGCGTGCGCGCCTGCTTGACGGCATCGATCTGCACCTGCAAATTTCTGAGCGCGAAGACCAGGTCCCAGTATGACTGCTCGACCTGCGCGATGACCTCTATGGCGCGCTGGCGAAACTGTGCGTCCGTCAAAGAGAGGTTCTTCTTGGCGATCTCTATCTGGCGGCGATTGTTGTCAAAGCGCAGGCCGCGCCAGAGCGGCTGCGTGTAAGTGATGGCGAGCGCGGTCGGGAATTGCGGGTTGAGCGTGACGTTCTGATTGTTGGTCGTCAGGCGCGTCGAAGAAAAGTCCAACTGGTAAGCGCCGCCCGCAAACGGTGTGAAGCCGCCGAAGCGGACAGCCCCCGTCAAGTCAGTCTGCTTGACGGAGCCGTTCTGCGCGCCGCCGAGGGTCGAGCTGGTCGGCGTGACGCGCCGCTCGTAGTAGCTTTCGGACGAGAAAACGGGATCGTAAACGCCGCGCGCCGCTTTCAGATTATACTCTGCAATCTCGACGTTGATCCGCGAGCCGTCGATGTCGTTGTTGTTTTCGAGCGCCAGCCCAATCGCTTCGTTCAGCGTGATCGGCAGTTGATTGGACATGTCTACGCCGACGCGCTCAGCGGAAGGGAGCGGGCGCTGTGGGGCTTCAAAGTTGGGCGCGACGGGCGGCGGCTCCGTCGGCAGTTCTGCTGGTGCAATGCCGCCCGAGGCTCCGACCGATTGGCCGGGCGACTGCTGCACGCCTGTCGCGGGCGCGCCGCCCGTAGTCGTACCGGCTGGCGGCGCAGTAGTTCCGGCGGGCGTAGACGTTTGCGGCAATTGCTGCCCCGGCACAGTCTGCTGCGAGGGCGGTTGTACCTGCGGCGAAGGCGGTCGCGGTCCCTGCGTATTGGGTGTCGTCTGCTGGCGCTCCTGCTCAAGACCCGTCTGCGGCTGCGTGCTCTGCTGCGCTTCATTGCCCGGGCGTACGGGCGCAGACGAAGAATTCGGCGGCAGCTCTGTACTGGAAGGCGGCAGCCCACCCGGTTGTTGCTGCTGCGTCGAAGAGGGCGGCTGCTGGTTCGTGTTCTGCGCAAACGCCGCTCGCGGCGCGACGAAGAGCATCGCGGCGATAATGATTACAAGAATATATGTAGGGGCAGGGCTTGTCCCTGCCCGCCTGGTTGCGTTTGCGCGCGGGCGGGGGCAAGCCCTGCCCCTACTGTTTTGGGATGCGCGCTTAATCACCTGAAGCTTGATCGACATACCTATCCTTTGATGTAGCATCGGAGCCACGCCCCGCAGCTTTAGTAACTTTTGATTTGCGTGAAAACATGGCCGTCGCGCTCGCGTAAGCTTCCCCTATGCGGCGACCCGCCCCGCCTTTAAAATCGCCGAAGCGCGAGCCGACATAGCCCCACACGCGCGACTCTTTGGCATCTTCAAAGAGCGAATAGAAGACCGGCACGGCCAGCAATGTGAGCAGCAGGCAGAGCGACTGCCCGCCGACGACGAGCACGCCGATGGAGCGGTTCGTGGCCGCACCCGCGCCCGTGCCCAAGATCAGCGGGATCATGCCCGCCACCAGGGCAATCGTCGTCATCAGGATGGGACGCAGACGGTCGCGGTTGGCCTGAAGGATCGCTTCGTAGCGCTCCATGCCGTGCGTGCGCAGCTCGTTCGTGTGGTCGATCTGAAGGATGGCGTTCTTCTTGACGATGCCGAACAGGAGCAGGATGCCGAGCGCGGAGAAGATGTTGAGACGCTGTCCGGCGACGAGCGTCGAGAGCAGCGCGAAGGGGATCGAGAGCGGCAGGGTGAGCAGAATCGTCACCGGATGGATGAACGACTCGAACTGCGCTGCCAGAATCAGGTACATGAAGACGAACGACAACAGAAAAGCGAGCATGAAAGACTGGTTGGCGCGCTGCAATTCCTTCGACTGCCCTGTCACTCCGGTGCGATAACCCGCCTCCATGTTCAACTCGTTCGCGTATCGCTGGATGGCGGCGAGCCCCTCGGACTCAGAACCGTTCGGCGCGAGACTCGCGGAGACAGTGACCTGCCGCTGCCGGTTCAGACGATCAATCGAGGCGGGGCTTTCACCCTCTTCGAGGCGAACCAGTTTCTCTAAGCCCACAACCCCGCCGGAGGCAGAGGCCACAGTGAAATTGCTCAGATTCTCGCGCGTGCGCCGGAACTCTTCGCCCGCGCGCACGACCACGTCGTATTGATCGGAGCCTTCGCTGAAAGTGGTAACGCGCGCGCCTGCGGCGAGCGTGTTCAAAGCCTGCGCCACATCGCCCGCCTTGACGCCGAGGTCTGCGGCGCGCTGCCGGTCAATGATGATGCGTACCTCAGGGCTGCTCAGTTGAAGCGAGCGGTCGGCGTCGCGGAAGTTATCATCCTGCTTAATGCGCTCGACCAGCTTGTTCGAGTACTCGTCCAGTTTTTGAATGTCGGGCCCGCTGATATAGAAGCCGAGCGACGACCCGCCGCGCCCCTGACCGAGGCTCGCCCCGATGGAAGACCCGCCCGACGCGTTAATCACATACTCTTTCGGATACTTCCTTTTACGTATCATGTCGCGCGTCTGCTGGATCAGGTCTGCCTGTGAATACTTGCGCTCTTTAACCGGCTTGAGCCTGACCTGCACAGAGCCCTGGTTGGGCGTGCCGCCGCCGCCAAAACCTCCTGCGTTGACGAGCGTGCTCTCGACGCCGGGAATTTGCTCGCGCACATCGCGCGCGACGCGCTCCAGAATACTTTGCGTCGCCGCGAGGCTCGTGCCCTGCGGCGCGCGCAAAGATACTTGATAGGCGGACTCGTCTTCGTCCGGCAGAAAGTTGTAACCGACCGCGCTGTAAAGCGGCCAGATTGAGGCGACGACCACAACACAGATCAGGACGACTATGGCGCGGTGCGCCATTGACCACCTGAGCATCCACATGTACGAACGATCAATCGGGCGATAAAAACGGCCACCCTTCGACCCGCCGTGCCCTGCGGGGTTTCCGGTTTCGGGTTGCGAGTTTCGAGTTAAAGCAGAAGAGCTCGCAACTCGCAACTTGGAACTCGGAACTGAGGCGTCTTCCGCCTCCGGTATATCTTCGGGCTCAGGCGTCTCATCGCGTGGCTTGATCCAGCGCGCCGCGAGCATCGGTGTGAGAGTGAACGAGACGATGAGGCTGACGGCAATGGCGGCAGCGGAGGTCAGACCGAAAGAGGACATGAAGCGCCCGACGATGCCTGACATGAAGCCTACGGGTATAAAGACGGCGAGTAAGCTGAGCGTCGTCGCCATGACGGCCAATCCTATCTCACGCGTGCCTTCAATGGCCGCCTGAAAGGGGTGCATTCCCTTCTCTTCGACGAAGCGGTAAATGTTCTCAAGGACGACGATGGCGTCGTCAATGACGATACCGACCATCAATGTGAGCGCGAGCATCGTCATCTGGTTGAGTGAATAGCCGAGCGCGGCGATGAGCGCGAAGGCGGAGATGATCGAGGTCGGGATGGCGAGCGCGGCGATGATCGTCGAGCGGAAGTTCCACAGAAAGAGGAAGACGATCAGGGCTGCGAGGAGGCCGCCGACAATCAAGTGCTCTTCGATGGCGTGGAGACTTGTTTCGATGAACTCCGACTGATCGCGCGTGACGACGACCTTGATGTCCGGCGGCAGCAGCGGTTGAATCTCTGCCATGCGCTGCTTGACCCCGTTGATGACGGCGATGGTGTTCGCGCCCGACTGCTTGCGTATGCCGAGCGAGACCGACGGCACACCGTCGAGCGAGGCCGCAGACTGAGGATCAACGCCACTGTCTTCGACGCGCCCTATGTCACGAACCTTGACCGCGTAGCCGTTCCTGGTCGTGATGACGATGTCATTGAAGTCCTCAACCTTGGTGATGCGCGAGAGCGTGCGCAGCGTCACCGTGCGCGCTCCCTCGTCCAGGCGTCCGCCGGGCAGCTCAAGGTTCTGCGCGCGCAGGGCGTTGGAGACTTCCGTCACAGACATGTTGAAAGCGCGCAGCCGATCCGGTTCGACATAGACCTTGATCTCGCGCGCGCGCCCACCAAAGACCACCACTTCACCGACGCCGTCGGCTGATTCGATGCGTTCCTGAATCTGATTCTGGACGAAAGTGGTCAACTCAATCGCAGACCGCGGCGCGCTGATCGCGTAGACGAGCACGGGCTGCGAGTCGGGGTCGGATTTCCTGACGATGGGCGGGTCGGCTGTCTCAGGCAGACGGTTGATGATCGTACTGACCTTGTCGCGCACCTCCTGCGTGGCGAGGTCCGGGTCTTTTTCGAGATTAAAATTGATGGTCACGTTCGAGCGACCCTGCGCGGAGGACGAGCGCATCTCGTCAATGCCGGGAATGGTGTTCACGACACCTTCGATGATGTCTGTGATCTCCGTTTCAATCTCTTGCGGGGCTGCGCCCGGATTGGTCGTCGAGACCGAAACCGTCGGGATGTCGATCTTCGGAAAGCGATCAACGCCCAGCGTGAAGAAAGAGAAACCGCCCACCACCGTCAAAAGAAGAACGATGACGGTCGCGAAAACCGGACGGCGTACACAAATTTCTGCGAGCTTCTGCATAAAGATTCAGTAAGCAGTAAGCAGTAAGCAGTGAGCAGTGCAAGCGTTTTCTGCTTACTGCTCACTGCTTACTGCTCACTTTCATTGAGTGACGCGCGCTCCTTCATAAAGCTGTTGGAGGTTGCTGGTCGCGACCCGTTCGTCGGCATTGACGCCCGAAAGGATTTGAATCATGTCGCCTTCCTCCGAGCCGATCTGCACGACGCGCAGTTTCGCCATGTCGCCCTGAATGACGAAGACGCGATAGGACTGTGTATTCTGGTCAGAGAGCACGGCGGCGCGCGGCACAAAGACGGCGCGGCTGCCGCCCGGACGCGTGATGCGCGCGGTGGCGAACATGCCGGAGCGAAGCGCGTTATTGCTGTTCTCGATGGCGGCCTCGACCGTCGCCGAGCGCGAGGCCGGATCAATGGCCGGATTGATGTCCACGACCTGCCCGGCAAACTTTTTATCGCGGTGCGCCTCGACCTCCAAAGACACGCCCATGCCGGGAGTGATATAGGGCACTTCCGCTTCCTGCACCTGAAGCTGCAATTTGATCGGGTTGGTGCGTAACAGGGTCGCCACGTTTGAAGAGGGCGTCACATACTCGCCAACGGCGACGGGGCGATTGCTGATGTAACCGGCATACGGCGCGCGGATCAAAGTGTCCTCCACGGCCTTCTGCGCGATGGCAACCTGAGAGCGCGCCGTCTCGACCGCCGCTTCGGCGCTCTGGATGGCCTGATTGCTCTGGCGCGCGGTGTTGATCGCTGATTCAAGCTGCTGGCGTGCGCTACTGACGCGCGCTCGCGCCGTATCTCTCTGCGTGCGGTATTGATCGTAAATGCTGACGGCCACGTCGCCCGTCTCGACCAGTTCGGCGTAGCGTCTTTCATTGGCTTCGGCGAGACGCAGCTCTGCCAGCGCCTGTTCGAGGGAGGCGTTTGCGCCGCGCACTTCCGGGATCGAGCTGGCGTCAAAATTGCCGCCCGGTCGCAAACCCAGACGCGCCTCGGCCTGGCGGACTCCGGCGACAGCTTGCTGGACTCCGGCCTGCGCCTGCCGCAGACGCAGCCGCGCATCTCTATCATTAAGCCGCGCGATCACGCTGCCCTGCCGCACGAATGCGCCGACGCCGACTGGAGTCGCCACGACCTGACCGGATGTTTGCGGGGCGACATCCGACGTTTCGTCTGCGCTCAGGCTTCCCGTCGCCTGAATGTACGATGGTACTTCGCGTGCAATCGCCGTGGCCGTCGTGATGACGATGGGAGCTGCTGTCTCCACCGTCCTCGTTTCGACCTTTGTCGTCTCTCTAGCCTTGACCCTTGATTCGGAACGGCCACAGGCCAGCCCTGTGAGCGAGACGGCGAGCGCACAGCCAACGAGTGCGGCAGCACGAATCCGACGTGAGATGTATGAAGAAACCATGAATCGACCTGTAACCACCCTTATTATTGTGAAAAGCCCCTTTTTAAAAGACGCGCGGGAGCGCAGCACGGTTACATTTTTTGTATTTGAAGGTGGTATTCCGCACGCCATCCTCCGTGGTCGGGCCTTGCGGCCAATCGACTGAAAGCCCACGATTACAAGCCCGCCCATCAGCGGGAAGGCGCTTCTCGATGGCAAATGCTCAACGAGACTCTATACGCCGATTCGCCGTGGCTTATCACAGGAAAATTGCGTTTAAATGTATTACAGTGTCGAATATGTCACATCGTACACTAGGGGCGAGGTTGAGGGCGAGGTCGCGCCGAACAGTCTCACGTGTGTGGTGAGAAGCGATGATGAGATGGCGGACAACTCCAATCCAGTAACGGTGCGCTTCCCATCTGACTCAGACGCCGGGCTGTCGGACGCGGAGCTGGTGGCGCGCGCAGTAGCAGGCGGAGGCGACGAGGCGGCTTTCGAGGAGTTGTTCAATCGACACCGCAGGCGAGTCGCGCTCATCGGCAGCCGTTTCTTCCGCCAACGCGAACAGATCGAAGAGATCGTGCAGGAGAGCTTCACGAAAGCCTACTTTGCTCTCGGCGATTTCTCCAACCAGCAGGAGGCATCGTTTGCCGCGTGGATCGCGCGTATCGCCTTCAACTCCTGCTACGATGAGCTGCGGCGTATGAAGCGGCGCCCCGAAATGATGATGAGCGATGTCTCTGAAGAAGAGTCCGTGTGGTTGAAGGAGCAGCTCAGGGCTGAAGGAGCGGAAAGCGAGATCGAAGCGGGGGTGGTCGCGCGCGACCTGGCAGAGAAGCTGCTCGCGCGCCTCAGCGCAGAAGATCAATTGGTGCTCGTCATGCTCGACGTAGAGGGATTCTCCGTAGACGAGGCCGCGCGGCTCAACGGGTGGTCTATCTCAAAGGTTAAAGTGCGCGCGCATCGTGCCCGCGCACGCTTGCGCCGCGTGCTGGAAAGATTTCTGTAACCGCAGGCGGCGTGCGCGCGTTTTCATACACGGAAGCCGGAACTCTTACCGTCCGGCCACGGAGCAGGTAAAGGTCTATGATCCTGAAAAAGAGAGATCGCAAACGGGAAGAGCAGCTCGACCGTATGGGTCGCAGAGTCGTTCGCGCCTCTGCCACCAACGAGCATGAAGCGGAAGCTGCCGCCTCGTCCCCTTTTCTTTACGCGCGGCTTCGCTCGCGTATAGATGCTGAGCGAAAGCGGCGCGAAGAGGGCGAGCGTTGGTTCGCGATGCTCGGCGTCGTCTGGCGCGCCGTACCGGCGATGGCGCTGGTCGCCGCGTTCGCTTTCGCCCTCTTCCTGTCTGCCAGCCGCAGCACGCAGGCTCGGGGGAGCTCTATCGACGAGATGCTGCTCGGCACGCGCGACGCAAGCGTTGAGCACGTCGTCTTCGCAGACCGTCAGCCTCTCTCAAGCGACGAGGTGCTGGCGACGATCATGAGCGGAGAAGAGCGGGAGGTTCAGAGATGACCCCGCGCGCCCGGACTCGTTTGAAAATATGGCTGGCCGTGTTGGGCGTGTTCGCCCTCGGCTGCGTGACCGGCGCATCATTTGACAGCCTCTATCGCTTGCGTGCCAGCCGTAATGAAGCGAGCCAGGAGGCGGCGAGTGGGCGTAAAAAAGAGGACCTTTTCGAGAGCCTCAAACGTGATCTCAACCTGAACGAGAGCCAGGCGACCGAGATTCGCGCGATCCTCGATCAGACGCGCACTGAGTATCGCGCGCTTCGCGCCGAAGTGCGCCCGCGTTACAACGCTCTGCGCCAGAATGCGCGTACGCGTATACGCACCCTGCTCACGCCGGAGCAGAAAGAGCTTTTCGATGCCAAGGCCGCCGAACGCGACGCGCAACGCGAGAAAGAGGGAAGGGACTAGCGTTGAGCGGCGCACGAGAGGATAGAGGTTGGAGAACCTCACTGCGACCTGACTGCGGCGGGCTTGCGTAATACAAGGTTGCGATCATAAGAGAGGGAGAGGGAGGATCCACTAAGTAGCACGAAATGACACGAACCGAAGAGTCTCTGTTTCGTGTGGCTTCGTGTCATTTCGTGGATCGTTGCATGCCTTCTTTCATTCTGCAACCTGGTATAAGACCATCATTCGTCCGCTTACTCGTGCAGATAGATAGCACGCTCATTCAGCGTCAAGGGTCTAACGCTGCGCCGCCCCGCCAGCTTTAACAGCTCATCCTGTGGGGCGCATAGCTCGCAGGCGTAGACGTGCATTGTCCCGTCAGCGCCGGTTGCCAGGATGAATTTACCGTCCTGGCTGAACATCCCTGCAATCACCGGCTCGCCGTGATCCCGAAATTCGTAGAAGGTTCTCCCGCTCGCCACGTCCCACACCCTCACCTCGTTCGCCGCTTGCGGCGTCTGCTCCTCTATGTCCACGTTGGAACGGAAGCCGCTGGTCGTCACGACGTACTTACCATCCGGGCTAAATGAGGCGCTGTAGATAGGGTCTACGTGCCCGCGTAATTCAACGACGACCTGGCCGGTCATAGCATCCCTCATCTGAACATTAACCCCTGTGGAAGGCTCCCACATCATGATGAACCGGCCATCGGGACTGAAGACTGCCTTCGTTGTCAGCTCGCTCTCCTCTCCCATCTCACGCACGATTTGTTTGGCGGCCAAGTCCCATAGCTGTGCACGCCCCCTGACCGTCACCAAAAGGAGTTTGCCGTCCGGGCTGAACGCCACGCTGCCCACATCCCCGTTGATCTTCAGCTCGTAGAGGAGCTGACCGCTATGAGCGTCCCACACCTGCGCCGATTCTGTCCCTGCGGTGGCGATCAGCTTTCCGTCCGAGCTGAACTCCGGGTCGTTCCAAGCATGTTTCAGTTCAAGGAGCTGTCGCCCGCTGTCGATCTCCAGCGTCCGCACGCTATTATCTCCACCCGTCAAAACAAGCTTGCTGTCAGGACTGAACTCAGCGCTATAATTCGCTTCCGGGAATCGCCATTCTTTGACCAGGTGAGCGGAGCGTCCGTTGTTGAACTCCCATACTTGCACCGCGTACTCAGTGCTCTCATCACCCGTGGCCTTCCACCCTACTGTGACAATGAGTTTTCCGTCGGGGCTGAGCGCTGCGCTGGAAACGTGTATGTCGTCAGCGGCTGCGCCAGTTCCCCCGACCTTTATCTCGACCTGACCGCGCCAGCCATTCAAGTCCCACACGGAGACCGTGCCGTTTATGTTATCGGTCAGGACATACTTTCCGTCAGAGCTGAATTCCGCGCCCGCTACGGCGTAGCCTCCGCTGGCGACGCCAAACTCTGCAAGGGCGCGCCCGGACTTAACGTCGTAGAGGTGTGCCAGGTTGTCTGTGACTAGAAAGAACCTGCCATCGGGGCTGAACGAGATGTCCGTGACTACCCCTGTGTTCCCGCCATAGACTTCCTCCCTCCAATAGTCTGTCCGCCACCCTCGCAGCAGCTTGCCCGTGGTGAACACGATCAGTTTCCCGTCGGGGCTAAAGACCGGGTTTAACGCCTCAGGATCAGTTTTGATTTGACGTAGCAGACGCTTCTGGCCCACATCGTAGACGCCCGCGCTCCTGCCTTCATCGGTTCCGACGAAGGCGAGGCTTCCATCCGAGCTGATCGCTCCCAGAGTCGCGCCCGTCACGAGTGAAGATGTCGAGGGGATGACCGCCACGCGCTGCCAGTTACTCGCGTCGTAGAGTTGAAGGCTGTGGCTCTCCCCCGGGGTTTTCGTCATCAGGAACTTACCGTCACGACTGAAGGCCGGATATTCACCCGAGACTTCGGCCACAATGCTCCCGTCGATCACCTCCCGCACCTGTAAATTATCGGAGCTACTGAAGAGTAGAAACTTGCTATCGGGACTGAAGCTTAGAGCGCTATAGTTCACGATCTGTCCGAGCGGCCAGTTTTCGCTGCGACGCCCGGTGGCAACCTCCCAGAGGTGCCTTACTTCGCCCCCTTCACCAATCGTTTCAGTTAGGATGAACTTACCATCAGGGCTATACTTTGCGCCGGTAATATCCTCGTCGTGCGGCAGCTCTAAAATGCTGCGCGCCCCTTCGACCTCGTAAACCAACACTTTTTTCCCTGTGATGGCGAGAATGTTTTTCCCGTCGGGACTGAATTTGGCATTGACACTGCCGCCCTTCGCAGCCGCGCTCAGAACGTGCAGCGGCGATCTGAGGAGCGCCTGCCTCAAGGCATGCTCGGTCTCGGCGGTGTGCGCCCTCTGTGCTGCTTCCGTGGCGAGGAGAAAGCCCAGCTCCGGGTTGACGGGCAACTGCGCTATCGCATTCGCCGCCAGCTCGCGCGCGAAAGCCTCTCGGCTGCTGAGACGCGCGTTCTCTTCGTTGCGGCGCGCGACGCGATTCTGAACGAGCGCATAGATGGCGCTCAAGCTGATGAGCACGAGGGCGACGCCGAGGCCGATGATGATGCGTCGTGTGCGCTGTTGTGCGGCGCGACGCTCACTGGCCTGCAACTTCTCGCTCGCTGCCAGAAACTCGCGCTCCGTCTCATTCAGTTCCGCGCGGTTGCGCGCGCCGTACTCGATTGTCTGTGCGAGGCGCGCTCCGCGAAACAGCAGACCCTCCTCACAGTTTGAACGCTGCCACTCCTGCGCGGCCTCCGTCAGCCGCCTCTGCACGCGTAGCGACTGGCGGTCTTCATCAATCCACCTCCTCAGTCTGGGCCAACTGCGTATCAACGCCTCGTGTGAGACATCCACCACCTCGGAGCCAGCCTCCGCGCCGCTGTCAATCATCAGCAAGCGCGCGTCCGCCATGGTTCTCACCACGCTCTGAACCTTCAACGCCTCCTCCGGCTGCGTGATGAGTTCGCTCATCACGACGCGGCGTCGCGTGTCCTCCGTGCCTTCGCCCGGCTGCGTCAAACGCAGCATCACACGTTTGACGATTGATTGCTGTTCAGCATCGAACGATTCGTAGATTGTGTCGGCTCGCTTGGCTATCGCTCCCTCTACTCCTCCGCTCTCCCTGTACGCTTCGAGCGTCAACAATCGCCCGCGCCGCCGCTCCCACAACTCCAACAAAGCATGCTCCAGCAGCGGGAGCGCTCCCGGCTGGCTCTCCACATCTTCCAGAATGGTTTCCACAAGTCCCGGCTCGAACTCCAACCCGACGCGCCAAGCCGGTTCGGAGATCGCCTGCCGCAGTCCGTCGATGTCCATCGGGCTGACGAGAAATTGATGATCCGCTATTTGCGTCGAGAGCTCAGGATAGGCCGCGCTCTTCTGGTAGAAATCTGCGCGCATGGTGAGCACCACGACGCTGCGACCGCCCGGAATGGTTGCTGCGTAGAGGAGGTTACTGATGAACCGCGCGCGCTCTGTCTCGTCCTGACAAAGCGTAAAGACCTCTTCAAACTGGTCTACCACCCAGACAACAAATTCCGAAGGCGGGCGGTCTGCCAGTGCGACCGAGGCGAGCAGGTGCAGGGAGCGCTGGTCTGCCGTCAGTTCGTCCAGAGTCTGACCGGCAGCCAGTTGCGGATTGAGGCGCACGAGATTGGTTGAGAGCGCGGTCAGCGGATGCGCGCCCGGCGTAAAGACACGAACCGCCCAGGCGTCGCTGCCCGCCAGAGCGCTCTTGCGCAGCGCCGGAATCAATCCGGCGCGCACCACCGATGACTTACCGCTTCCAGAAGGCCCAAGCACTGTCAGAAAGCGCGCGGTCTTCAGCTTCTCAACCAATCTTTGAACATCACTCTCCCGCCCGAAAAAGAATTCCGCATGCTCTTCATCAAAGGCACGCAGCCCACGGTACGGGCACACGTCGTTGCGCGCCTCGATGGGCATTTCAGGGCCGGGAGCCAGTCCCTTGACGGCGTTAATAAGTAGCTGAAAGGCGCGCGGGTCTGAGACACCTCGACGCAGGTCAACCCAGGTTCGCGTGCTGAGGAAGGGCGGCAGCGTGCCGGTATCGAACGGCTCAGGCAGATCAGGTAGAAGAACCAGGAACATCCGAAAGCTTCTGTCCTTAGCCATCCGGTCTGTCGCAATCTGGAATTCCAGTCGTTCCCAGTCGCCGATCCCGCTCGGGCCGATGAAGACCGCACAGGCCGAAGATGAGCGCAGCCCGTGGGCGAGCTCATCCTGCCAGTTGCCACCCGGCGTCAGACACCACTTATCCAGCCACGGCTCAATACCGTCGCGCTTCAACTTCTCTGCAATGCGTTCGACCGCAGGCTTCTCTTTACTGTTATGAGAAAGAAAGACATCGAAAGGTCGGCTAACAGCGACATCCGAAGCGACCTGTGCGATCCCCATGATGTAATCTCCAAACGGACATGGGCACGTAGGAAAATGCTTTGAAGGCGGATTTGATTGAGCCACAGAGATAGCGGATGCCTTCGATTCCGCAAGCGCTTGAGCAGCGACCGGGCGCAGGTTGATAGCAGGCACACTACAGTTGAACAAATGGCTTGTCAATATCCGGCACAGGCCAGTCCCCCTGTCGTATCCGTTTTTATAATCTCTCTGACCACTTTATAATTTCTCTCACCAATATTTCGCGATAAGGTGGTTTCACATAAGTGTCCTTCTCATTAAATAACCGTCAGTATCAGCGAGCGGTCAGGTGCATCCTTCTCTCCCTCGCGTTCGCCCTCCTGATCTTCGCAGAGGCTCATGAAGCGGCAGCCGCCCCGCAGTGGTCTGCGAAGCTGGACGGGCGCGTCCGGTTTTATCAGGCGACGGAGATGGGCGCGCTCGTGGTCGGCACGGAGAAGTCGCTCTATGGCGTGGACGGCGAGACGGGCGACGTGCTGTGGCGACGGAAGGATGCGCGCCTGGACGAAACGGATGTCGCCTTCGTTCCCGGCACGGATGTTCTGCTTTTGAGCCTGGAGCGGGGCGATAAAACACGCCTCGAGGCCGTCGATCTCGTCACGGGAGATGCGCTCTGGCGCAGCGACAAGGTGCGCGGCGCAGTCATGCAGATGGCCTTCGACCCTGACTCGCAACTTCTCGCCATCGTCCTCGTCAGGGACGCGCGAGACCGCGCGCGCGAGGGTTTCAAGCGGAAACCCGTACTTCACGTTTTCAACCTGGGCGAAGGCCGCGAGCTTTGGAAGCGCGAGCTTGAGAGCGAGATCGAGATGATGCCCGCGCTTTCCGGCGGAAGCGAAGGCGAGCGTGTGCCCTACACGCTGGACAACTATCGCCCGCCGCTCTTTCTAGACTCCAGGCTCTATCTTTTCTACGAAGGCGTCACCTCGCTCGACGCGCTGACGGGAAAGGAACGCCGTCGAGAGAAGTTTCGCGTCAACGAAGAGGGGCTGGCGCTCACGGAATCTGATGCGCTGGCAGATGAGCGCTTTATCTACACCTCTGGCCGGGGACATGTGCGCGCCGTCTCGCGCGCAAACGGCGAGGAAGCATGGGAGGCGAAAGACCTCGGCCTGACGCCGGAGATGATCCTGACGCCGGAAGTGCTCTTTGTCAGAACGGGCGGGCGGTTCACGCGCCTCGTTGACGGTGAAAGGGTCGAGCGCGGCCCTTACGGCGTCAGCGCCGTCGACCCCGCGAGCGGTAAAATCCTCTGGCGTTACAAGGGCGCGGACAAAGGGATCACTAACATCGCGCTGCCCGATTCTTCGACCGTCATCATTGCTGATCGCGACGATCTTATTTTCATTGACGCGGCGACGGGTAAGCGTCGCCGCAAGGTCTCGCACAATGTTGAGCGTGCCTCGTTCGTGCTGATGAACGAGCGCAAAGAGGCTGTGGTCGGCGGAACCAACGAGGTCGCAGCTTTCGATGTGGTGGACGGGCGCGAGCGCTGGCGCTCACGTCACAACCCACCGGGACGGGGCATCCTGCGCACCGTGGCGGCGGTCGCGGCGCGCGCCGCTTCGCTCTATTTCCGGTACGGCGGGGCGGCGACGACAGTCTTTCGCGGCGCTCAACTTCTCAATACGGTCGGAAGCCTACGCTGGTCTGGCCTCGCGGCTCACGCGACGCTTCCAGACCTGACGAGCCTCGCCACAAACTACTCGCGCGAGTATGCACGCGAGCGCTTTGCGACCTTCGGCATTCTCTCGCGCGCTCGCTCTGCCGTCGGGGGGACGACACTTCAAAGGCCGAATCTGCCGAGCGTGCCACGCCCCTCGATTGACGTGCCGCGTCCCTCCATTGATGTAGAGGATCGCCTGCTCGACCGTCTCGATCCGGCGAGACAGTTGGAGCGGCTCTCGCGCTTCCTCTGGCGTCGCCGCAGGCTCGCGGCACTGCGCGGTCAGTGGGTCTACTTCTATACGGACTTGAAGACCAGGGGCGGAGGCCGTGGGCTTGTCGGCGTCAACATCCACACGGGCGAGGCCGCGCGCGCCATCCGACTGTCAGACCCGGACGAGCGCTTCATCTCTGATGAAACGACGAACCTGCTCTACAGCGCGCAGGGTGATCGTCTTCACGCCTATACCTTGAGCGGTAGCGATTAGCCGAAGGAAGAGAATTAAACGCTGGAGGACGTAAAGGAGAAGACGCAAAGGAAGTTCTTCTTCGCGCTCTTTGCGTGCCTTCCTTTGCGTCCTTTGCGTTTAATTCTCTCCCGTACACGTAAAAGTTTGAACGCCAGATTCGGATAGTTTTCATCAGTAGATGTCGGTAGTATGAGCGCTGGAGGTGGCGAGATGAATCAGGATCAGAACATATTTGAGGAACTGCGCGTGATGGAGGGAGATGTCTACTGGCAGTCTGTGCTGGCGAAGGACGAACGCTTCGACGGCATCTTCGTGTACGGCGTGCGCTCCACAGGCATCTACTGCAAACCATCCTGCCCGTCGCGCCGACCGGGGCGCGAGCAGGTCGCGTTCTTCCCATCGTGTGAAGCAGCCGAGGCGAGCGGATTGCGCGCCTGTCTGCGCTGCCAGCCGCGTCAGAAAAGCGCCGTCGATCCGCGTGTCAAGCTGGTGCTGCGCGTCTGCCGCGCCATTGAAGCACAAGAGGAGGACACCCCTCTGTCGCTCGACGAGCTGGGCGCGCATCTGGGCGTCAGCCCGCATCACCTGCGGCGGAGTTTCAAGAGCATCACGGGCATCACCCCGCGCCAGTACGCGGCGGCTCATCGCCTGCGACTGTTCAAGTCTAGAATCAAAGAGGGCGCGGAGGTGACCGCCGCAATGTACGACGCTGGCTATGGTTCGAGCAGCCGTCTTTATGAGAAAGCCTCGGAGCAACTCGGAATGACACCGGCGACCTATCGTCGCGGAGGAAAAGGCATGAACATCAATTACACCATCGTCGATTGTTATCTGGGTCGCCTCTTGGTGGCCGCCACCGAGCGCGGCATCTGCGCCGTACACTTCGGCGATCATGACGATATGCTCGCGGACTCCCTGAAAGGCGAATATCCGGCTGCCTTGATTCGCCATGATGAGACAACTTTGAGCGAATGGGTCTCGGAGATACTGCGCTATCTGGATGGGTCGCAACCCAATCTGGGGCTGCCTCTAGACCTACAGGCGACTGCCTTCCAGTTGCGCGTCTGGGAAGCGCTGCGAAGTATTCCTTACGGCATGACGCGCTCTTACAAAGAGGTCGCGGAAGCCATCGGACAGCCCGACGCCGTGCGCGCCGTGGCAAGCGCCTGCGCTAAAAACAGGGTCGCACTCGTGACGCCGTGCCATCGTGTGATACGCGAAAGCGGCGAGCTGGGCGGCTACCGCTGGGGACTTGAGCGCAAGCGTGAGTTATTGAAGCGGGAGAGCAAGGGCGGCGGCGTCGCGCCGCTGAATCACGCGAGCAAGCAGGAGAGCGTGATGCCTTTGTTCGCCGAGAGTGAGATCAAAGCTTGAGTCGTCAACGTGTCAGTCCCGCCCTGTGTACATAGGGCGGGACTGACATAAGTCTGGCTCAATGAGTCAGCCTATTTCTGCTCGCCCTTCTTCTCCCACTCCTCGCGCGTCATCAGCTTGATCGGTTCCAGTTGTTTATTCGTCAGGGCAGAGTTGACACCGGCCAGCTCTTTCGCCGTCCATGCTTCAAAGCTCTTGACCACATCCGTCAGCTCGCGACCGAGAGCATCTGCGCGCTCGACCTGCGTCTGCGAGGGACGCCCTTCGTAGAAGGCTATGTTGCCGTAGAGGTCGCTCAGAAATTCACGCAGCCGCTCCTCGCCCGTGATCATGCCGCCCTCTTTCGTGGCGACGATCTTCTTGCGCAGCTCGTCGACTTCGGCTGACGCAGCCTGTAGCCTTGCGCGAAGCGGGTCACTGGCCGGGAGGCGTGAGGAGCGTTCATCAAGCGCCAGCCTCATAGTGTTGATCTGATCGACGGCAAAGGCCATCTCGCCGAGCAGGTTGTAAACCTTCATCGCCAGCGCGAACTGAGCCTGCCGATCCTGCGGCGTGTGCTTCGAGCGCGGGTCTGTCACAACCTTTAGCTCTGTGGTGTAGACCTCCTTGTTTTTGGTCATCTTCACCGTGTACGTGCCCGGCAACACGCGCGGGCCGTAGGCTGCGCCGAAGGCTGCGCTGGCCGCCGGGGGAAGCTTCGGGGGCTTCAGGCGCATCGGCCACGTCGCACGGCTTAAGCCGCGCCGCTTGCTGCTCGGAACCGTGCCCAGAAGCTTGCCCTGCGGATCGAAGACCTCGATCTTGAGGTCGCCGAAGATATGTCGCTTCTTCTGGTAATAGGTGATGACAGCTTCGTCAGGCGGATTCGGGCCGACATAAGCCGCGTCGCCGTTCACCCATCCACCCTGAGCCGGGATGCGCTGGACGGAGGGCTGTGCCTGTATGAAGACAGCATCCATGGCTCTTGTCTCCGGGCTGAGCGCGCGAAGCGGCGTGATGTCGTCTACGATCCAGATACCGCGCCCGTGCGTCGCGATCACCAGGTCGTGATCGCGCGGGTGAATCGTCAGGTCGCGCACGGCAACGCTCGGCAGGTTGCCTCCCTTGTACTGTGCCCACTGGCGACCCCCGTCGAGCGAAACCCAAAGACCAAACTCCGTGCCGACAAACAGGAGATCAGGCCGCACAGGGTCTTCTCTGACGACATGCGCATAGCCGCGCACGCTCCCGCCGCCGCTCGCCTCAGTCATCAGGGGCGTCCACGTTTGGCCGAAGTCCGTGGTCTTATAAACATAGGGGCGCATGTCTCCGAACGTGTGCCGGTCGAAGGAGGCGTAGGCCGTACCTTCGTCGAAGTGTCCCGCGTCTATGTAGGAAACCCAGGCGCTCGGTGGCAACCCTTGTATGTTAGTGACGACGTTCTTCCAGGATTTACCACCATCGCGCGTGAGCTGTAGGTTGCCGTCGTCTGTGCCAACCCAGATGACGCGTCTATTCTTTGGCGACTCGCTGATCGAATAGATGGTGGTGTGCATCTCTGCTGCGGAGTTGTCGATGGTCACGCCGCCCGACTGCTCCTGCTTCTGCTTCTCTGGATCATTCGTCGTCAGGTCTTCGGAGATGCGCTCCCAGGTCTGCCCGTGATCGCGCGAGCGGAAGAGGAACTGCGCGCCGATGTAGAGTGTGCCGTCTCGCGTCGGGCTCAAATGAATCGGCGTGTTCCAGTTGTAGCGCAGCTTCTTCTCCCCGTACTGCGCGAGCGGCTTGATGTTGCGCGACTCGTGCGTCTTGCGGTTGATGCGCGAGATTTCGCCGCCCTGATACTCTGCGTAGATGTAATCCGGGTCGGAAGTGTCTGCGAACATCCAGAAGCCGTCGCCGCCGTACATATTTTCCCAGCGGTTGTTGGTGACGCCGCCTGGGTATTGCGAGTCTCCGACCCAGGATGAGTTGTCCTGTAGTCCACCGTAGACACGATAGGGCGTCTCCATGTCCACGGAGACGTGATAGAACTGCGAGACGGGGAGGTTCTCTGCCTTCCACCAGCGATTGCCGCCGTCGTAGGAGTACCAGAGGCCGCCGTCGTCGCCCGCGATCAGGTGATCCGTGTTATTCGGATTGACCCACACATCATGGAAGTCGCCGTGCGCGCCCCCTGTAATGATGCTGAAACTCTTGCCGCCATCGTTGCTCAGGATCAGGTTGAGGTCGGGCTTATAAATCTTGTTCTCGTTTTTTGGATCGACGATCAGGTTGGCGAAATAGAAGGGACGCCAGACCATGTTCTGGCTGCGGTCGAGCAGCGTCCATGTCCGGCCATTATCATCCGAGCGATAGAGACCGTTCTTCGGCGGCTCGGCTTCGATAAAAGCATAGACGACGTTCGGCTTCGAGGGCGCGACCGTCACGGCCACGCGCCCCCAGGGCTTAGCGGGCAGCCCCTGCGCGCTCTGGGCGGAAAGCTCTGTCCACGTTGCGCCGCCATCCGTCGATTTGAAAAGACCGCTGCCGCTCGGAGCGTCTGCGCCCTCGCCTCCTGAACGAAACGTCCAGCCCTTACGGCGGAAATCCCACATCCCGGCATAAACTGTCTGCGGATTCTTCTCGTCCATAGAGATCATAGAGCAGCCCGTCGAAGCGTTCGCGCCCTTCAGAATTTTCGTCCAGCTTCTGCCTCCGTCAGTCGTCTTGTAGAGGCCGCGCTCGTCCGAATCGCTCCACAGCTTGCCGGGCGCGCAGGCGTAAACCGTGTCTGTCTGGTTCGGGTCAACGAGAATCTTGACGATGCGCTCAGACTCCTTCAAGCCCATGTTTGTCCAGTTCTCGCCGCCGTCCGTAGACTTGTAGACGCCGTCTCCGATGGAGACGCTGTTGCGCGTCCAGGACTCGCCCGTGCCGACCCACACAGTCTTCGGGTTCTTCGGATCAATCGTGACAGCGCCGATTGATTGCACGGGTTGCTTATCGAAGACGGGCTTGAAGGTTGTGCCACCGTTGACGGACTTCCACACGCCGCCGCTCGCCGCGCCGACATAGATGGTGAGCCGCTTCCCTTCCTGAACGGCATCAACCGCCGCGATGCGGCCACTCATCGCCGCCGAGCCGATATTGCGCGCCCCGAGGCCGGAGATCGTCTCAGAATCCATCTTGACCTGTGAGGGCTGTTGCTGCTGCCGCTGCACAGGTGTCTGCGCCGCCGCACTGAACACAAACGCAAAGCTCAGAATCGCGACCTGTGACCAACGCATGGGTTTCCTGTTCATCGCTCTCGAATCCTTCTCTATTTATCTCGCTATGGAATCAAACTGGCTACACGGTGTTCGACTCTTTATCGTCCCGCCAGGGACAGACTGACAATAGCCCAGCGATTTATCGCTGGGAGACAGCGTCATGTATTAAGAGTGTAGTCCCGTAGGGACGACTGAAATCGACTTGCGCCTCTGCTTCAGCCGTCCCTACGGGACTGTACTTCTTTGGCTGATCTTTCCCAGCGATAAATCGCTGGGCTATTGTCAGTCGCCTGCTTCGCAGGCTGATGGAAGAGTGGCGCATCAGGTTTATCTTTATTCTCTTACGGCTTGGTAGGCGGCTTCGCGTCCTGCGGTTGTTTCTTCGGCTGAGTCTTGGAAGCGTCGGGCGGCTCGCCCTCCGGCTCCGTCTTCTTGACGGCAACCGGCAGATGGAAGCGGCTGTCGTCGATTGCCACGTTGGCCTCTATGCGCTCGTAGGTCACCTTCTGCTTGTCCTGGCTGCCTCTGACGTTGGTCTCAATTGAGTGCGGCAGATACCAACCAGCCACCTCTTTGTAGTCGCCTAAGACGGTCTCGTATTCGCGCTCTGCTCCGCGCACCATCCGCCGCGTGTCTATCTTGATCGGGACATAGTAGTCCGTGTCCATGTAGTAGTAGCGAACGTCGCCGTCCTTGAGCGTCACCTTGAGCTTGAAGGAGTCCGTGCCCTCGACCTCGTCCATGCCGACGAACTCGACCTTGTTTCCTTTGCGCTGGTAATCAACGAGCGGCCCGTCGAAATCCGAGTCTTCGAGAATCTGCTTGAGCTGCTCTTCGCCCAGAGGCTCAGGGTCCTTCTTGCCCTGCCAAGGCTCGATCTTCCATCCGGTCTTTCCGTCATAAGCGGTGATGCCGGTCAGCCCTTGCAGCGAGAACTCCTGCCTGACCTTACCCTGGCGCTTGTTCTCTTCAAGGATAGAGGCTTCAAAGCCGCCGCCGCCTGTAAACTTGCCCGTGCGGCGCAATGTCTGTACGGCTTGAATCTTCTCCATGCCGCCGATGGTCTTGATGTAATGACTGATGATCTCCTCTGCGGTCTGCGCCGAAGCGGGCATACTGAAAAGCGCCAGACCGATCAGGATGAGCAGGACTCTACGCATGATCTTCTCCTTGATAGATAATGCTGAAGTGGGACGACTAACAGACGAACGTTCGGTCAACTCGTATACGTGACTCTACAGGAGCAGGTTTCAGCCAGGCCGCTGCTTCTCCTGCTGGCACGCGAATCGCTTCCCTTTCCCACGAATCGCACCATATGATTGGGTTCGATACAATACACTGTACGAAGGCGGGATGCCTAGTATTAATTCTGGTAAGGGCTTAGCCAGTGGAGGGATCATCTCCTTTGCGACCTTTGCGAATATCCTTTGCGTACTCTGCGTTTAAATCTCCTCCTTTAAACGCAGAGTACGCAAAGTGTTTCGCAAAGGTCGCAGAAAATTTCACTCTCTTGCTTGAGCCACTACCCTCGTGTTTGAGTCTATTTCAGGAAAGGTGATAATAACTCTATGCGTTGGAGAGATCGGCGTCAAAGCATGAATGTAGAGGATCAGCGAAGCTCGTCACGCACAGGGCTGGCCGTCGGGGGCGGGCTCGGCACGGTCGTAATTCTTGTGCTCGCACTTCTGTTCGGAGCAGACCCACGCCAACTGCTCGATCAGGTGCAGAACGATCCGGGCAGTGGTACTCAGACAACGCAGCGGACTAATCCGGAGGAAGAGGAGCTCAAGCAGTTTGTCTCCGCAGTGCTGGCCGACACGGAGGATGTCTGGAAAGATATCTTTCGCCAGACGGGGCGACTGTACAGAGAGCCCAAGCTGGTCTTATTTACCAATCAGGTTCGCTCGGCCTGCGGGAACGCCAGCGCATCCACCGGCCCCTTCTATTGCTCAGGAGACGAGAAGCTCTACATTGATCTAGCGTTCTACAAGGATTTGAAGACGCGCTTTCGTGCGCCGGGCGATTTTGCTCAAGCCTACGTCATCGCGCACGAAGTCGGCCACCATGTGCAGTACCTCCTGGGAACAATGGACAGGGTTCATGCGTTGGAGAGCCGCGCGAGTCAGGAACAGGCCAATGACCTTTCGGTTCGACTTGAGCTACAAGCAGATTTTCTGGCGGGAGTCTGGGCGCATTACGCTCATCAAAGAGGTGTGGTTGAGCCCGGCGATGTCGAAGAAGCGTTGCGCGCGGCGACCGCCATCGGCGATGACCGTCTACAGATGGAAACCCAGGGCTATGTCGTGCCAGACTCGTTCACGCACGGCACATCCGACCAGCGCGTCCGCTGGTTCAGAAAAGGGCTGGAGACGGGCGACATCCGACAGAGCGATACTTTCAACGTACGCAGTTTATAGTTCTCAATCAATGATCAGGACAACCCGTGTCAGCTTCGCGCGGCTTAAGCCGGGCGGTTCTTCCCCATAAAACCCTTTATGAAAAGAGTAATGATCCTTCTCGGCATAGCGCTCTACGCGTTGGCCGCTTTCGCAGCGCACGCTCAACGCTCGACGAAGTCGCAGACGTTGAAGTTAAAGCCACATCGTATCTCGCTCTCTGATGGTAAAGCATTCTCGCTTAACCTGCCCGCAGGTTTCGCGATCAGCGTCGCCGCACAGGGCTTGAAGCGCGTGCGCTTCATGGCGCGAAGTCCTGATGATCGAATCTTCGTGACGGATATGTATAACCTCGCAGACAACAAGAAAGGCGCGGTCTATATTCTCGACCGCTTCGACCCCGCAAACAAAAGCTTCGCGCGCGTGATCCCGTATCTACAGAATTTACGCAACCCGAACAGCATCGCTTTTTACACAGACCGAAACGGCATCAACTGGTTCTACCTGGCCTTAACGGATCGTCTGCTACGCTACAGATACACGGCGGGCGAGAATGCGCCGACCGCAGAGCCCGAAGTGCTCGCTACTTTTCCCGACTACGGGTTGAGCTATAAATACGGCGGGTGGCACCTGACGCGCACCATCGCCATTGGCGATAACGGCAAGATGTACATTTCCGTCGGGAGCAGTTGTAACGCTTGCGTTGAGAAGGAAGCGGTGCGCGCCAGCGTCCTGGAGATGGAGCCGGACGGAAGCCAGCGCAGCCATTTTGCGCGGGGTTTGCGCAACGCCGTCGGGCTGCGCTGGGTCAAGGGGCAGTTGTACGCCACCAACATGGGAGCCGATCATCTTGGCGATCAAAGGCCCGCCGACCCTATGTATGCCCTTCGCGACGGCGCGCATTACGGTTGGCCTTATTGCTTCCCATCCGTTTCAGGGGCTTACGCGGACAACGAGTTCAACGTGCGGGAAAAGAAGATGAACTGCCGCAACGTGCCCAAAGCCTACACGACATTCGCCGCCCACAGCTCGCCCCTTGGTTTTGAATACTTCGACGCGGGGTATGATGCCGAGCTGAAAGATTGTTTCCTGGTCGCACTGCACGGCTCGACGAAGAAAAGCCTCAATCACGGCTATCGCGTGGTGCGCGTCCACGGCAGCCATGCCCCGTCCGTCTCTTCTGAAGATTTCATCAACGGCTTTCTGCAAGGAGGCCGGTTGTACGGGCGTCCGGTAGACGTTCTCAGTTTCGGCAACAACGCTTTTCTCTTGACAGATGATTACGCGGGCGTCGTCTATTACGTCTATAAAAGGTAGCAGCACGGCGACCTATCGCTCGACGCTCTCTTCTATCACACGAATCCTCTCCCTGAGTTCTACCGGGAGAGACGTCTTTCTCTTCTCGCGATAATTATAAGCGACGATCACTCCCTCACCTTCGGCGGCGACTTTACCGTGCCCGTGGCTGACGACTATGTACTTCATCAGGAAACGATCCTCTGCAATCTCTATGATCTTCGTTCCCACAGAGACTGTATCGGGATAGCTGAGAGGCAATCGGAATTTACACTGAGTCGAAGCGAGAATCGGCCCCGTGCCGGTCTCGTTCATATACGTCCAGATGTCCAGGCGGTCGAAGTAGGCCATGCGCGCGCTCTCGAAGTAGCGGAAATAGACTATGTTGTTGACGTGCTGAAGAGAGTCCATCTCTCCCCACGCGACCGGTATCTCGATGACTACCGGGAATGTTTTAAGCAGCTCGTGCATTCTCGTCTGCTTCTGCTCCGGCTCCAATGTTCCCACGGGTTTTCGCATCTCTTTCGCTCGCGCCTCACATCTTTCCGGTGCTCCCGAAGCCTCCGCCTCCGCGTTCCGTCCCACTCAAATCTTCGCTCCAGACGGGCTCCGGCGTGGCGATTGATTCGATCACAAGCTGCGCCACGCGTATCCCTGCTTCAATCCAGACCTGCTCTTCACCGTGATTGATGAGGGCGCAGAGGATTTCGCCACGGTAATCGCTATCAATGACTCCGGCCAGAACATCCAGGCCATGCTTGATCGCTAGCCCCGAACGCGGCGCGACCCGGCCATAAAAGCCATGCGGAATGGCGACGGCCAACCCCGTGTGAACGAGCGCCCGCCCGCGCGCAGCAATGGCGAGGCTCTCAATCGAATAAAGGTCGAGTCCGGCGGCGAACTGGCTGCCGCGCGTGGGGAGTCTCGCCGCCCCGTCCAACTTCATGAACTCCAAACGCTCAAACACTAATCGCTCCCGTTCTCAAAATCGGAATCGCTGCTAATGAAATAGAGTGCGAGATGGATTATGGCATCCCGTGCGGGCTTGAGGGAAACGACGGAAGGTTATCCCGACCGGAAGGGTCTCTCCATGCCAGAGCGTGATGAACGCAGTGACACACCGCCGCCGAAGACGCAGAGGACGCGTAGATCACGCAGAAGAATAAGGATGATGTTTTGTTATACCAGAGAGCAGAATAAAAGAAGGCGGCGGACGATCCACGCGCTCGACACGAAGCAACACGAAACAGCGCCTCTGTTCGTGTCGTTTCGTGTCGAGCGCGTGGATTGTTCTCTCTTTTCATTGCATCTTGGTATTATCCTCTACGGTTCCTCCGTGATCTGCATTGGTGAAAAAAATTCCCTTTTCAAACACACTGACCTACATTTGACAGTCTCAACTACGGTCTTCGTGCCTGGAAGGATTGATTGAGATGAAATCTGTGGAAGCGCTCTTTTTGTCTTGATTCTTCAATTTCAGGAAGGCGACCGCAATCGCCGCCAGGATTGCCGCCAGGAGTCCTCCGAACAGTAGATAACCCAGGTCGTCGAAGCTGCTCTGGGCATCCGATTCCTGAGCTATCGACAAAAGGACGAGCATCGGGCTGATTGTAAACATACGGAATTAACCTCTCGACCACGAACGTTGTTGATCCAAAGAGGAGACGATTGATTAGACCCCTCTCGATAAGGTTTGTTCCGAAGAGTGGGAAGAAAAAGAGAGAAAGCGGAAGAACGCCAGGGATCAAAAGAGAGGTTAGTGGTTCAACTTGAAATTAAAGAGCAGGCAAATACTGACCTTGATTTTCAAACTGATACCCTAATGAGCGGCATCTGTTGCGTGATTCAGAGTACGTGTGAGTTGAATCTGAAACCGGAGTTTTGGAGTGTGGCCGCCTGAGCCTGGCAAAACCGCCAGCTTCTAACTGACGGTCTTGCCTCTCTAACGCCTGCCTGATACATGCCTTCAGGGGCAAAGGAATAAGAGGCTTTACCTGCTAGAGGCCACAACCATACTCTTCAGCAACCGACGGTCAAGGAAATGATGTATGCATCGTACATCGCGAATTATCGGGCGGCTTATTTAATTAGCCAGGATGGCATCACCGGGCAGAGCCAGTGAGGCTGCAAGCGAGAGCGTCCGGCACCTCTTTCTTCCATTCTTCTCTAACCCTCACTCAGCAATGTCGCCTGAGATGCCACGACTTGCCAGCCCTCATTTCTCCTGACGCACACGTCCGTAAACCGCAGCTTCACAGTCGCCCGGACACCTTTGTACGTTCCGGTGGCAACGGTTCTGCCGGTCACGACCGCCACCTCTCCATAAGAGCGCACACGCACATCGTCGATTTGTCCGTCCTCAATCTCGCGATCACCGGATTCGAAGGCTTCTGCCAGAACCTGTGCCTTCGTCAGAAGACGACCACCCGGATCAATGACCGCCCAGTCGTCCGACAGGATGACGTCGATTGCTTCCCTGTCATGATCTATCCAGGCTCTGACGAGCCGCTGTTCGAGCTGGTTCAACTCGGCTGTCCAATCTGCCATTGTGAGACCTCCTAAAGGGTACTGTACTGCGTGTGCAAGATAATACCAGAGAGCAGAATAAAAGAAGGTGGGCGACCGATCCACGAAGCAACACGAAAGGACACGAAAAGAGGAGACTGTTTCGTGTTGCTTCGTGTCGAGCGCGTAGATCGTCCCCTGCCCTCTGTTGATTGCATGTATAACATTATAGACACACGTGTTGTCCCACATGATGCGGGAGAATAATCTTTCAGGTGGTGGTAAAGCTCTATCGCCGGTTGAGATTTCAGAGGGGCAAGGATTGACCGCGTGAGGAAGCGCAGAGGCTCACTTACTCGCTTTCTGCTTCTGCACTTTCGCCAGCTCTTTCTGAATCAGTTTCTTCATCTCGTCGAACTCCTTCGGGTCGTAGCCAACCGACTGGAAGACGATCTTGCCGTCCGCTGCGATGACGTAGCTGCGCGGGATGCCTCCCGTGCCGAAGAGGCTGAAGACCTCCCGCTCCGGGTCTGTCGCCAGTGGGAAGCTGAACCTGTGCTCTCGACGAAAGGCCGCGACCTCCTCTTCCGTCTGTTCGCGCGCGATGGCGACCATCTGGAAATCGGACGACTTGTACTTCTGCCAGACCTCCTTTTCCAGACGCGGCATCTCCACCAGACAGGGCGGACACCAGGTCGCCCAGAAGTTGACGAGCACGACCTTTCCCTTCAGATCGCCGATACTGACCTTCGTGCCCTCCAGCGTGCTGACGGTGAACGCGGGCATCTGTTGGCCGACGCGCGTGAAGGACTCGATCTCGTCCTGCGGTCGCATCAATGGATATGCTTCAACCGCAGCGACCGCTTGCCACGAGCATAACAACAGTAGATGGAGGACGTATGCTCTGATTGCTTTGATGCCCATCGTTTGCGCCTTAACGATCACTCGCCCAGCGCGGCACGTTGCCTTGCTCGTGAGCGTGACCGTGCTCACCGAGCATACGCGCGTAACATTTGAGGCACATGCCATGTGAGTCTTTGACATTGCTGCGCCGGATGATGACCCCGCACCAGGTACACTCCACTTTATAGCCTTCTACGTCTCGCCCTGCTTCCTTGTTCATCGCAACTGCTCCCTTCCCCATGTTCGAATATCTGTAAATCAACATGAAAGCGCATGCGCGCTCGGCGCAGCTTTCGCGCCCCAATTTTAATACCCTGATCTCTTTCGACACTGACGGGCCTTGTCCTGCATAACTAATGCTGGTTGCTGTTCGCAGTAGTAGTAGTAGGGCTGCCGCTGCCGTTCTTGTTGACTCCCGGCGGCTCTCTGTTCGTGTTATGCGAGACAGCGTTTGTGTTGCCGCTGTCGCTCGTTCCACCTATGCCCGAATTCTGCGGCCCGCTGCCAGCGGTCGCACCCGAATTGGTGCTCTGCGAGCCCGTCGTCGTCGTGCTCGTGTTCATCGTGTTGGAAGCACCCGTCGACGTGCTGTTTGAACCGCCGGGCGTGCTCGAACTGCTTTGACTGCCGCAACCGGCCAGGGCTAAGGCGAGCGCCAAAAGGAGCGCCAGGGTTAATAGTTGTCGCATCGAATTTCTCCGTCCCTTCAAGTGTCGAATGCTCCTGAGCTGCCGCGCCTGGGCTTCCCCGAAGAGAGGCGGCGCGAACCCTGAGCGCGAACCGTCGCGCCTCATCAATCTATCTCTTCCGCTTCTGATCGCCACGGTCGCCCTGCCCTGCCGGAACTTTCGTCTTGGCCTCACGCTTGACATCCTGCGACAAAGAGCGTCCGACATCATCGACCTCGTCAAACTGTCCCTTCTCGTCGCGCCTGACGTAGCGTTTATCATTGCCCGTATTGATCAGCTCACGCTTGCTCGATCCCTTTTTCCCTGCCATAGCAATACCCTCCCCTTTCTCGTCTTTGGTTGAACGCGCCCGCGCTTTACGCCCCGGCGCGCCTCGTCTTCGGTTTACTATCCCAGCCCTTCACTGCCGCGAAGGCGTGATCCAAACTCTGCCGACGGGTGAGCACGGGCTTGAACAGATCGCCGAGGCGTGCGAGTCGCCGCTTCATGTTCTTGATGTTGAAATCCCCTATGGTGATCTTCTGACGCTTGACTTCGCTCCATTCGAGCGGCGCTGAAACGGTTGCTCCCGCGCGCGGTCGCACAGAGTAAGGCGCGACGACAGACTTGCCCCGCGCGTTCTGCATGTGGTCGACGTAAATCTGTCCCTGCTTGCGCTTCTTCAGAGAGCGCTCGACCGTCGCCACCTCCGCGTGCTCGCGCGCGACACGGGTCGCAACGGCTTCGGCGAGCGCGGCCACCTCCCCGTAGCTGTAGACAGGCTTGATGGGGACATAGACGTGTATGCCTCTGGAGCCTGAAGTCTTGGCGTAGGATTCAAGGCCAAGGCTGCCGAGCACATCTCGAACACTGATAGCCAGCTCGCAGATGGTGTTGAATTCGACAGTCTTGTCCGGGTCTAGATCGAAGACGAACCAGTCCGGGCGCTCAAGGCACGGGACGCGTGAATGCCAGGGATGGCGCTCTATCGCGCCGAGGTTCGCCATGTAAAGGAGCGTCGCCAGATTGTCGCCGACGATGTAATCGACATCGTGCCCTTCCTCCACATCCACGCGCACGGTGTGGACGTAACCGGGCGCTTCATCTACATCATGTTGATGGAAGAAGGGGCCGCCGATCCCGTTCGGGTAGCGCTTCATGATGAGCGGTCTGTCCTTGAGGTAAGGCAGGATGTACTTTGAGACCTCGTAGTAGTAGCGTATGAGATCGCCCTTCGTGTAGCCGTCATCAGGCCAGTAGACCTTGTCCAGATTCGTCAGCCCGATGCTCTCCTGCCCGACCTTCACATTGACCTCGCCGCTCAGCTCTTTTGATTCGAAAGCACGTTTCAAAGGGACGACGCGTGTCCCCGCTTTCGCCTTCGCGCTTAATCTCTTGACGCTCTTTTTTGGAGCGCGCGTTGGCTTCTTCCGGCGTGTCTCGCTCTGAAGCTCGTCTGCGCCCTCCGTATCCATCAACAACTCAAGCTTCCACCCCGTCTCTGCGAATTCATCACGAGACTTGATGAGCAGCCACTGGTCTTCGTGGCCGCCCATCCGAAAGAGATTGAACTCTCCACGGAGCTTGCGGCCATCGAGACGAAAGCGCAGCTTTCCCGCCTCCAACTGCTTCAAGGGATCATCATTCGATGTGAGCTCGTACGTGCCCGCGTCCCAGATCATGTGCTCGCCCGCACCATAGTTTCCTTCCGGGATGTGACCTTCAAACTTCAGGTATTCGACAGGATGATCTTCCGTCGGCACGGCGAAACGTTTATCTGCGGGATCAAGCGACGGCCCCTTCGGAATTGACCAGGACTTGAGGACGCCTCCCATTTCGAGCCGGAAGTCGAAGTGCAGCTTAGAGGCGTGGTGCTCCTGCACGACGAAGCGATGTTTGTTGGCTCTCGATAGCTTTCCCCTGGGCTCAGGAGTACGCCTGAAATCTCTCTTCCGGTGATACGTTTCAAGCCCCATGTCTTTCGCCTCGGCTCCCCCTTGACCGCCTCGCCCTTGAGACCCTTACCGTGCCCAATTTTCATACGTTGGCTTTCGCACAGGCGTCCCGTAATAACGCACTTTAAGGTCACAGCATGGGCGACCCCGTTTCTACGGGCAAAAGACGTACCTTGAAAAAGCTGGCCGCCGTCAGAGTTTCTTCAGCTCACGCTTAAGACGTGCGAAATCCTCTCTGACTTTCACTCCCAGGTCTTCCCTGTAGAACCTGACCGCCGGGTGATAGCCGACCAGGTAGCGGCGTCCCTCATGCTCTATGATGCGCCCGCGCGCCTCATTTATGCTCTTCACATTGAGCAGCTTCTTCGCCGCTACTGCGCCGAGCAGCATAATCAACTTCGGATTAATCAGCTCGATCTGCTCGAACAGGTAGTTCGAGGTACAGGTATCGACTTCCAGCCTCTTCGGCGTGCGATTTTTAGGGGGACGGCATTTGACCGTGTTGGTGATGAAGAAATCGCTGCGGTCGAGACCCGTCCCTTCGAGCACGCGGTTGAGAAAGCGTCCGGCGGAGCCGACGAAGGGGTGGCCGCTCTCGTCCTCCTCCTTGCCCGGCGCTTCCGCGATAATCATGACTTTAGCCGTCGGCTTGCCATCGCCCGGCACGGCCAGTGTGCGCGATTCACACAGCGGGCACTTGATGCAGACGCGTATCTGCGCCGCCAACTCTTCCAGCCTCCCGGCCCTCTTCGATTTCGCCATGAGCTTTAGCCTCCGTGAACATCTGATCAATCCGGCTTGCAATTTGCATACTCCGGTTGCGCTTTAAGACATAATGAAGCCACAGATGAACACAGAGCAACACGAGATCAGAACGCCGGATAGTGTCCTGATTAGTTCTCTGTGCAATCTCTGCGTCCTCTGTGTCTCTGTGGTGAGGATACTTTAAGTTGACTCACCGCAGAGACGCAGAGAACACAGAGGGGGGCGCAGAGAAGAGTTGAAATGTTGATAAATATTTTTATGACAGCAGGCGCTCGATGAAGTTCTCCAAACTCGCACAAACCTACGACCGGATCAGCCAGGCGAGCCGCGAGCCTGAGAGAGTTAAGCTGCTCGCAGACCTCTTCAGGAATGCGGACAAGAAGACGATTGAAGCAATCGCGCACTTGACGGTGGGCGAGTTGATCGACACGCAGCTATCGGATCAGCTCGGAATCGGGCCGGGCACGATTCGGGCGGCGCTCGCGGAGCTGTCAGGTCGAGAGGCGGGCGAGATCGACGACCGTGTGAAGCATTCGGGCGACATGAGCGAGGTGGTGGCCTCGCTCGTCCGTGGCTCGGACACGCTGACGGTCGATCAGCTCTGGCAGCGTGTGGGACGCGCTGTGAAGGAGAACGAGGATCGGCTCCGATTGGTCTTGCACGTCTTCGCGCACACCACGCCTGCGGGCGCGAAATACTTCACGCGCATGGTGCTCAATCAGATGCGCATCGGCGCGGGCTTCGGAACTCTGACGAAAGCTATCGCCGCAGCGTTCGATGTCGCGGCCTCTGAGGTCGAGCGCCTCTACGTGATGACGAACGACATAGGGCTCGCTGCAACGCGCGCACGCCAGGGAGCGGCGGCCTTGCAGCGCACGGGGCTCACGCTCTTTCGGCCTTATCAATTTATGAACGCGCACAAGATTGACGCGGCTGCGGAAATCTTCGCGCGCCTCCCAGGCAAGCAGATCATCTTCGAGGTGAAATACGACGGCGCGCGCCTGCAAATTCATATTCGTCGTGGGGGAAGCCCCGCCGAAATCAGGCTCTATTCGCGCCGGCTCAACGATGACACGGGCGCGATGCCCGATGTTGTAGAGGCTTTGCAGAAGGCATGGAGGGGCGGAGACGCAATCGTCGAGGGCGAAGCGGTCGCTTTCGATCCAGCGTTGAAGAAGAAGCAGCCATTTCAAATGGTGCTGATGCGTCTGGGGCGCAAGCACGATGTCGCGTTGAAGGCGCGCGAGATTCCGCTCATCCTGCACCTCTTCGACCTCGTCTACGCGGACGGCGAGGACTTGATGGACGCGCCTCAGAGCGAGCGACGCCAAAGGCTTCAAAAACTTTTCCGTCCGACGAGTCGCGTGAAGATGACCTCCTCAATCATTTTGGATAAGATTGCGGACGAACAGAGATTCTTCAAAGAGGCGATCAAGGCGGGGCACGAAGGTCTGATGGCGAAGGACCCCGAAGCGCGTTACCTGCCGGGCAAGCGCACGGACAACTGGATGAAGCTCAAGCCCGCCTTTGAGACGCTGGACGTGGTGGTCGTGGGCGGCATCTGGGGTTCAGGCCGTCGGCGCGGCACGCTGTCGAGTCTCGTCGTCGCTGTGCGTGATAGAGATGAATTCAAACAGGTCGGCAAAGTCGGCACGGGCTTTTCCGAAGAGCTGTTGAAGGAGTTGACCGTTAAACTAGAGCCGAAGATCATCGCGGCGCGCGGGCGCATTGTCGAGATCGAGCCGGAGATGGTCATCGAGGTGGATTTTCAGGATATACAGAAGACCAACGCCTACGATGCAGGCTACGTCCTGCGCATCCCGCGCTTCAAACGCGAGCGCACCGACAAGAGCACGCGCGAGGCCGACACGCTCGAACGCCTGAAGCGGCTCTATAAACAGTCGCACTGATGAAGAAATGATGAATCAGGAATGCCGCAATGATGAATTAAAACAGAACCCGTCTTTCTTTTTATTCACCGTTCTACATTCCGCATTCCGCATTTCTTTATCTGCGTTCATCTGTGGCTAAAATTCCAAAGGGGGGCAGCGATGAGTAAAAATCGAAGGGATCAAGGTGGACAGCAAGGTGAGCGGCGCGCGCGCGGCGTGAGCAAGAAGGATCAGATTCTCGCGCTCTACGCGTCGGGCATGGGACAGGTCGAGGACATCGCGATGATCACGGGCTCGCGTCCGAGCTACGTCGGGTCTGTCTTGCAGGAGTCAGGGCATTCGCCCGCCTACTTCGACCTCTACACCTCGACCGCTCATCCGATGAACGTCTACTCGAAGTTCTTCGCCAATAAGCTCGGGTTCAAGGACGAAGCGGCGGCGCAGGCGAGCATAGAGCTGATTGATCGCCTCTACTCACAATTCGAGTTTGCGGGCGACCGCGCCGGGCAACACCATGCGCTGATGATGGCGCTCTTGATGTTCGACCGCGCGCGCTGGACGGGGAAAGGTAAAGAGGCGGACATCTTCCGCCAGTGGTTGATGGCGCGGCTCGACGAGGCCGAGCTGACGAGCGATGAAGGTACGGAAGAAGAGAGTCAGGCATCGTTTGCTGGAAGGTAGCTGAATGCGAAACAGCGCCTCACGCCAAGACGCAAAGGCACTAAGATAGGCAGCGACTCTTTCTTCGCGTCTTTGCGCGAGGCGTCGTTTTCTAGTCTCCGTGTATCGCTTCACCTTCTTCGGCCTTGTTCGAGACGACCTCGCCGTCTGGCATGATGATCCTCTCGTGGTCGGCTGTGACGCGCTCGCCTTCCATTGTCACTTCTTCGCCGGTCAGGGCCGTGACGGGAAGGTGGTCTAGAAAGCGCTCGGCGTCGATGGCGGCCATGCAGCCCGTGCCAGCCGCCGTCACCGCCTGCCTGTAGAGCGAATCCTGCGCGTCGCCGCAGGCGAAGACGCCCGGAATGTTGGTCGCCATCGAATGGCCGGATGTTTTCAGGTATCCGACTTCATCCATGTCTAGCTGACCTCTGAAGAGGTCTGTGTTCGGCTTGTGGCCGATGGCGACGAAGACGCCTTCACAGGGGAAGATGCGCTCCTCATTCGTCTTGACATCGCGCAGGCGAACGCCCGTCACGCCCGTCTCCGGCGCACCCAGGATTTCTTCGACCGCCGTGTCCCAGATGAAATCGATCTTATCGTTCTTGAACGCCTTATCCTGCATGATCTTCGAGGCGCGCAGCGTATCGCGACGGTGAACGACGGTGACGCGCGAGGCGTAGCGCGTGAGAAACGTTGCCTCCTCCATCGCGGTGTCTCCGCCGCCGACGACGATGATCGATTTTCCCTTGAAGAAGAAGCCGTCGCAATTGTGTACCGTCACTCCCGCCGTCACATAACTATTATGTTCGGAGACGGCTATATTAAAGACATCACCCTCGTGATCCTGCTGCTCTAGTCGAGCGATGGGCAAGTAGGCAAATCCATCTTTAATCCATCCGTGCTGGTGTGCCCTCTTTCGTGTGGCTAAGAGCGGGTGATCGACGCCGATGATCTCACTGGCGCGCGCCAGCCACTGGCCTCCCAACATTAATTGGTAACGGTCATGTTTGAACTTGATCTCTCTTCCCTCATATAGATGAGGGTTTTTATTTAAGCTCTCCTTAGTTTGCCTCAGGATTTGCGGAATGATGCCGAGCCGGAGCAGAATCATCTTGAATTGTGCGACGAGCTTGGGAGAGTTGGTGACTAAGACATATCCCAGCTTTTTCGTTCCTCCGTCGCCGCGCCAGTAGCCCTTGATAAGCTCAGCCTGCTTTTCAACGGGGAGAAACATGAACCAGTGCGGAACAGATTTGTGATACGAATACTTGCCGAATAATTTTTCGAAGAGATCGCGTAAGATTCCGGCATAAGATTCGACCCTGTAGACTGAACCTTCCTTTTTGATCCGTGGCGTATAACTAAAATGCTTCTCCATAATCGCCACGACATCTTCGACGTACTCCTCATCCTTCGGGCCAAAGTAAAGATTGACGCCCCTCGCGGTAATGCAGCCTTCGGCCAGGAAATACCCGGCCAGGCGCATAAAATCTCCGTCCACTGAAATTCTGTCGGGCATCGTGCGCGAAGTTGCGGTTTGATGTAGATAATGAGCGCGGCCTTCTTCGTTTAATGGTAAACCGAGCAGTTCAGATAAGCTCAGAGATTCCTGATCGCGTGTCTCCTGAATGATCGGATACAGCAGAATGTGGTTCGGGTTAAGCTCCCCTGCAATCGTCCATTCCGGCGTCGTCCAACGTGTCTTCCAGTAATTTCGGCCTGTGCCGCGATCAAGCGTCGCCGTCAGAACCGGATGTTCCGGCGTCAGCAAGGTCGGCTCTTCACGGAAATAGCGCGGGATGATCTTAACGAGTTTGCCTTTGTATGGTCTGCTGCCACGACCCATCACAGGCTGAAACTCGCCTTTGTGAGTTAGGACCCGTTGCCCTTCTTCTATGCTGTCAATGGCACGGGGCGAACTGTTGGCGATAATACTTGACCCGGCGGGCAGACACGTTGCGCAGGCTGAGACGCCGAGGCCGCCGAGGCCCTGCGGCGCGGGCGCTTCGCCCGGAATTCCAAGCCACTTGGCCGATGCGCCGGTCGAGATGATGAGCGTCTCGGCGCGGATGATGACGCTTGTTTCGTCGCTGTCCGGGCTCTCTTTCCCGTAGAGCGTGAAGGGACGTTTTTGCAGGTCTACGCGGTCGATCCAGGTGGTGACAAATTCGGTGCCGAAGCGGCGCGCCTGCTCGCGAAACTCATCCATCAGCTCAGGCCCCTGGATGCCCTTGGAGAAGCCCGGATAATTTTCGACATCCGTTGTGATGGTCAATTGACCACCGGGTTGCGGCCCTTCGATCACCAGCGGATGAAGGTCTGCGCGGGCGGTATAGATCGCCGCCGTCAGCCCCGCCGGCCCTGAACCCATAATCACCACGTCCCTGTGCAGCGTCTCTTTAGTCATTCGAGTTTGATTCGTCTCCTTCGATCATCAGGAAATTTTAGCAAGCAACGTAGCGCCCACCGACGACCATCTTTTCGGTTGCGTCTATAGTATAACAAATGCCCCGCCCGAACAGGATGTGACGGCCTCTGCCTTTGCTCGTAGCGGGCTCGGAGTATCTCTCACGCCCACACTACGAGCAAGCGAGATCAACTCTCGCCGTCAAACGCCGCGATCTTCATTGCATAAATTTATATGTTATTGCGACGTTGGGAGAAGACGGTTGTGTGATCGGCTCGAAGGAATGAAGTGTCAATGAAGAGGCGCGCGGGCTGACAAAGGGAAGAGGGCTCGGCGAGCGCTTGAAGCGCCCGCCAAGCCCTCAACGTCAAGGTCAACCGAATTGTGACCTACTTAATCTTCTGTCTCAAGCTGTTCAGTTCCGCGCCCGACCTCAGCAACCCGAATTGCAGCCACGCGCGCAATTGTTACAAGTGGTGCAACCGCAAGGTGGGCTCACTTCGCAGCAATCGCAAGCGTTTAAGCACCACGAACAGCATGGTAATTTGGCTGCCCCATTTAATCCGGCAGCCGGAGAAGAAAAGAACCCTAATCCTCCAACGAGCACCATCAGGATTAAGAGTTTGTGTACCAGCCTTCTCATGTCAAATCCCTCCTTTCCCCTCTTTTGTCCTCAACCTCCAGGCCCCTTTGGAAACACGGAGGAGACGCCTTGCCCTGACAACATCTTCTCAAGAATCGTGCGCTTCTGCCGCGCGTCTTACCTGCTCGCGACAGTGCTCTCTTGCAGTCGGCGCAAGACCCCTGCCTCATTATCAGGGCTTAGTTTCCCAATCCATGCATTCATGATGACGCCTTGGTTGTCAACCAGAATCAACGTCGGTGTGCCACCGACGCCAATCGAATCAAGCGACGACTGTTTAATGTCCCCAATCGCCACGCCCAGCTCATCCAGGTATTTCCTGCTTTCATCAATCGTCTGCGGCAAGACGGCGATCAAGTGAAGGTCTCCACGTCCGCCCGTCTCCCGTATCAGTCGCTGATAAAATGGAGCGCTCTCTGTGCAGAAGTGACACCCCTTCTGGAGCACGAGGAGAAGCGTCTGCTTGTTGTCAGACCAATCCACGCCAGGCAAAGGAATTTTGCTGCCCACAGGAATGCGCATATCAAGCGATCCGCTTTTAGAACGGTCAGGCAGGAGATAGCTCTTAATTAAAACGACGCTCAGCAGAACGGCAGCCACAATGATCGCAATGTTGGCTAAGAGTTCAAGCTTTTGAGTAATAGTTTTAGGCATTTCTGACCCTCCCGGAGCGCGATGCCATAGTGAGATGCCTGCACAATATACTTCTGAGCGATACATGTCAATAGCAAGATTCCTTGCGACAGCCAGAAACAGCGCGGGCGGCGCTGCCCTCGCCTAATCATCGACCTCTTTCATCTACCAACTCATCCTTACGATTTGTACAGGGTTATCCTGCATTTGCCACACAAAACGGCGGGGGAAATTTTTGCGTGCTCCCGCTCGTGATGATCTATTAGACAAGGGTGGAGAGCCTTCACTGTCGGGCGCAAGAGAGGCGAATCCTGCGCCCGCTCAAGTGTCGAGTCCAGCACCCAGGCGCTCAATACTTCTCTGCGGCTTGCTGCCAGCCGCTTCGCGCCCGGACGGGTGTAACAAATGGTTATGGTTCGCTCCCGCTTGTTACTTCCTGCTAGCGCGTCATAGTCAAGCTGTTGTATAACTACTCACGCAGAAGTAGTCGAACAGGGTTTGGCGCGTGAAGGTGGAGTGCTGCCCGCCGGGCCGCCTCTTGTCGGATGCTCTGAAGCCTTTTGTGCCCGCGCACACCATTGTTTCCGAGGGGCCGAAGGCAACAATTTGACATCTGAGCCGGAGATGCCGGAAATATGTCGCTTGCACTTCGTCTCGAAGCGCGGTCAGGCCCGCCTGAGAGAGATCACACATCCAGGGAGTATTTTTGAGTATACCGGAGAGCAGCCGCGCCTCGCGCGCTCCTGAAACGATTGCCGTGCTCGGCGCGGGCACGATGGGACACGGCATCGCACAGGTGGCCGCTGCCGCAGGCTTCCGCGTCATCCTGCGTGATCTTGAAAGGGATGCGCTCAGGCGCGGCGTTCAAGCCATCGAGCGTAATCTCGCGAAGGGCATTCAGCTCGGCAAGGTCACAGAGGCCGAGCGCGACCAGACGCTCCAACGCATACGCGGCACGACGCAGATGTCCGAGACCGGCAACGCTGACCTCTTTATCGAAGCCGCGCCCGAAATCATGGAGTTGAAACAGGAGATTCTGCGCGAGGTCGAACGCATCGCGCAGCCTGCGGCTATTTTCGCCACCAACACTTCATCGCTCTCCGTGACGGAGATCGCCACCACCTCCCGCGAGCCCGCACGGGTCGTCGGGATGCACTTCTTTAATCCCGTCCATATCATGCGCCTCGTCGAGCTCGTCCGTGGACGTGAGACCAGCGATGAGACGCTTGAGGCGGTGCGCGAGGTCGGACGCCGCATGAAAAAAGAGCCGATCACGGTGCGCGACGTCCCCGGCTTTGCTTCGAGCCGACTGGGTGTCGCGCTCGGACTCGAAGCCATGCGGATGCTGGAACAGAATGTCGCGACCGCCAAAGATATAGATACGGCGATGGAACTGGGTTATAACCATCCGATGGGGCCGCTGCGCCTGACCGACCTCGTCGGTCTCGACGTGCGCCTCTCAATTGCCGAATACCTGCACACGGCGCTGGGGTCGGAAACATTCCGCCCGCCGGACATCCTGCGCCGCATGGTCAGCGAGGGCAAGCTCGGCAAAAAGAGTGGCGAAGGTTTTTATAGATGGAACGAACAACAGTAGACAGTAGTCAGGAGCCAGTAGGCGCTCTCGCGCTTGCGGGCGCTGAAGCTTCCACCCTGACGATTAAATAGCGAATGATCTTCTACTGACTACTGTCTACTGACTACTAACTTATGAGCACGCCGTTCAATGAAGAGAAACGTTTCGCGTTGCGCATGGCGCTGCGCCTGCCAATCGTCGTCTCAGGTCGCGCGGAGGATGGAGCAGCTTGGAGCGAGCCCACAGAGACCGACGACATCTCGACCTCCGGCGCGCTCTTTCACCTCAATCAGAAAGTGAACAAGGGCGAGCGCCTCTACCTGCGCGCGCATCGTCCCGACGGAGCGCCCACGGAAGTGACGGCCACGGTCGTGCGCGTCGCACCCGCCATCTACGGCACGGCGCGCGTCGGCGTCTCGATCTCTGAGCCCGTCGAGAACTGGCTGCGTCTCTTCGTCTCATGGGTCGCAGACGAGCAGCCCACGCCCGAAGCGGAAAACGATCAACAATAACTTACGGTTTCAGGTTTCGGGTTTCGAGTTTCGAGTTAAAGAAAGGGTTTTTGAACTCGAAACTCGAAACCCGAAACCCGGAACTTTTTCGGAGAAAAAATGGCTTACGAGACTTTATTAGTCGAGCGGCGCGGGCGCGTCGCCATCATTACGATCAATCGCCCTGAGAAAAGAAACGCCCTCAATATCCAGACGCGCGCCGAAGGAGCAACCGCTCTGGATGAGCTGCGAGACGACGAATCGGTTGGCGTGGTCGTCTTCACTGGCGCTGGCGATAAGGCTTTCATCGCAGGCGCGGACATCGCGGAGTTCGCCGGTCGCACCGCGCTCACACAGCGCGACGTGATGCTGGGTCGCTCGCTCTTTACAGCCATCGACGGCTTTCCGAAACCGGTTATCGCAATGATAAATGGCTATTGCCTGGGGGGCGGCTGCGAGCTGGCGCTCGCCTGCGACCTGCGTATTGCCAGCCAGACGGCCAGCTTCGGCCAGCCCGAAATCAATCTCGGCATCATCCCCGGCGGCGGCGGCACACAGCGCCTGACACGGCTCATCGGCGAAGGCAAAGCGATGGAGATGATCCTGACGGGCGACATCATCGACGCCACCGCAGCCTACAACCTTGGGCTCGTCAATCTGGTCGTGGCTGCCTCCGAGCTTGAAGCGAAGACGATGGAGTTGGCGAACCGCATCGCAGAGAAAAGCCCCGTCGCCCTGCGCATGGCGAAAGAAGCGGTCAAGCTCGCCTCGCGCTCGAACCTAGACGAAGGCTTGCGGCGCGAGGTAGACCTCTTCGCCCTCTGCTTCTCAAGCGAAGACAAGGAAGAAGGCGTCAAAGCCTTTCTGGAAAAACGCAAGCCCGTCTTCAAGGGAAGATGATTCGCCTGCGGAGTTCGGTATGCGGATAGAAAAATTGAAGGATTGACGAGACGAGCTCTTAATTTCGCTTCGGCCTGTTCACTAATCCGCAATCCAAAATCCGCATTCCGCAATCGTATGAGAATCATAGCGCTCATTGTCGGCCTCGCAGTGGCGACCATAGGCGGCGTCATCGCTTACCGCGCGCTCTTTCTCGAAGCGAGCACGGCGGTGGTCATCACAGAGACGAGCGTGCGCGAGCTTCCTAACACATGGCGCGTCGCAGGCGGCATTCTTCTGCTCATCATTGGCGCATGCCTCGCTTTTCTCGCCGCACGACGCCGCAGACGCACCTGAGAGGCGCTTGACGAATTTTCAAGCGCTACGTTACTCTCTGTTTGTTCGCGCGAACTGCGCCGTCATTCTTCTAAGGGGCCGTAGCTCAGCTGGGAGAGCGCTTGACTGGCAGTCAAGAGGTCAGGGGTTCGATCCCCCTCGGCTCCATCAATAATTTCAGTAGCGAGCGGCAGGTCACGAGGCCTGCCGTAACTGTAAAGAGTAAGCCTTAACGAGCCGCTTGAGTTTGAACCGATCAACGCCGATGTGATGAGCAACATCATCTAGCGCCTCGCCAACAAAGTACATGCGATAAAGCGCTGCTGCGATACGACGCGGAGCTTTGCCGAGAATCATTCGAGCATCGCAGCGCGCCATGATCTCACAAGCGGTGTTACGAGTCGCAGCTAATTTTTCGACCTCACTTATCGGAACAATGGTTAGCTTTTTCTCCTGCCCATCCTCTTCTTGCTTCTGAACACGGGACTTGCGATTGCGAGTAGGTTGCCCCGGCAAGTGGTATTGCGCACGCACTTGCAGCGTAGCGTTACGTACTACATCGTAAAGAAACACTTTAGCCTTTCCACGTTGCGGATTAAACTTCGCGCCTACGTTGCCAAGAAGATTGACGTAAGTTTGTTCGACGATCTCCTTCCACAAGTCGCGCGGCAACTCAGACGCGAAGTCACGCGCGAGTTTTAACAAGTAAGGCTGAGCAATACTGACGAATTTTTCGGTCTCTTGAGGGTCGCGTTGGACAAACCCTATTAGGTATGCGTCGAGGTCAGCAGAGGATTCCGCAGCGCATTTCATAGTTTAGACTCCTAATTGCTACAACAGCCCACAACCTTAGACGTTCTGTCGAGAACGTCTACCGAAGGCTGATGCAGCGACTAGGGGTCATGGCGGCTCTTTGACCGCGCCTGCACTGCCTTCACGATTATCAATGCGCGCAATTTAGCACTTATTCTGCTTTCGCGCTACAAAAATGTGCCCAGAGCGATTGTTGCTCCGGGCACGCCCTGAATCCTTTAACCGGCAGCAGCGAGTTCTGCGTTGCCTTGTTCTTCTTCCTCTTCCGGTTGAAGTTTCTTTGCCAAGAATTTTAAAGCCTCAGCTAAGAAGGGACTCCAGAAACTACACCGCTGCACCTTGTACCATTGTTTAGCTTGCTCATCGTCAACGGTGAGTTCAGACTTTGCGAGCGCTATCAGAAGCGCGTCAACCGACTCTTTCGCACGCGCACCACCGCTCAGATTGAAGAGTTCGCCATAGGTGTTTTCATAGAACGGATGCTGGCGATTGATGCGGACAACGATCTGTCCGCCTTTCTCCCAGCGAGGCTCGTAAAAAGCACCGTTCGGATCATCGAAGTAGTCAATTCGGTACGGGCGACGTTTGGCCTCCGCTTCGAGGGCTTTACGCGCATCTTCGATTGACCTCTCCGTGACGCCCACGCGCTGCTGCGCTTCCTTTTCAAACTCAGTTTGCACCTGTGGCAAATCACTTTCAGGAATGCGCGAGCGCCGTCCGAAAATCGTATCAACCGCGGCGGCTGCTTGTTCGGCAGGGGTAGGTTCTTCAGAAGGAACGCCCAACTGTTGCTGCCTGAGCCGCTTGAGTTCCTCACGCCGTTCGCTCACCCACGCATTCTCGCGCCTCAACAGTTGATCAATTTCTTCATTGTGAAGTACCCGCCAGAAATCCTCAATGGGGCGCACCCTCTGCTTGTCGTTTGTAATGCCGAAAACCTCATCGAGTTCCGGCGTAAATCTAACTTCGATGCCCCAGTTATAGGCATAACTTTGAAGCAGCGGCCAATTTCCTAAGCCGCTAGCTCTATCGCGCGCCGATTTTGGGAAAGCATCGACGGTCTCTATCTCGCGCCCGGCTCTGACAAAGGCCATGCCGCGCCGCGATTGACGTATCTCGAAACGTTTCTTAGCCTCTTCGGAAGCATAATCTCGCCCAACGAAGTCAATTGGTGGAAGTCGAGCGATTCTTGTGTGAATGCTTCCGACGGCGAGAACTTCAGTATCCTTCTGACCGCCTTCTAGCTCTTTGGCGTCCTCGATTTTCTTGAGGTGAAGCGCCCCGGTGTCTGGATCACGGAAGAACTTGACAGGAAGCGTTCTATCATCCATCAGAATCGCGCCGCCTTCGCTCTCTGGTTTGTAGTAACGTCCACGCGGGTCTAGGAACAAAGGATCAACGATTTCGACTTTATCGCCCTCAACCTTCAGCTCAAATTGGTCGAGCAAATAACGATAAGTCACGCCGAAGTCATCAAGCAGATGTTCTTTGAGGGATGCGGCTGTGCGGTAGGTGAGGCGGTCAGGATTGACCCACACGACGACCGTACCATGCTCAAAGTTAATGTTATTTTCCTTCATGTACCGTTGGACAAATTCGGGCAAGTTGCGCTCAACAGTTGGATCAACTGTTTGAAGACCATGCCGCTTGACATCATTCACGTCGAGCGCCGCCATTGAAATCGGTTCACTCTTGTTCGTGCGCGTGTAAACTTCAACACGCAAGGTTTGATTCAGCGAAGCATTGGGCAGCCCAAAACCGAATTTGCCGATAAAGTCAGGGTCATCAAAGTGCGTGCCGCCACCTAAGATCAGCGCATACCGTGCCATCGCCGGGCGCATTCCTGATCCATCGTCAATGAAGGCGACAGATGAGACAAGTGCTCTTTTCCCTCGTTTCGACTGAATCTTGTCAAAAATGACGTGGATTTTCTTCGCTCCGGCCTCGATGGCGTTGTCAACGAGTTCTCTAGCCGCAGCAGCAGTATCGCGGTAGCCGTTGCGCCGTTGGGATTCCAGCGCTTGTTTGGCGTCAAACAGTGGGAATTCGTAATTAGGCGGGAGTTCCTTCAGGTATTTGTCTTGGCGTTCAAGTTCACTTAGCAAACGATCTGTAAGCATTTTTCACTTCTCCTTCTCATGGCTGCTCATGGCAGCACGGAATTGTTACTTCTACTTACTTATGTTCCACTTTTCGGAAAAATGTGCAAAAAGAAGTGAAGAAATGTATTCAACGGTGAGATTGATTCGTATAGTACAGCAATTACTCTTGTCCTGCTTCACCCTTATCAGCAGGTGGCTTTACTTTAGCTGCCGCCTTTTTCTTCGCTCTCTCTTTAGCCCATCTCACTTGTACTGCTTTACGGGCGCTTTCGCTTCGCTGCTCTGGTGTTAGCTTATTGGCTCGCGCAGGGCCGCCTTTAAGTCCACCCTTACGCCCAAGCTCTACAGCCGCCGGGTCTTTACTTTGTTTCGGGTTTTTCTTTGTAGCCATGCGGCGAATATACGTGACCGCTCAGGATTGTTCAATAAAAAAACTTCTTGACTGTACGTGACCGCTCACGTACAATTGCTCTGTTCGTATGACTCTACTTCCGGGGGCGCTTATGAAGTCAGCTAAAGAATACCCAGTCGTTGCACTCAACCGCTTCATTGAAGCTACCCGCGATTCTGGCTACAAGAACACAGCATCGGCTGTAGCGGAGTTAATAGATAACTCGTTTGAAGCAAGTGCCTCGGAGATTGATGTTTCGATTGTCGAACTCAATGTGAACGGCAAACGTGAACTGAAATTAGCGGTCAGCGATAATGGATGTGGCATGACGCCATCTGTGCTTCGGCTGGCTTTACAGTTTGGGGGAAGCACGCGCTTCAATTCGCGTGATGGAATCGGGCGATACGGCATGGGTTTACCAAACAGCTCACTTAGCCAAGCGCAGCGTGTGGATGTTTACAGTTGGACGCGCGCGGGCGTTATATGGTGGAGCTATTTAGATATTGATGAGATTGCTTTAGGGGTAGTGACGAGAGTTCCAAAGCCCATACGCGCACACTCAAAGATAGCCAGTAACTTCAGTAACTCACAGAGCGGCACAATTGTTCTATGGTCAAAATGTGATCGTCTTAATCATAAAAGAGTGAAGACGATTGCCGCAAAGCTACACGCAGAACTTGGTAAACTATTTCGCAAGCAGATTTACAACGGTAAAATTATCAGAATTAACGGTGACCTTGTCCAGCCTGTTGATCCGCTCTTCCTGAACAAAGGCAACAATCTGGCTGGCGCAACAAAGTACGGACCGACCATCAATTATGAAATCCAGGTGCCAACTTTTAATGGCAACGGCGCACGTCATACTTCATCAGTGTCGGTGACGTTTTCAGAACTTCCTATCGAAAAGTGGCATAGCCTGTCGAATGAAGAAAAGCGAACACATGGCATCTCTAAGAATGCAGGTGTTTCGATTTTGCGCGCGAATAGAGAGATTGATTACGGATGGTTCTTCATGGGTGCTAAACGTAAAGAGAACTATGACGATTGGTGGCGTTGTGAGGTGCAGTTTGATGCTAACCTTGATGAGTTGTTCGGCGTGACGCATACAAAACAAGGCATCCATCCTACTGAAGAGATTACAAGCATACTCGCGCCAGACATAGAACGTATCGCGCACGACTTGAATAGTAGAGTCAGGGCGAGATTCTTGACTATCAAGAGCACCGAACAGCAATCCGGCGCGCAGTCTTTAGCAGCAAGTAGAGATTATTTGCTTGAGCCACCGATTAAAAAGCTAATCAATTTAAGCAACTTCGACCGCTACGGACTGACTACGGCTCTTGCTGTTTCTTCAAAAAGGGCATTTCCTGGATTAATGTATCGAATTGAGCATAAAGTTCTGCGTGAGGTTAGCTTCTTTGTGCCTATAATCTTTGACCGTGAACTAGTAGTGCTTCTTAACGAGGAGCATCCTTTCTACGAGCGTGTGTACACGCCGGTTGCCGAATTGCTTCCGTCTAAGGGCTTCCGCCAAGCTCTAGAACTCATGCTCTTTGCTGCGGCGCGCGCCGAATACAGCGCTCATGGCAACATTGAGAAGGGATGGGCAAACAGCTATCGAGAGACATGGAGCAACGTATTAGCTGCATTTTTAGCTTGACAGGCTTAGCTTTAGTGACTATTAGCGTCCTCTGTAGTACAACGTAAGGGCGGTTGTTATCATAAAGCCCAATAGCGGTCAGTGGATAATCGGTTGACGACCCAAAATGACGGCCATCAAACAAAGAGATTGGCTTGTACTAAAGCCTGAGTTAAATGGCTTCGGGTATAAATTTGTGAAGTTTTGCCAGCGTATTGAGGGCATAGGGACAAAGCCTGATGAGGTTTCACAGGCTGAAGAACTATATCGCTTACGCCGTGAAATCGCGCTGGTAAACGTCCTCAAATCCCCTTCCGACGATCTGATTAAATTACAGTTAGCCAGCAATATCATGCTTGATCTTATCGCACAGGGCTGGCGACTAAAGGTCGATGATGGCAGGGTTTATATTCATGCCCCACAGCAGAACGGTCTTTCACCGAATGAGGAGAAAGCACGTGTCCGCAAAGGGCATTTAGTAGAGCGGAACTCGCAGCTAAACCGCCGCGCCGTGTTCGACTTTATCAAAGGGATGGAGCGTCAACGGCTCACAGATAAAGGTTGGCATTCAATCTTCTCAGTCATGCGGGACGGTAGAGACCTCATCGAGCAACTTCATGCCGCCATGTCAGCAAAGAGTGAGACTGCAAAGAGCAAACTGCTGGAGCAGGCTATTTCACCTTATATTCAGTTTGTTGAAGGCGAGGCCACATGCGAACACACCGGGCTTCGGTTGCGCGACATCTGGCGCTACTTCCGCATGACGTGGGTCAACGATTATAAATCCGTGCCCGGTCGTTCCATCATGATCTTAATCAGAGATGCGGCGGCTCCAAACCATCCAGTGATCGGTATTGCTGCCCTCGCTAGTTCCGTCGTGCAACAGAAGGTGCGTGATGAATTCATTGGGTGGAACACGGAAACGTTCGTCAAAGGCTTTATTGAGCACCCCTCAAAGAAGATTGCCAAACGCCTCGACAAAGCGTTGCGCAACTTAATTGACGGAATTTATCTAGATGATCTTTTAGGTGATAAAGTCATCCGGCTCAGAGCATCACATCTTGAGCGTCCTACTGACGAGATAATTCAAAAACTCAGAGAAGAGTCTAAACAAGCTCGGTCGTCGCACCAGCGAAATCCACACACTGCAATTCACAAGTCATGCGCTGAAGGCCAAGGCGGCGCGAATTGGGAGCAAAAGGCACGCACAATGCTTTTTCGCAGCAAGCGCTGCTTGCACCTTGCCACTCTGCTATCCATTCGCAAGACATTTAAGAAATGCGGCTTTGACCCTTTAAATCTGAGCGCGCTAAAGCGAGCCGTTCAATCCGCGCAAGTCTGCAATGCCATCGGCCAACTCGCTCGACTTATTAAAGCGGAACACATCGGCATTGATATGCTAGACATCACAGTGTGTGGGTCTATTGCGCCCTATAACGTTGTACTCGGCGGCAAATTAGTTTGCATGTTGCTGTGCAGCCCAGAGATCATCAAGCATTACTCAGCAAAATATCAGAAGCAGCCAAGCATTATTGCCTCTTCCATGAAGGGCAATTCGGTGTGTCGTCCGCATAACTTGGTGTTTCTCGGCACTACTAGTCTATACGGCGTCGGCTCAAGCCAATACAATCGCATCAAAATTCCGGCTGAAATGATAGGCGGGCAAGCAGGCTATAAGTTGGAATACAAGAAACTAGGTTACAGCGTAGGTTTCGGCTCATTCCATTTTAGCCAAGACACGCTGAAGTGGATAAAATTTTTATTGAGTAGAAAAACTAACCGCCTAGTCAATAGTATTTTCGGCGAGGGCGTTAATCCGCTCATGCGCAAGATAAGAGAGGCACTTGATGAAGTTGGATTAATTAGTGATGAAATATTATTGCACGGTAACGAGCGCGTCGTGTACGGCGTTCCGTTGGCGAAGAACTACAGAGAGATATTGCTTGGAATCGACAAACGTCCTTCATACATAATCCCCCAAGCAAATGCCAAAGAGAAGACTGAATTATTAGCCGATTTTTGGCGTAAACGCTGGCTTGCTTCAAGAATCAACACACCCGGTATTCTAGAGAAGGTTGCATCACACGCCCTTACTCATCCTATACGGCATGGCGCCCGAGTTCCCTTGAAAAATGGATATTTAGAAACTGGCTATTTCTGGGATTTAATTGAAGAAAAAAAGATATAACGTCCAACCATGTTATCTAATCAGCAACGTAAAGCTGAACTCGCACGCCTTAAAGTCGAAGCTCGCGCTTTAGAGTTAGGTGTTATTTTCAGTCGCCCTTGCGTCGAAGGTACGCGCTATGATTGCATACTAGATATTGATAGGAAGCTCTATCGAGCGCAGATTAAATATTCTAATTGCTGGGCTGTTAATTGTTCAGGAGCTATCGCGGTCAGATTGAAGTCAAATGTCGGGCAGGGAGCGGCACGTTGCTACGCTGAGGATGAGGTGGATGCCCTTCTCGTTTACATCCCCTCGATAGACAGAATCTGTTTCTTTCCGCAAGAAGTATTCTGCGGCAAGGCACAGTTACATATCAGACTATTACCATCGCGCAACGGACAACAAAAAGGATGTGTGCTTGCACAGGACTTTTTATGGTAATCCCTGAGGTCAGGGGTTCGATCCCCCTCGGCTCCACCATCTACTAATAAAGGACTTATAGCTTTCAAGCTGAATCTTCGGAGGAGGTTTGAGCGTATGAGTCCATTATTTTTAGATCAACTGTTCGAGCAGTTCTGCAAAGAGAGAGAGTATGTTAAAAACTCTTCTCGCCACACCATTATTTTCTACAAAGCCAGCTACAAGAAATTCAAAGAAGTTCTAGCAGAGAGAGTAGTGAAAAGTCCAATATAAAAGCACACAGAACAACTCATCTAAACTATGAAAAAGAGGCTCTTTGAGACTGCAAAACCTTTATTCGTCTGTTAGATTCCGACCGCGCGGCACCTAACGTCAGAGGTGACCGGGCGCGGGCCAAAGCCATTCAATATAACTCAGAGGAAGATTGATGAAAGGTACGCTATCCCGCGCTCCGGTTGAATGAGTTGTTAGACCGCGCCGTTCGTTGAATCACACCGATTGTGTTTTGTTTGCCTCTTCCCAACGTGCCCTCGCTTCTTTGAACTGTTTCGCCCTTTCTGCTATCTGTTCTTTAGCATATGGCAATCGCATCACCACTTCTTCCAGATGTTGGAAGGCAGCCCTCTCATCATACTTGGAAGCAAACATTGAGCGCAGTTCCTCAAGATATGGATAGAGCTTGGCGAAGACGTTGACTGGCTCTCCTGGATTCGCATCCATAAACATCTGCCAATCTATCGCGCCATTATTGACAAAGGAGGCAGCCATCTCCCAGTAGGACGTGACCATGCGGAAATATGCGGAATGCTCGCCTCTTAAGGTATCTACCACATCTTGTGCGCTCGTAGGATGGAATTGCTTCGTGTACCACTCGCGCGCCTTGCGCATGACCTCTTCCCGCCGGAGTTCATACAATTTGAGGATGAGGTCTGCACTCTCGTATGCTGGACTCATGATAACGTTTACTCCAAAGATGTCTCCTCTGTATCAACGAAAGCTGTCTAACGCTGCGATTCACCCGCGCCGAGCGCGCACATAACGCCGGTACAATCAAGTTATCGATGAAAGCAACGCTATTTCGCGCTCCGGTTGAATGAGTTGTGAGACGGCTTTTGTGGCACTTGCCCCAGCCTACCTGTTTTTCGTTACCTGTCGCGGTCACAGACCACGATTCCCACAGAGCTTCCGCCTCTTATAAAAGTACCCGGTTGGGGGTTTTGGTCAAATACTACTCCTACTATGCAATTATCCCCTACTCTTTTTTCTACCCTAGCTGACAGCCCAATTTGTCTAAGTCGTTGGAGAGCTACATGCATTTTAAGGCCCATGACGTTTGGCACAGTGACCAGTTGGGAAACGGTCGGCGTAGGGATGGGAGTCGGGGTCGTCCTGGGCAGTTTAATACCCTCTCTCGGAGTGTTAATTGATGTGGAAGCATTCGGCGTAGGAATAGAAGTCGGGGTCGTGGTGGGCGTTCTAACATCCTCTTTCGGGGTGTTAATTGATGTGGAATCATTAAGGTTCTTGCTTGCAAGATTGGTGGTATTTGTACCTCCGGTAGAATTAATATTTTCACCATTCGGGGTAGGTGCCTCAGTCTGTATATTGGCATTAATATTAGGTTGATATAGTCTCTTGTATGTCAGCCATATTGCGATAGATAGTATTGTAATGCAACCGATGATTACTCCAAGTTTTTGCCAAGCTATAGTCTGCTTTGGTAATACTTGTTCCAATCTTTTGATAAGCCGCTTGACATCATAATCCCATCTACTATCACTGATCTCTAATGATTGTCGGCGGGTTAGGGGTGCAAGATCAGGCGGCAAATCTTGCGCCCGCGGGAGGTCCACTTGTTGGACCAAGATAGGAATTACAGGAATTTTTCGTTGCAGCGCAGCGGTGATTTCTAAGCGCACATAGTCATTCGGATTCTCTAGCCGACGTACTGTCCCATCACTGACGACGAGCCACTGCTTCCCTATGATTACGATTAGAACATCACAGGATCGTACTGATCTATCAATTGCATCAACGAAGTCCTCACCAGCTTCTATTGCATCAATATCCATGAATATCAGGTCAGCGCCAAAGTGTCGGGCTAAGTCAGCAAACAGCCTGCCGGCATGTCCACTACTATCTTCTCGGCGGTAGCTAAGAAAAATCTTTGGTTTACGCCTGAACAAGAATTTCAACTTTATGTTCCTCTTTAAATTATTGATTCAACTTGAAATTTGATATAGCGGAAAGCTATGTCAATTCACGAAGCCGCCTAACGCCCGAATTAACCGGGCGCGCAGACAACGCCGATAGATTCAAGTTCTCGATGAAAGCCAAGCTAACTCGCGCTCCGGTTGAATGAGTTGTTAGGCTGCGCGGTCTATGGGAGCAGTTTGTCATAATCAGCATGAGAACCAATCCAGAACCACACAACGCCTTCTGGTCTATCCAATCCTAATGCTCGATAGTGTGCTCCAACACGAACTGACCAAAGACGCCCAATTTTCTTAAAATGCAATGATGCGATGCTTAGAATCGGCTTTCAGTAGTTGGAAGTTTTTATCGGCAAGAGCACGCACTTCTGGCTTAAGCTGGCGATAGAGTCGCCAAAACTCTGGGGAGGCAAAATGTTTCACAACGGATCACACTGTCCCTGCTCAAAATCTTGTTCCGCCTTTTTAAGCAGCGTATCAAGGCGGCCAGATTTCATATCTTGTTCAAGCTGTTTATCCCAGACACGAGCCTGAAATTCTTCAAACCATTTAGCCAATTCCGCCAATTCAGAGGGCGGAAGCTGAGCGATAGCAGATTCGATTTCTTTAATGTCCATGTCAAAAGTTTAGCCTACTTTCTTAAAGCCAGCAATAATATGCGAAGCAGCATAACGGTTGAGTTGACCGGGCGCGGTGACACTGAAGCCATGATACTAAACTTGGTTGCCACGCTCCGGTCAAACGGCTTGTTGGGGGGCGCTTGAGTGGCATCAGGCAAGGTACGGTTCTGCCTCGCGTATAAACCACAGTCAACTGGCGCGGAGCGTAGTCGCGATTCACTCAAGCCAGCTTATCAAACCGAATCGCGTTGTGCCTGAACGCTGCCGTCCCTTACCAACGGTGACAGCCGTCCGGTGGGCATGGTTTGGCTCGACCTGCCGAAACCCGCCATGAAGCTTATGTTCACGACCGACCGGTTGGAACTTATGAACAATGAACCAATGACCCCTCGCGCCCTTCAGTTGGTCAGGAGATGATGGATGCGTATACGTCGACATCCACTTCCTTAGCACCAACGTTCTTGATCGTGTACCAAATCTCATACTCAAACTTGAAGGGCTGAACATCGCTGGAAGTTACCGTTCGGATCAATTTACGCCAGACTCTGGTGGTTTCTACTTCCACGCTCTCTTCAGTCTGGATAGGGGTGGGGAAACTAGATTCCAGCGGAACTGCTTGTATGTACCAAACCGCCTTGGCGGGTGTTGCGTTGTTCCAATTACGAGTCGTTGACTGACCTGATGCGAGGTTGTTGATGGTTGTAAGCTTTACTAACGACGATGCCATCGTTGCTCCTCCTTTTCTAGTCCGGAAAGTTAAACGGTATTCTCAGCGGCAAGATACGCGCAAAACAAGCAAGTGGCAAGAGCGGCAATGCCTTGGGCTTATATTCAGCGCTGCGCCCAACGCCCGAATTAACGCGGCGGGAAGCATTGAGAGAAGCCTTCAAGTCTTGCGAATGACATCCAAGCTATTTCCGCTCCGGTTAAATGAGTTGTTAGACCGCCTCGGAGAAGCGTCTTGACCGCACTCCCGGCACAAGGCGCTTCTTTCAGGCGGCCTAACGCCGCGCATCACGCGCCCGCCCGCACTAGCGCCGGAACATGACAAGATGCGGGTCGCGTGCATGCGCTCGTTGGGCCGTGGCGCAGGGCAGAGCTATTCATCCCCCGTTACGTTGACAAGCCCTCCGTCCAATCCGTGTCTTTATCAACGGTGTAAGGGTATATGCCGAATCCTTCGGGGACATCTACGAAGTCCGGCTGAACTCTCAGCCGGTCGATAGCCCCTTCCGCCTTCTCCTGCGTGGAATAGACGCCGATCAATTTCTCGTCTTCCTCTCGTCGTCGAAGGCATGGACATGCCACAGCAGAAAGACCTCCATAACTCGCTCCTAACCTACGAACCCGGACATTCTTCAACGAAGCGGCCTAAAAATGGTCAAAGGCCCACAGCCCTTTTACCTTGCCGAGTCGCTTACGGTGTGCCGTCTTAGTCAGAACGAGTAGATGGGGCGGCAGTTCCTTGCGCCGGAGCCGTTCGACGAAAAATCTCTTGTACCCACACGGGGTTATTAGGATCGTCCCTATAGAAGATTTCTCCATGCCCCGGACCCTCATTGCCGGCGATCAGGCGGGCGATCCGCTCGACGTCCGCTTCCCTTAGTCTGGCATTCGGATTAAGGCCAAATGCTTCTTGTACCATCTGGGTGTAATTCCCGCGTGGATCCCCTTGAGTATACCTCTCCATGGCTTGCCGCACCGTTAAACGTCGTCTCACGTACCCCCTCAAAACCGTTGCTATGTATCGAGCGCCTGCTTCGCTATTCGGGAAAATCATCACCCTATTCGTCCCGATGCCAAGAGCGCCAGACTCGCGCCGTGCCCGCGTGCCGGTGTAAGAATGAACGGCTCCGGGATTTTGGTACAACCACGCCTGATCGCCATCCACTCTCAACTCGTTTTCGTATACCACCCAGGGGCGGCCTTCAAAATTGTGCCCTCTCGTGCATGGATTTATCTGCTCAGGAAGACCGCTCCCGTCACGGCGGGGAATGCCGTCGGGTAAAAGTGGGCATCGCTCATCGTAGAACCGCCCGTGTGCCGGACGTCGGGCTCCGCCTCTGGCGGGCGGAGCGGTCGCAGGGGGTCGTTGGCGGGCGAGCGTGACGGATGCATTGTGCGGTGGTGCGAAAGATTCTTGCCTGACGACTGCATCGGTGACAGTTTCAGCCTCGTTCTCAAGTGCCGTCTCTGCGTTTGATAGCCGCAGCGGCTTAACCTCAGGACACACGGCATTCCGTTGCTGAATGGTATGCGTCAATTCGTGCGCTAAGAGCCGTTGGCCTGCACTTGTTTCGGGTGCATACTGCCCTGCGCTAAATACTACGTCCTGCCCGACCGTGTAAGCCAACGCGTTGACTGCGTTAGCGGACCTGGCCGCGTCCTCGTCGGTGTGTACCCGCACACGACTAAGATCATGCCCGAAGCGCAACTCCATGTCAGCGCGCGTGCCTGAATCTAATGGCCGGCCAGGGGAACGTAATACTTCATGGACAATAGACGGTACTACCATCTCCCTGGTGTTATCCGCCCGGACATGCTCCGTCTGTAAGTGCTTGTGACCAGCTTGCTCGTTCAGACGCCTTGGACACCCGCCGCCGCAGGCGCAAGCGCGCTGTAGCTGTGGCTCAGGCATGTGCATCACCTGTTCGGAAACGCGGTCTGCTTCCTCCTCATAGACGTCTCCAGCGGAACTTATTGGGAGTTCTGCCTGGATGCTTGCCAGCGATTTGGGATGTATCGGTATCTGACTGAAATCATGCGCGAAGCGAGTTACGTCATTGATATTAGAGCGGACTTCAAGGTCGTCAGGTTTAGCCCGCAACAACCTCAGCACGGCTTGATTCCCCATCGTACGCTGCAAGCGCAGGATCGGATGTGAATGAAGGTTCGGCTTAGACGTTGCCGTGTTAGACCGAGCGAGGCTGGAAGATGGCTGCTTTTGAGGTTGATTCTGCTTTTGCGCAAAGGTTCGCATACTCCACCCCCTATTCGGTTTCAGCGGCGTGGCCTAACGCCCGAATTAACCGGGCGCGCATACAACCTCGAAACCACCCAAGTTAACGATGAGAGGTAAGCTAACTCGCGCTCCGGTTGAATGAGTTGTTGGGCGCGGCGTGGCAGGAAAAGGCGGTATGATTATTGCCTAGCTCCGTTCTCAAGCAGGACATCTACAACGCCCTGTTCACCTTCTTCGATAGCTTCCTCAAGCGGCGTTGTAGCCAATGGGAAATCCCCCTTCGGAGGATTAACATTCGCGCCCCTAGAAATCAGAAGCCGTGCGGTATCTGCATGATCTCCAAGAGCCGCATACCAAAGTGCAGTGCGCCTAAATCCATCTGTAGCATTTACATCTGCGCCATGATTTATCAATAACTCAACCGCCTCATTTTGCCCTGCATTAGCGGCAGATTGGAGAGGGAAATGATAATCCATAGCAATATCTTCTTCTGAAGCATTGCCACAAACGAATTGAGGATAAACTTTGCTATTTACATCCGCACCCAAGAGGATTAATAGCTGCATCCGACGAATTTCGCCTCGCTCGGCAGCCATATCAAGCATACGAGGTAAATGAGGTTCAGTGCTTCGGCGGATTGAGCGGGTGGTAAAATGAAGCACACCAACGAGAGCGATGGAGAAAAGAAGAGTTGATGTGAAGACTAAAATTCTATTGCGCGTCATAATCTGTTACCATCCCAGAAAGACATTTACTCTATTAGACTACGATCCGTCAATGTTTGTTCCCAATTATCAAGCAAGCGCCCAACGCCCGAATTAACCGGGCGGGAAATATTGAGAGAAGCATCCGAGTTGGCGATGACATCCAGGCTTATTCCGCTCCGGTTGAATGAGTTGTTAGGCCGCGCTTGCGAGATACTTAATATATGTGGGCTAGGGTATGTTTCGCGGCTTCGGTATTTTCTGCAATTCGTCTACCATAAAATAACACTTGTAAACTTTAACATTTCTACTCCCATCCACTAGAGATAACTGCTCGACCGTTTCTACGGAAACAGGATGACCGATATAAAGTGTTAGTTTCCGATAATCATCTCTAGGACTTAACCCATTAATCCAACTCCAACGCCCTACTATCACAAACATCGGGAACCGCCGATCTGGTGATTTCCATGTGCCCGTAATCTCCCGACCTTGAATGCCAAGAGGCCCTGACTTGAATGTGCCATCCTTCTTAAATTGATAATAGGAACTACCGTCGGTGAATACAAATTGGCCTTCCTCCTGGATAATCTCAAGAGGTTCAGGTAAATCCGCGGCCAACACAGCAGAGGCAGAGAAAACTAAAAAGAAAGCGACTGCAATTACTTTCATACTTTCCTCCATGACTTAAAGTGTAACCCGTTCTAATAAGCGGCCTAACTATTATTAGACCGCCAGTGGCGGTATTTTACGTCAATTGGCGACTTTTACCGCCAGTGGCGGCATAACACCCTTAAAGCCGACTTTTACCGTCACTGGCGGTCTAACACCTCAAAATCGTGACTTTTACCGCCAGCCGCAGCAAGGCTCAGTCCTCATTCTCAGCGCCCTCTAATCCAACTGTTCTGTTTGATTCTTGTGTGCCAGTTATGTGCCAACTCAGCCACACCAAGCTTACTGAGCATTACACAGCCATCATAGCAAAGTGCGGAAAAGCAATAAAACATTACTCTTACGTACTCAGCCAAACTCAAGTGATAAGTCAATTAAAAACTGGCAGTCATGAGGTCAGGGGTTCGATCCCCCTCGGCTCCATTAATCTTATCAACAAGTTAGGGGCAGCCCATGAGTTGCCCCTAACTTGTTTGAGTCATTATTGTGTGACGCGTATTTGAAAAGCATCTTAAAGTTTTGCACATTTATTCAACAGAGGCTGTATCACTTGATGCTCTTATTCACTTCGTCCTCGTCGCCAACGGGTAGCGTGACGACGAAGCGGCTCCCATGGCCTAAGAGACCGTCTTCGATCCAGATGCGGCCACGGTGCGCCTCTACAATACCCTTAGCGATGGCCAGACCCATTCCCGACCCTGATGGTTGATGCGTGCCTGTATCACCATCCCTCATGGCGCGAAAGAACTTGTCGAAAACCCGCTCACGTAACTCTAAGGGGATGCCCGGCCCCTTATCTTCCACACTCAACTGAACCATCTGGTCATCTGTGCTCTTGGCATCGACGTTTATCTCCGTTCCCTTCGGTGAATACTTCGCGGCATTATCCACGAGCGTGTAGACGACCTCAGCAACCGATCTGTCGTCCAAGCGTACAGTGGGCAGCCCGTCCTCAAGCGTGACATGAATCTTATGATCACGTGTGAGAGGTGCAGCCCGTTCCAGAGCAGTCGTCACAATCTCCTCAACTGACCCCCACCGCCGACGCAGATGTATCTCTCCGGCCTCGATGCGTGCCAGGTCCATCAATCCTTCAACAAAGCGATTAAGCCTATCAGCCTCTTCGTCAATGACTTCAAGCATTTCGCGCCGCCCATCAGCGTCGAGGGTGACGGGGTCTCCGCCATTAGTATGAGAAAGCGGATCGTCGAGCAATGTTGTGACGGACGCCTTGATTGACGTGAGCGGCGTACGCAGATCGTGCGTGACGGCATCCAGAAGCGCTGACTTTAACCGCTCGCTTTGTTCGAGCGCTTTGGCCTGGCTCGCCTGCTCGAAAGCCTCCTGAAGCTCGGCGTATAGCCTCCCGATCTGACGCCGTCCCTCGTCAGCCTCCTCGGCGCGACGCTTCGCATGAACTGAAAGTTGCCCGGCGGTCACGGCAGTGATGAGAAATGCAAATAGCGCGATCCAGTTGTCCGGGTCGTCAATAGTCAGCCTCCCGACCGGAGGCAGGTAGAAGAAGTTGATGCACACCACACCCAGCAGTGATGCCAATACGGCAGGACGGGCTCCCCAAAGGGTGGCGACGAACAGCACCACGAGGAGCAAGCCGAGCGCAACAGTTGTGGAGTTAACATGCTCGCCGAACAGCTTGAGCGCAACCGTGACGGCGGCGACTCCGACGACAGCTATCATGTAGCCGTACCGCCCTTTCTCAAATCCTTTAATCCACACGCTCATGATTGTAAGTCGGAAGCCCCCATACTTAACAGTCCTATTGATCGACGTGACCATAAGACCTCGGGTCTGCTGCGTGTCTGCTCAACTAAAGCAAATACCCCTCTATGGAAGGAGCAATCAGTTTTTGTTCGTTTGTTGGGGGCGAAGGCGCATCAAGTGCTCGAAGCCGCCGGGCTGGGATTGAATTGGTGAAGGAAGGCGGGACAGATTCTTCTCTAAGAGGTCAAGACAGTATGCGCCTAAGGTGAGCAGCGGGAGAGATAGAACGAATAATATGATTTCTACTGTATTCAAAAACGATCCAGGGCTACCTGGCGCGAGGAGTGAGACGATGAGCCATAAAATCGCCCCTATAATGATTGACCCCAACCCGCCGGCGATTCCGATTGATGCGCCAATTGATTGATGAGTCCATCTGTCTTTTCTGATGAGAAGATAGATTCTTCGATAAAGCTCCGCACCCGGTTCATCCGTCTGCAAGATATACATCTTGTTCATGCTCCGCCCTCGATCCAGGCCACACGATGAAGGGCGCGGAAAGCAAACAGCTTCCGCGCCCTGAAAATAATCGTGACGGCTCTGCCACTTCCATAAAGCCTGCGAGGTTAGCTGCCGGGCTCGGACCTGGAAGTGTCCTACGCTCTATGCGCGGCTCTGACGCCGCACCCGAATGATACGCCCCATGCTCCGTGATGTGCGGAACTGTGGTTCCCCCGCGTTGCCCTTCTTAATGCCAATCCCATGCACGGCGAGCAACTTCGGCAATCAAATTGTCAACACACGGATATTACTCGCCTGCATATAAAGATGGCGTAAAGGGTTTATAAAAAGTTTGTAAAGATGAAGCGAAGGAATCTTTTAAGAATCGGGATTGAAGCGATAACCCACCCACGGCTCGGTGAGGATGTAGTGGGGCTTGGAAGGATTCGGTTCAACCTTCTTTCTCAATTGGCCGACGAAGACCCGTAAATATTCGCCCTGTTCAGTGTAGTTGCCGCCCCAAACTGCGGCCAGTAAATTGCGATGCGTGAGGACTTTGCCCGCATGATTGACGAAGTGAACCAAGAGGTCGTATTCCTTGGGTGTGAGGTGAACTTCCACCCCCCGGACAAAGACCCTTCGAGATTCCAGATCGAGGCGAAAGTCCCCTTCTTCTAAAACGGAGGAGGAGTTTGCAGAAGGCATCCTGGCGCGCCGTAATTGCGCCCGAATGCGAGCCAGAAGTTCGTCTATCCCGAACGGCTTGGTGACATAGTCATCGGCACCGGCGTCTAAAGCTTCAACTTTTGTTTTCTCTTCGCCGCGCACGGAAAGGACGATGATTGGAAGCTGTGAGGTCTCCCGCAGGCGGCGGCATAATTTAAGTCCGTCCATGTTCGGCATAGCAAGATCGGTAATGACCAGATCAGGAGGCCAGTCGCCAAATGTCTCTAGCGCTGAAATGCCATCGGACGCGATGCGCACGTCGTACCCATGAGTCTTGAGTCCCGTGCGAAGTACGCGTGCGATCTGCGGCTCATCATCAACAATGAGGATACGCGGTTGCTGGCTCATGATACTCAATCTTGACCGCCGGAACGGCCTCCGTAAGGTGATGGACGCTGAGCCCAACTCGGGGCACGCTAAATCTCGATCTGAGAACCAAGTTCGACGACGCGGTTAGGCGGCAGGCAGAAGTAAGCCGTCGCACTTGATGCGTTACGTGACATCAAGGCGAACAGCTTTTCACGCCAGATCATCATTCCCGGATGCTTATCGCTCGCGATCACGGTCTCGCGACCGAGAAAGAAGGTTGTGTTCATTGAATTGAATCTTGCAGCAGGCGGCTCCAGGTTCTCTAAGACTTTCGGAATGTCCGGGTCTTCCATAAATCCATAGTTGACGATCATGCGGTAAAAATCATGCCCCAGCGACTCCATGTGCACACGATCCTCCGACTCGACGTACGGCGATTGTTTCGTCTTAACTGTCAAAAGGATTACGCGCTCGTGTAGCACCTTGTTGTGTTCCAGATTGTGCATTAACGCTGGCGGTGTCCCTGTCGCCGTTCCGTTCATGAAGACGGCTGTGCCCGGCACACGCACGGGCGGGTGCTGTGCAATGTCACGCAAAAAATCCTCTATCGGATGGGCGCGTGATAATAATCTTTCGGCCAGGATACGACGGCCTTTCTTCCACGTAGTCATTAACAGAAAGATCAAAGCGCCGACAACGAGCGGGAACCAGCCGCCGTGCGGAATCTTGATGATGTTTGCTCCGAAGAACGCAAGATCAATAACAAGGAAAAAGCCTGAGAGCGCGAGCGTGGCGGTCAGACTCCATTTCCACTTATCACGCTCGACCACGCCGAGCAAAACGGTCGTGATGACCATCGTCGCGGTGACGGCCACACCGTATGCTGCGGCCAGCTTGCTAGAGGAGCCGAAGCCGATGACGATAGCTATGCAGCCGAGCATCAACGCCCAGTTGAGGGCCGGAATATAAATCTGTCCCATCTCGGTCGAAGAGGTGTGCTCGATTCTCAGCCGTGGCATGAAGCCGAGTTGAATGGCCTGCATCGTGAGCGAATACGCACCGGAAATCAAAGCCTGCGAGGCGATAATCGCGGCACAGGTCGCCAGCACGATCAGTGGGTACAAGGCCCATCCGGGAGCGAGCCTGTAGAAGGGATTCTCGGCGGCAGTCGGATTCTCTATGAGCAACGCACCCTGCCCTAGATAATTCAGCAAGAGCGCGGGCAGGACGATCGCGTACCAGACAATGCGAATCGGTCGCTTACCAAAATGCCCCATATCGGCGTAGAGTGCCTCGCCGCCTGTGACGACCAGAAAGACCGTGCCCAGCACAAGAAAGCCATGCCAGCCCTCGCGCAGAAAGAAGTTGATCCCATGAACGGGATTGAACGCCGCGATGACAGATGGGTGACGGAGAACCTGCATGACGCCGAGCGCCGCGATGACAATAAACCACACCAGCATGACGGGGCCGAAGAGGCGCCCGACTTTCGCCGTCCCACGACTTTGAATCAGAAACAGCCCAACAATTATCACTATCGTCACCGGAACCACGTACGGCGCGAAGAGCGGCGTCGCGACGTTTAAACCCTCAATCGCGCCGAGCACTGAGATCGCGGGCGTAATAATCCCGTCACCATAGAGCAGCGCCGCGCCGAAGATACCGAGCACGACAAGCAACCAGCGTTCGCTTTTACTCACGATCTTTATCGGAGTCGCCAGCGCCGTGAGAGCCAGAATGCCGCCTTCACCTCGATTGTCCGCTGCCAATACGAAGATGCAGTATTTAACCGAGATAATTATGATGAGAGCCCAGAAGATTAGCGATAACACGCCGAAGATGTTTTCGTGAGTAGCGGTGATAGCGTGCGGGCCATGAAAGCACTCGCGCATGGCATAGAGGGGGCTCGTCCCTATGTCACCATAAACGATGCCAAGCGCGGTGAGCGAAAGAATGGCAAGATAGCGTCCGCTTGGTGTTGAAGTGTGTGGGTGTCCGTGCTCATCAGTGAGCGTTGTATGGATGTCTGTCGAAGCTGCCATAGTTGATCTGAGAGAAGAATTTAATAGTGCTCCACAACAGTTGCCGCCCGGAAGCAATAAAGAGCCTGCAAGATTTACCTTTGCGTCCTGTGACAGTGAGCTGGACTTGCTCGACTGTTAATTAAAGGGGGAAACAAACACTTATAGGATGGCATAAAAGTTGTAAAGATTTTATAAAGATTCTGCTTATCTCGGTGTCAGGCGTGATCATAAAATTGATCTGTTTGCTGAAAGGAAGGTTGGATTTGTAGTATTGAACAAAATCAGAATCACTGGAACCTGGAGTGGGGTCAGACCCCTGTGCCCTCTGCGTACATACCCTGACCGGACGACGTTGGCGCTTTCGCCACCCTTGTTAATTGTCAAAAGCTACGGGCAACTGCAAGGTTACCCGTAGCTTTTGTCTGGCACAGACTTCCTTGTCCGTACCGCCCTGCCCCATTTCAGTTGCACGCAGATAAAATCGACTGTTAAATATGGAAGACATAGGCTCGGCTAAATCATCGCCCTACCTGGAGGCTTTCATGCACATCCGTCTATCACGCATGCTCTCCATCATCGGCCTGTCGCTCACTCTCGTGGCGCAGGCCGCGCCATTGTCACGCTCAATGGAATCACAATCTCATGACAAGCAGCAGGGAGGAGCGCAGGTGTTGTCCTGGATGAAAGATTCTATGACGAAGCTGGAAACTGAGCTTGTGGCAAAGTACGGCGAGGCGCAACGCACGCGCCTCAGGCGTGGTCTTCAGCAGGTCGCGAGTTTCTGGCGCGAGGACGACGGCGACAGCGCCACCTTTGAAGAGTTTGTGCGAGCCAATTTCGCGGGCGATCAAGCGAGCCTGGACACGATGTTCAATCGCTTCGAGCGCAACCTCGAACAGCTCGACGGGCACATGCACGAGATTGCGCGCGAGTTCAATAATCAATCTGATCTGGACGTCGGAGAGATACTTCCTTTTGACGAACGGTTCGCAGGCTACGATCCTTCGGCTCACGTCATAGACGACTTCTTCCAGAACAAGATCGCCTTCATCGTCCTGCTTAACTTTCCGCTGACGACGCTTGAAGAGCGGCTCAAGGAGGGCGAGAAGTGGTCGCGGCGGCAGTGGGCAGAAGTCCGTCTGGCGCAGAGATTTTCCAAGCGCATTCCGGCCGAAGTGAATCTCTCAATCTCGCAGGCGGCAGCCGAAGCCGGGCGCTACATCTCCGAGTACAACATCTGGATGCATCACATCGTTGACAATGACGGCCAGCGCCTCTTCCCGCGCGGGCTGCGGCTGCTCTCACACTGGAACCTGCGCGACGAGATCAAAGCCGACTACAGTGATCAGAAGACGGGGCTCGCCAAGCAGCGCGCTATACAGCAGGTCATGGAGCGCATCGTCACGCAGACCATTCCTTTAGCGGTCGTCAACAACCCCGAGGTAGATTGGAATCCCTACACGAACGAAGTGAAACGGGCGGCGGTCAAAGATACGGAAGGGGCTGCTACAGCCCGGGCGAGCGCGACCCCTCTCGCTGCCGCCCCGACCAATGCGCCGGAGCCAGACACACGCTACGGTAAGTTGCTCCTGACTTTCCAGGCATCCAGAAAAGCCGATCCCTTTTCACCGACCGCACCGACTCTGATCGCACGCCGCTTCAACGAGAACCGCGAGATTCCAGAGGCGCGCATGCAGCAGATGCTCGAACAGGTGCTGTCGTCGCCGCTCGTCCCGCAGGTCGCAAAGGTGATCGAATCCCGCCTCGGACGCCCGCTTGAGCCTTTCGACATCTGGTACAACGGATTCCGTGCGCGCGGCGCTTACACAGAAGCGCAGTTGGATGAAATGGTCGCCAAAAGATATCCGACCGCCGAAGCCTACAAGAAAGATATTCCGAGCCTGCTTATGAAGCTCGGCTTCACGAAAGAGCGTGCGGAGTATTTAGCCGGTAACATCATCGTCGATCCGGCGCGCGGTTCGGGTCATGCGATGGGCGCAGGGATGCGCGCAGAGAAGGCGCACCTGCGCACGCGCGTGGAAAAGGGCGGGATGAATTACAAGGGCTTCAACATCGCCGTTCACGAGATGGGTCACAACGTCGAGCAGACCTTCTCGCTCAACAATATAGACCATACCTTGCTTCAAGGTGTTCCGAACACGGCCTTCACAGAAGCTCTCGCCTTCGTCTTTCAGGGGCATGATCTGGAACTGCTCGGACTCTCGAAACAGGACGCGCAGAGCCAGGCATTAAAGACGCTCAACGATTTCTGGGGAACCTACGAGATCAGTGGAGTCGCGCTCGTGGACATGGCCGTCTGGCACTGGATGTACGATCACCCCACGGCCACCCCCACAGAGTTGAAAAACGCCACCCTTCAAATCTCCAAAGACATCTGGAACAAATACTACGCCCCCGTCTTCAAGAAGCGCGACGTGGTGCTCTTGGGCATCTACTCGCACATGATCGACGCCTTTCTCTATCTGCCCGACTATCCCATCGGACACATGATCGCTTTTCAGATCGAGGAGCAGATGGAGCGAGCCGGGAACATCGGCTCGGAGTTCGAGCGCATGGCGATGGTGGGCAGCGTGACCCCAGACCTCTGGATGAAGAAGGCGACGGGCGCACCCGTCGGCCCGGAAGCGCTTCTGACGGCGACGAAGAAGGCGTTGATGGAGATTGGCGGGGCAACGAAGCGAGAATGACCGGCAACGATGCTTTTAATGCTTGCGCTTGATGCGCCTGAGGCGAAGCATTCAACCGAACAGATGAATCAGTTCTGCGACTGACCATTTCGGCCTTCATGGATGATGTCGATCATGGCATTCAATCGCTGATCCGTGTGCTCTTGAGATACGGCAAGCTCAGTCATTCTCCGGGCGAGACCTGCCACTTTCTCGGCGAGACCCGAAACGTTTTCTTCTGTTCTGATCTGAGCATCAATAACCACAGAGACTTTCTCAGTCAATTCCTTAAATCCGGCAGTAGTCACGACAATCAGGCGACCCAACAGGTCTTCCACTTTCGTCACGCGCTCCTCAACCCTTTGTTGATTAGCGGCAAACTGCGCTTGCTGCTCAATGATAAACTCCACCCGCTTTTGTAGCTTCTCTTCGTCAGCCATCATTAAATCCTTTAAATCATGGGCTCTGTCTGCTGAGCAATTTTGCGGATCAACTCTTATCTTCGGACTTGCCGTTACTACCTTTACTAAAATAACGATCAACGTCAGCAACCAGATTTTTGATGCTCTCGTCCGTGCGCGTCTGTGATGCTGTCAGCCGCAGATGTGAATCGAGCAGCCGTACATGCGAATCGGCGAGCGCGTCAATCTTCGCGTTCACATCCTTGAAGCCTTCGAGCGTCGCTGCGGCGAGTCGGTTGACAACCTGATCGGTCTGCGTCTGTGCTTCTCGCAATCGCTGCATATCGACGGTAAATTGCGCTTGTTGCTTAATGATGAATTCCCTTCTCTTCTCAAAATCTTCGTTTGTCATTTCGGAAAATCCTCTCAATAATTTTCCAGCGCAAACTGGCTAATCTTCCAACGATTCGGCCAGACACATGCAATTTAACGCTTCTCTTGAGAAGCGCACAAGCTTAATTAAAGCACATTAGCATACACGTCAGTTGTTGCAGGATTAACTGCAAGGCAGACTATTCAACTGTCTCCCGGCTCATGCGCTCTACTTCCAATCCCATGCCGAGGCGCGTGAATATCGCGTGCCTCTTCCATCAGGGCACCGTCGCAGAGACTAACAGCAGTCAGCTTTCTGCTATTAATAGAATCGCCACTCGCCGCTTGAAACCCACTGTTGCCTGCAATTTCAGGTTGATTCCCTGTAAAGCCGAACGCCTTTCCAAATGTTTGAAGTAGGATCACCGTCGTCAATAGCGTGAGGGCTAAGCTGAAAGGAAGAACAACCCATTCTCCGCGCCCCGCTCGTCTATTGCTTTTCCTGACGGTTAATTGAGATTAGCTCTGAAACTGAATGTCCGAAATGTTAAAGGAGAATTACTCATGAAGAAAGCTCGCTTGATCATCGCGCTCTTAGCTCTCGTCGGAGCGTGCGGCGCTCTCTCTTGCGCGTGGGCACAGACCGCGCCTGAGAAGCCTAAGCTCAATGTCGCCATTCTCATCTTCGAGGGTGTGCAGATCATCGACTATACAGGCCCGTACGAAGTCCTGGGCTCATGGCACAGGCGTAACGTCTACACGGTCGCCGAAAAACCTGACGCGATCACGACCAACATGGGCATGCGTGTCGTCCCCAACTACACCTTTGAGAACCAACCCAAACCCGATATCATGATTATTCCCGGCGGCGGCGTCAGAAAGCACCTCGAAAATGCAAACGTCATCAAGTGGGTGCAGGATAATGCGCGCCAGGCACGTTACGTCATGTCCGTCTGCAACGGCGCTTTCTTTCTGGCAAAGGCCGGTTTGCTTGACGGGCTTGAGGCCACCACGACCGCCGGTCTCCTCGACGAGCTGAGAAAAATTGCGCCGAAGACGAAGGTGGTATCCGACAAGCGTTTCGTCGATAATGGGAAGATCATCACGGCTGCCGGTCTCTCTTCAGGCATTGACGGCGCGCTGCATCTGGTCGAAAAGCTCGACAGTAAAGGGTGGGCGCAAGCTATCGCCTACGGGATTGAATACAACTGGCAACCCGAATCGGGCTTCGCGCGTGCGGCTCTGGCCGACATGAAGATGCCTTCAAGTATCTACGAGGTCTTCTACCCCGGCGCAGACCCCTTGAGCCTGACTGGAGGCGTTGACTCCTGGGAAGAGAAATGGAGTGTTCCCTCATCCTCTTCGCCTGCGGAGATGTTGCAGCGCATCAACGAAAAATGGGCGACCGAAGCGAAGTGGTCAAGGGCTGATGCTGGAAAATCAAAAGAGGCTGCACACGCGACTTCGACGCGCTGGAAGCTGACGGACGATAAGGGAGAGGTCTGGAGCGGCACGGTGAGCGTCCAACCCATGGGCGCAGAGAAGAACCGACTGCTTCTCACACTGAATATTGCTCGCGGCCAAACCAGCGCCCGCAGCGCAGATTAAGTAAAGGCAAGGGACATTTTGAGAGACGTGTTGGACTCAAAACCTTTGAGACCGTCCGTGGAAGCCGAAGACACAGGAGCAGCGCGGCGACGCTGGCTCATCAGCCTGCTTCTGGTCTTCGGCTTCTGGACATTCTTCAGCTTCTTTAATGGCAACCAGGTCTTTTTCGGCATGCGCGCCGAAGGGATGCGCCATTCATGGTTGCGTATCGTCGGCTGGCAGTTTCTGGTCTGGCACATCTGGACGTGCTGGACGCCGCTCCTGATCCTGATCGGGCGTCGCTTTCCGATTGAGCGCTCCTCATGGGCACGCAACCTTTTGATTCACATACCGGTAGCCCTCTTTTTCTCAGCTTTACACCTGGCGCTCTGTATTTTACTGACCATCTTGATCCGGCCTTTCGATGTCTATTCCAGCACGGCCTCGTTCACGACACAGTTTCTAAGGAGCGCACAATTCTGGCTGCCCATCGAATTGATCATCTACGGGGCGACTCTCGGCATCGGCCACGCCTTTAGTTATTACGAGAAATACCGTGAGCGCGAGCGCCGCGCCGCACAACTCGAAGCGCAACTGATGCAGGCGCAGCTTCAGGCGCTCAAGATGCAGATACACCCGCACTTTCTCTTCAACACGCTCAACGGCATCGCCGGGCTCGTCCGCGATCATAAGAACAAAGCGGCGGTCGACATGATTGCAGGCTTGAGCGACCTGTTGCGTCACACATTGGAGAACGCCGGACGGCAGGAGGTTCCGCTCAGAGAGGAGCTGGACTTTCTGGAACTCTATCTGGATATACAGCAGATGCGTTTTTCCGACCGGCTCGAAGTCCAGATGGAGATCGCCCCGGAGACTCTGGAAGCGCGTGTGCCCAACCTGATCCTGCAACCCCTGGTCGAGAATGCCATCCGGCACGGGGTCGCGCAGCGCATCTCGGCTGGGCTCGTGATGGTCAGCGCACGGCGCGAGGACGGCCTCTTGCAACTCAAGGTTTACGACGACGGTCCCGGATTGCAGGAAGGCTGGCGCATGGAAGAGAGCGACGGCATCGGTCTCGCCAACACGCGCGCACGCCTCCAACAACTCTACGGCACAGAGCATCGCTTCGACATCTCGAACCGTGAAGGCGGCGGCGTCGAGGCGACGCTCCTGATACCCCTGCGTCTGCAAGCTGTAGCGTGAGAGCTATGGAGAGGACGAAGAAAAAGATCAGCGCCTTGATCGTCGATGACGAGCCGCTGGCGCGCAGCAACCTCCGCGTGCTGCTCAAAGATGATCCGGACATCGGGAGCATCAATGAGTGCGGCAGCGGCCAGGAGGCCGTTCAGGCCATTGAAGCGCAATCGCCCGACCTGCTCTTTCTGGACATACAGATGCCTGAGATGAACGGGTTCGACGTGCTCGAGCGGATCGACACGAATCGCATCCCGGCCATCGTTTTCGTCACAGCCTTCGACCAGTACGCGCTTCAGGCGTTCGAGGTGCACGCGCTCGATTACCTCTTGAAGCCATTCGACGACGCGAGATTCGAGAAGGCGCTCCGGCAAGCCAAATCTCAGATCGAACAGCGCGAAATCAACGATCTGAGCCGCAAGCTGTTCGCGCTCTTAGAAGACCGTGACAAACCGCCGGAGCACGACCAGAGGAAGACAAAGCACCTGACGCGCATGATGATCAAATCGGCCAGCCGCGTCTTCTTTTTGAAGACGGACGAGATCGACTGGATAGAGGCTGACGACTATTACGTGAAGCTCCACGTGGGACGCAAAACGCATCTGCTGCGCGAGACGATGAGCGAGCTTGAGACCAAACTCGACCCGGAGAGATTCCTGCGCATACATCGCTCGACCATCGTCAACGTTGAGCGCATCAAGGAGCTGCACCCGCACTTCAACGGCGAATGGATCATCCTCTTACACGACGGAACAGAGCTGAAACTGAGTCGCAGCCGCCGCGAACAGGTACAGGCCATACTGAAAACAGGCCGCAGCTAATAGAAGCCTCAACCCCTGCCGGGGCTCAAAACTTTTCAACAGTCACACCGCCGGATTTCAGGACAATACCAAGCTGCAAACAAAAGAGGACGCGGAACGATCCACGAAGCAACACGAAACGACACGAAACAGCCCCCCTTTTCGTGTCTTTTCGTGTGAATTCGTGGATCGGTCGCCCGCCTTCTTTTCATTCTGCTCTCTGGTATAAGAGGGTCGCGCGGGCTGCCTCTGGTTTAACGTCTGCATCTGACATGATATTCTCTCCATCACAACTAACAGCCGGAGGATTCCAAGTTGAGAACATCAGCAGCTTTGCTGGCCTTCTTCATCTTCGTGTCGATAATCACCTGCCCTGCTGTGGCAGCCGGACAGGAGCCCGGTTCTTTACCGGAGTCGCAGCCTCAAAAAAGTGCGCTCGTTGAGCGCGTCGGCGCGACCGGCTTCATACAGCTCGAAGCCGAAAGCTTCAAACAACTGACGCCACGGCAGCAAACGCTCGCCTACTGGCTGAGCCAGGCTGCCATCGCCATCAATCCGATCATCTACGACCAGAAGTCGCGCTTCGGCTTGAGACAGAAGCGCCTGCTCGAAGCGATAGTCACGCACCCGCAGGGCATAGACGGCGCGTTGATGAAGAAGATCACAGACTACACCAAGCTCTTCTGGGCAAATCGCGGCAACCGCAACGAGTACACGGCGCAGAAGTTTCTGCCGGAGTTCACCTACGAGGAGTTGGAGAAGGCCGGGCTGCAAGCCATCAAGAACGGCGCAGCGCTCGACGGGGCAGACGGGTTTCGCAAAGAGCTGGCCGAGCTTAAACAGTCACTTTTCGATCCCGACTTCGAGCCGCTGATTACGACCAAGAACCCGCGCGGGTCTCTGGACATCCTTCAGGCGAGCGCCAACAACTTCTACAAGGGCGTGACGCTCGCCGACCTCAAAGGCTTTGAGGATCGTTATCCGCTCAACTCGCGTCTGGTGCGGGCAGGCGACGGACGCCTCCTCGAAGAGGTCTATCGCGCGGGCACGCCCGATGGCAGCGTGCCTCCGGGGCTCTACGCAGACTACCTGAAGCGCGCGATCAGTTACCTTGAGAAGGCGCGTGAATTTGCAGAGCCCGGACAATTGGCTGTCATAGACGATCTCATACGCTACTACCGCACGGGCGACCCGCAGGACTGGCTGCGCTTCGGTGCGAGCTGGGTGCTGAACAATCCGAGCGTGGATTTCGCCAACGGCTTCATAGAGGTCTACCTGGATGCGCGCGGCATGAAAGGCTCTTCGCAGAGCTTCGTCACGATCACGGATGAGGCGGTCAATAAGTTGATGACGAAGATTGCAGCCAACGCGCAGTATTTCGAGGATCATGCGCCGTGGGCTGATCAGTACAAGAAGCAGGGCGTCAAACCGCCGCTCGCCAAGGCCGTCGAGGCCGTCATAGAGACGGGCGACTTCTCCATCTCAACGGTCGGCGTTAATCTGCCGAACGAGAACTCTATTCGTGAGAAGTACGGCACGAAGAGTTTCCTTCTCACGGGCTCGTCGCGCGCCTTCGCTCACGCGACGGGCACGACCGCGCTCGCAGAGTTCGCGGCATCGCCTGAAGAGTTGGAGATCGTCAAGAAGTACGGGGACGAGGCGGAGGATTTGGAGACGGCGCTGCACGAGATCATAGGCCACGGCTCAGGCAAGCTCAATCCGAAGCTGACGAAGGAGCCCGCCTTCTATCTGAAAGAGTATGCTTCGACCCTGGAAGAAGCGCGCGCAGACCTGATGGCGCTCTGGAACGTCTGGGACCCGAAGCTGCGCGAGCTCGGGTTGATTTCGCACCCGGACGTGGCGAAGGCCATGTACTACGCGGCAGCGCGCGTAGCGCTCACACAGTTGCGCTCGATCCCCGAAGGCGACCAGATAGAGGAGGATCACCAGCGCAACCGCCAGTTGATCGCCGCCTACATCATGGACAAGACGGGCGCGATTGAGCGCGTCGAACGCAACGGCAAGAGCTACATGGTCGTCAAGGATTTCACCAAGATGCGCGAGGGCGTCCGCATGCTGCTCGCAGAGCTGATGCGCATCAAGGCCGAAGGTGATTACGATGCGATCAAGGCGCTCGTCGATAAGTATGGCGTCCACTTCGATCCGAAGCTTCGCGATCAGGTTGTGACGCGCTACCAGAAACTCAACCTGCCGACCTACTGGGCTGGGATCAATCCTGAGTTGAAAGCGACCATCGGCGCGGGCGGCCAAGTTGCCACGGTTGAAATGCTGTATCCCAGAGATTTCATGCGACAACAGTTGGAATACAGCGCGATGTATGAAGAGGGCAAAGGGCAAAAGTAAGCACCTTCGCGTCCTTTGCGGTTAAAGGCTTTTTTAACGCAGAGAACGCAAAGGGGCGCGCAAAGGACGCGAAGAGAGGTAAACCAATGAGAAAACTTTTTCTGCTCCTGGCATTGATCTTGATAGCGGGCTGCGTATCGAAGGATGCGAATCAGAACAGCGCCCCCGTGTCGCAGACGGGCGGCAGTGGCGATCAGGCGTTCAAGACGTTGCATGATAAGTACGTCGTGGAATTCCTGCGACGCAACCCGACGGTCAATACTTACCTGGGCGGCGCGGGGCTCGACCCCACTTTGCGCGAGGTGGACGGGCAACTTCGCGATCATTCCGCTGCGGCGCTTGAAGCGGAGGATCGTTGGCTCAGCGACAGCCAGAAATCTTTTGAGAACATCAATCCGGCTACGCTCTCGCCGAACCGCCGCATCGACCGCGAGGTGGCGCTCGCGCAGATACGCTTTCTGCTGCACCAGCACGGGGCGCGCCGCTACCAGGAACGCGCGCTCGACACCTACACGGACGAACCCTTCCGCGCCATCGACTGGCAGTTGCAGGGCATGACGCAGACGGGCGAGAAATCTTACGGCACGCCCGAAGAATGGTCGCTCGTGGTGAAACGCATCCAGGCGATTCCGCGTTATCTCACGGTCGCGCAGGAGCAGTTGGCCGCCGGAGTGAAATCCGGCAACACGCCCGATCATCGCATGCTGCGGCGCAACGGCATCCAGACGGCGGAAGCCAACGCCAAGTATTTCGGGACGACGCTGCCCGCTCTGGCCTCGGAGCGCATCACGGGCGACGGGCGCGACCAGCTTCTCTCGCAGATTAAAGACGCCTCTAGCCGGGCGGCTGCCGCTTACACAGCCCTGCGCGACTACGTCGCGAGCAACTTCTTCGACGGCGATAAACCGAAAGCGCAGTTCAGCGCCGACCGCTATGCGATGGGCGAAGAGGAGTACAACTGGGCGCTCAAAAACAACCTGCGCTTCGGTAAGACCGCCGCACAGTTGTTTGATGAGGCTTGGCCGATAGTCGAAGCGACGCGCAACGAGATGATCGAGCTGGCGCGGCGGATCGGAGAGAAGCGCGGGCTTCAGCTTCCAATGGAAGGCCCTGCGGCTGTGCGCGCCGTCTTCGATGAGCTGTCGAAAGACTATCCGAAATCGGATGCCGAGATGATCGACTGGTATCGCGACACGTCGTTTCGTTTAGTGGACTACGGTCGCAAGTCAGGCATCTTCGACGTGCCAGCCGATTACAAGCTCGAAGTGACGGAGACGCCGCCGCCGCTTCGCGCCTCCATCGACGGCGCGGCCTACTACCCCGCCCCGCCTTTCAAGACGAGCGGAGTGGGGCGCTTCTATGTCACTCCGACGGACAACGACCAGGCCGCCCTGCAATCGAACAACCGCGCCGCGCTGGCAGACCTCGCCGCGCACGAAGGCTTTCCGGGACACGACTGGTACTACAAGGTGCTGACCAAGTATCGAGATGAAATAGCATCCGTGCGCTGGCTCACGCCGGGAGCGGTCGAAGACTCTTCATCTATGTGGGAGGACTCTATGCCCTCCGAAGGGTGGGGGCTCTACAGCGAGGCGCTGATGGCGGAACCGACACCAGGCGCGCCCGAGGGCTTCTATACGCCCGAAGAGCGTCTCTACCAACTACAGGGCAAACTCTATCGAGACCTGCGCGTGCGCATTGATACGGGCATCCACACGGGGCGAATGAAGTATGACGAGGCAGTCAACCTTTTCTCGGAGGTCGTAGATTTTCTCCCGGGCTCGTGCACAGACACGTCCCTGACCCAGTCGGAGGCCAAGCGCGCGAGTTGCAAGGGCGCAGAGGGCGCTATCTTTCGCTACTCGAAATGGCCGACGCAGGCCATCACCTACCGGCTCGGCAAGGATCAAATCTACGAGATGCGCAAAGAGGCCGCGCAGGCGCTCGGCGACCGCTTCTCGCCCAAGGCGTTCCACCTGCTCTTTATACGCCAGGGGACGATTCCAGCCGGATACTTCCGCGAGGAATTGTTGCGCCAGATCAAAGAGCAGAAATGAAGTGGCGAAAGAGGAAGGTGTACGGCGGCGAGCGCCGGAGGCGCGACATAATAGTAGCCCACGACATAAGTCGTGGGGACAAGTTGAGCCAACAAGTGTGAGCCCTCGAAGAGGGCGACATAAAATCAGGCTGAGCATTTATCAAGCCGTGATCTTATGCCGCCCCTGCCGGGGCTCTAATATTTAATCCTACTATTAACCCACGACTGACGTCGCGGGCTATTGATATACCGCCGCTGCCGGGGCTGATTGCTTTATGATCTTTAAGAGAAGGCTCTGTGACGGTTACCAGCTTAATTTACATTTTGCTTAAAAGCTGGTAGTAGTTCCCTGATTATCGAACTTGGCTCGTCTACCAATTCCGATTAGAGAAAGAGACCATGTCCATTGCGACGGGCGTGGCTTCAGGCAGGGGAAACTCTATGTCAACAGCGATTGATGCAACGGGCGTGAGTCCCGTAGAACCTTTAGACACGTCGGGCATCGGCGGTCACCCGCGCGGCCTGACGACGCTCTTTTTCACGGAGATGTGGGAGCGCTTCAGCTACTACGGCCTGCGCGCGATCCTATTCCTCTACATGACGACCGCCGTGACGAAGGGCGGGCTGGAGTTCGACCAGCTTTACGCGGGATTCATCATGGGCACGTACACATCCGGCGTGTACTGGACGCCGCTCGTCGGCGGGTGGATTGCGGACAAGTGGTTGGGGGCGCGGCGCGCAGTGTTCGTCGGAGGCTGCATCATCGCAGCCGGCCACTTCTCGATGGCCTTCGAGACGATGCCCAACTTTTACGCCGGACTCATATTGATCGCTATCGGCACGGGCTTTTTGAAGCCGAACGTCTCGACGATGGTCGGCGACCTCTACGCAGAAGGCGACAAGCGACGCGACGCGGGCTTCTCGATCTTCTACATGGGTATCAACCTCGGCGCGCTGCTCGCGCCGCTCGTCGTCGGCTATCTGGGACAGCGCATTGACTGGCACTACGGCTTCGCAGCCGCCGGCTTCTTCATGGTGCTCGGGCTGATCCAATATGTCGTCGGGCGCGAACGCCTGCGCGGCATCGGCGACAGGCCGGTGAGGAAAGATCAGCCCGACATCGCGCAGGTGCGGAAGGTAGAGGATGAGGCCGCGAGAGAAGGGTTCGACATGGTCACGGCTGCGCTCGCCATCGTCGGAGGCATCCTTGGCTTCATCGGCGGTTTGAAGTGGGGCGGCGCGGGCTGGGTCGGCGGAATCTTCCCCGGCGTGGCCTTCTTCTTCTTCGGCTACATCGCGGGCACTGTGCGCCACTTGAATGGGGCCGAGGCCAAGCGCATCGGCGTCATCTTCATCCTGTTCGTCTTCTCTGTCCTCTTCTGGATGTCGTTCGAGCAGGCTTCGACGAGCCTGACGCTGTTCGCTGACAGGCTGACGCGTCTGAACCTCTTCGGCTTTACGTTCCCGTCAAGCTGGTATCAATCCGTGCAGCCGATCTTCGTCGTGTCACTCGCGCCCGTCTTCGCCGTGATCTGGCAGAAGCTGGGGAATCGCAACCCTTCGAGCCCGGCGAAGTTCTCGTTCGGACTTTTCTTCGCGGCCATAGCCTTCGCCATCGTGGCGTTCGCTTCGACCCTGATTCCGATGACGAGCGGAGCGGAATTGGCAGAGGTGCAGAAGGTCGGGCCCTTGTGGCTGGTCGTGGTCTACTTCTTCCAGACGCTCGGCGAGCTGTGCCTGAGCCCGGTCGGTCTGAGCACGGTGACGAAGCTCTCGCCCGCGCGCATGGTCGGGCTGATGATGGGCGTCTGGTTCTTATCCATCTCCATCGGCAACTTCGTCGCAGGGATCATGGGCGGCATGTTCGACGAGAAGGCTGAGGGCGCACTCTTCAAGCTCTTCGGGATCGTCGCCCTGATCACCATCATCGCGGCAGTAGTTCTGATGGTGTTGACCCCGTTCATTAAGAAACTGACGCCGCGCGCAGCCGAATGAGCCAACGCTCAATCATGCACGCGGGCGGGCTCTCTCTCTATCCGGGCTCAACTACCTCAATCGCGCACGATCTTGAGTAGCTCTGCGGCGGCGGCGAAGATTCCGCCATGCCTCTCTTCGTCGCTTATTCCGGCAAACGGACGTGTGCCCTTGGCGACTGCTAGTTGCTCCTGGCGCAGCCGCCGTCGTTCCTCTTCAAGCTTCGCCTTCTCCCTGTTGCGCGATGCCTCCAGCCCGCCCGCGCGTATGAACTCAACGATCTCGGTCAACTCCCTCTGGTCGAACCATGTGCCGTGCCCCTTGCAGACATCAACGATGACGCCGGAGCAATGCGCGAAGTTGACGCGATTCATCAGTTGATGGCACACAGGGCACGGCACATACTGCACGCGCGCCCCGCGATTGCTCCTGGCATTTGAAGGTGCGGGCGATGCAGCCCCGAGCACTGCCGCTTGCTGTTCACTATCGGCGCAGACCTGTTCGAAGGAGGCGACGTTCACCCACAGCCCGCCGCATTGCGAGCATTCGTCGAGAGTGGTCGCCCCCAGCCGCACGCTCCCCATCTCGATCCGGCAGCGCGGGCATTGCAGCTTCACCTCCTGCGCGGAAGTTTCTTCACGCGCCGCCCTCGCTCCGCAACGCGGACAGTGACGGCTTCCCAGAAACATCATGCCGAAGCATGACGGGCACTGGAGAGTCGCGAGCCGCGCGCTGCAATAAAGACATCGCGCGGCATCTTTCGACACAGCCGCGCCGCACATCGGACAGTTAAGTGTTTCGGCCTGCATATTGGAATCCCGTAAGTTGAATCTTGATCGGGTGATTGAACGGGTGGCGTCAGCGAGGAAGGTTTTCAATCAATGGTAGGGGCAAACCTCTTGTGCCGCCTATTGCAGCTTACCATTGGCCGCGCGCGATTTCCACTGTAAGTTAAAGGGCAAGACGAAGGGTGAAAGGAGAAAGCCCGGTTAAAGCTAAAGCCTTGATGATGGTGGCTTATTCATGCCTTGAGTCGCGTTCTGACTTACGACTTACGCCCTTCGTATTTCGCCTACTTCATGACATGCAAACTGGACGAAGCCTTGCGCGGTATGCGATGCTGTTTCACGTCCCCCGATTAGATTAAGTTGAGGAGGCTGATGAATGCGGAAACTTGCAACCGCTCTTTTTGCTCTACTGTTTGCGCTGCCCTTTATCTCGACTAACACGAGCGCGCGGCCTTATGGAAACATCTTGCAAACTCAGGAGGATACGGGTAATCAGAATCGTGTGCTGACGATGCCGCAGACCAACAGGCGGCGACGCCTGCGGCGCGAGGTAAGACATCGCAGGCGCAGCATACGCGGCGCATTTGCCAACGCGGGCAGAGGAGCCGGACGCGGCGGCAAGCGTTTCGGCAAGAACATAGCCAAGGGGCGACCCGTCCGCGCCGGGAAAGAGTTAGGCAAAGGCATGGGCAGCTTTGGTAAGAATGTCGGCAAAGGTGTGGGGCGCACGGCCAAGCGCGTCTTCAAGCCATAGGAAGAGCATTAAACGCAAAGGACGCCAAGGTGTAGACGCAAAGGCGCGCAAAGAAGATAATCCTTTGTGCGCCTTTGCGTCTTCTACTTTGCGCCCTTTGCGTTTAATGCCTTTTTCCTTTTGACTTTTGCCTTATATCAGTATGATAAGCGGCGTGTCGGCTGACATCATACGCGAGGATGCAGACGAGCAAGCGCCGCGAGTGCTCGCGCTTGACATCGGCACGTCGAGCGTTCGCGCCGCGCTCTTTGATAGCCTCGGAAATGAGATCAAGGGGACAGCGGCGCACATGGCGCGCACGCTCTCGACGACGCTTGACGGGGGGGCTGAGCTGAACGCCGATGAAGCGTTGGAACAGGTGACACGCGTCGTAGATGCCGTGCTCGCTCAATCTGCTCCCGCTTCGGGGAGCATAGAGACGCTGGCCGTCTCTTGTTTCTGGCACAGTCTCGTCGGCATCGACCGTGAAGGCCGTGCAGTCACACCCGTGCTGGGCTGGGCTGACACGCGCGCCGCGCGAGCCGTTGAAGAGTTGCGGCGCGAGTTAGACGAAAGAGAGACGCACGCGCGCACCGGCTGCCCTTTTCACAGTAGCTACTGGCCTGCCAAGCTGCGCTGGCTCCAACGGGAGCGCACGCGTCTTTACAGCGCAGTCCACTCCTGGCTCTCCTTTGGAGAGCTTCTGGCGATGCGCTTTTTCGGCGAGACTGATGCCAGTCTTTCAATGGCGTCTGCGACAGGACTCTTTGACGCGCGCCTGTGTCAGTGGGACGAGCCGCTTCTGAACTGGCTCGGAATCGATGTCAATCAATTGCCCGCGATTGCCTGTGAGCAGAAGAGTTTCAGCCAGCTCACCCCTGAGTATGCGCGGCGCTGGCCGCAGCTCAGGCGCGCGCGTATGTTTCCAGCCATCGGCGACGGCGCGGCCAATAACATCGGCGCAGGCTGCCTCACGCGCGAGCGTGTCATGTTGATGATCGGAACTTCGGGCGCGATGCGCGCGCTCTCGGAGGATGATCCGCCACACGCTCTGCCGGAGAGTCTATGGTGTTATAGAGCCGATAGCAGACGAATTCTGATCGGCGGGGCTCTTTCGGATGGCGGCGGGCTCTACGCCTGGATGAGAGAGGCGCTCGCTCTGGGCGGCGCTGAGTTGGAGGAGATCGAAGGGGCGCTCTCGGCCATGGAGCCGGACGCGCACGGTTTGACCGTCCTGCCGTTCTGGGCTGGCGAGCGAAGCACGGGCTGGGCTACAACCGCGCGCGGCGCAATCCTGGGGCTCACGATGCACACGCGCCCCATCGAAATCCTGCGTGCCGCGATGGAATCAGTCGCCTACCGCTTCGCCCTCATCGCACGTGCGCTCGATCTTTTCGCGCCGAAAGCAGAGATTGTGGCGTCGGGCGGCGCGCTACGCTCTTCTGCGGTCTGGGCGCAGATGCTCGCAGATGTGCTGGGGCGAGCAGTCACCCTTTCCGGCGTGCGCGAATCTTCGAGTCGCGGCGCGGCCCTGCTTGCATTGGAAGCGACAGGCAAGATAAAAAGCATCGCTGACGCGCAAGCTCCAATGGGTCAGGCTTACGAGCCGGACATGTCGCGCCATAAGCGTTACCGTGCCGGGTTGGAACGCCAACAAGAGCTTTATGAGCATCTCGTCGCTGACAGGAAGATCGCAGGCAAGATCAGCGCGGCGCGGACGAGCGTCGGGAGCGGAACTAATCTCGGGGGGCACTCCTGATATGATATTTGGCAAATCAATTCTGTAGAGTTTTACAGAATCGGCGCAGTTGGCAAGTCGCAGGATGGCGGCTGGCCTGTGATGATTAAAATAGAGTGCGCTCGCTGTCAAACCGTCTACCTGATTTACGCAGGCATTGATGAGTTTTATAACTCGCTTTATTCTGTGACGATTCAAGGGATCACAGAACTAATCACCAATTGAGGAGTCATAGGGCATGAGTGCGTCAACGCAGCAGGAACCCAACAACACGACCGCCACACTCGATCAACTTTGCATCAACACCATCCGCGCTCTGGCGCTCGACGCCGTGCAGAAGGCCGAATCAGGCCATCCGGGTCTGCCGCTTGGCGCAGCGCCGATGGCCTACGTGTTGTGGACGCGCTTCCTGCGCCACAACCCGCGCAACCCACACTGGTCGAACCGCGACCGCTTCCTGCTCTCCGCCGGTCACGGCTCGATGCTCATCTACGCGCTGCTCTACCTGACGGGCTACGATCTGCCGCTCGAAGAGCTGAAGAATTTTCGCCAGTGGGGCTCGAAGACACCCGGCCACCCGGAATACGGCTTGACGCCCGGCATAGAGATCACGACTGGCCCCCTGGGGCAGGGCTTCGCCAACGGCGTCGGCATGGCGATGGGCGCGGCGCATCTCGGCGCGCGGTTCAACCAGCCGGAGTACCCGCTCATAGACCACCACGTTTACGCCATTGTTTCGGACGGCGATTTGATGGAGGGCGTCGCCTCGGAAGCGGCCTCGCTCGCCGGGCATTTGAAGCTGGGGAAGCTCATCTACCTCTACGACGATAACCATGTGACCATCGAGGGCTTCACCGATCTGGCTTTTTCAGAGAACGTGCCGCAGCGCTTTCAGTCCTATGGCTGGCACACCTCGACGGTCGAAGACGGCAACGACCTCGACGCAATAGAGAGCGCGATTCGTGACGCGCAGTCAATCACGGATCGCCCATCGCTCATCTCCGTCAAGACGACCATCGGCTACGGTATGCCGACCGCAGGCACGCGTAAAGCCCACTCGGACGCTCCCGGCGAAGAGGCCGTGCGCGAGACCAAGCGACATCTTGGATGGCCTGAAGACAAGAGCTTCTATGCGCCTGACGAGGCGCTGGCGCAGTTTCGCAAGGCCATAGAGCGCGGCGCAGAGCTGGAAAAGCAATGGAACGCGCTCGTCGAAAAATATGAGCGTGAGCACGAAGCGCTCGGTCGTGCGTGGCGCACGACGATGAAGGGCGACCTGCCCGAAGGCTGGGAAGATCACCTGCCGAAGTTTGAGAACGCGAAGCCGATGGCGACGCGCGCGGCTTCGGGCGAGGTTATCAACGCGCTCGCGCCTGTCATGCCGATGCTCATAGGGGGCTCTGCCGATCTGGGTCCCTCGAACAACACGGACATCAAAGAGAGTCGCAGCTTCGAGGCAGACTCTTACGACGGGCGTATCCTGCACTTCGGCGTGCGCGAGCATGCGATGGGCTCGACCTTGACGGGGATCAGCTTAAACGGCGGGTTGATTCCATTCGGCGGCACGTTCCTCACCTTCTCCGACTACATGAGACCGGCGATACGGCTTGCGGCTCTCTCGGAAGTTCAGGTCATCTACGTGTTCACGCACGATTCAATCGGGCTGGGCGAAGATGGGCCGACGCATCAACCCGTCGAGCACCTGGCGGCGCTGCGCACCATTCCTCACCTGTTCGTCATTCGTCCAGCAGATTCGCACGAGGTGCGCGAAGCCTGGCGCATTGCCATTTTGCGCCGCCATGCGCCGACGGCGCTCGCGCTCACGCGCCAGAAAGTTCCACTGATAGATCGCACGCGCTATGCTTCAGCCGATGGCGCGCGGCGCGGCGCTTATATTCTCGCCGAAGCGGAAGAGGCAAAGGGTCAGAAGAGGACGCCCGCGCTCATCCTCATCAGTACCGGCTCGGAAGTCTCGCTCGCGCTCGCCGCGCGCGAGCAGCTTCAAAAAGATGGCGTCCCCGTACGCGTCGTCTCGATGCCCTGCGTCGAGTTGTTCGCGGAACAGCCGCAAGAGTACCGGAATGACGTGCTGCCGCCCTCTGTGACCGCACGTCTCGCCGTGGAAGCGGGCGTGCGCCAGGGCTGGGACAGGTATGTTGGCCCGCAGGGCGACGTGATCTGTCTTGATCGCTTCGGCGGCTCTGCGCCGGGCGACGTGGCGATGCGCGAGCTTGGGTTCAACGTTGAAAACGTCGTAAAAAGGGCAAAGGCATTACTATAAGGCTTATGCGAATCGCCATCGGCGCAGACCACGGAGGCTTTCCGCTCAACGAGCGCGTGAGGGATGAACTGCGCGCGGCGGGGCATGAGGTCAGAGACTTCGGCACGCACGACGGAAGCCTGAAGGACGACTACCCGGATTACGCGCTCTGGGTAGGTCAGTCTGTGCAGACGGGTGCGGCGGAGATAGGCATTCTCATCTGCGGGAGCGGCGTCGGAGCAAGTGTCGCGGCCAACAAGCTGCGAGGCGTGCGCGCGGCGCTCTGCGGCGACACCTATTCGGCGCACCAGTCGCGCGAGCACGATGATTGCAACGTGCTCTGCCTGGGAGCGCGCGTCGTCGGCACGGAGCTGGCGATGGAGATCGTGCGCGCCTTCGTCCAGGCGCGCTTCACAGGCGAAGAACGTCACCGGCGGCGCTTACTGAAAGTCGCGGCAATCGAAGGAATGCAACAGTAGCCAGTAGTCAGTAGACAGGAGACAGTAGAAAAACGGAATGTTTGCTACGTAACCTAGTATCATTTAGATGAGCAGCAGCAAACACTCTGCCAGATTTTCTTTTCTACTGGCTACTGACTACTGTCTACTGGCTACTTCCTTTAGGAGTATTCACTGTGAGAAAAGTCTATCTCTCTGGCGCTCGTATGCTTATCGTTCTGAGCTGGCTCTGCTGGGGTACTTCCCCATCGGTCGCGCAGCAGCCTTCGGCGACAAACCCACAGCAGCCAACGGCCACCAATCCGCAGCAGCCTGCGGCCAGGCCCGGTCAAACACCACAGGAGACGCCTGTGCAGCCTACGCCTGTTCCCTCGCCGGAGCTGAACCCACAGGGACGGCGCGTCGAGAAGCCGCCGCCGGGTTTTGATCGTCGAGGGGGAGATGCAAACGGGCAGGCACGCTCGTTGACCGTCGAGCAGGCCATACAGCTTGCGCTCGCCGAAACCAACGCGTACAGGCAGGCGCAGTTTGAAGAGAGGATCGCCGCCCAGGATGTCAAACAGGCGCGCGCCGCTTTTTTACCACAGCTCACCATGCCGCTCACCTACTTCGGCACGACGCCCTCGCAGTTGCGCGCGCCGGATGAACCGCTCACCTTCAGCTACGTCTCGTCGAGCACCATCAACGAGACCATCGGCCTTGTTAATGCCGGTGGCGAGATAGACATTTCGGGACGCCTGCGCGCCACTCTCAGAAACAAGCGACACCTGCTTGCCGCCGCGCGTGCCGGGACGCTCAGTGCGCGTCGCGCGCTGGTCCTGGAGACGGTGGACGCTTATTACTCTCTGGTGCTGGCGCGCCAGCGGCGGCGGCTGGCGGAAGAAACACTGTCGCTCGCCGAAGGATTCTTGAAAGTAACCGAGGGCATGATGCAGCGCGGCGAAGGTGAAGAGTCTGACGTGCTGCGTGCTCGCTCGCAGGTGGCGACCAGGCGCGACGAACTGGAACAGGCGCGCGCAGGTGAGTCTGCGGCGATGGACGCGTTGAGGGTCTTGACCGGCCTCGATTTCAGTGTCCCCATAGATGTCTCGCGCATCGCGCAGGATTTGCCGACGACTGCCGACTTCAGCAGCTACACGGATGAGGTGATTAAGTCCAGACCCGAGCTTGCCCAGATCGACGCGCAGAAGCGCGCCGCGCTCGAAGAGGCACGGGTCGCGAGAGCCGAGCGATTGCCACAGCTCTCCTACAACTTAAACGGCGGATTTGATGCCGCCGATTTCAAGCCGTTAAAGAGATACGCGGGCGGCTCTGCGACTGTGACACTGACAGTTCCCATTTTCGATTTCGGAGCGAGCCGCAGCCGCGAGGCGCAGGCTCGTCTGCGCGCGCAGCAACTCGACGCGCAGCGCGAGAACGCTATGCGCCAGTTGAGACAGGAGTTCTACACGGCGCGCGCCATTGCGCTCTCAGCCCTCGTGCGCATCAAGGAAACGGAAGCGGGAGCAACCTTCGCACAGCAGAATATGACGCTCGTTTTCGCACGCTACCGCGCCAAGAAAGCGACAATCACCGATGTGGTAGACGCGCAGGCAGCCTACGCCGAAGCGCGCCTGGCCTACTTTCAGGCGATCATAGACTACCGCACGTCGCGCATTCGGCTGGAATCAGCACTTGGACAGTAAAAAAGTAGACGGTAGACAGTAGTCAGTAGCCAGTAGAAAAGAAAATTCCGGCGGAGCGTTTGATGCTGCTCATCAAAATGGCAGTGGCTGTGTAGCAAACATTCTGTCTTTCTACTGACTACTGACTACTGTCTACTGTCTACTGCTCTTGCACTACTCGAATCGCTCTGGGCAGGATGCGAAACTCTGCCGGTGTGTGACCGCGCACGTTGCCGTCGGCTTCGACTGGAAGCGCGTCCGCAGGCGTCAATGTTTCAATACGCACGTGCGCAGCCCTACGCGTGCGGACATGCGGGTTGGCGAGATGGCCGCCGCGACGTATGCGCGGCAGCTCGCGCAGGATGGTGGCGCGTGTGAGGCCGCAGGCGATGAGAATATCCAAAATCCCATCGTCAACGCGTGCTGACGGGGCGAACATCATGCCGCCGCCCGCGTAAATTCCGTTGGCGATGGCGATCAGGTTCGACGCGCACTCAACCTCTGCGCTCCCTTCGACCAGGATGCGCACGCGACGCTCGCGCCAGAGGGCGAGCGCGCGGCAGGCCGCCGCCACGAAACGCGCTTCGCCCGGCAACCGCTGCATCAAGCCTGTTTGCGCGGCCACACGGTGCGCGACTTCTGCGCCCAGTCCAATCGTCGCCACGTTGAGACAGATGAAACGTCCTGCGCCGCCTTCAGCGCGTCCGGCGATGCAATCGACCGTACGCGCAGCGCCACGCTCGCCGTCCTGATGATACCGGACGAGCGCTTCGATCCATTTCGACAACGATTCACGCCTGCCTGATGTCAGCCCACGCGCAAAGTCGTCTCCCGTTCCTGCCGGAAGAATGGCGAGCGCCGCGTCCGGGTTGACCGGCACGGGCTCAAGAAGCGGGTCGCCGCCGCCGCCCTCAACGGGTTCGCCCAACTCAAAAAAGCCTGCCGCTGCTTCGCTCAACGTGCCGTCGCCCCCGACCACTGCGATGACGCCGTAGCCTTCGCGAAGCGCCTCGCGAGTCTTCGTCGTCGCATCGCCCGCATGCCTGGTGACGTGAGTATCAAAGCTTAAGTGGTTCTGCGAGAGGGCGTGCTCGATCAAAGGCCATGCGCGGCGCGCGCGTGCGGCCCTGTTGTTGACGATGACGAGCGTGCGCCCCTGATTATTCATCTCGGGGCAACACTCTACCATATTGAGACCGGGCGTTGATTTGATGTTAATCTCTCCCCATCTTCTGTGTGAGGAGTTTCCAGGATGGGAACTAAATAGATGCGCGCTGTAACAATCGTCTCTCACGGCGGCGTTGAGGGGCTGGAAGTGCGAGAGGTCGAGCAGGCGGCGTTGGCGACGGCTGACCGCGTGCGAGTGCGCGTGCATGCAGCCGCGTTGAACCGCGCGGACGTTCTTCAGCGCAAAGGGTATTACCCGGCCCCGCCCGGAGCGGTGCAGGATATTCCGGGGCTGGAGTTTGCGGGCGAGGTCGAGCAGGTGGGCAGTGAGGTGCGCGCGTGGGTGAAGGGTCAGCGCGTGTTCGGCATCACGGCGGGCGGCGCGCAGGCTGAATACGTGGTCGTGCCGGAGAGTACGCTCGTCGAAATTCCGGCTAATCTGGGCTGGGCCGAGGCCGCCGCCGTGCCGGAGGTCTTCATCACAGCGCATGATGCGCTCTTCACACAGGCCGGACTGGAGATGGGCGAACGTCTTCTCGTGCACGCCGCTGGCTCCGGCGTCGGGACAGCCGCCATCCAGCTTGCGCACGCGGCGGGAGCAACCGTCTATGGCACGTCGCGCACGCCCGATAAGCTTGAGCGTGCGCGCCCCTATGGTCTGGACGAAGCGGTTGCGGTCAATGATGATCCCGCACGCATTCTAAGCACAGCCGTTCGCGAATGGACTCGCGGTGCAGGCGTTAATGTCATACTCGATCTCGTCGGCGGCCCATATCTCGCAGCCAACCTGGATGCACTCGCGCCGCAGGGGCGACTGATGCTCGTCGGCACGACCGCCGGAGCAAGCGCCCCGCTCGATTTCGGAAAGGTGATGGGCAAGAGGCTGCGTATCATCGGCACGGTCTTGCGCGCACGCTCTCTGGAGGAAAAGGCCAGAGCCACGCGCCGCTTTGCAGCTCACGTCTGCCCGCTTCTGGCGCGCGCACAGGTTCGCCCGGTCATTGATAAGGTCTACACCATGGACGAAGTGCGCGAGGCGCATGAACGCCTTGAATCCAACGCGAGCTTCGGCAAGGTCGTGCTGATGATCTCAGGCGAGAAAGAATGAGACGAGCGGACGACGCGTACAGGTTGGGCAGCGCTCCGGCTTCAGGAGAAGACGAGCCGTCTGGCTTCTGCTACTCATGATCGCCGATCCGCTACTTAAATCGTGTTGCGTGCAGATGATCGCCTGAAAATGATCTCACGGAATAAAAAGGGGAGACTTCTCGAAGAAGTCTCCCCCTTATCTTTGAACTCCTTCTTACGCTACTTTAGACAAAAGAAATTTGCGTCAAACATCTTAACCGGCATCTTCCTCACTCACCCCTCTGGCAACCTGAAGCTTCCCCACCTGTTCAGGTAGCAATGCAGCCCCTTCATGCGTAGGCTGCGGCGGATGTCATCGAAGCTGTCAGCAGTTTGTAGGCTGCTATCCAGGCCTCTTTAACCTCGGGCGTGAAGGCCGCTCCTAATCCTTTCGCCAGCGTCCAGAGGAGCGCCGCGCCGACCGTTTCATAATCCTGATCCTTCACGCCATAGGCGACGTGGCGCCGCCCGAGCGCCTGCGCCGCCCCAACAAGCTCGTCGAGACGGTCGAGCCCTTTGACAACTACACCGAGCATCTGCATAAGTTTGCGTCCCTGCTCCTGTAAATCCCCCTTAAATAGATGTCGCAGTCGGGGGTCAAGCTCAAATAGACGGCCATAAAAAAGCGAGGCGGCTAATTCGGATATGGGTGCCACCTGTTCAAAACTGTTCTGAACCAATCTTTTCTGTTCCGGGGTCATCTCGCTTAGGTCTCCTCTTTCAAATCTATAAACAATCAACATCAAACCCTCTTTCCCTCTGCACTTTGCTAAAATAGCCCGACCACCGTGAGCGGTCACCACCTATTCAGGTAGTAAGATTAATGATAGTAGTTCAAGTAAGAGGGTTGAATTTTCTTTGACCTCTGCGCGTCCCCTTTGCGACCTTTGCGTTTAAATCTTCTCTCTCAACGCCAAGGACGCAAAGTATTTCGCAAAGGGCGCAAAGGAGATGATCCTGAATCGACGAGGCAATCAATGACGTTGCGTATACTTTTTATCTCCATGTTGACGGCGCTGGCCTGTGGAGCGCTTCACGGCGCGGAGCGAAACGCTGATCCTGAGCCGGGTGTGCCGCGCGGGCTGGCGCGCTTCCGCGCAGCGCATTACAGCAATGTGCGATATGCCTTGCAGATCGAGATCACTTCCGGCGCGCCGCTCTTGAAAGGCAGGGCGGAGATTCGCGTCCACCTCGATGGTGAAGCCGATCAACTCGTTCTGGACTGGCGAACAAACAGCGTCAAGCAGGGGCAGCCGCAGGCACGCGCCTGGGACATTGAAGTCAACGGAGAGTCGGCGCGCGATGCGCGGCAGGTGAATGAGCACCTCATCATCCCTGGGACGTATCTGTCGAAGGGCGAGAACATCGTGCGCCTGCGGTTCGAGTCTGCGGTCGCCACTTCGGGCAGCGCTGTCACGCGCTACCTGGATCGTGAGGATTCATCCGAGTACATCTACACGCTCTTCGTGCCCTCGGACGCAAGCACAGTCTTTCCCTGCTTCGACCAGCCGGACTTGAAGGCGCGCTTCGAGGTCAGTATTACTGCGCCCACCTCCTGGACTGTCGTCTCTAATACCAACGCAGACACCGTCACGCGCAGCGGAGCGAATAGCATCTGGCACTTCCCCTCGACGGAGCCGATCAGCACCTACCTGTTCGCGTTTGCCGCCGGCCCGTTCAAGGAGTTTCGTGACGAAGCGTCACCGATTCCGGTGCGTCTCTTCGTCCGCCAGTCGAAGGCGGAGCGGGCGCGCAAAGAGTTGCCCGAGGTCTTTCGTCTGAACCGTGAAGGGCTTGCGTTTCTCGCGCGCTATTTCGATTATAAATTTCCGTTTCCGAAATATGATCTGGTCATCGTCCCCGAATTCGCCTACGGCGGGATGGAGCACGCGGGCGCGACGTTCCTGCGTGAGGAGAGCATACTTTTTCCGACAGACCCGACGGCCAACGATCTCTTGTCGCGCGCCGAGCTGATGTTCCACGAGGCGGCGCACCAATGGTTCGGCGATCTCGTCACGATGCGCTGGTTCGACGACCTGTGGCTCAAAGAGGGGTTCGCCACCTTCATGGCCTACAAAGCGATAGAGGCGATCATGCCGCAGTACAACGCCTGGAAAGCTTTTTACCAGAGAACCAAACCGTCGGCCTACATCACGGACATCACGAAGGGGACGACGCCCATCTGGCAGGAGATCGTGAACCTGAGCGCCGCCAAATCCGCCTACGGCAACATCGTCTATCGCAAAGCGCCCTCGATGCTGCGCCAGGCGGAGTTCTTCCTTGGCGAAGATAAGTTCCAGGGGGCTGTCCGCCTCGTGCTCAAAGAGCACGCTTTCGGCAACGCGGAGTGGGCTGATCTGGTCGGGGCGTTTGAGCGCACCTCGAAACGGAAGCTTGACGAGTGGGCCAATGCCTGGGTCAAGCGTCGCGGGATGGCTGACCTCAGCATCGAGTGGAGCGCGGACGCGAAAGGTCGCATTGATTCCCTGAAGATCAAACAGGAGGACTTGCTCGGAGAAGGCAGCGCGTGGCCGATGCGCATCCAGCTCCTGCTCGCCTATGACGATGCTCAGCCGGAAACCCTCACCGTGATGCTCACTGGCAGCCGCGAGACGCGCGTCCCCAATGCGGTAGGCCGTCGTCGCCCGGCCTACGTGTTCGCCAACTATAACGATTATGGCTACGGGCGTTTTCTGCTCGACGACAAGAGTGAACGGGAAGTCATCAGCCGTCTGGGGACGGTGCGTGATGAGTTCCTGCGCGCGCTGCTCTGGGGCTCGCTCTGGGACAGCGTGCGCGACGCGCGCCTCGCGCCCGTCACCTACATCGACATGGCGATCAGGCTCATCCCGTCCGAGCGCGATGAAGTGACGGTGCAGAGCATCACGGGACGCGCCTCCACAGCGTTCAATCGCTACCTGAGCGGGGCACAGATCGAGGAGCTCGCGCCGCGCATCGAGCGCCTCTTTTCCACCTCGATGTTGAAGGCGGAGACTGTGGGCCTGCGCATCACCTATTTCCGCGCCTTCCTGTCAATCGCCAGCACGGAGGAGGCACGCGCGACGCTCAAAAAGATTCTCCGGGGCGAGCTATTGATTCCGGGCATGACCCTGCGCTCTCGCGACCGCTTCGACATCATCACGGCGCTGCTGGCGCGTAATGATAAGGATGCGCCCGCCCTGCTCGAAGCGCAGAGCAAGGTTGACACGACCGACGATGGCAGGCGCTACAGCTTTGCAGCGGGCGCGGCGCGCGAGGACGGCGCGACCAAGAAGAGATACTTTGATGCTTACGTAAACGACCCGAAGCTCGCCGAAAGCTGGATCGAAGCGAGCCTCGTCCCATTCAATGCGATACAGCAATCCGACCTCACGCTTCCCTATCTCGAACCGGCGCTGCGTCAGTTGCCGGTTCTCAAACGCACGCGCAAGATTTTCTTCGTCAACGGGTGGCTCTCGGCCTTCATCGGCGGCCAGTGCGACGAGCGTGCGCTCGCGGTCGTACAGAATTTTCTCGGGCGTGAAGGCTCGCTTGATCGCGACCTGCGTCTCAAGGTGTTGGAAGTCGCCGACGGCCTGGAGCGCTGCGTGCGCATCAGGTCAAAGTTTGCGCGCCCTTAAGGAACACGCGTCCTGTCATCGGACGTGATACACTTACTCTATTGAACTTCTCCTATTAAGTGGCATTTTGAGGAGGCAGCATGATGACAACCGAGCTTACTCAGCAGGTGACGAGAGAGCATACGGTGCGCAGAAAAGCGACGCTGGAAGAATTCTGGGCGCTGCCCGAATCCATGCTTCCTACTGAATACATCAATGGAGAAATCATCATGGCTCCCGCGCCCACAGCCGGTCATCAGATCGTGGTTGGAAACATCCATTTCGCTCTACGAGAATTCTTACAGAAGGTCGCTATTGGAACAGTCTTTATCTCACCTCTGGACGTTGTCCTGCCGACCGGCGAGGTTGTCCAGCCTGATGCCTTTGTCATCACAGATGATGAGTCCCTGCCCGCCGCCTCTGACAAAAATGTGCGTGCTGCGCCCTCGTTAGCAGTTGAGATACTCTCGCCCGGCTCGATCAAGCACGATACAATCACGAAACGAAATCTGTACGAGCAGAATGGAGTGCGCGAATACTGGATCGTTGATCCGGACGCCAAAACAATCGCGCAACTGGTGTTAGAAGGCGAGCACTACGTCCTGACGGAACTAACTGAAAATGACATTATCCGAAGCGCTGCCCTGGCAGGTTTTGAGATGGTCGTCCGTGAACTGCTAGGGCTGTCGTAAACGAAATTTCGAGAGACAGAGAGTCTTGATCGCGTCGTCTATGGATTCGACAACGTTTCTCGTCATCGCCATCATCGCCATCATCGCGCAGTGCTTCATGCTCTTTCTGGCGCTGTTTGAGCCGGGTCTCGATTACAAGATCAAGACGCCGCCGCCCGAACCGCTGGAGTCCGAAGATTTCCTGCGCATCCTCGAAGCGATCACCGATGCGAAGGCACAGCCCAGAAGCAGCGTCGAAGTTTTGACCAACGGAGAGGTCTACTACGAAGCGGAGCTTGAGGCGATCCGCGCGGCCAGGCACAGCGTCAACCTCGAAGCCTATATCTTTCAGAAGGGCGAAGTGGCGCGCCGTTTTGTAGATGCGCTCACGGAGAGGGCGCGCGCTGGCGTAGAGGTGCGCATGGTGCTCGACGCCATCGGCAGCTTTGCGTCGTGGGATAGCTATTTCAAAGAGTTGACCAAGGCGGGCGGGCGCGTCCATTGGTATCACCCTTTTCGCTGGGACACCATCTCGCGCATCAATAATCGCACGCACCGCGAGATCATTGTCGTCGATGGCCGCATCGGCTTTCTCGGCGGCTCAGGCTTCGCAGACCACTGGCTGCTGGGCGACGAGCGGAACCCGCGCTGGCGCGACACGATGTTTCGCGTCGAAGGCAACGCCGTGGCGAGCATTCAGGCGGCCTTCGTTGAGAACTGGCTCGAAGCTTCGGGCGAGATTCTGACGGGCAAGGAGTTTTTCCCGTTCCATGAGGCCGAAACGGAGACGGCGGCGCTTGTCGTCGATAGCTCGCCCTCGATGGGGCGCTCGACGCGTGCACGCATTCTCTACCAGACGCTGCTTGCTTCGGCACGCAAGACGATCCTCATCACGACGCCCTATTTTCTGCCCGACCGCAGCGCACGCGATGAGATGGTGCGCGCCATTCGCGAACGAAATGTGGAAGTGAAGATCATCGTGCCGGGCGACCACAGCGATCATCTCCTGACGCGACGCTCCAGCCGCCGCCTCTTCGGTGACCTCCTGCGCGCAGGGGCAAGCATCTACGAGTATCAGCCCGCCATGATTCATACTAAAACGATGGTCATCGACGGCGTGTGGAGCGTCGTCGGCTCGACCAACTTCGACAACCGCTCGTTCGGCTTGAACGACGAAGTCAACCTCGCCGCGTATGATGACAAACTGGCCGCGCGGCTGACGGAAGATTTCACACTTGATTTGGCCTCAAGCCGCGTCGTCTCTCTCGAAGAATGGCAGCGCCGCTCCATCTTCGAGCGCATGTACGAATGGGTCGGGGGGGTGCTGGAACGGCAACAGTAGGAAGTAGACAGTAGACAGTAGTCAGTAGTCAGTAGAAAAGAAAAGCCGGTAGGGTGGTTAATGCCGCTCTTCATGAATCATAATAGTGAACGTGAAAGAGTTTTTGGTTTTCTACTGGCTACTGACTACTGTCTACTGTCTACTCCATCTTTATGCTTCGCATCGTCACCTATAATGTGCACAAGTGCCGGGGACTGGACAGGCGCGTGCGGCCTGAGCGCATCGCGCGCGTGCTCGGTGAAACGGAGGCGGATGTCATCGCGCTGCAAGAGGTATTGAGTGTTGAGGGGCGCGAGCGTGAACACGATCAGGCGCGCTTTCTGGCCGATGCGCTGGGCATGGATTACCACATCGGGGAGAACCGCAGGCTACAGGGCGGCGCTTACGGCAACGTCATCCTGAGCCGACTGCCCATCAAGAGTGTGGAGAACTATGACATCACCTGGCGCGGACGCGAGCGGCGCGGCTGCCTGCGCGCAGATGTTCGCGTCGGCGAGCGCGGCCTCGTCCACATCTTCAACGTACATCTCGGTACGGCCTTCATAGAGCGCCGCCACCAGGTGCGCCGCCTTCTCAGCCCGGACATACTCGAACATGAAGAACTGAGCGGAGCGCGTCTCGTGCTCGGAGACTTCAACGAGTGGACGCGCGGCCTGGCCTCGCGGCTGCTCGCCTCACATTTCGAGAGCGCGGACATACGCGCTCACCTGCGCCGCGCGAGAACATATCCGGGGGTGCTGCCCCTGCTCCACCTCGATCACATCTATTATGATGAGGCTCTCGAACTCCGAGGGCTAACGCTCCACAGAAGCCGCACGGCGCTCGTTGCCTCCGATCACCTGCCGCTCGTCGCAGACTTTAACTTGCGCCGAACCGAAGCGGCTTGAAAGGCGACTTGGTGGGTTTTCACGTCTGGTTGTGGCGCACTTCTCTCGTTTGCAAGACCGTAGAGGCGACAGCTTCGACCGGTGGGATGTAGCGGGCTGCATCGTTTGTGACGACGCACAGGCCATAGACTTTCTCGGAGGCGAGTTTGTGCATCAGCTCCGCCGCCTCTGCGTAGGCCATGCCGTTTGCCTCGCAGCCGCGCTCGCTGATCACTGCCCATCTTTCTTCGCTCAGCTCACTCATCGAAAGCCTTTTTCCAGAGCTATCTGACGACCCGTTAAAAGTGTAACGGATGGGGGTCTTGAAAGCCAAACATCCTGGCCTGAGAGTAGTGCTCTGTGCAATCTCTGCGTCCTCTGTGTCTCTGTGGTGAATCAAGTTTAAACAAGACTCACCACAGAGACGCGGAGAACACGGAGGGGGCACAGAGAGTTGAGTTGAAACTCGGATCACTACTGGCCTAGGAGTTGAGTTTTCATTAACATGAGCGACCGAATGGCTTGTCGCGCCTGAGCGGTCGGCGTTAAGCTTCTTCAAAGGAAGGCAGGAACGCTTGTCACTGCGTGCAATCGACAAGAAATGAGTCCTCAAGGATGAAACAGATCATCACCATCGTCGTCATCGTCATAGCCATCGCCGCCACGTGGCTCGTCAGCGGGCAAAACAGAAGGGGGACGGGCGGCAGCAGTGGTGCAGAGCAACAACGGGTCTTGTACGATTTCAGGAGACTGCCGCAAATCAAGCAGCCTGTGCTCACGCCCGTCGAGCGGCGAAAGATTCTCTCAGCCGTGTTCAGTTCTTACCTGAAGAGCGCGGACGAATGTAAAAGCGTTGATGAATCATCGGGTGACTACCTGGCGGCAGCACGAAAGGCCGGACAGATCGTCCCCGATGTGGTTTCTATGGCGACGGGCTCGTTCACAGCTTCCGGCGAGCGTCAGATGGCCTACATCATCTCCGTCAGCGAGTGCAACGCCTCTCACGCCGACAACTTTGGAACCAAGCGGCTCGCCATTTTCTCCGGCGAGAAACTGGTCGCCGATGTGGACACTGATTTCCAGCGCCGTATCCTGCGCACCCTCGATCTCAATAGTGATGGAGTAAACGAATTGCTGCTCGTCGGCGGGGACATAAACCAGGGCATAGCCGTTGACGTGGCATCGCTGGTCGATTTTCAGGCGGGGCAGTTGCGCACCATCAAAGATTTCAAAATGATCAGAGAGGATGCCTGCGAGTCCGGCTTGAGCGACAGCAACGTCAGGGCTTCCGTTATCCACTACAGTGTGGCCGTGAAGGGACAGATGCCTGAGTTCCGTGTCGAAAACTACAGGGCTCGATGCCTGTCGAACGGAAGATTAGGGAAATGGACGTTCCTGTCTTCGGGCGAGATGACGGAACAATAAGAGGCAGATAAACAGCGCTTATGAGAGCCCCGGAGGCGCGACATATCAGTAGCCCACGACTGGTGTCGTGGGCTACTGATAGACCGTCACTCCGTGACTGATGATATAACGCCACTGCGGTGACTGAAATCGCGCTCTGCTTAACGTGGATTATTAATCCCAGCCCTCACTTCTCATCCTGCACCCGGCTGAAATCGCTGATGAGCACGACATCAGAGGTCACAGTACCGCGCGAGCACATCAACTGCTTGCCGTCGCGTGACCAGGCGTAGTTGAAGATGCGGTCGGCATTGAAGGTGGTCAACTGGCGCGGCGACCCGCCTTCAATCGGCTGTATCCACAGGTTGGAAACGCCGTTGCGAGTATTAATGTAGGTCAGGGCGCGCCCGTCTGCCGTCCAGCGCAAGTTGGAGTTGGGGATGTCGAAAGTTTTAACGGGGTCGCCCCCGTCGATGGAAAACAGTGCGATGCGCAGCCGCATGCTCGCATCTCTCAAATCCCAGTAGGCGCTGGCGATCAGCTTTCCGTCGGGCGAGATGACGGGCGAGCTCGTATGCTTGTCGGTGATGAGCACGGGGTCGCCGCCATCTATGGATACTTTCCACAGCGAGGGATTACCGGATGCGCTCGAAGTCGAGTAGACCACCCAACGGCTATCGGGCGTACACTGTGGATTGAGTCCGCCATTGCCTCTGGTCAACTGTTTCGGGTTGCCTCCATTAATATCCATCCGCCAGATGTCTGTCGTCTTTCCCGCCCGGTCGGAAATGAAGACTATGTAACGGCCATCGGCTGAAACGGATGGTTGTATGTCCAGACTCTGGTTGGCTGTCAGTTGCTTCTGATTATTTCCATCCTGATCCATCATCCAGATTTCGGGATTGCCGCTGATCATCGAGGCATAGACGATCTTGCCGTCAGGAGTGAAATCGGGATCGAAGTAGTTGTTTGCCCCGGACGTGATCTGGCGCGCGCGTGCGGCGTCGCCGCCCTGTGCCATCCAGACGTTGGAGATTTCGTTGACCTGCACGGTAACGAGAGCCGTCGAATCCCTGGTCAGGCTGACGCCGCTATAGAAATTCAGGTCGCTGGTGACTCTGCGGGCCGTCCCATCCGGATAGGAGATATGCCATATCTGTAGCGACGTTGGCGATTCCTCAACAGGGGCATTCATGAGCAGCCCGCTCCCATCCGTCAGCCAGGTGAGTTGCCCGGAGCGCCACCATATCCTGCCCGGAGCGGCGATTGCTTTTTCCGCCCCTCCCTCTGCCGGGACTTCCACCACGCTCACCTGCGGCAGTTCGGCATTGCTCCAGGCCAGACAGGCAATCACTCTCCCGTCGGGCGACCAGGCGGGCGTATCCCACCATAAAGGATACTCGCGCCTGGCGATTTTACGCTCTTCCGTACCGTCAACGTTCGCCGTGATAAGTGTGACCTCTTTCGTGTTCGGATCGCCGCGCATGAAGGCCAGCCGCTTGCCGTCTGGAGAAAAGGTGATCGGCGTATCTACGTCATGGATGATTTTTCTGGAGTCTCCTCCGAGCACGGGAACCTGGAACAACTCGCCCACAGGGCTGTTCTGCTCTTTCCTGACGTAGTAGATGTAGTCTCCGTCTCTGGAGAAAGTGAACCCGAGGTACTTAACTCCGGCAGCCGCCGGAACGACGTTGACGTTGCTGTTCGTGACCACTTGCCTGACCCAGAGACTGCGCTGCTCGCCATCGCCCACCTCGTAGACGACATACCTACCGTCGGGCGAGATGGCCGCGCTCGTCGCCTTGCCCGTAGAGGTGAGCCGCGTGATCTTAATCGACTGGAACGGCGCGGACTGAGGGGCAGCCCCCCTGTCATAAAAAAGCAGAAAGAGCATCAAGGCCAGCCCTGCCAACGCGCTCAAGACGACGGCGATGAGCGCGAGGCTTCTGGCGCTACTCTTCCTCTTGCCACCTGTGACGGCTGCGGAAGATGCCCCGCTGGAGATGGTCTCAGGCGCTGCTCCCAGCTCGACGGTTCTCATGTCTAACCCGCTGCCCGTCTCGACAGCTCTCTGGCCGCTGATCGTCGTCGAGCGCAAGCTGCCGCTCAATTCGGGCGGGGAGGAGCGCTCCAGCTTCGATTCGAATTCCAGCTCCTCCTTGAGGCTTCTCAGGTCGCTGAGCAAATCCTTGATCGTCTGGTAGCGCGCCTCCACGTCTTTGCGGAGCGCCTTTTTGACGATCAGTTGAAGCTCGACGGGCACGGTTCCCGTCGCGCCCGTCGTCAGGGGCGATGGCTCGCGGTCGAGGATCGAGACGATGATGTGGCTGGGCGTCGCGCCCTCGAAAGGCTTGTGGCCGGAGATCATCTCGTAGAGCACCACGCCGAAGCTCCAGATGTCCGTGCGCGCATCCAGCTCGTCGCCGCGCGTCTGCTCAGGCGACATGTAGCTGACAGTGCCCATCACCTTGCCTGGCTCCGTGTGAACCAGCGCCTTCGTCGGGGCTTCTGTATCGAGCGCGGGGCGTACGCGCTCGGTCGGCTTGGCGAGCCCGAAGTCCAGAACTTTAACGTAGCCGTCCCGGCGCACCATGATGTTCTCCGGCTTGATGTCGCGATGCACTATTCCTGCGGCGTGTGCCGCCCCGAGAGCAGAAGCCACCTGGATGGCTATCTCAAGCGCTTCAAATAGTTCGAGGCGCGCGTGTGTCATGCGCTCGCGCAAGGTCACGCCGTCGATGAACTCCGTGGCGATGAAGTGCGTCGAGTCAGTCCGCCCGATCTCGTGGATCGTGATGATGTTCGGATGATTGAGCGCCGACGCGGTGCGCGCCTCCTGCCTGAAGCGCTGCATGCGCTGCGGGTCGGAGGCGACTTCCTCCGGTAGAATCTTCAAGGCCACTGTGCGCTCAAGGTCTGTATCATGCGCCAGGTAGACTTCGCCCATTCCACCCGCGCCTAGATGGGAGCGGATTTCATAGCGTCCGAGCAATGTGCCGTTGGCAAGTGGCATGGTGAATATTATCTGGTTTTCAGTTACGGAGTGACGGCATATCAGTAGTCCACGACACCAGTCGTGGGCTACTGATATGCCGCGCCTCCGGCGCTTTCGTCCCATCAAAGGCGCGCAGCTCTTTTAAACATCTTCTGCGCAACGTATGCCTGCAAAAGCAATACGAAAATGGCGACGGAAAAAGTTTCGAAAGGAGGTGCGCAAGAGGGGCGCACGCGTCGCCCACGAGCCGCCTTTCAGCACACGGTGATCGCCGTCGAACCACACTTCAGAGTATTCCGGGTAGGGGAAAGCGCTGTAGCCCGGAAAGCCATCGAAGGCAGAGGCCGTCCATTCCCAGACGTTGCCCGTCATGTCCAGGCAGCCATAAGGGCTCGCGCCCTCCGGGAAAGCTCCGACAGGGGTTGTCCCCCAGAAGGCGTTGTTGAAGTTAGAGAGCGCAGGCCGGGGCGCTTCGTCCCCCCAACTGAAACGACGCTTGCGAGAGCGCGCTTCGTCCCACGAGGCGGCCTTTTCCCACTCGGCCTCTGTCGGCAGACGCTTTCCTACAGAACGCGCGTAAGCATCTGCTTCGTACCAACTGATACCGACGACCGGATGCTGCGGGTCGATTGAGCCCTCGTCGAACATTCCGCGCACACGCCAGGCCCCTTTGCAGCCGTCGCCTCCTTCAGACCAGTAGAGCGGGCACGTCCAGCCTTCTCGCTCGCGCCAGCCCCATCCCTCGTCGCTCCACCACTCGCGCCGCTCGTAGCCGCGCTCCTCTACAAAGCGCGCATACTCTTCATTGGTCGTCAGAAGTCGATCTATCTTGAATGCCGGAACGTCCACGCTGTGCGCCGGAAGCTCGTTGTCGTAGGCGAAAGACGACCAGACCGAGCCCATCTCGAAAGGGCCTGCGGGAATCCTCATCATCTCGCGCCCGGCTGGTCTGTAAGCTGTCAGCTTATCGCTTGAGAGCGGTCGCCGTTTTTTCTCAGGCGAGAGCAGGTGCAGCAAGTATGCGAGCGTCTCCTGATGCTGGTACTCATGTTGCAGCACCAGGTGAAAGATATAAGCATCGCGCAGCAACGGGACACTGTCGTCGAAATGGATTTCATCCAGAGCGCGGAAGACGCCCTCTCTGACGCGCGCGAGAAAGTTCTCCATCTCGCGGCGCGAGGGAAGATTCTTCGACTCTTCGCGGGGCGTATTGATGGGATCGAAGATGCGCTCATAACGCTCGTCGGGCGCGTCCTGCCCCATCAGCTTCTGCAAAATCCAGTAGGCCTCGAAGACGCCTATGTGAGCCAGATGCCAGATCACCGGGCGGAAGCCGAAGCCCGGACTTTCGTGTAGATCATCCTCCTTCGCCATGTCGAAGAGCCTGAGGGTGTCGGCACGCGCCGCCGTCATCAACTCTCTGATCTCTTTCGCATATACAGCAGCCATGAAGGCTTTCTCCATCCCCAAGAGTGCGGCGCGCTTTCCGTCAAACCGGAGCGCGAGACAGGTGTTGATAATGACCCGCAATGCGCTATCATAGCAAGTATCTGGAATAAACAGTGACGCAGGGGAATCTTAGGCGGTGGGTCAGTTTGCCTTACTACAGGATTTGTTCGAGGGGGAATATGATGACGCGAAAGGAGAGCAAATGCCAACACCTCGAGAAAAGGTTGAGTGTGGGTTATGGCTGATAGAAGAGGCAATTGTAGAATTGCTTACACAGCGTGGAGACTGGGTAAAGCATTCTGAAATCCAAGACGAGTTGAACCTGCGTTCTGAATACAAAGGCGGGTATAAGGGTTTCTTGTCTGGCCGCATCCTTGAGAGACTAGTCGAGCAGAACCGCGTAGTCAGCGCGGGTGGTGGCAGGGGTAGAGAGACTAGTTTCCGCATAGCAGATTCAAACTGACCTGCTACTGAATTTTATTAGATGATAGATTTGTGATTTTGAAAAGCTTCAGACCCTCTCAATCGCAGATCAAAAATCTAAAATCAAAAATCCTCCGAGGAGACGATGAGTGTCGCAAGTGACTTTGGATTATCTTTCCGCCAACAGGTTGGTGATACATAATCTCGTCCGCGCAGAGGCGCAGTCCAGCCTGGCGGAAGACGTGCGGCTTGGACTCTCAGGAGAGCCCAAACGACTGTTCCCCAAATATTTCTACGACGAGCTGGGCTCGCAGCTCTTCGAGGCCATCTGTCTCCTGCCGGAGTATTACCTGACGCGCGCCGAGAACGAGATTCTCGCGCGCTCTGCCGACGAGATCGTGAGCGCCGTTGAGGGGCAAAGGACGCTGCTTGAGCTGGGCAGCGGCAGCGCCTCGAAGACGCGCTGCATTATCGAAGCCCTGCTCAGGCAGCAGGACGATCTTCTCTACATCCCTGTGGACATCTCCGCCTCCGCGCTTGAGACAAGCTCGCGCGTCCTGCTGCAATCTTACCCAAGACTTCGCATCCGCGCCTATGCGAGCGATTACTACGACGGTTTCACGGCGCTCCGCCGCGAGGACAGAGGCCGCACGCTCGCGCTCTTTCTCGGCTCGAACATAGGCAATTTTGACGCCGACGAGACGCACACGTTTCTTCGTGCGCTGCGCGGGGTGCTGCAAGAAGGTGATGCGCTGCTGCTCGGCGCAGACCTCAGAAAGCGCGCAGACATTCTCGAAGCGGCTTATGATGACGCGCTCGGCGTGACCGCCGCATTCAATCTCAACCTGCTCGCGCGCATCAACCGCGAGTTGGATGCCGATTTCAACCTGCGCGCTTTCAAACATTATGTACGGTATGACGAAGACCTGGGACGCATAGAAGTTTACATAGAGAGCCTGCGCGCACAGGCTGTTCGCCTCCGCAAGCTAGACCTCGACATCCATCTCGCCGCTGGCGAGCGTATACATACGGAGAACTCTTACAAGTATGATCTGGAAGGCTTATCCAGGCTGGCGAGTGAGACGGGCTTTACGCGCACGCATACATGGCTGGACAAGGCGGAACGCTTCAGCAGCAACCTCTTCATGGCGGAGTAACGAGTGCCGATTGCGGAATGCGGATTTCGGATTGCGGATTGGCGCTTCAGGAATCTCGAATCTGAAATCTGAGTGCTGAGACTACAAATCTTT
>DASVVT010000007.1:0-80947 GCA_036386415.1 Pyrinomonadaceae bacterium
TTGCAGATGAATTTACCAGCATCAGCAACATTGTAGGGGCAGGGCTTGTCCCTGCCCGCTTTTGTTCGACCGGCGGGCAGGGACAAGCCCTGCCCCTACTCTCATCTCTTACATCGTTAATTCATACGAAAACCGCTCTAGTATTACACGAAAGAACGTGCGCTCTCGGTTTTAGCCTCACGGCTTGCAAGAGCGTCTCAGCGACCATTGCAGTAGTAGCCGCTGCGGGCATAGCTGCGACGATAGCGATTACGAACGTCGTTGTATCGACCATAATCGTTATAGTAGCGACCGTAGTCGCCGCCGTAGAGGTAGCGGCGACGATTACGCCTCGCAATCAGGTAGCCGGCGCTCGTTCCACCGCCGCCGAGCAGCGCGCCGATGCCTGCTCCACGTCCGCCGCCCACCAATGTGCCGACGCCTGCGCCGAGCGCCGTGCCCGCGCCGATGGTCGCAAACGCCTGTCCGAACCGTCCGAGGCGGCGACGGCTGCGCCTGTTCTTCAACAACCAGACGGCGGTTGCGCCGCCGCCGCCGAGGAGCGCGCCTGCGGCTGCACCGCGTCTGCCTCCGGCGAGCGCACCGACGCCCGCGCCGATGCCTGTGCCCGCCAGCGCCGTCAGGATGGCGCGCCCGCGTGGGCCGAGGCGCGAGCGACGCCGCTGCTGCGCGAAGGTCGCGGGTGCGGCCAGCATGATGATGAGCGCCAGGCTGATAATCAACGAAGTAGAGATTTTCCTACGCATGATGTGTCATGGTCTCCTGGATTTTGACTTTTCCAAATGGACGAAGCCCGAGGTCGGGTTTGAATGTCTCGGGTTCGGAATGTGTGTAGCTTCGGAGAGCGCGACTGCAATCGTCATGCCCGGCTGCTCTTTCAACCCTCAACACGCGAATGTAACTTTCATTGAAAAGAGTTCACGCGTCAGCGAGGAAAGCGGTTACACGATACGGTTTATTAAGCCACACCAAATCAGAAGTCGCGCCCCGCTCTGTGCGTTAATTTCCCTTTTAGTCATGCTCTCGGGAAATCTTTCAGCAATTGAATCAATCGCGTGAGCCTTGTGCTAAACTGCGCGTGACCCGAACATTAACCTCAGAGCAAAGGATACTTTATGCCTGTCAATGGCTGGGCAACGCTGGAAGGCACTGCGCGCTATCGCAATCGGCTGAAAGAGCGCACGGATGAGAATCATTTCCGTCTCGAACAGAAGCTGTGGCTCTCGTCCATCGGCTTGGGGACATACCTTGGCGATGCGGACGAAGCGACCGATCAGCGCTACACGGAGGCTGTCATGCAAGCCGTCTCGATGGGGGCGAACGTCATAGACACGGCGGCCAACTATCGTTTTCAAAGGAGCGAGAGATCAATCGGCGCGGCGCTCGAGCGTTTGATAGAGGCTGGGACGTGCGCGCGCGATGAAGTTGTGATCTGCACCAAGGGCGGCTACTTGCCTTTTGACGGAGCGCCGCCAAGGGATGTGCGCCGCTACGTGGAAGAGAGTTTCGTGCGCACGGGCATCGCCGAGTTCACGGACTTCGTCGGCGGCAGCCACTCCATGACGCCGCGCTACTTGCAGAGCCAGATAGACCAGTCGCTTGCGAACCTGAGGATCGACTCCGTAGACGTGTACTACATACACAATCCTGAGTCGCAACTCTCGGCCATCTCGCGCGAAGAGTTCGAGAAGCGATTGCGCGCCGCCTTCGAGACGCTGGAACAAAATATCGCAGAGGGCAAGATCAGGATGTACGGCGTGGCGACGTGGAACGGCTTTCGCGCCTCAACGGAAGCGCGCGGCTACCATTCGCTCGAACGCATGGTGCATCTGGCGCGCGAGGTCGGGGGCAAGGAGCACGGGTTTCGCTTCATACAGCTTCCCTTCAACCTCGCGATGCCGGAAGCGCTCACGACGGCAAACCAGACGCTCGACGAAGAGCACGTCTCGCTGCTTGAAGCGGCACGCGCGCTCGGCGTCACGGTGGTGGCGAGCGCCTCTATCCTACAGGGCAAGGTCGCGCGCGGTCTCTCCGCAGACATACGCGAGCCGCTGGGCTCGCTGGCGACAGACGCGCAGACGGCCATTCAATTCGTGCGCTCCACGCCCGGCATCACCACCGCGCTCGTCGGCATGAGCCGCCTCGAACACGTCGAAGAGAACCTGCAACTCGCGCGCGTCGCCCCAGCCCTGACGGAGGATTACCAGCGCCTGTTCGATGTGCCGGAAGAATAAAAGCGAAGTCAGTAGTCAGTTGTCCGTTGTCCGTTGTTTGTGCAGCGCCCCTTGCGCTGCCAAGATTCAAGTACGGGTGGCGAAACAACTGACTACTGACCACTGACAACCTGTTTTTGGAGGCTGTGATGTCCCAGCAAGAGATGAGATCGTTTACGGAGTTCTGGCCGCACTACGTGGCGGAGCATAGCAAGCCCGCGACGCGTGCGCTGCACGCGGTGGGGACGACGGTCGGGCTGGCGTGCGCTGCCGCATTGGTTGTGCGCGGGAAGTGGCGGCTGTTGCCGCTCGCCTTCATTCCCGGCTACGCCGCCGCATGGGCCGGACACTTCTTCATCGAACACAACCGTCCCGCCACCTTTCAGCATCCCCTCTGGTCATTCGTCGCCGACTACAAGATGATCGGCCTGATGCTCACCGGCAAAATGGAGGAAGAGATTGAACGGACAAAAGAAGTAGTCAGTAGTCAGTAGGCGCTTCGCGTTGTGGGGGCTGAAGCTTTCACCCGGATGATTCGCTGGCGAATGCCTTTCTACTGACTATTGTCTACTGTTCCTGCGCCGCTTCGTCCCCAAGCGCGAGAATCTCTTCGTGTATGGCGCGACGCTCGGCGAGTAGTTGGAGGAAGAACCACCGGCGGCGGATGAAGAAGGCGAGAGCTTTGACGCCGCCGGTGAAACGATCAAGCTCTTCGGAAAAGATCACCGCCGCATAGCCCGCCACAGGTGTCAGCAGCAGCGCCGCGAGCGCAGTCTTCCATCCCGCGAGCGCGTAACAAATGAACGCGATGCCCGCCCACGTTAAAGGGAACAGCAGCATGGCCGCGATGATCTTGATGGTCGAGACCACGTCGTCCGCTTCGTACGAGAATTTAGTGGCGAAGTAGCCCGCCAGCCTGTAAGCGGGATAATGCAGGAGCGCGCCTGCTATGGCGAGCGGAGAGAGCAGTAGAAAGGGTAAGAGACGTTTCAAGGCGTAGCGTGCGACCCGCCCGGATGAAACACCGGAGGCCGACAGGTCTTCAAGGTCTAGACCGGCGTGCTTCAACTCCTCCTCGTAACGCCTGATGCGCGCTTCGAGCGCGGCGAGGCGCTCGAAGGAGCGCGCACGATGAAAGGCGTAGCCCTCTATGAAGCGACGCCGCAATTGAAGCTCGCGCGCGAGGCTCGAACCTTCACCTTGCGCTCCCTGATCGACGGACGAAAAGATGCGCTCTGCTCTACTGATTGTGGCGAGCGCTTCGTCATGTTCGGCATTCAGGACGACTTGACGCAATGCTGATTCGATGCGGTCAGACAATGCGCGCACCGCCTCGCGCGGCGGATTGCCATCCTCTTCGAGCGTGACGGGTTCGACCATCACGGGCTCGCCGAAATAGAGAAGAGCGGCGCTGCGAAAGGTCGTCTTAGAGGTGTAGTAGAGCCCTGCGGGCACAATCTTCTGATGAAATGCTTCGCCATTTGAAGAAGAAGCGGCAGCCAGCGCAATGCGCGCCGCGCCTGTCTTGAGCGGGAGCAGGCGCGGCTCGTTGTGCGAGACGCCTTCGGGGCAGATCGCAATCGTGCCTCCACGCTTGAGGAGCGCGCGGCATTTCTCGAACGTCTCGCGGTTGCGCGACACGTCCTCGCCCGCGTCCTGCCGCCTGTAGACCGGAATCGCCTCCAGCGCGCGCACTAAGTAACCGATCACAGGCATCCGAAACAGAGGCGACTTCGCCAGGAAGGAGACGCGGCGCGGCGCAAGGCACAGGATGAAGACCGGATCGACGAGACCGTTCGGATGATTGAGGGCGAAGATCACAGGGCCTGTCGTGGGGACGCGTTCGAGCCCTGCGACCTCTATGTGGCGAAAGAAGATGCGCAAGGCCAGCTTGAGTATCGCGCAAAGGATTCGCCTCGTCATGCGTTCTTAGTCTCCTGCCAAAGCTTTGGAATGGCTAGAGGCCGTGTTGCAGTTCTTAAAGTATCACAGTTCGATGGACGATGATGAGGAGAAGCACTCTACGGGCGCATCAGTGGAATGATTTACTAGAAATGAGCCTGGCTGGCGGCTTATCTCTCTTCTAAACTTGACCGCCAATCCATACCCCCACGATCACCCCGATCATGCTGAACGCCCACTTTTGGGTCTCCTCTCCATATTTGTTGGAGAGAATTACATACAGAGCTGCAACAAGGATGATGGTCGAAAAAATCAGCTTTGGCACAAACCTGTAGAGACTTTCGCCCATCGGCGTTTCAACGGCCTTCTCAGACAATCCTTTTTTTTCATGTTTGAGCGTCTCTATTTCTTTCGAGGCTTTGGTTATTTCTTCCCTAACATCTTCCTTAGTGGCATTACTTTTCGCATACACCAATTTTTCCTGGACTGCATTAAATTGCCGCACCTGTTCCTGACGCGCTTTGTAAGCACCGTATTCCAGGAATCCGGAAATGATCGCCAACAAGGCAGCAATTATGGTCAAAATAATCGCCGGTTTTCTATACATTACGAGCCTCCTCCTTTCCTTCTCCGAAGTAAGTTGATACCGTGCGCATAATTTCGTATGAGACTCTTCTATCAGTCTCGTCCATTCCACAGATGTTAATTTTCGGTCATCGACGGTATGTCTATAATTGTGTTTAAGCACCTCTTCGGTAGCATCTCACATGCTCACAGGTGCGTGAGGCCGACGAGGCTCTGATGAGCAAGCGCACCTTATTCCCGGCACTAGGTAGATGTCAATGGTAAGGGGTAGATAATGGAGGCTTAATAGTTACACGCACACCTCCTGCTGCGTCAACGCGCCCGCGCTCGCAGCAATTAATTTCATCACCTTAATATTCATTCGGATGACGCATCTTTGCGCTCCTTTCTGGAGGCCGGGAGGATCACTACTTGGTCAGAAACTGCTCGACGAAGCTGCGCAGTTCCGCGAGGGATGCATCGGAGATGATGCGAAAGATGCGCGCGTGGCAACCTGTGGGGAGTTGTCCGGCAGTCAACGTGTCCGTGATAACGAAGGAGCTTGAGCGCAGTCCCCTCTGCCATCCGGCACGGCGCGCATCGCGGAAGTTGAGAGCCGTGGGGTCAAGTCCGGCGGCGACGAGAATGGCTCGTGACCAGCGCAGGAATTCGGGCCAGCGCGAGACGACCGTCAAGAGCGCGTCCGGCGCAGGCGGTCGTTCTCCCTGTAAAGATTCGGGCACTGAGCGCGAGTGAAGGAACAGGCATGAGACGCGTGGCGGCAGCGCTTGACGCACACGCTCGGCCTGCCCGTACATCGCCAGGGGCTGAGCGCCTGCGAGCAGCTTTTGCCCGGCGCAGTCTTCCGGGCTCGCTCCCGAAACGGGAAAGCCCGTCGCCTCTTTGATCTCTGCGACGAGAATGCTGCGCAGTTCCGCGTCCGCTTCGATGAGGAGGAGATGGTCGGGCGGCTGTAGCTTGAGCCAGTGCTTGATGCCCGCTGTAATCTCGGCCAGCGAGAAGCCACGGCTGCGCGCCATCCGCAGGAAGGCCGCGATCAACTGATCCAGTTCAAGGCGCGTGTCGAGCGCGGCGTCTTCGGCCAGCGGGCGGACGTAAACGCCGCTCCCACGACGAAACTCCACCCACCCGCGTCTCGCCAGATCACGATATGCGGCGCTGACAGTGTTCGGATGTATGTGATGGCGACGTGCCAGCTCGCGCGTGCTCGGCAAACGCTGCCCCGGCTTCAGGTCGGAACTCGCGATGCCGAGCACGATCTGCGTCGTCAGTTGCTCGCGCAATGGCACTTCGCTGTTCTTCGAGAGCCAGAGCCGCATCAGGGAAAGTCTAGAGTCAGGAGTCTGGAGTCTGGAGTCAAACAGCTAGTTCTTTCTTTTGACTACAGACTCCAGCCTCCTGACTCCTGACTGTTCTATCGCCTTTTCCGGCCACGTCCGGTCAGCGAATCAATAACGTTGGTGAGGGCTGCTGCTCCTCTGCCCACAGTCTCGGCCAGGGTGGTGGCGACGCCTCCGGCAGCGCGAGTGGCTGCTTTTCCGGTAGAGCTACCCTAGCCACCCCCTTTTCTGCCGCCTTTTGAGCCTCCAGAGCGACTACCGCCGCCGCCACCTTTTTTGCCTCCCTTGGCCGCACCTTTCGCGCCGCCTTTTCTGGCTCCACCACCACTTCCTGCGCCGCCAGATCGAGCGCCGCCCTTGGCACCACCCTTCGAGCCTGCACCCTTCGAGCCGCCTTTCGAACCGCCGCCTTTAGCGCCGCCTTTCGAGCCGCCGCTCGCGCCACCCTTGCTGGCTCCGCCGCCGCCTGCGCTGCCACGGCCACCGCCAGCGCCGCGTGTGCCACCACCAGCGCCACCACGGCCACCTTTCGAGCCACCTCTGGCTCCGCCTTTAGCGCCGCCCTTTGAGCCGCCCTTCGCGCCGCCTTGACCACCACCTTTAGCGCCACCTTTCGAGCCGCCCTTGGCTCCGCCTTTCGAGCTACCGGCTTTAGCTCCACCTCCTGCGCCGCCAGATCGAGCGCCGCCCTTGGCACCGCCACCGCCTCCGCTACTACTACTACTGCGGCCACCTTTGGAGCCGCCGCCTTTTGAGGCTCCGCCTTTAGCGCTACCACCCTTGCTGGCTCCGCCGCCGCCTGCGCTGCCACGGCCACCGCCTCCGCCGCGTGTGCCACCACCACCGCCGCCAGCGCCGCCTCGACCTCCGCCAGCGCCAGTGCTGCTGCCGCCGCCGCTGCTTGTGCCGCCGCCGCTTGTGCCACCGCCGCCCGTGCTGCCTCCGCTTGCGCCGCCACCACCGGCGCCGCCTCCGGCTTCACCGCCGCCACCGGCGCTACCTGCGCCAGCACTTCCACCGGAGGTTCCGGCACCTATCCCGGTCGCGCGGCCAATGGCCTGACCACCGCCGCCGCCGCCGCCACTGCCGCCGGCATCTCCAGCACCACCCGTCATCTCATCGCGCAGATCATCATCGTTCCGGCCTTCGGCACGATTGAGATCATCGTCGTTACCTTGTTCTGCCATCGCTTGTTCGCTCCTTTTTGGTGATCTTCCTTATGTTCAGGGGGTTTTGTATCAGTGGTACATAATCGCGATTACCGTGCGGCGGAGAATATCACAATTTGCATCTACGGTGTTCAGCCTTTCTCGCCAAGGTGAAAAAATTTTTTCACCTCAACCCGACGGGTTGCTCTCACACCTCTTTAGCCATATAAATGTAGTATCACCGAGCAGCTCGAAAATGGATGCTCTCTCTTCATCGCTCGCCGTTCTGACGGCCATGATTACCCCCGCCGTGCTGATCTCGGCCTGCGGGACGATGATCCTTTCGACCTCGACGCGCCTGGGACGCGTCGTGGATCGGGTGCGCGCGCTCTCAGACCGGCTTGAGGAGCTGGCGCACGAGCCTACGGCGACCGAGCTGGAGTTTTACGAAGAGCGTCGCTCCGTGATCTTCGAGCAACTGGACAAGCTGACCAGCCGCGCGCGCATCCTGCAACGCTGCATGGTCACCTTTTACCTGGCGCTCGGCATCTTCGTTTCGACGAGCGTCGCCATCGGGATCGTCGCCGTCTCCGGCGCTCGCTACCACTGGATACCGATTGTCACCGGACTGATCGGGGCCTGCTTCCTCTTTTATGGCAGCATGCTTCTCATCTTCGAGGCGCGGCTCGCTCTCTCCACCATCCACACGGAGATGGATTTCATCTGGCAGCTCAGCACGCGGTTTGCTCCTGCCACACTGGTGGAAAAGCATAAGCCGCACAAGGTGCACTTCAGGCGCGAACATGGATAAGCAGCCTTCATATCTCGAACTCTTCAGGACGGGCGAGCTGGAGCGACGCGTCATTCAGCTCGAATCACTTCTCGCGCGCTGCACCATCTGCCCGCGCGACTGTCTCAACAACCGGCTTGAGGGTGAGATCGCAGCCTGCTATTCGGGACGCCTCCCGGTGGTCTCATCCTACACCGCACACTTCGGCGAGGAACCGGCGCTCACGGGCACGAATGGTGCGGGCAACATCTTTTTCGGCAACTGTAACCTGCGCTGCGTCTATTGCCAGAACTACCAAATCTCGCAGACCCATAAAGAGCAGATCAAGAACGAAGTCACGCACGAGCGGCTGGCCGAGATGATGCTTGAATTGCAGGAGCGCGGCTGCCACAACATCAACTTCGTCTCGCCCACGCACTTCGCGCCGCAGATGGCGCGCGCTATTCTCCTGGCCGCCGCGCGGGGCTTGCGTCTCCCCATCGTCTACAACACCAATGCTTATGATTCGGTCGAGGTGCTGCGCCTGCTCGATTGCATAGTCGATGTGTACCTGCCGGATTTGAAGTATGCGGAGGACGAGGCGGGCTACCTGTATTCAAAGGTCAGGGGTTATAAGGAATATTCGAGACGCGCTATCGCGGAGATGTACAGGCAGATGGGCGACGCGCACGTCGTAGGCTCTGACGGCCTGCTCAAGCGCGGCCTCGTCATACGCCTCCTGGTGCTGCCGAACGATCTGGCCTGTGTCCGCGAATCCCTGGAATGGATCAGGGACGCTTTGAGCCCGCGCGTTGCCGTCTCGATGATGGCGCAATACTACGCGACCAACCGCGCGGCGACAGACGAGCGATATGTCATGCTCTCGCGCCGCATCACGGAATCGGAATGGCTCCGCGCGCTGTCTATGCTCGACGAGCTGGGGATGGAGGAGGGGTGGATGCAGGAGTATGATGCGGCTGCCCATTATTACCGCCCGGACTTCACAGACCGCGAAGAGCCGTTCAAGGATATCAGGGACTTTAAAAATTTCTGATTTTAGATTTTGGTTTGCGCGGTTGGAAGAGGATGAAAGACTGAATCGGAAATCTAAAAGCCCGGACCACAAGATCGCAGGTCTAAAATTCTGAAATCGCAAAGAGCCTTATGAGCGAAAAAACGAACACAGCCCGCGTCGGCGCGCCCGCGCCCGACTTTACTCTTCAGGATGGAGAGGGTGACTCGTGGCGTCTCTCGGACAAACGCGGCCAGACGGTCGTGCTCCTCTTTTATCCGGGCGACGAGACGCCCATCTGCACAAAGCAGTTATGTTCTGTGCGTGATCGTTGGGAAGATTACACGGCGACGGGGGCGGAGGTCGTCGGCATCTCGACGAACACGGTGGAATCGCACCAGGCTTTCGCAGAGCACCACAACTTGCCGCTGCGGCTGCTCTCCGACAAGGACGGCGAAGTGCGCCGCGCTTACAGCGCGCTCTCTTTGATCCCGAACAAGACCGCCCGCTCCGTCTTCGTCATAGACCCTGCGGGCATCATCCGCTATCGCAAAGTTCAACCGCTCGGACTCTTTCGCCCGAAGGACGACGAGATTATTGAAGAAATTAAAAAAGCAGTAGACAGGAGACAGTAGCCAGTAGACGCTCCGCGCTCTGGCTGCTGTTGCTGAAAATGCGGACGATCCGTTAGCGAAAGCTTTTCCACTGACTTCTGGCTACTGTCTACTGTCTACTTTCATGGAGGTTTTCAATGGCCGAGACAATCAAGTGTAAACGTTGCGGGCAGAAGCGACCGGCGCTCGGTTACGCGCCGATTCCGACCGAGCTGGGTCAGAGAGTCGGGGCGGAAATCTGCCAGCCCTGCTGGGCTGAGTGGCTACAGAAGCAGAACCAGTTGATCAATCATTACGGGCTGGACGTGTCCAACCCGGACACGCACGAATTCCTCTTCGACAACATGAAGGTCTTCTTCTTCCAGGAAGGCGTGCAAGTGGCCGAGATCGACACCTCGAAGGAAGGCAGCGTCAAGTGGTAAGTCAAAAGGGTGTTATTAGCCGGTAGTCAGTAGTCCGTTGGGCTTCGGGCGGTCTGGCCGGAAGCGAAAGTCTGCATTTTAAGGCTTGCGCGCGCGGCACGAATCAATGTACTATCCGGCATCCTAAGGTGATGTCCTGAGTGGATTCAACGCTTTTCGTATCTTTCCTGAAAAGCGGCAGGCGCATGAAAAGGGTCTAGCCACTCCCGGCGATGAGACAGGAGAGTATATAAATGAAGATCAAACTGGCAGCGCTGCTGGCGGTCGTGTTACTGGGCCTGGCGGGCTGTAACAATACAGGCAGCAACGCGAACAATTCCAACACGACGCGCAACGGCAACACGTCCAACACCAGCAACTCCACTTCGTCAACGACGAACAAAGACGAGGGGATGGTGAAGGCTAATGCCAACCCGACCGATAAGACGGGGGGCACGACTGAAGGATGCAAATGCTCTGCGGCTGGCATGGCCTGCAACGGCAAGGACGGCAGTTGCTGCGGCAAGGAAGGCTGCTCGACGATGAAGGACGGCAAGTCCTCTTGCTGTTCCAAGGAGGGCAACGGCGAGATGGCCTGCTGCTCGACGGCTGGCAAGGCCGAAGCGAGCAAAGAGAACACGCCTGCGGGCAGCGGCACTGAGAAGAAAACGGAGACTGCTCCGGCCAAGAAGTCCTGATTCCGATATTGGCCGAACCGAGAATCCGGTAATTTGTGAAGACGGGCGTCCCCTTCGCCGGGGAACGCCCGTTTTTCTTGCCACTTGCCGAACGATTGATTTAATATCAGGGCGGCTTAAATCTAAACCCTTCATGTCTTACGCGGAACTTTTTCACCGGCGGCGAGCGCGCCGTGCGCGTCTCCCCTTTTGTAAGCCGGTTTCATCCCGGAGCGTAATCGCCTCTCGCGGGCGACAAGATTTCACAGGAGAAGAGGTGCCATGACTATGAATAAACTCGTCGCACTCGGAGCCCTCGTCGCACTCGCCGCGCTCGCCGCCGGATGCGACACCACTACTACTAACACCAACGCTAACGTCTCCAACAGCAACCGGGCTGTGGTCACTAACAGCAATGCCAACGTGACCGGAGGCACGAACGCGAACACGAATACAAATGCCAGCGGAGGCGCGAATACCAACAAAGCCCCGACCAAAGAGGATATCGAGAAGAACAAAGAGACCTACAAGAAAGAGGCCGAAGGGTTGGGGCGCAAGATCGGCACGGGCGCTAATGACTTGTGGCTCTGGAGCAAGACGCGCTACGAGCTGGCTGCGGCTGAAGACCTCAGGGATTCTACGATCAACGTAGACGTGGACAACGGCGTCGTCACCTTGAGCGGCACTGTCGCCAGCGCCGAACAGAAGACTAAGGCCGGAACGGTCGCCCAGGGCGTTGAAGGCGTCAAGAGCGTGAAGAACGAGCTGAAAGTCTCTGCCGACACCAACAAGAATGCCAACGCGAATAACAGTAACGCCAGGAAGAGCTAACGCGTGCGTCAAGGCGGGAGCGTTCGAGACCATTAGCCGATCTTCGGCCTTGAGTTGAAAGCTCTTGAACTTTGTCCGAACGGAAAAACTAAAATCACACAGGAGAGAATATGAAGAGAAAACTCGTAGCGCTGGTCGCAGGCACCGCGCTTACAATTTTTGCCGCAGGTTGCGACGGCGACACGGGCAATTCCAACGCCGGAAACGGCAACGCTTCCAACACCAACAGGGCTAACGCCAATAACAGCAACGCCACGATGAACGGCCCCGTCACAACCAACGCCAACTTGCCGCCGAACATGAACGGCAAGACAGCCAACTCTAACCAGGCCGTCGTGACCAACGACAACGGCAACGCCAATACGGCGGGCGTCCAGACGACCAACACGGCTGGCAACAAGGGCAACACCAACTCCAACACGAAGAAACCGTAGCCGTTTGACGTAGCCCGATGGCTTGCAAGCCACACAGAGCGCAGGCCGTTCTCATCAAGGGGCGAGAGGTGATCAAGCCTCCGCCCCTTTTTTGAGTGCGTCTACACTTCGTCGGCCAGAACATCTATGCGAAATCGTTTGCACACGCGTCGGTCGCTCGCGCTCCTCACGCTGACTCTTCTCGTCGCGCAGATCACGCCCATCTCAAGCGCGCAGGAGGATGAGGAGCGCGACGCGCGACGCGCCATAAACGCTTACGCGATCACCAATGCGCGCATCGTGACCGTCTCCGGCCCCGTCATCGAACGCGGCACGCTCGTGATACGCAACGGCCTCATCAGCGCCGTCGGAGGCAGCGCCAGCGCACCCCCGGATGCGCGCTTGATTGACGGCACAGGGTTGACCGTCTATCCCGGACTGATCGATTCCAGTAGCAGCCTAGGCATCCCACAGCAGTCGCCCACACCGTCCAGGCCATCAGGCAGCGCGGGAGCAGCGGTCACTCCTCCGGCTGCGCCGCAGTCTCAAGTCGCCCCTTCTTCCGCTCTATCGAACTCGACGCAGCCCCCCGGCCTGCGTCCGGAAATTCTCGCCGCAGACCTCATACAGCCCGGCGGCGAAGCCCTTGGGGAGGCGCGAAGCGTAGGGCTGACCGCTACGCTGACAGCTCCGCGCGAAGGTATCCTGATAGGGCAATCCGCCTTCATCAACCTGGCGGGAAGCACGCCCGCGAAGATGATCGTGCGCTCGCCTGTCGCCTTGCACGTCGGGTTCACCCCGCTGCGCACGGGCGTCTATCCGGCCTCCCTGATGGGCGTCTATGCCGCGCTCAGGCAGATGCTTCTGGACGCAACGCGCCTGCGCGAAGCGAATCAGATTTACGAACGCAGCCCGCGCGGCCTGCGCCGTCCCGAACAGGACAGGTCGCTCATGGCGCTGATTCCAGTCATCACGCGCCAGATGCCGGTCGTCATGTACGCCAATACCGAACGCGAGATTCGCCGCGCGCTTGATCTGGCCGAGGAGTTTAACCTGCGCGCGATTATCAGTGGTGGCGCTCAAAGCTGGAAGGTTGCTGCTCGCTTACGCTCGAAGGACGTGCCCGTGCTCCTCTCGCTCAATTTTCCAAAGCGCATGACGGCCTCTGTGCCCGAAGCTGATCCAGAACCGTTGCGCGTGCTGCGCGAGCGCGTGGAAGCGCCCGGGACAGCAGGAAGACTGGCGAACGAGCGCGTCTCCTTCGCTTTTCAATCCGGCGCGATGACGAACATGGCAGACTTTCTCACGAGCGTGGCGAAAGCTGTGGAGAACGGACTCGCGCGCGAAGAGGCACTGCGCGCTTTAACCATCCGCCCGGCTGAGATACTGGGCGTCGCGGATCGTCTGGGCTCGATAGAGGTCGGCAAGATCGCCAACCTGACCATCACGCGCGGCGAGCTTTTCGACCGCAACACGCGCATCCATTCCGTCTTCATAGACGGCCAGCCCGTCGAGCTGAAACCTGTCGCGCAGGCGTCCGGTGCGGCTGCTGCCACTACTACTACTGCTGCTGCTGGCGCATCTGCTTCCATTGATCTGTCAGGAACGTGGACGATCAGTTTTACACTGGGTGAGCGAGCCGAGAGCGGCACGCTCAACCTGCGCCAGCAGGGCGCTTCGCTTTCCGGCACGTTGCAGACATCTTTTGGCACGACCGAGCTGAGCAATGGAGCGGCGGGCGCGGACGGCTTTCGCTTCACGACATCTGCCAACGTCGAAGGCCGCACGGTGGAAATGACCTTGACGGGAAAGGCGAGCGGGAACCAGATGCAAGGCACAATCACGTCCGAGATCGGCTCCGTGGCCTTCACAGGGTCGCGCCTGCCTTAGAGCATGAGTTGTTCAGTGAGTAGAGATTTAAACGCAAAGGACGCAAAGGAAAAGCGCGCAAAGGAACGCAAAGTATTTTTCTTCTCTGCGTCCTTTGCGAAATACCTTTGCGCCCTTTGCGTTTAAATCTCACCTTTTACAGATGCTCATCAGAAAGTAACTTTAGACACATGATAAGAAAGCTAGCCGCTATACTTCTTTCCGTCTCACTGCTCGGCGCGGCTCGTGCAAGTGAGCCGCCAACGCCGCAGCAGCGCGTCACGGAAACGCTCATTCGCAACGCGACCGTGCTGACCGTCTCGCACGGCACGCTCCAGAATTCAGACATACTGATACGCGCGGGCAAGATTGCCGCCATCGGCCAGAATCTGACAGCACGCGCGGGCGCGCGCATCATCGACGCCACAGGCCGTTACGTGATGCCCGGCATCATCGACTGCCACTCGCACACGATGGTCGATGCGATCAACGAGCTGACGTACTCAGTCACCTCTATGGCGCGCATACGTGATGTACTGAATCCGACGGACGTTGATCTCTATCGAGAGCTGGCGGGCGGCGTCACGACGATCAACATTCTGCACGGCTCCGGCAACGCCATCGGCGGTCAGAACGTGGTCGTAAAGATCAAGTATGGACGCCCCCTGGAGGAGTTCATCTTTCCGCATGCTCCGCCCGGAATCAAGTTTGCGCTCGGCGAAAACCCGAAGCGCACGAACTTTCCGCCCGTGCCCGGACAGCCGCGACGTTATCCTGCCACGCGCATGGGCGTCGCTGAGGTGATTCGTGATGCCTTCACGCGCGCGCGTGATTACAGGAAAGGTTGGGAGGAGTACCGCGCACGCGTCACGCGCGGCGAAAAGAACCTGATCCCACCACGCCGCGACCTACAGCTTGAGCCGCTGGTGGAAGTCCTCGAAGGCAAGCGCTTCGTTCACGCTCATTGCTATCGCGCCGACGAGATTCTGATGCTCATCGACGTCGCCAACGAGTTCGGCTTCAAAGTCAGAACTTTCCAGCATGTGCTCGAAGGCTACAAGGTGGCGCGTGAGATCGCCGCGCACGGTGCCGGGGCTTCGACCTTCGCGGACTTCTGGGGTTATAAGATTGAAGCCTACGACGCGACCGTCTACAACACTGCGATGCTCGCTCGCGCCGGTGTCAATGTCTCTATCAATTCGGACTCCGATGAGCGCGCCCGCCGCCTCAACATAGATGCCGCCAAGATGATGAGGTACGGCGACCTCTCGGAAGATGAGGCGCTCAAGCTCATCACCTTGAATCCCGCGTGGCAGCTCGGCATACAGGACATAGTCGGCTCGATTGATGTCGGCAAAGACGCAGACCTAGCCATCTGGGACGGGCATCCCTTCAGCGTCTACTCCCACGTCGAAACCACTCTCATCGACGGCGAAGTCTTCTTTGACCGCCAGCAAGACCTCGCGCGCCGCGCCGACGTCGAGCGTGAGCGCGCAAGGCTCGAACAGGCTGAGCCGAACAGAGCGCCCGCGCAAGGTGGCGGCACACCTCCCCCGACCCCGCGCGATAAACGCACGGCCTATGGTCATGACGACGATCTCTGGGACGGAGGTGATGAGAAGAGATGAAGCCCGCTCGATGTCTTAAAGCTAGCGCATGTCTCTTCATGCTGCTCGCCTCATCCCTTGTCATCCCTACAGTCGCTGTCAGGGCGCAGCAGCCCAGCAGTCTGACAGTCCAACAGGGCGCAAGCACGGCGACGGGCGTCTACGTCATACGTAACGCTCGCATCGTGACCGTCAGCGGCCCCTTGATAGAGCAGGGCGGCATCCTTATACGCAACGGGAGGATTGAAGCCATCGGCACTGTGAACGCCCCGCCGGATGCGCAGGTTATAGATGCTGGCGGGCTGACGGTCTACCCCGGCATGATCGACGCCGGAACATCGCTCGGCCTCGTAGAGATCAACAGCGGCGCGCCCGGCACGGTTGACCTGGCAGAGATCGGCGACACCAACCCGAACGCGCAGGCCATCACAGCCATCAATCCACACAGCGCGCATGTGGGGGTGACACGCGCCGCAGGCATCACCAGCGTACTCACGCTCCCGCGCGGCGGCCTCATCTCCGGTCAGGCCGCGCTCATCAATCTGGACGGCACGACGCCGCGCGAAATGGCCGTCGTCCCTTCTTCCGCGCTCGTCATCAACTTTCCGCGCGTTGTGGCGGCCACAGGCGGAGACTTCTTCTCGCCGCCTCAGCCGCTCAACATCAACGAGGCTATCTCGACGCGCGACAAGCAGGTCGGGCAGTTGCGCAAGCTCCTGCGCGACGCCGAAAGCTATGGACGTGCGCAGGATGCTTACGCCCGCGACCCCTCCTTGCCGCGCCCCGATCAATCGGTCGTGCTCGCCTCGCTCGTCCCCTTCGTGCGCGGGGAGCGCCCCGTCATCTTTAATGCAGACCGCGAAACGGACATCCGCGCCGCGCTGCGCTTCGCCGACGAGATGCATCTGGGACGCGCAATCATCGCGGGCGGCGACGACGCATGGAAGGTCGCAACCCTCTTGAAAGAACGCAACGTGCCGGTCATCCTCACGGGCGTGCTTGATCTCCCTTTGCGCGAAGATGATTTCTACGACACGCTCTACGCCAACGCAGCCCGCCTGCAACAGGCAGGGGTGCACTTCTGCATCTCTACCGGCGACACAGGCGCAAACGTGCGCGATCTTCCCTTTCACGCAGGCATGGCGGCCAGCTTCGGCCTCCCGCGTGACGAAGCCCTCAAGGCCGTCACGCTCTACCCGGCACAAATCATGGGGGCCGCAGACCGCATGGGCTCCATTGAGATCGGCAAGCTTGCCAACCTGGTCATCACCGACGGCGACCTCCTGGAAGCGCGCACACACGTCCGCTTCCTCTTCATAGGTGGTCGCCAGATTCCCCTCGTCAGTCGTCACACGGAGCTTTACGAACAATTCAAGAGTAGACAGTATCAGTAGAAAAAGCCTTCGCAAGCGAATCATTAGGGTGCAAGCTTCAGCACCCGCAACGCGAAGCGTCTACTGGCTACTGTCTCCTGTCTACTGTCTACTTCCCTCATCCCTGCACGATCAACTTCGATGGCGGCAGCATCGCGGGCATACCTTTATGTTGCCAGCATCTTCCGCTCCCGCGCACACGGCGCTTGCAGGGAGTTCCTTTCTGTGTGCGTGCGCCGCAGATGGAGACGACTTCGTTCGGATCAGTGGGGCGCTCCGTAGCCGTTCCGTCGGGGCCGTAGCTTGGCTCGGGTTTTGGTGTGGCCTGCGCCTCCGCACCCGTCTCTACAGCGTCTGCTGTCGGCGTTGCGGTATTTGTCGAGGCGGCAGGCAAGGTGGATAGCTGGCCGCCGCGCTCGACGATGAGCGGCGGCGGAACATGGCGCCCGGTGCGGCCTGCCAGGAGCCCCAGACAGAAGAGCGTCGCGCCAGCGATCAAGGGCAAGAGGATTTGCCCGCGTCGAAACCTTCGCGCGCAGGCCGCACAGAAGCGGCGGCTGTGCCAGAACCGCCAGCGCGGGCGCGAGATGCGCTCTCCACATTCAACGCAAAAATTAGGTTTATACATGGTGAGCGCTCGACTTGCGATCAAAAGGTACGCACACGCCGCTCGTCGCGGTTCGAAGCACAGACGCGGCGCTTCAACCGCGACGGCGATGAGGAGTAGATCAAAGGCGCAGGATTATAAGCCGGTCTCCTGCTGCTGTCGGACTCCTTGCAACGAAGAGTCTCCCGTGTTGCGTCTACGGGACAAGTTGCATACGTAAGACAAGTGTGATATGGTCTCACCTACTCCCGAGTTGTAGTTCGAAGATAGGAGTCGCTCTGCCGCGCGGAAGAGCCCCTGGCAGTTGGCGTGATTCTTCGATGAGCTTACGACTTTATTGTAATCGCTACACACATTTCAAAGACCCGCTGGTGTGCTCTGTGATCTGCCCTTACCGCACGCGCTGTCAGGATTTCGCCCTTTTTTACGACGCGCACCGCGAGGATGTGGATACGGTTGTCGAGAACTATTTCGCCGGGCGCGCTCTTAATCCGCAGCGTCCACGGACGCTGGTCGTGGCTAACGCTACGGCAGACATGCGCGCTCTTATTCGCCTGGAGGTAAAACGAGAAATGGCGGAAGCCACTTATATATGGATTGGAAAAGACGACCAAGCGGAAGTGCTTGGGTTGGACGAGATCATACGGCGCGCCGAACGCGGTGCGAAGGCCAAGACCATTTACAGGATCGCACAGGAGATGGAGCTGCGCTTCCAGCTCGTGCCGCGTAAGCGTATCGAGAAGGCCAAACGAGAGGTCGCCGCAGAGTTGGAGCGCGTCTCCGCGCGGCGTAAGGCATCGCGTCCTCGCCCCGTCGCCGTCGAGATGCCGCCCGCGCCCCCCGCGCCTGCAGCAGCACAGGATCATCCGGCTTCGGCAACGGCGCGCCGCTCGCGCCCACGCATCGCCAAGGTCGCTGGCGAAAGACATTAAAGAGCCGCAGGCCGCAAGGACGTTCATGTCTTAACTATCTTCTACCTTTTGCTTTGCGGCCTACTGCTTTTCCCCTAAGCAACGCGCAGCCCGTTTGAAGCGTCCGACCTGGGGTCGAGGCATGCATATAAAGTCTCGGTGCTTGCAAAATGCTGGCGACCGATTGCATACTCGTATCATCCAGGCTGATAACGTGGTTGATGTTGAGCAATGATTGATTTTCGACGATCCCCTTTCGCACCGTTCCGTGCACAATCTCTCTACATAGCCCTGACGCTGGTCTTGCTGTGCGCCTGTGCGCCCATCTGCTCTGCGCAGGATGATCCCGAAGATGTCATCAAAGTTGAGTCCAATCTGGTTCAGCTCAACGTCGGCGTGGTGGATCGACAGGGGCGTGCCATCACGAATCTGTCGCGCAACGACTTCGCCGTTTACGAGGATGGGATGCGCCAGCCGATCGTGAATTTCGAGCCGACGCAGGCGCCCTTCAGCCTCGTGCTGCTGCTCGACGTGTCCGGCTCGACGCTGAACTTTCGCACGACGCTCAAGCAGGCCGCGCTGCGCTTTATCGACGCGCTCGCCGTTGATGATCGCATCGCTGTGATCGCCTTCAACGAGAAGGCCGAGATGCTGACGAGTTTTACTTCCGACCGTAAAAAGATCGCCTACGCCATTGAGCAGGCGCAGGGCAAAGGCGGCACGGAACTCTTCAAGGCGCTCAGCTACTCGCTCGAACAACTGGCTAAAGAGCAGAAGCGGCGCAAGGCCATCGTCGTCATGAGCGACGGGCTCGACACGCAGATGCGTAATCATGATCGCTCGGCGGCGACCAACGCGCGGACGAACGAAGAGGCCATCGCATCTGTCAAGCCTGAGGCAAGCGCAAGCCTCAACGCCGTGCTCAATGCGGCAGACCGCCAAGGCGTGACGATCTACCCGCTGGCGCTTCCTTCGGGTGATCCAAAACGCCTGCCTGAGCTTGACCCTCGGATCATGGCGATTTACGCGTCCGCGCGCACGCGCATGCAGAAGCTTGCCGATAGAACCGGCGGGCGCTTGAATGAGATCAGGCGACTGGAAGATTTAGGGAGGCTCTACGCGGAAGTCGCCGCAGACCTGCGCACCCTCTACAGCATCGCCTACCAGCCGACAGGCCAGCGCCCACGCGACGGAAGCTGGCGCACCATACGCATAGATGTCGCGCGCTCGGAACTCATTGCGCGCACACGTCCAGGCTACTACGCGCGCTGAAAAAGCAGGCCAACAAGGGCGCTTATTTCCTCCCTTGATGCCCGCTTGACACTCGCTTATGCCGCCCGTATATTCAATTTTCCGCTTTACATAAAGCGCACCCGTAGCTCAGTTGGATAGAGCGTCTGCCTACGAAGCAGAAGGTCGCATGTTCGAGCCATGCCGGGTGCATCATCTCTTTTCTTAACCTAAGGCTGACTCGTATGAAACCCACCACTTCACGATTCAAGACCTGCACGCAATGCAAAGCTAGAAAACCCATCACTGAATTCAACTATAAGAGGCGGGTTGACGAAATCAGGCACTCTTATTGTCGAGACTGTGGCAAGAAGATTACTCAGAGTCATTACAAGCGAAGAAAGCGATTATACCTAGACCGTAATCTTCGCGCTTACAGAGAGCGCCGCAACATTGTAATCACAGCAAAGTCGCAGCCTTGCGCTGATTGCGGAGTTCAATATCCTTATTACGTGATGGATTTAGATCACCGTGAGGGTGTAATTAAGCAGTTATCACTTCACGCTGTCCATAGGGTAACTAAACGAGCTGTTCTGCTTGAGATTGAAAAGTGTGATGTAGTGTGCGCCAACTGTCATCGAGAGCGAACACAACGACGCAAAGCATGGAAACAGTCGGAAGGATAAGTAGCGGTATTACCAGTTGGCGATACTGTCACATGTTCTAGTCTTCCCAGGGGCATCATTATTAAACGAGAAGGGGCCGCCATTAGTGCGGCCTCTTCTCGTTTCTCTAGTTATTCCTTCTTTTGTCAATGTGCCTTGAAGAGCATCACCGGATTCGTCCGTAATATATTTCCGTATCGTACTCGAACGTAACCGTCCCGCCGCTTTGATGTTCATGAAAAATCTTTTCCAGTTCAACGATCATCGGCTCATACTTCGGATGCCCTTCCATCGGCATGTAAGAAGAGGAGAGCACTCTGCCTATCAGGCTCTCGTAGTCGAAGACCTGAGCATTGGCGAAGACATCCGATTGATAGCGCCCCGCCCCGAAGAAGCGGCTCAGAACCTGCCCGTCAACATTTCGCTGGTTGACTTCCTGATAATCTATGCCGTGCTGGTGTAGAAAGCTTTCATATGCCTTTAGAAACGGAGTCGAATCGGTTTTACGGCTATTCCAGACGAGCACCGCGAAGCCCTCCGGCCTCAATATTCTCGAAAACTCTGCACGCGTCTTTGGCACATCGAACCAGTGAAAAGCCTGTCCGGCGGTCACGTAATCTATGCTCTGAGGTGCGAGCGTCGTCGCTTCGGCAGACCCTTTGATGCTTGTAAAGCCGGGGTATTTCTGGAGCAGCTTCTCCCCGGCCTCTCTCATCTCTTTGTTCGGCTCAACACAGAAGACCTTGTTCCTGTTCTTCAGAAACATCTCTGATAGGATGCCCGGCCCGGAACCGACATCTGCAATGACGGACGAAGAGGATAAGCCCAGATTCTCCCTCAGGAAATCAATCAGCTCCGGCGGATACTTCGGACGATACTTGATATAGTATTCGACCCTGCTCGAAAATCTTTTGACGGAATCCTGTTCAGTTCCCGCATTACTCACACCGGTCTCCTCTTACTGATCGACAACCCAGGCCCTCCCGTCAATCAATGCATGGCTGAAAACTGCGCGATGATGCGCTCGCGTATCTGCGCTGGTGTGAGCCCATCCTCCTTTTGAAGCTTATAGGCCATCAAGGCTTCATTGACGCAGACGGCGCACATCGACGAATGATCCGTCTCAAAGCAGGTGTGAAGGCTCTTGTGGCCGAAGCCTTCGTCGCAATGGCAGTAGCAGGGAAGCTGCGCCAGCGTCTCTGGAATCTCACGGGCGATCTGGTAGGCCGCCCGCGCCTGGCCGAAGAATCGTTGCGGGTCGAGCGTCGGAGCCAGGGGCTTTGCGTCGCGCGCGTTTTCATAGTGAGCGGGAATGCGCGGCGTCGGTCGCGACGCTGCGCGGTGCGCATCCTGTTGCTGCGCGCCGGATTTCGGTTGCAAATTACCTTTCTCGTGTTGGCTGCTCTGCCTCATCGCGGTTGCTATCGCAGCAGCGACCGCGATCAACACCAGAAATACTATGACTGCTTTTTTCATAAAACTTTCGATCTCCTGACAGGTAGTTTACAACAGAAGTAGACAGTAGTCAGTAGACAGTAGACAGTAGAAAGAAAACGTATGAGACGTTTAACGTGGAGTCTTTCAATCACAGTTGACAACAAATTGCGTCACTACCGTTTTTCTACTGTCTACTGTCTACTGACTACTGTCTACTTTCCTTATCCATCTTTGCTCTTGGATGATGTCGGTCGTAGGTGGCGCGAAGCTGTCGGTCTGTGATGTGTGTGTAGATTTGTGTGGTGGAGATGTCGCTGTGGCCGAGGAGCGCCTGAACGGAGCGCGAGTCGGCCCCGCGTTGCAGGAGATGCGTGGCGAAGCTGTGGCGCAGGGTGTGCGGCGAAACGTTGCGCAGCCCTACGCGCGCGGCATGTTCCCTGATCCTCGCCCAGATGATTTGGCGCGTCAATATATATCCTGAGTTGCTGATGAACAGATGCGTAGCGTGAGCCTTGCCGGAGCGAGCGCGTACGGTCATGTACTGTTGTAGCCAGTGCGTGGCGCTTCTGCCGATGGGAACGCGCCGCTCCTTGCTGCCTTTGCCGTGACAGACGATGAGGCCGCCATCTATGTCCACGTCCGCGAGTTTCATCGACACCAGCTCTGAAATGCGCAGACCCGTGGCATACATCAACTCCAGTATAGAGCGATCACGCAGTCCTTCTGCGGTCGAAGTGTCTGGGGCTGCGAGCAGGCGCTCGATCTCATCTTCCGTCAGAAACCTCGGCAGATATGCGCCCCTTTGCGGAGTGCTGAGGTCTTCCGCCGGGTGGCTCTTGATGTGCCCGTCGAGCATGAGGAAGCGATAGAGGCCGCGCGCGGCGCTGACGGCGCGTGAGACGGACGAGGGCGCTAGCCCATCGCGCGAAAGCTCAGCGATCCACTCGCGGAGATTCGTGCGCGTCAATTCCTCTATGCGCTTGCCGTGCGCTTCGGCCCAGACTTCCAGCCGCGCCAGATCGTGTCTGTAGCTTTCGAGAGAATTCCGAGACAGACCTTTTTCGACCTGTATGTAAGTGAGGTACTCCCGAACCAGATCGCGCTTGCGCAGTGTCTCCATAGTCATGACAATATAAAGGCAAAAGTAAAAAGGCAAAAGGCAAAAGTGAGGCCGCAAACCACTTCGACAGATTCGATTGAAATGCTTTTCCCCTGACTTTTGCCTTTTGCCTTTTTACTTTCTACTTTTCATGAAGCGAGCTGCTTCCCCTGATGATCGACAGACTTTTGCCCTGCGTGCTCGTTCTGGCTCCGGCGATAGATCGTATACCCGAACCAGAGGCCGTAGAAAAAGAGGAGCGACAACGATGCAGCGACGAGCGCAGTGGTGACGGATTCCGTGACCTTGCGCACGACGACAAACAGATCGCCGCAGATGCCGAGCGCGAGCGGGATCATGGCGGCGATCAGGAGGCGACTGGCGAATCTATGGAAGTGCTCCGTATTTTCTCCCTCCTCCACGATGCGATGGTAGGCGGCGGGAGCCATCAACAGGATGATGGAGAGCGCCATTAAGCCCAGACATGCCAGGTGCACGTACCTGGAAGAGACGGGCAGCTTCTCGAAGCTTTCCATCAACGTGCTGACAAACTGGAAGCCGAGCAGCGCCTGCGCGCCCGGCAGTACGACCCTCGCCTCCGTGAGAACCTGTTCTATTTTGTCCTTCAGTTTTGTGCCGCCCTCTTCCGGTTCGTTCTTCTCTTTTTCCATCTCGCCTGCCTCCCTGATCTCAGACGCGCGCTCAGCTTTACGAATCACTTCCAGCCCGTACCAGAAGAATAGCGCAATCAGAGTCACGACCGCCCCGATGATGATTGCAGGTGTGATCCCCATTAACTGTCTCGTGACGACATATACATCAAGGCCGAGGGCGAAGGCGAAAGGCAGCAGCGCGAAGGTTAAAGCCCTCGTCGTGAACCGATGCACATCGTGTGTATCCTCGCCGTCTGCGACGATGCGGTGGTACGCGCCCGGCCACATCAGCAGGGCGACCGCCATGAGCATCAGGCAGAGCGAGCACAGTTTGAGCAGTTGTGAAGATTCGGGTAGCTTCTCAAAGAGCGGCTCAAACACGGAGCGGTACTGAAAGCCGACTAAGATTTGAGAGCCGAGAATGAGCATGCGCCCCTCGTCCAGCGCCGTCTTGATCCTATCCTTCAGTTTCGCCATGTCTCACCCTTTGAAAGTTTCCCCTGATTCTAGCAGAGTGCGCGCGACTTGCTTAAGAGATTTCACCAAAAGGCACAAAGACATGAAGAGAATTAGAGCAAATTTCAATCGAGTGTAGGGAGAGAGCGAACGTGAAACCGCAAAGGACGCAGAGCGAGACCGCAAAGAACGCAAAGATTTCTCTGCGCTCTTTGCGTCTTCCTCCTTGGCGTCCTTTGCGTTGAACTCTTCCGTACAGCCAAATGAAATCTGCTCTAGAAGTTTAATCGACAATAGTGAATAGCCAAGACCTTTCTCTTGCCATTAACTATTGACTATTCGCTTCTTTTGCTTTGTGTCTTTATGCCTGCGTGGTGAAACGTTCCTATTCGTATCGCAAGCACTCTATGGGGTCGAGGCGCGAGGCTTTGCGGGCAGGCCAGACGCCGAAGACGAGGCCGACGCCGACGGAGACCACCAGCCCTGTGACGACCGCCCAGAGCGGCACGGAAGCCGGAAGCGAAGGGATTAGAAGGATGATGAGCTGACTGATGCCGACGGCGAGAACGACGCCGAGCACACCTCCGAGGAAGGTGAGCGTCATCGCCTCGAAGAGAAACTGGTTGACGATGTCGCGGCGGCGCGCGCCAATCGCCTTGCGGATGCCGATCTCCTGCGTGCGCTCCGTGACAGAGACGAGCATGATGTTCATCACGCCGATGCCGCCCACCAGCAGCCCCAGGCTTGAGATGGCGATGGCGACGATTCCGATCATGGCCGTGATCGAGTCGAACTGTTCGATGAACTTGTCCGCCGTCTTGATGTCGAAATTGTTCGGCGCGTTGAACGAGACGCCGCGACGACGCCGCAAGACCTCTTCGGATTGATCCAGCGCCTCGCGGATCATGCCGGAGCGCGCGCGTATGATCAGCAGCAGGTAGCCTTTGGCGGGCGCAATCTTCGCCGCCGTGCGATACGGGATAAAGACTGCGTTGTCCTCTTCGTTCTCGCCGAAGAACCCCGCCTTTCTCTTCTCCAGCACGCCGATGATCTCAAACGTGTAGCCCCCCATCTTGACCAGCGTGCCGACGATATTATTTTGCTGCTGCGGGAAGAGAGCATCTGCGGCGTTGATGCCGATGACCATCACGTTGCGCCGCTGCTGGTCGTCTGCCTCCGTGATGAAGCGGCCTTCGCGGATCGTGATATTGGTAATCCCGGCATAGTTGGGCGAGACGCCCTGCGTGTTTCCCCAACGGTAGTTGTGTCCCTCGTACGTGATGTTGTCGTTGAAGGGGCCGCCTGCATAGCCTACGTTGGGAGCGACGTGCGCGACATCCTCGACCGCCGGGGCTCCCTGTCGGATCGCGTCGCCGTCGGCGACGGTCAGGGGCTTGCGCGCGCGCTCCGACCTGTCCTCGCCCACGCGCGGGCCGGTCGAAAGGTGAAACGCGTAGATGTTATTCGTACCGTACTCTTCGATGATGGCGACGATTGAGTGGCGCATGCCCGTGAGCAGCGAAGCGATGATGATGACGACCATCACACCGATGACGATGCCGAGCACGGTCAAAAAGCTCCTGAACTTGTGCGCCCGAAGACTGTCGAACGCCATCAGCAGAATCTCTTTGGGAAAAAATTGCGGGAGCTTTAGGCGCATCGTCTCCTACTTCCTCGCCAGCGCGATGATCGGGTCGAGCCGCGCCGCTTTGAAAGCCGGGTAAATTCCGGCGATGATCCCGATGGCGCTCGATACGACGATGGAGATAAGAATATAGCCGAACGTGACGGTCATCGTAATCTCGGCCAGCGTCGTGATGAGCCAGCAGACCACGTAAGCGAGCAGCATGCCGAGGAATCCGCCGATCGCGCAGAGTGTGGCGGATTCTATCAGGAACTGCATGAGAATCTGCTTTTTGGTCGCGCCGATAGCTTTACGTAAACCCACTTCAAACGTTCTTTCCGTGACCGAGACGAGCATGATGTTCATCACGACGATGCCGCCGACCAGCAGCGTAATGGCCGTGATCGGAACGACGACCGCCGCAATACTGGACGTGAACTGATCGACCTGATTGTTAAGCTCTTCGACGTTGACCAGCCCGAAATCATCCTCATCGTTGCCCGCCAGCCGGTGCTTATTACGCAAGGCGACGCGCGCATCTTCAATCGTCTGTTGAAAACTCTCTCGACCCGCACCCTTCCCGTGTATCTGCAAATCCTGGTGACGGCCAAAGACCTGCATGTGCGTGGTCACCGGGATATAGAGGTGACGGTCGAAGGAGTCGCCGAAGAAGGCGCCGCGTTTATCTTCGACGCCGACGATCTGCATGGGCATGCCTGCGATCTTGAGCGTCTTGCCGACGGCGCTCTGGCCTGGAAAGAACTTCTCCTTGATGTCCGCTCCGAGCACGCAGACCAGGGCGGAGCGCTCGACCTCGTCGGGCGTGAAAAAACGCCCGTCGCTGATCGTCTTGTCTTCGATGTCGGCCATGTTGGCGCTTGATCCGAAGACCAGAGCGGCAATGAACTCCTGCCCGTTCTGCTTGAGATCGACAGTGTTCTGCACCTGCGCCCCGACTTCGGTGCAGGAGGCGCAATAGCGCTGCACCCACAGATAATCATCCCACGTCAGCCGCTTGTTCCGGCGGTTGCGTCGCTCGAACTCTTCATCCGAGACACGGCTCGAAAAGGCCATGCGCGCGATCATGAAGTGGTTAACGCCGAGCACCTTCGACACCTTCTCGACCACGTACGTGTTCAACCCGTTGATGGAAGCCCCGACGACCACGACCGACGCCACGCCGATGATGATTCCGATGAGGGTCAAAAACGCGCGCAGCTTGTGGGCGAAGATCGACTGTATGGCGATCTTCGTGGCGTCCGCGTAGAAGGAATAAAGGGTTCTCATAGAATGGGTGGAGGCACGATAGACGGGTCGCGCCCACTCCCTATACGACCGGGCGGCGGATAATGTTTACAACTATTTTATCGGCTAAGAGCGGAGGACAATGCCTCACGCAAAGACGCCAGGCCGCAAGGAAGAAGCAGGTATTAGCTTTGCGCCCTGGCGTCTTTGCGTGAGGCAAATCTTAGTCCGACATGATTTGTTGTCTCTTCAAGATGCTCTGACCCGTAATCTCCAGGTAAACATGCGCCAGTCGTACTTTATAGGCAGGGTCGTCTGAGCTTCCGTAGGCGCGCACCAATTCATCCAGATCAACGTCTGTGATCCAGTTGATATACTTGAGCCTTTGCACGGCCTTCGCCACAGCCTTCTGGTCGCCGCCTGTCAACTCCTGTACGGACTGCGCCGCCATCTCAGAAACCTTCCATTGAGCCAGGGCTGGGCCGCCCAACACAAAGACCATCCCCAACAGTAGCGCCCCGACAAACTCCCATCCATGCGCGCCAGCATTGGCAACCCTGAGCGCCCTGCGGCCATTGCGCAGGTAGATGAAAGCTGTGACGAACGGTGTGAAGCCCAGTGCTCCGATGAACGCGAACATGAGACCAAGAAGGCTGAAAGGAAGTATGGCGACCGCGATGACGAACGAAAAGAGCGCTCCGGCAAGCAGGATTCCCCCAATCGCGCTCGACCAGGCCCCGGCTCGCTCACCCCACACGAGCCAGACCGCAAGCGTCAAGACTTCCAGAGCGATGACGGTATAGGCGAACAACTGGAAGTTTTTCAGAATGCCGCCTTCGCTTCTGAATCCCCCGCGAAAGACAATCGGATCGAAGATCAGGCAGAGGATAGGGAGAATGATGCCGACGATGACATCAAAGATTATCTGCGGTCGAGTCGCCTTGGCGATGAACTGCCGTCGCCAGAATTTCTGCTCCTCCCCTGCCTGAGGAGACCCGTATGAGGCGCTCAGGATTTTGTAACCTGCTTCATTCATCTCCCTCTTCCCCTTAAACTACAAAATGAGAGAATCACCACAGAGACACAGAGAAGATAGAAACAAGCAAGATGTATGAGCAGATCAAGCAGGTCTCTTTTAGTTTATCTCTTAACTGCTTCTCCATGTCTCTGTGTCTCTGTGGTTCCGTTTTGTTTCGCATTCACAGTTTTCAAACCACAGGCGCACGCCCTTCGGCTAATCGGAGCGACGGTTTCCCATTGACATCCGGGAACGAGCCGCGCCCGAAGAAGACGTGCCGGGCGAGAGAATTGAGGAGCGGCAAGCGAAGCGCGGCGCAACCCATCTCAAGCAGGGCTGGCTCTTGCATCTGCGCGATCAGGCGGCGCATCCATATACGCGAGATGAAGCGCGTGCGAAACAGTTCTCCTGAATACTCTGCGAGAGCCGCCGCGCCTACACCGCCCAGGTAATCTACGATGACGCGCGCCGCCAGGCTTGAGAGCCGCATACATGGGTCTAAGCCTCCAGCCGTCAGCGGCGAGACAGCCCCCGCCGCGTCGCCAACCAGCAGACCCTGACGGTTGGCTATGATACGGAGCACGCCGCCGACCGGAATGCGCCCCCCGCGACGTTCGACCTGGTGTCCCTTGCTTAAGTCCATGATGTCCCCGAGGCTCGCACGAAACTTCTCCAGCGCCTTGAGCGGGTCGAAGCGGGAACTGTAGCCTCCGACACCGACATGCGCCTCCGCCCCATCGTGTACCACCCAGGCCAGGTATCCGGGCGCAATCCTCGGATCAAGGAAACAATGGAAGCGCGGCAGCCCTTCGAGCGGCACACCTTCAAGGACATCCTCCACACCGACGATCCACTCGCGGTTCGTATCCAGACCCAGGTCGAGCGCGACACGCGACCTTGCGCCGTCGGCTCCGACCACGTAACGCGCAAAGACTGTCCGCGCGCGTCCTCCAGTCTCAAGCCGTATGAGTTGGCCGTCCGTTGAGGCTTCACAACCGAGGTAGCGCGTGGCGGGCGACCATGCGACTCCGGCATTCAAACACTGATCCAGGTAGTGCAGGTAGAGCCGCCCCATCCGCCCGACGCGAAATTCGTCCTGCGGACTTTCCAGCAGCATCCGACGGCGCGCAGGCGAATAGAGCGTGACGTGGCGTACGGGCGCGCCCAGGCAGCTCTCCGGCAGGTCGAAATCTTCTAGCGTGCGCCGCACGAAAATACCCGTCGTATGTATGGACGCATCGAGCGACGCCTTGCGATCAACGAGCAGAACGCGCACGCCCTGCCTGCCAAGTAACCTGGCGCATTGCAAGCCGCCTAACCCTGCGCCGATAATGACGACATTAAAGCGTTCCATCTCAGTAACGCTCCTGAGCGGGGCCACGCCCGCCCGCGCCCCCTGGGTCTGTCATCCCCGCCCCCAGCCTCTGACAATTGAGCCCAAAGAGCGCACTGCTATTCTCTATGAGACGGTCGCGCGCGACGGAGCGTGAACGGTTCCACGTGCGCCAGTCCCCGCTCTCCAGAGAGGAGAGGCGGTCGAGTAGATCGTTGGCGATCATGCAGCGGTTGTAACGACCGAGATCAGGCAAGGCCGCAAGGAGCGCGGGCACAGCATCTGCGCTGAGCGAGGCGGCGTAGTCTGCATCGAAGGCGCGACCCATCTGCGCGTGATCGACGTTGACGCGCACGATCAACGCGTCCGGGTTGACCGCATGCAATGTAATGAGCACAAGGAAGGCTGCCACGAGTGCGCCACAGGCGAAGCGCTCGCGCTGGCCCCTTAGTACAGTCAGCCCGAACCAGATGAAGAGAAGCGCCAGCCAGCCCATGAAGGCCGTCGTGTAAAGTCTGAGTTCCGTCAGTCCGTACTCGCTCTGGTACAGGCGCATACGCCCGACCGCCGACGCCATGATGACGAAGAGCAGCGCGACCTGCGCTCCGGCCAGCACGCGAAAGACGCGTTCGTGCACGGGGTTCTCCTTGCGCAGGAGCCAGTGTGCGACGAGCAGCAGCGGCAGCACCAGCGTCGCCACCGTGACCAGCTCGAAGAATCCGCGCCGTGCGTATTCCGCATAGGTCAAGCCCGTAGAAGCCTGCGCAAAGGCTGCGCCGCCGAAGAAATAGCGTATCTGGATGGTGACGAAGGCCAGGAAAAGTATGTCCAGCAGACCCAGCACAACGCTCGTTTCGACGATCCCAAGTCGAAGGGGTTTCGATGGCACGGGCGCATCCAATGAGTCCGCATCTTCGGAGGCGGCGGTTTCCGTAGGCACTACCGGAAGAAATACGGGTCGCCCGTTTCCCGTAAACTCCAACTTGCTGCCAAGCATCAACCCGCGCAGGAATCCGCCCGCGATCCAGGCGAAGAAAACGGCGAGGAAGGTGTGCGAAAACAGGGTCTCGAAATTGAGGTTGAAGGCGTGGTTGACGATCCCTTCGAAGACCGCATCCGCCGCCATGAAGAGCCCGCCGAAGATGAGCAGCAGAGGAAGCGCGATAATCAGGCCGCGCACGACAGCCGCCGTGTGCCGGGACCATCCCGAGCGTGGAATCGTCCTCCACTCGATGTCGTTTAGCAGCAGCATGAAAGGCCCGAACGCAGCATCGAGACCGGCGACGATACCGCCCACCACGTATTCCACAAGACCGGCGAGATCAATACGACCCATACGCGAACCGAGCGCGATCAGCGAGAGCGAGACAAGCACTGCCAGCCCATCCATAAATCTGAGTGTCCACGAATCGCGCCAGGCAAAAACGGCGGCGAAAAGGATGACGGGCAGGAACAACCAGCGTCCCTGTGCGTTTAAGACATCGCGGCGCCAGCGCGCGAGCAGCGCTAGAATCGCCGCCGCCAGTGCGCCCACCCACAGCAAAACATTGATCCCCCAGGGCGTCGCGCGCAGCAACGCATCCCCCAGCAAACCCATCAACAGGGCCGCCTCCAGCACTCTGAGCCCGAGCTTTGTTCTCTCTTTCATTAGTCGTTACCCCCAGAATCTTGGCAGGCTTGAAGAGAGCCTGCGACCGATGAGATGTGATCGATTCCGTTTGCCAATCCCGTTGGGAACGGTCTGCTCATTGCACGCCTTCATCCGAATGAAAGTTTCAGATATTCCAAAGACGAGGCCGGCACAGTTTCGTTGCCGTAACGTGGCCGAAAGTCTCTCGTCGGGATGATTTCTCCGCGCGCCGCCGCCGTGCGCGCTTCCATCCTGAGTCGCTTCGCATCTATGGTGCGCAACCCCTAACCTTTCCAGCCGTGTAAAGCCCTTTGCAAAATAAAGCGGCGGCGCAAAAAAAGGGGCACGCTAACGCTCGCGCGTGGCGCGGATCAGGGCTTCCATGTGATTCAGGTAACGTTCGAGCGCGCTTCGCCCGGCGGTCGTCAGCTTGTACTCTGTCTTCGGCACGCGCCCGTCGAAATACTTATTGCAGGTGACGTACGCAGCTTCTTCCAGCTTGCGCGCGTGCACGCTCAGGTTTCCGTCCGTCGTCTTGAGCAGTTCTTTAAGGTCGTTGAAGGTGAGCGACTCGTTGACCGCGAGCGCACTGACGATGGCGAGCCGCATGCGCTCGTGTATGAGACGATCCAGAGCCGCAGGAGTAATGATCTGCTGCTCGTCACTGCGGCTGCTGCTCTTCACGCCGCGCGTCTCCTCGCGTTTCTTGCGCTCACTACTTCGCGCCACAGCGCTTTGTTTAGCCACCGTGCCTCCTCGCGATATAGATTCCAAAGACAATGTGCAGCAGGCCGAAACCGGCTGCCATTAAAGCGTTGATCCAGGCCACCGGAGAGAAGAGCGTGACCGCGCCTAGCGTCATGAAGCACAGACCCATGACGGGCACGGCTTTGACCGAGAAGGCCCCTCCAGTCACCACCGCCGTACCATATAACAGCAGCCACATTCCGGGGATGGCGCCCGTCAAGCCAGCCCGGTAGAGCGCCAACGTGAGCAGCGCGCCAACCAGCATCGGCGGGGAAAAGCTGAACGCAAATTTTCTGCCCGGCCCCGAAAGAAGATGCATTTCCACGGCGCGCGCTTTGCGATCCATCGCCCACCCGCCGATCAAAAGGGCAAGGAGCGCTTCCGTCAGCCATGTCGTGAGCCAGCCTTTAACCGAAGGCTGCCCGGATGCGATGACCGCCGCACAGAGAGCCGTCGCGCCCATGATGACGCCGCCCCACCCCGGCACAGCCGTAAACGACGAAGCGCGCTCCATCGTCTCGCGTATGAAGCGCAGGTTGTCCATCGCGCGCGCGTGCAGAGCGGGCGGCTCCTCCGAGGGTTGCGAATCGAGCGGGCGAATGGAAGTCATAATGTAGATCATACCTGAGCATTTTGATCTGTCAAGTACTTTATTAAACAAAGCAGAGTGGCAGTTCGTCTATTTACGATTCACGATTTACCAGTTTTAGCTCAACCGGATCGCTGGGCTGCTCTGGGTGGAATCTGTGTTCCTTTTTTTGCTCCGGCCATCAATCGTTGATAGGTCTTGTAATGCGATTTCGCCTCTTCTTTGCGGTCGAGCGCCCAGAGGGAATCCGCGAGGTTGAGGTAGGCGACGGCGCGTCGTGTGTCTTCCTTGATGACGAGATGGAAGATTGGAATCGCACCGTTGTGGTCGAGCGCCTGCTGTAAGAAAAAGCCGTAGTCGTTGAGCGCATACACATAGTCCGCGTCCGGGACTTCCAGAGACTTCCATGCTTGCAGCCACTTGTCCGGCGCTTTCAACGAAGGATCGTCATCACCCGCGACGGTGTTGACGAGCGCCACCGTGAGATCGAACATAAGGGACAGTCGCTCTGCCGCTTCGCGACTCTTCCCGACCTTATAAAGCTTTGTCGCTGCGGTGTGGCCGCGCTTGATGGCTTCCTGAAGCGTGGACTTGTAGATGTAGTTCATCGGATAAAAGATGGGGAGATAATTTCCCTCCGCGTACAGAGATTTGAGCGTGCGAGTATCGCCTGTCTCGGCGGCTCTGATCGCATCTTCCAGTGTCTCTGCGGAAGGGTCTTCGCTGCGGGTCGAAAGATACTTGATTGATCGGCCATCCCAGGAGAAGGTGTAAACCTTTGTGTAAGCGGAAAACGGAAACTGTGAATAAAGCTCTATGGTGCGTCCCTTGCAGGTCGGATTGGTCTTCGCACTGTTGACCTCTTCCTTCAGAGGCAACTGCTTTTTCCAGACCACAGCGTTGCCCTTTGTACCGACCAGTAGGACGTTCTGATTGCCTCTGACGATCACTCTGGCGGAATCCGCACCGTCGAGCGGCGCGTTCCGGCAGGTCTCCTCATTGGCTGTGCCTCCATTTTCATCACGCAGCAGCTCATCCAGGTTTTGAGCATTCGACTGATCGCTTGTGAAGAGAATCGAGAAGATGATCGCGGCCAGAGCAAAGAGTCTTTTGAATCTCATGTTCAGCTCCATTGAGGCAGAAGGTTAAGGGAGAGGTAAGCCTCTTTGAAAGGCTTTGTCACCCCTCCCCTGACGAGCATGTCCAAAAATTTTTGCACGCCTCTGATGCGGCGCTCCAGGCTTAAGAGTCCGCCTGGCCTGCGTACTGGCGTGAGCTTGCGCCGGACATGAACGGAGCGTCTTCGGTGAGAGCCTGATCGACGAGCCGCCGCTGCTCCATCTCGTGGATCGTGTAGGAGCCTGTGGCCGGGCTGGCAGAGGCTGCGCGCCCGACGTAGTAGGGTCGGTCGCAGCGCTCCATGAGATTCATCAGGCGAGGCTGCACGAAGTTCCAGCCGCCCATGTTCTGCGGCTCCTCCTGCGCCCAGACCAGTTGTGTGCTATTCGGGTAGCTGCTGAAAACCTCGCGCAGACGCTGTTCCGGGAACGGGTAGAACTGTTCGAGCCTGAGAATGGCGACGCGCTCATCGTTAGACTTCTTGCGCGCCGCATTGAGATCGTAATAGACCTTGCCGCTACAGAGCACGATGCGACGCACGGCTTCGCGATTCGTCACTTCGTGGTCATTTATGACGGGTTGAAAACCGCCGCCCGTCAACTCGTCAAGCCGTGAGGTCGCGGCGGGCAGTCTGAGCAGACTCTTCGGCGTGATGACGACGAGCGGGCGCATCGTCTCCTGTTTGACCTGACGGCGCAGAAGGTGGAAATACTGCGCCGGTGTGGTCGGGTAGCAGACCTGTAGATTGTTCTCCGCGCAGAGCGTGAGAAACCGCTCGATGCGTGCGCTGGAATGCTCCGGCCCCTGTCCTTCGTAGCCGTGCGGCAGCAGCAGCGCAAGCCGCGACTTCTGTTTCCACTTGTCCTCTGAAGCCGCTATGTACTGGTCTATGATGACCTGCGCGCCGTTGACGAAATCGCCGAACTGCGCCTCCCACATGACGAGCGCTTCACGTGCAATGACCGAATAGCCGTACTCGAATCCGAGCACTCCCTGTTCCGAAAGCGAGCTATCAAAGACTTCGAAGACGGCGTGCGGATCATCTGTCTCGCCGGGGCGCAGCTCGGAGAGCGGCGTCCAGGCCTGCCCGGTCTGCGTATCGTACATCACGGCATGGCGCTGGCTGAACGTGCCCCGGCCTGAATCCTGCCCGCTCAAACGCACGCGCACTCCTTCGAGAACGAGCGAGCCGAAGGCCAGGGCTTCGGCAAAAGCCCAGTCCATAGGCACTTCACCCGCCCCCATCTTGGCGCGGCGCGTTAATTGGCCGACCATCTTCGGGTTGATGTGAAAGCCTTCGGGCACGACCGTGATCTTCTGCGTGATGCGCTCGATCTCCTTTGTCTCGACGCCCGTCTCAAGCAACGCCGATCCATCCTCTTCCTCGACCGGCGGTTGAAGCTCCGTGACCGGCGGCTTGTCGGCGACGACCTGTTTCGCACGCGCCAGCGCGTCTTCGTAGCGCCGGACGCGCTCTTCGATCATCTCCCTGACTTCATCTTCGGTGACGATGCCTTCGCGTATGAGCTGGCGCGAGTAGATTTCGCGCACGCCCGGATGAGCCTTGACGCGCGCGTACATCAAAGGCTGTGTATAGCTCGGCTCGTCCGTTTCGTTGTGTCCCAGCTTGCGGAAGCCGACGATATCCAGCACCACGTCCTTGTTGAACTCCTGCCGGAAATCGAGCGCGATCTGAAGCACACGATAAGCCGCTTCGGGGTCGTCGCCGTTGACGTGAAAGATGGGAAGCTGCGTCATCTTCGCCACGTCCGTGGAGTAGATGGTCGAGCGTCCCTGTTCGGGCGAGGTGGTGAAGCCGATCTGGTTGTTGATGATAATGTGGATGGTTCCGCCCGTGCGATAGCCGCGCAGGTCTGCGAGATTGAGCGTCTCCATCACGATGCCCTGCCCGCTGAAGGCCGCGTCGCCATGCAGGAGCACCGGCAGCGCGCGATCTATGACCTCCTCGCGCGGAGCATTCAGGGCATCCTGCTTGGCGCGCACCATGCCTTCGACGACCGCGTCGACAAATTCAAGGTGGCTCGGATTGGGCGAGAGCGTTAGCCGCACGTTGCGCCCGCTCGCCGTCTGGCGCTCGCCCACCGCCCCCTGATGATATTTGACATCGCCTTCATCGGCGGGGAAGTTCGGGTGGACTGAGCCCTCGAAGGCCGCGAAGATGCGTTCGCAGAAATGTCCGATGACGTTGGCGAGCACGTTCAAGCGCCCGCGATGCGCCATGCCCATCGTGATGTCATCGACGCCGCGCGCCGCCGCGCCTTCGATCAACTGGTCTAGGAGCGGGATGATCGTCTCGCAGCCCTCCAACGAAAATCTTTTCTGGCCGAGGTATTTCGTATGCAGGAAGCGCTCGAACTGTTCGGCAGAGATCAGTTTCCACAGAAGTTGTTTCTTAATCTCAGGCTGTATCGGCTGCGGGCTGACGAACTGCTGGCGTATCTGCTCGCGCAGCCAAACCTTCTGCTCCTTGCTCTGGATGTGGCGATACTCTATGCCGACCTTGCCGCAGTAAGCGCGGCGCAGAATGTCCAGTATGTCGCGCAGGGTGGCGCTCTCGACGCCGCCCAGGCCCCCCGTAATGAACTCACGATCCAAATCCCAGATCGTCAGCCCGTAGGTCTCTATGTCCAGCTCCGGATGATAATGCAGGGGCATCGCATGCAGCGGGTCTATGTCGGCAATGAGGTGGCCGCGCACGCGATAGGCATTGATAAGCTCAAGCACGCGCGCCTGTTTGACAACCTGATCGTGCATGTTATCGACGCCGAAGAGCGAAGGGTTGCGGTCAATAGACCAGCGCATCGGCGGGTAAGCAATCTCAAGGTCACTGAACAGCTCATCGTAGAAGCCATCCGCGCCGAGCAATAGCTCGTGCACGCGCGCGAGGAACGCGCCGGACTCCGCGCCCTGTATGATGCGGTGATCGTAGGTGCTGCTGATCGTCATCGCCTTGCTGATGCCGAGCTGCGAGAGAGCTTCGGGAGCCATCGCCTGGTATTCCGCAGGATATTCGATTGCGCCCGTCGCGATGATGACGCTCTGGCCTGCCATCAGGCGCGGCGTTGAAGCGACCGTGCCCAGTGTTCCGGGGTTCGTCAAAGAGATGGTCGTGCCCTGAAAATCTGGAATCTGGAGCTTCCCATCACGCGCTCGCTTCACCACATCATCGTAGGCGTCCAGAAACTGCGAGAACTTCATCGCGCCTGCGTTCTTGATGTTCGGCACGAGAAGCGTGCGCGTCCCATCTTTTTTGGCAAGATCAATGGCGATGCCCAGATTGACTTCGGCGCGGCGCAGGCGCGCGGGCTTTCCATCGACCTCCGCGAAGCCGTCGTTAAGCTGCGGGAATTTATCGAGCGCGCGTACGAGAGCCCACGCGATCAGGTGCGTGTATGAAGCCTTGCTGCGACCCCTCGGTTGCAGGTGCTCGTTGATGATGCGCCGGTTCTCGTCCAGAAGCTTGACGGGGACGCGCCGGTTCGAGGTCGCGGTCGGAACACCTAGACTCGCCTCCATGTTCTCGACGATCTTGAGCGCCGCGCCGCGAATCGGCACGGCCTCCTCCCCTGTGCTCGCCATAGCCGGAGCAGTAGCAGCAGTCGTCGCAGCAGGTGCGGGCTGACGCTCAGGCGCAGGTGTGGCCGCCGCGCTCGTCGTCGTCGCAGCCGCCGCCCCCGAGGCGTTTGCCGCCCCTGCCGCAGCCGCTCCATCCCCGCCGGTTTTAGTTGCTATGGCACGCCCGTTCTCCGCCGCTTCCGCCGCCGTCGCCGAGGGGGCAGTTTCATTGCCCAGCAGCTCCGTGAAATAGGCGCGCCACGATTCGTCAACCAGCGACGGGTCGCTACGAAAACGGCTCAACAAGCCCTCTACGTACGTCGCATTGGCCCCAAAATTTTCCGAGATAAACTCTGATAGATTATTGTTTTGACGCTCGCTCAATGCTTTATCACCTCTTCAAGCTGATAAGCTCTAGCAATCTGCATGGTCGGCTGCGGCGCAGCCGACTAAGGTTTACTCTATTTTATACGTATCTCTAGACTATCACCTTCTCCTTTTTATTGCATCCGGCAGCGTATCTAAAGAGGGAAGATTTAAACGCAAAGAGCGCAAAGGAGGAAGACGCAAAGGTCGCAAAGATATTCTGCTCTGCGACCTTTGCGAACAGCCTTCGCGTCCTTTGCGTTTAAATCTTCCCTCGCTCTTCTTACTGCTTTGAAGCGGGGTCAGCCTTCAATTTCTTCAAAGGGTTGGGCAATGTGAGGCTGAGTTCGACGGGGACGACGCGCTTGAAGCGGAAGAAATATTTTTTGAAGCTACCGAAAACGTAGACGCGACCCGTCACAGGCCAGAGGTCTTTCGGCTTGCCCCATTCACCGAGCGCGCCGAGCATGGCGTTGGCCGCGGTGACGAAGATGCGAATCGGCTCGGCGAGCCTGACGCTCTGTTTGTTGGGCAGGTTGAAGCGGTGGTCGTAGTCTTCGACTGTGACGGGCACGCCGTTGACGATCATGTCCTCGAAGGTGAGAAAGTGTACCTGCCCGGCCTGCTTGACGGCGGCCAGCGTGAGCGGCACCTCCAGCGTCATCCCTTGCGGCGTGGTCTTAACGATGCGCGGCTCGCCGAACTGTATCAGCGCATGCACATCGGGCGGCGGACTCGCCCCTTGCTCCCCCGTCCCGGAGTTCGGCGACTGCTTGATCTCCACGCGGACGCGCTCGACCTTGTAACCGCGTATCTCATTCGCGTAGACGTGCCCGAATGATCCCCCCTTTGATTCCGGCTTCGCAATCTGCTGTTGAGCCGGAGCGGCGGGCACAAGAAGAATGAGCAGGGTGATCAGTGCGGCCAGAGTTTGACGGACGTACACGGATGGAGCGTATACGCCCTCAGATTCTCTCATCGCTTGTCTTGCAGACTCTCTCATCTATCTCGATCTCTCGTGCGCGCGGGGCGCATTATATAGCAGGTTGAGATTCTGGTATGACGAAAGATTAACCACCGCAGATACAGAGGCACAGAGAAAACATAAGATAGATCAAGACAGATTAAATAAATTTTTATGGCCTGCTCTGTGTCTCTGTGTCTCCGTGGTGAAAATTTCTTTATAAAGCCATTTCCAATAATCTTGGCAGGTCAAGAACGAGGGCGACCGCGCCGCCAGGCATCTCGGCTGCGCCTCCGATACCGCGCCAGCGTGCGGCGTAGCGCCCGAGCCCGCGCACCAGCACTTCATGATGCCCGTCCCAACCGTCTACGGCGACCGCCGCCCGCCTGAGCGCTTCCTGATCGCCAGCAGTTTGCGCTCCGTGCCCTGCGACGTGCGAGATAATGATGTGCACGCGTTCTCCCTCTTTACCTTGATCGCTCGCAGGCTGAGCGAGGAGTCGCCGCATGTGGACGAGCGGCAGCAGCGCGCCGCGCCAGCGTATCACCAGTTGATCGCCGATCCGCTCCACTTCGTGCGCATCTATGAAGCCTGCTTCGATGATGTGGCCTGCATCGACGCAATATTGATAGCCCGCCGAACGAACGACGAGCGCGGGGACAAGCGCGAGCGTGGTCGGCAGAGTCATCTCGAAGGTCGTGCCCGCGCCGGGTTCGCTCCAGATGCGCAATTCGCCGCCCACCTGCTCAACGCCGTGTTCCACCACGTCGAGCCCGACGCCGCGACCCGACGTGTTTGAGATGGACGCGGCCGTTGAAAAGCCCGGGCGAAAGATGAGCCGTAGGCTCTGCTCTCTGGTGAGGCTCTCGCCTCGTTCGACGATGCCCCGTTCGAGCGCGGCGCGTGCGACCGCCTTGGTATCTATGCCGCGCCCGTCATCTTCGACGCGCAGGCGCACACGGCTGCCCTCAGCCACGGCTTCAAGCAGGACGCGCCCGCGCGCAGGCTTACCCGCGCTCGTGCGTTCATCCATCGACTCGATGCCATGATCGACGGCGTTGCGCAGCAGATGCAAGAGCGGATCGGAGATCGCGTCGGCGAGCGATTTATCGAGACGCACATCGCCGCCACGCGTCTCAAAGTCCACCTCTTTACCGGTCGCACGCGCGGCCATCACTCCGGCACGAGCGGCGCGTGCAAGCGTCTGTGCTATCGGGATCATGCGCATCCCTATGAGACGCTCTTCAAGCTCTACGAAGCGGCGTTGGATACGCGTGGAGCGAATCTCCATCTCTGTGCGCTCAGAGCGTGTCAGCTCGGAAGAGAGCGACAGATCGAGCGCATCGGTCGTGTCCGTGAGCAGCTCGTGCGCGGCAGAGACCATCTCGTCAAGCTCGCTCAGCTCGACGCGCACCAGCGAGGTCAGGGAAGCGATGGAGGTGGCCTGCGACTCCTGGCCTTCAAACAGGGGCTCGCCGCCCTCTTCGCTTTCAACGGATGCGCCAGCGTCAGGCTCCTCTACGCTCAGCTCCTTGAACGTAGCAGCGCCGAATGGAGTGACCCGCGCCGTCACCTCCTCGAGGCTCGCGGCGGTCGCATAGACGATGCGAAAGTTGATCTGATCCGCCGCGCCCCCGTCCAGCCCCGGCAGTGTCGAGATGAGTTCGCCGACTTCAGCGAGCGCATCGCTGAAGTCTCGAAAGCGCTCGTCGAAGGTGGCGAGATCGAAGTTGACCGTGACGATGAAGAGACGCGCGTCTTCCGCCGCCGCTTCGCGCAGGCGGTGCTGCTCGTACTCGCTGAGCGAGCGTGCGATCTCTTCTGGCAGCGCGGCGAGCGCCGTGGTGGCGCCCGTCTCAGACGCCTTCTCACCTTCGCTCTTGAGCGTGAGGCGGCGCAGACGTTCGATGAGCGTGAACGGCGTTGACGGCGCGAGCCCGCGCGAGACAGCGTTCAGGCTCTGCGCAATCGCCGCCGCGCTGTCTTCGAAGGCATCGAGCACGGCATCGCTGACCGCGATGCGCCCCAGGCGAACGCCGTCCAAAAGGGTCTCGAATTCATGTGCGATCTGGCTGGTGACGTCCAACTCGGCGGCGGAAGCCGTTCCCTTGATCGTGTGCACGTGGCGGAAGATGCGTGCCGTCAGCTCGCGCCGTGCGCGACCCTCAGACGCCCGCGCACGCAACGCCTGAAGGTCTCCGACCAGCATCTCGATGAGGTCTTCGGCCTCGGCCAGGAATTCGCGCAGCAGTTGATCCATAAAAGAGTAGACAGTAGTCAGTAGCCAGTAGTCAGTAGAAAAGAAAGCAGAGCGCTCTGCTTTGTTGGCTATTACGGTTTAGGTGATCGGTATCAAACCCATCAACTGCTTTTCATTTCTACTGGCTACTGACTACTGACTACTGTCTACTTATCTTATCAGATGCTTGTTGATGGTGCGCCGCAATTGTTCCGGCGTGAAAGGCTTCGCCAGGTAGTCGTCGGCTCCGAGGGCGAGGGCGCGCTCTTTATCCTGCTCGGCTGCTTCGGTGGAGATGATGATGACTGGGATATGGCGCAGGCGCTCGGTTTCCTTGATGAAACGGATCAGCTCAAGGCCGTTGATTTCGGGCATGTGAACGTCGGTCAGCACGAGATCAATCTCGGTGGTGCTCAAGAGCTTCAAAGCTTCAAGCCCTGTGGAGACGCGCTCGACCCGTAGATCGACGGCCTCGGCGAGCGCCGCCGCCACCAGAGACCGCGTTGCGGAGGAATCGTCTACGACCAGTAAGTGCTTCATAAAAGGGAAGAGGATGAAACAGTAGACAGTAGTCAGTAGTCAGTAGTCAGTAGAAAAGAAAATCGGTTGATGCGTTCGATATAGAGCTTCTGCAATCATAGTAGACTGAAGCGCGCAAGCGCTCTGTCTTTCTACTGGCTACTGACTACTGTCTACTGTCTACTTCTCTACCGTTGTTCTACGCTGACAGTGACTGCTCGCCGCTCGACTCTTCTGAATCTTCCCCGTCATCGACGGTGTGCTCCTGCGGGTGCTGTTCGTCCAGATCGCGCTTGATGGCATCAAGTATTCCGTTGATGAATTGCGTGGCCTCGTAGGTTGAAAAACGGCGTGCTATTTCGAGAGCCTCGTTGATGGCGACGGTACGAGGGGTTGGCTCATGCAAAAATTCGTAGACGGCGAGCCGCAGGATATTGCGGTCAACGATTGCCATGCGCGAGATGCGCCAGTGCTCGGCGCGCGAGCGTATGCGCTCATCCAGCTCCACCAGATGCACGAGCGTGCCTGTCGCCAGCCGGGTCGCAAATTCCTGCGCCACCGGTTCAACGTCTGCGTCGCCCAGCTCAGCCCAGTACGTGCGCACCAGTTCATCGACGCGCGTCTCGGAAACATCCGCCGCAAAGAGCATTTGCAAGGCGCACTCACGCGCCTTACGCCTTGAACCCATAATACCTTAGTAGTCAGTAGTCAGTAGTCAGTAGTCAGTAGCCAGCATAAAACTAGAATGCTTTTCTACTGTCTACTGGCTACTGACTACTTCTTTATACAGATTAACCAACTCGACAGCCGACATGGCGGCCTCGAACCCCTTGTTGCCGGCCTTCACCCCGGCGCGATCAATCGCTTGTTCGAGCGTGTCCGCAGTTACGATGCCGTAGACCACGGGGACGCCGGTCTCCATCCCCGCCTGCGCGATTCCCTTCGTCACCTCGCCCGCGATGTACTCGAAGTGCGGCGTCTGGCCGCGAATGATCGTGCCCAGACAGACGATGGCATCAAACTTTCCCGAAGCCGCAAGTTTTCGCGCCAGCAGCGGAATCTCGAACGAGCCTGGAACCTTGAAAAGCTCGACCGCTTTCTCGCCCGCGCCGAGCCTCTCCAATGCATCAAGCGCGCCCTCAGTGAGCCGCGCCGTCAGAAAATCGTTCCAGCGGCTCGCAATGAGTGCGAAGCGAAAGCCTTCTGCGTTCAGGCGTCCTTGATGAATAACGGGCTGCAAGAGCTTTTCCGGCGACTCCAATCAGTTAAAGAGTGAAAGCATTCGCAGTATAGGGGAAGCGAGGGATGAGTGACAAGTAGGTATAGATGAAGGAGGAATGATGGACGGCGCGAGACGTGTCAACGTCTACTTCAATGCTCGATCCTGAGCATCTTCTCTGTGAACACGGTCAGCCAGCAGAGACACAATAATCGTTCAGGTTTGCGACTCTTCCAATGGCTCTTCCAAACGATACAGTCGTTTATCGAGGTCTTTATAATCAGCCCGCACTTCGAGAAAGGTTTCGTGCAGGACGCTGAACTGACGCTTCAGATTACGAAACCCCGTGCGCATTTCATCTCGCAATGCTTCTAAACGATCATCAAAGCGGCGCTGCCCTTCTTCTACACGTTGCTGCCCTTCTTCCAGGTGTTGCTGCCCTTCTTTAAGCTGAGCAATGTCTGCCTGCACTTTCTCCCAGATGGGACGCGTATCATAGAGACGCTCTTCAACTCTATTCTCCAGGCTTTGCACTCTGCTATCCAGGCTTTGCACGATGGCGAGAATCTGTTCGAGCGTGCTGTTCTGTGAAGCGGGCAGCCTTTTGATAGGGTCTTCGCTCATGGCTTGAATCTCCTTGAGCCTTATTCTATCACGCCGTTCTGCCAGCCCTCATCTGCCTTTGAACACGGGCTCGCGTTTTTCTAGAAAGGCGAGTGTTCCCTCGCGCATGTCTTCGGTCGCAAAGAGGCTGCTAAATAGTTCAGCTTCTAACTTTAACCCATCTTCGAGTGGCACAGAGAGGCCGCGCGTGACGGCTTCCAGGCAGGCGCGAATGGCGAGCGGCGCAAGTTGCATGATCTCATGCACGAGTTCGGTAGTGGAATCAAGAAGGTGCTCAGGCTCTGTCACACGATTGACGAGACCGAGCCGCAAAGCCTCCGGCGCAGAGACCGTCCGGCCTGTGAGCATCATTTCAAGCGCACGCCCGCTGCCTGTGATACGCGGCAGGCGCTGCGTCGCGCCGTAAGCCGGAATTACGCCGAGCTTTGTTTCCGGCAGGCTGAATTCTGCCTTGGTCGAAGCGATGCGCAGGTGGCACGCCAGCGCCAGTTCGCAGCCTCCGCCCGCCGCCACACCATTCACGGCGGCGATAACCGGCACAGGGCAACGCTCAATTCGGTCGCATACCTGCTGGCCGCGCGTGGCCGCGCGCCGCGCACCCTCCACATCGAGCGAAGCCAGCTCACTGATGTCCGTGCCCGCGCAGAAAGCACGCTCGCCCACTCCCGTCAGGATCACGGCACGCACCTCGCGCTCAAGCTCAACACGCCTGAACGCTTCGCCCAGCTCATCAAGCAAGGCGCGCGACAACGCATTCATCTTATCAGGCCGGTTAAGGTGTATGAGCGCGACGTGCTCGCGCAACTCGAAGAGGAGCATAAAAGAAGAAGTAGACAGTAGACAGTAGTCAGTAGCCAGTAGAAAAGCGTTCGCCAGATAATCGTCAGTATAACAGCGACAGCGCCCGATACGCGGAGCGTCTACTGGCTACTGACTACTGTCTACTGTCTACTGCTTTATAACAGATTCATCGGCGTCGGGTTCTTCGGGTCTGTGGTGTAGTCATAGAATCCGCGCCCGGATTTGCGGCCATAGAGACCGGCCAGGACCATGCGTTTCAAGAGTGGCGGCGGAGCAAAGCGCTTTTCTCTGAATTCGTTGAACATGATCTCGGCGATGTAGTAGGTCGTATCGAGCCCGACGAAATCTCCGAGCGTGAACGGTCCCATAGGGTAGCCGCAGCCGAGCTTCATCGCATTGTCTATATCGACGATGGAGCCGACGCCCTCTTCGAGCGCGCGCACGGCGTCGAGCATGTAGGGCACGAGCAGGCGGTTGACGATGAAGCCCGTCTTGTCCGAGGCGCGGACAGTTACTTTGCCGAGCCGCTGGCCGAAACCGAGCGCCTGTTCATACACCTCTTCGTCCGTCAGGATGGTGCGGACGACTTCGACCAGTTTCATGATCGGCACGGGGTTGAAGAAGTGCAGGCCGATGAAGCGGCGTTGTCTTTCGGAAGAGGTGACCGTCATCATCTCCGTGATCGAGATCGAGGAGGTGTTCGAGGCGAAGATCGTTTCGGGCTTGCAGATGGCGTCGAGCTGCTTGTAGGTCTCGCGCTTCGCCTCCAGGTTTTCGATGATCGCTTCGATGATGATGTCGCAATCATTGAGGTCTTCAAATCGGGTCGTGCCCGTCAAGCGCCCGCGAATCTCCCGTTGCTGGTCTGCGGTGATCGTCCCCTTCTCAGTGAAGCGGGCGAGCGATTTGTCGATGCCTTTGAAGCCCTTATCGATCAGCTCCATGGACACTTCACGCACGACCGTGTCAAAGCCTGCGCTGGCGGCTGTCTGCGCGATGCCTGAACCCATCAGGCCGCAGCCGAGCACCCCCACTTTTTTAATTTCCATCTCTGCTCTCTCTCCTTACGGGATCAGATATTAAAAGCTCGATCTATTTTTTATCCGGGTTGGCGTCTGCGGGCACAAGCTCCTCGCGTGTCGTGACGCCGTATCTCTTGCCGTCGGTCTCTGTCCAGTCTTTGAACTTACCAGCCCACGTCTCGAAATCTTTAATGAGCGTTTCGCTTTGTTGCCTGGCGCGTGAAGCCTTGCGCTCTTCCGGTTTCATCTCGGCGAGCTCGCGCGTCTGTGCCAGGAGGTGTATCAACTGCCTGCGCACGGCGTCCGCCTGATCGTCCAGATGCGGCGCGTCGCCTAACCCCTTGATGGCCTCCTCTACTTGGCTGTAATCACCCTTGTCCATGGCGAGCGCGAAAGCCTGTTGTCCGGCGTTGATAGCCTTGATATACGCTTCAACATCCGACCTCTCCGACAAGACCTCCTGCTCGTCCGCCAGTTCCTGTACGGGCATGGGAAGCATCTCGTTGAAATGGCGCACGACCATGAGGAAGCTGACCGCCAGGAGGACGAGCGCGGCGGCCTGGAGGACGTGCCAGAAGACGGCCACGCTGGCGGGCTCGCCCGGTCGCTTGTATCCGACCAACAGCGCCAGCGCAGCGCCGGAGACGAGCCCGCCAAGGTGCGCAGCGTTATCAATAATCCCGCGTCCAAGATAACCTATGTAGAGATTGATCAGGATCATCGGCAGGAGTCCTGTCCCGAAGGCGCGCTTGAATCCCTCTGGCAATTCGTGACGAAACTTGATGCCGAAGACGAAGAGCACGCCGACCAGCCCGAACAGCGCGCCCGAAGCTCCAGCCGACGGGCCGTCTGCGGCCTTGAAAAGGAATCTCCCAAGGGAGCTGACCTGCATGTCCGGTCTGACAGTCAGATAACTCGCCACGATGCCCGCCACCCCGGTCGCCACCCAGAAGACGACGAACTTCGCCGAGCCGTAAAGTTTTTCGACGTACGGGCCAACCATCCACAGGCTGTACATGTTGATCAAAAGGTGGATGAGGTTCACGTGAATGAAGATCGGCGTGACCAAGCGCCACCACTCTTTGTAGGGAGCAGCGATGAGCAGGTTGAGCTTCGCGCCGTAAGCGATCAGCACGGAATATGGGAATTCCATGAGGGCCATATTCTTCAGACCGCTCGAAGACCACATGAGCAGGTAGACGAAGAGGTTGGCGACGAGGAAGATGATGGTGAAAGTATAGGGACGGCTCAGGACTGCGCGCGCAAAGCGTATCGTCTCTCTGTCATAGACAGGCCGACGCTGTTGTGAGCTCCCTTGCCCGGCGGCGGCGGTCGCGAGCGGCGCGCCGCACTGTTCGCAAGCCGCTTCGCCTGCGCCGACCAGTGCGCCGCAGCTTCGGCACACGCTCGGTCGTCCGACGTAGGTTGTATCCCTCAATTGCCCCCCAGATGATTCTTTATCTCTTCTGCCGAGCGTGCAGCATTATCCCCCTTGCTCACGCCTGGGCCTTCCCCGCCCGCATGCGCTCCACCCGTCTCCAGACGAAGAACAACACGAGCGGTCACACACGACAACGATTAATCGAAGTAGTTTCGCGCTTACAGGATTCTACAATGAAGCCTCGCAGGCTGTCATTCAGGGGGCGGTAGGCGGTAGACAGTAGACAGTAGAAAAGAAAGCAGGTTGTGTGTCTGACGCCACTCATCATGATTCGTAGGGGTGAACGTAGCAGACACTACGGTTTTTCTACTGCCTACTGTCTACTGGCTACTGACTACTGTCTACTGTCTACTCCACCCTGGCTTTCGCCTTGATCTCGCGCGGCGCATTGGCGTCTGAGCTGATCTCGACGGGTGCGCGCCAGACGAGCGTCTTGATCTGGCATGTGCCCGTGTTGTCTTCGCGGCAATAGTAGAGCGTCAGTTGTATTCGCAGTTGAGCAGTGCCGGGAGACAGCGCTCGTAGAGGAATGCGCAGAGGAAGGTGCAGGGCTTTGTCTGTGCGTGAGGCGGGTACGTCTGCGGCGAGCGCAACGGAACGCGCGCCGTCCTCGACCGAGATTTGATAACGTTGCGGCGCGGACGGATTCAGGTGATAGCCTGCGGGCAGGGCAACATCTATGAGAAGCGCGCTCTCGCTCGTCGCAGCGCGCAGGCGCTGCAAAGAGAGCTTGATCTCTTCCACGTTGGGTGCATCCGAGCCATCGCTGCGCGTCGTCGCTTCTGCGAGCGGCGGGCGCAAGCCTTTAATCATGAGCGTCCCGGTCTGTTTCGTCTTCAGATCGACGACGCGCACGGCATGATTGTTCGTGTCGGCGACGAACAGTCTTCCGTTTGCGACGCTCAACCCGCCGGGCTCGTAGAAGCTTGGAGATGCGCCGTCCTCCTGTCCCGGTCTGCCCTTGCCGAGGAAGGTCTTGACACTCCCTGTCTGCGGATCAAGCAGCTTGATCTTGTGATTATAGGTGTCAGCGATAAGGAGACGCGCTTCCCATTCGCAGAGTCCGAGCGGGTGTTGCAGGCGCACGTCGTCGCCCGTCCCATCCACATCACCGAAGTCGAAGAGGTCGCCGCCCGCGAGCGTGCGGACGCGCCCCTCCCCTCCGAGATCAATCGCGCGAATGATGTTCGCCTCGCTGTCTGCGACGTAAAGAGTCTGGCGGTCGCTTGCCAATCCAGAAGGCTGCGCGAAGCCCGCCTCCGTCGGCGTCCCGTCCAGGCGTGCCTCGCGTCCCGATCCGGCGAAGGTGTAGATGCGCCCTTCATCCAGATCGAGCTTCCAGATTTGATGCGGCCCGGCCATCGCGATGTACAGGGAGCGCCCCACGAGTTGCAAATCCCAGGGCGAGTTCAGAGCAACATTGCGCGCCGCGCCCTCAGAGACTGTGCCGCGCGACTGCTGGCCTGTCCCGGCGATTGTGTCCACCACGCGCTTCTTCAAGTCCACGCGGCGGATGAGATGATTCTCCGTGTCGGCGACGTAGAGTGAATCCTGATCGAGCGCCATCCCCTGCGGCCTGTAAAAGCTGGCGCTCTCAAACGCGCCGTCAGAAGCGCCGCGCGCTCCCGTGCCGATTGTTTCCACCAGAGTGCCGTCGAGTTTTGTGACGACGATGCGGTTGTGATTCGAATCCGCGATGAAGAGCCGCATCCCACGATCATCGGCCAGGACTTTGCCGGGAAAGGCGAGCGGCAGATCGCCCACTTTCGCCCGTTCGAGCGCGAGCCGAACGGGCTGTTCATTCAACTCACCGCGCCTGCGAAACTCTGCGATTGTTTGCCAGATCGCCTGGTCAATCACTTTGTAGTTTCCTTCGCCCGAGACTGCGCCGACGATGTAGCCAGACGGGTCGATCAGCACCTGCGTCGGCCACGCGCGCACGCCGTAAGCCTGCCAGATGGCAAAGTGTGCATCGTTGACGACCGGATGCTCTATCTCGTAGCGCAGGATGATGCGGCGCAGATTCTCCGTCTCCTTCTCGTTGTCGAACTTGGCGGAATGAACGCCGATGACGACCAACTCCCTGGCGTACTTCGCTTCGAGACGCTTCAGATCGGGGATGATGTGGATGCAGTTGATGCAGCCGTAGGTCCAGAAATCCAGGAGCACGACTTTGCCGCGCAGCGCGGCAAGCTGAAGCGGCTTATCCGTGTTGAGCCAACTGCGGCCTCCCGCCAGTTCCGGCGCACGCACGCGCCCCTGTTGCCGTACTGTAGACATATCGAAGCCTTCCTGTTCGGTGGAATCCGGCGTTTGAGCGCAAAGAGGACTCGCGCTCAACGAGATCAATAACGTCAGGCAAATGAGACCGCAGATAAAGAAATGCGGAATGAGGAATGCGGATTGCGGAATTAAGAGAAAGAAGACACAGGTTTCGGTTCGTCTTTTCATTCCGCATTCCTCATTCCGCAATCCCCAATCCGCAATCCGCATTTTGCTTTATTCCTCGCCCTCAAGAATCTGGTCGAGTCTCTCGACTGCGCGCCGCAGGTGCGGAATCGTGATCGACCCGCCGACGACCAGCGCGACATTGAAGGCGTCTAGAAACTGGGGGCGCGTCACCCCCAGTCCGGCGCACTGCTTGATGTGATAGGTCACGCAATCATCGCAGCGCAGCACGATTGAGCCGACGAGCCCCATCAGCTCTTTCGTGCGCTTGTCGAGCGCGCCGTCCTCGTAAGCCTGCGTGTCGAGCGCGAAAAATCGTTTGATCCCCAGGTGATTGCTTCCCAGAAGGCGTTCGTTCATCTCTGCACGGTAACGATCAAATTCGTCCATCAGGTTATTCCTTTCAAATTAAGACAGGCTCATCCATCTGCGACCTCTGCGCGTCCCCTTTGCGTCCTTTGCGTTTAAAGAGGAGATTAAACGCAAAGGACGCAAAGGGTATACGCGCAAAGGTCGCAGCCACGCCTCAAGGTGGTTGAGCGTTGACACGCCTCTTTCATCATGCTAGAACCGATTTGTCCGAAAACCGCTCAAAGCGCCGCCATCAGTCCCGAGAATTCAAACTCCGTTGCGGTGCGCGCGGAAGGCCGGATTGGCAGAGGTTACGGGATAAGTGCTTCCCCTTGCCCTGGTCTCATCTCGGAAGCACCATCTTTCTTCCCCGTGCCACGGCCATGAACGTGCTATGAGGCGTTGTCCAACGTGCAACAAGATAGACGGCGACGATTGCGTGCTCTGTACAGATGATCAGACGCCGCTCGTCGAAGACACGCTTGCCACCAGCCTGCAACAAGCCCTCGGCGAAAAATACACCCTGACCAAGCTCATTGGCAAAGGCGCGATGGGCGCAGTATATCGCGCGCGCCATCGTGATCTGGACGACGTGGCGATCAAGGTCATGCTCGGGCCGACAGACAACGCGCAGCTTTCGGAACGCTTCCTGCGCGAGGCCAGAGCACTGCGTCGGCTTCGCCACCAACACGCCGTGACTGTCTACGACCTGGATCGCTCTGTGCCGGGCATCACCTACATGGTCATGGAGATGGTCGAGGGCGGAAGCCTGCGCCAGGACCTGCGCGAGCGTGGTCATCTGACGCTCGAAGAGACGATGGAAGTGGCCGAGGCCGTCTGCGGCGCGCTCGCTGCGGCGCATGATCGCGGCATCGTCCATCGCGACCTGAAGCCCGACAACATTCTGGTCGCAGAGGAGGTGACGGTTTCGGGGCGCATCCTGCGTACGATCAAGATCGCGGATTTCGGCATCGTCAAGCTGCGCGGGGGGCTGCGCGACGGCGATACGGCCATGAAGCTGACGCAGGTCGGCACGCCCATCGGCACACCCTTCTATATGTCGCCCGAACAGTGGTTCGGCGAAGGCGGCGGCGTCAATGCGCTCGACGGGCGCACGGACATCTACGCGCTCGCGTGTACGCTCTACGAACTGCTTGCGGGGCGCACGCCGTTTACGGGAAAGACCAGTTCGGAATTGCGCCGCCAGCATCTTGAGATTGAGCCGCCGCCGCTCTCGGAGATCGCGCCGCACGTGCCCGTGCCCGTCAGTCGCGCCATCCTGCGCGCGCTCGAAAAAGACCGCGACGACCGCCCGCAAACTGCCACAGAATTTTTCGCAGAGCTGCGCCGCGCTTACAACGAGAGCCGTCGCGCCTCCATGACGGGCTCGCTCGAAGATAGCCTGCCGCCGACAGAAGTAAAGCAGGTCGATGAAATGCTGCCCGCGCAGGTGAAGACGCCCCAAACGCACGATATGAAAGCAGTGCTGTTCGAAGCGGATACGGCGCGCTCCGAAGAAGCACGCCGAGCGGAAGAGGCGAGACGAGCGGAAGAAGCGAGACAGGCAGAGGAAGCGCGCCGCGCCGAACAAGCGCGACGAGATGAAGAAGTCCGCCGCGCAGAAGAGGCACAACGCGCTGAACAGATGCGGCGCGCAGAAGAGGCGCGCCGCGCGGCGGAAGCGCAAAGCACCGGCGAGCAGAATCTTGAAGGCAGCATCATCGCCTATGATGCAGAAGTGACCCAGGTCAGAGAAAACCCGGGTCAGACGCAGCCCGATTTCACCGATTCGGAAATGACCATCGTGCCCGGGTCTCTGCGCCTGGATGATCCAGGCTGGACTAACCAGATCGGCACAGGCACGTTCGTCGCTGAGAAGCCTACGGCGCGGAGGAAGTCTAAAGTAGGCTGGATCGCCCTCGTCGCACTCCTGCTCGTCATGGCAGGCGGGGCGGTCGGCTTTGGAGTCTACCTCTATCGCCAGCGCGAGCAAGCGCGCGGCGAGGGCGAGCGGCTCGAAAACTCAACTCAGCCCAGGACCCTCGCGCCGCTCGCCAACACTCCCATGGGGACGCTGCGCCTCAACGCTCCGGCGGGCGGCGAGGTCTTCATAGACGATGAGAAGGTCGGCGTCATAGGCGAGGGCGGAGACTTCGCCCTTCAAGCTCCGGCGGGAGTGCGCAATGTACGCATCATAGTTTCAGGTTACAGACCCTGGATCAAAGACGCTGGCGTCACGGCGAACCTGACGACCTCACTCAAGACAGACCTCAAGGGGACGCTCATCCCGTCGCGGCAAGCGACCGCTGAAGAGAGGCAGAAGCTGGCCGACGATTTCGTGCGCGCGAGGAATTTTTACGCGGCTGAGATCGAGCTGCGCGAGCTGCTGAAAGCGAGCCCGAATGATGCCGGTCTACATCTGAAACTGGCCGATGCGCTCAACCAGCAGAAGCGCTACGCGGAGGCGATTATTGAATACGAGCAGGCCGCGCGCCTCGATCAGAAGAATCTGGACACGCTTCTCTCGCTCGCTTCACTCTATGGTATCAAGGGGCGCGATGCGGATGCAGAAGCGACGCTCCGGCGTGCCGTTCAGCTTGCGCCGCAGGATGCGGACGCGCACAACTCGCTCGCCTGGGTCTTACAGCGCAGCACGGACAAGCTGGACGAGGCGCTCGATGAGATCGACAAGGCTATCAAGATCAGGCGCGCCCCGGATTTCCTCGACACCAGGGCTTACGTCCTGCTTGCGCGCAACTCTCTGGATGAAGCGCTCAAGACTGAACAGCGCGCCTTCGCGCTAGACAAAACCCGTGACCCGATGTATCGCGCCGGAATCGCAGTGATCCTCTACCGCATGGGACGCACAGACGAAGCGGTATCAAGCTACAGGGAGATTCGCCAAGCCGCGCCGACCGCCGAGTGGGGTGACATCAAGCGTTTGGAGATGCTGCGCGGCTACAGCCGCCCCGTCCTTGAGACTTTCGCCGCCCTGATCGCACAGACGAATTGAAAGGAAGTAGACAGTAGATAGTAGTCAGTAGCCAGTAGAAAAACGGAATGTCCGTTGCATTGTCTATTATGATTTAAATGAGCAGTGTCCACCATAGCGCCGGATTTTCTTTTCTACTGGCTACCGACTACTGACTACTGACTACTGTTTTATGCTTCCAGACCTCTCGATCTTGCCGCGCACGCTCGGTTTAGCGGATGATGCCGTAGAGCAGGAGCGTGAGCGGCGCGAGCTGCTGATAGTGCGCGCGGGCGCGAGGCTGCTCGGCGTGTTTGCGGATGAAGCGGGCAGCGTGACAAAGTGGCTGGAGCCGACGCCGCTGCCACGCGCGCCCGTGGCTGTGCTCGGCGTGGTCAGCGTACGCGGCCTGATGTTGTCCGTGCTTGATCCGCTCCAGCTTCTCGGCGAGCCATCCGCGCAGGAGGGGTCGCCGCGCCCTGCTTTCATCGTCGCGTTGCGCGGCGACGAGCAGCTTGCGCTCGCTGTTGATCACGCTCTGCGCATAGACGAAATCTTCGCCGACGAAATTGAGCCGCTCGCTCGCCGTAGCGCAGAGGGCGCGAGCGTCCTCTGCGGCGTCATTCAAAGTGGGGGTGAGCTGGTCGCCGTCCTCGACACCAAGGAGTTGTTCGCCGCCGCCATGCAGGGAGGGGAACGGCGACGACAACGACAGGGATGAGGGCGGAGGGATGAGGGATGAATGATTGAGCCAACCATTCGTTGATTCAAGCACTCAACCCCTTTCATCCCTCATCCCTCATCCCTTACATTATGCCTTCTTCGCTTGAAGCGACGCTTGATCGTGTGGAGCGCCTTGCCTCTTCGGGCTCGGCGGCAGATGTGCGCCAACTTGTGCGCCTGCTCGGCAACGAAGACTGGCAAACGCGCCGTGCGGCTGCCGAAGCAATCTCTTCCGCAGTGCAGTCGCGCCCGCCGGATTCAGACACTGAGACGCTCCTTGACGAGCTGATCGCGGCGGTCTCCGACCACCATCACGCCGGACGGCGCGCCGCCGCCGTGGTCGCGCTCGAAGGCATCGGAGCGCGCGCGCTGCCGCGCCTCTCGGCAGAACTGTTGAGCGCGCCTGCTTCTGCACGGATCGCGCTGGCGGGCGTGATCGGCAGCGTCGGGGGCATCGAAGCCGTCCGCTTGCTTGAACCGCTCGTCCTGGACGCAGACACCAACGTGGCGACCGCCACCATCGCCGCCCTCGGGCGCACGCGTCATACTGCGGCCACACAGATTCTTCTCAACTATCTGGATGCGGAGGACGATTGGCTGCGCTTCTCGGCGGTCGGCGCGCTCGGTGAGCTTGGCGATGAGCGCGCCATTGAGCGCATCGAGGGGTTGCTCGAAGAACCTATCATGCAGGAAGCGGCAGCCGCCGCGCTCGTTGAGGTCAGCACAGTTTCCGCCGCTCGTGCTCTCGCACGCCACCTGCGCGCAGCAGACGGCACGTTGCGCCCTGTGGTGCTCGCGGCGCTCGTCTCGCTCAGCAATGATGAACGCCCCGAGGTGCCGCGCGCCATCTCTGAAAAGCTGCGCGAGGTTGCGCAACGCGCGCTTCGTGAGACGGCGGACGATGCGACCTTTGGCGATATTCTGCGCATGACATCGACGGGCGACCCCGAAATCGCGCGTGTCGGCCTCACAGCTCTCGGCTGGATGGGAGCCGTTCGCGCCGTTCCCATTATCGGCAGCGCGCTGAGCGATCCGGCGCTCTCGAAGACGGCGCGTCGTGCGCTCGCTGATCTTTCTCAAGAGCCTCAGGCGCTCGGCGCGATGCTCGAGGTTGAATCGGTTCTCATCTCTCCGGCAGAAGTGGCGGCGGCGATCAGCAACACGCGAAGCCTCGTCGCCATTGAAGCGGCGGCGCGTTTGAGCACGGACGCCGCAGACGCGGAGACGCTGGAAGCGAGCATCACAGCACTCGTGGCGGGACGCCTGTGGCTGCGCGAGCAGCGCGCAGAGTTGCTTCACACCAGCGACGCAGCGAGATTAGGAGAGAGCCTGCGCAACCTGCTGCGTGTCGCACATAACCGTGCGCTGCTGGAGATCGCCGAAACATTGGGCGTGCTCGCAGCGGCTCTCGCGCCCGCCCTGCCCACAGCCATCGCAGAAGAATTGTCTCACTCTGTTGACGAAGATCATATCCTGGCGCGACTGGCCTTTCTAGACAACGTCGATCCTCTGCGCGCAGCCGAAGAGGCAACCCGCGCGCAACGACACCGTAGCTCGCTGGTGCGCATGTCCGCCATTGAAATCCTCAGTTGGCGCGCCGATTCAAGAGAGCCTTTCTCTCTCACGTCGCACCTGACGGACGAATCAGCCGGGGTGCGGCGCGCGGCGACACGCGCGATGCGGCGCGGCGCGCCCAGTGCCGAAGCCCGCCGCGCCCTTCTCGCGGCGGTCGCAGACGAGGACATCTGGGTGAGATCGGAGGCCATCAGTACGCTCGGCGCTCTTTTCGGCTCGGACGCTCAGGTTCGCACGCAACTGCGCGAGCAACTGGACGCGCCGCATCCTCTGTGCCGTGTCGCCGCCGCCTTCGCGCTCTCTGCCCTGGCCGATGCGCGAGACTGGCGCTCGCTGGCCCAGATGGCGCGACGCGACGCGCAGGCCGAGGCGAGACGCGCGGCGGTGCTCGCCTTCGCGCACTGCGAGCAGCCGCGCACGTTGCTCTCCGTCATGCGCACAGCCATTCGCGACACGGCCTGGCCTGTCAGGCGCGCGGCAGTAGAAGTGCTGGCATCGAGCAAGGAGGCGAGCGCGCAGCGCCTTCTCCTTGAGATGGCCGGTGAGAAAGAAGAGGAGCCGGCGGTGCGCGGCGCGGCGCTTCGCGCGCTCGCAGACCACCACGCGCCGGAGACAATCGGGCTGGTCTGTCTGGCCCTCTCCCGGGGAGATGCCACGCTCACCGAAGACGCGTATGCGGCTCTTCTCACCTTGAAACCGTCGGGGCGCACGCGGGAGGAGATGCGCACGGTGAGCAAGACGTGCCCGCCGCGAGTCGCAGCAATCATCAATACAGTGACGACTGACGAGTAAAAGCAGTTTTCAGTTTTCAGTTTTCAGAAAAGGGGCTATGCTCTGAAAACCGAAAACTATAAACTGATCTGATGCCTTTAGCCTCTTTCAATTCCGGGCAATTGCCTTTTTCGCGCGATGGCGGACGTCCAGCGATGGACGAAACGACATTCTTGCGCCTGCGCGATCTGATTTATCAGGCTTCGGGACTCTACTTCGATCAAAAGTTGCAGCCGATTCTCGAACGGCGTCTGCGCCCGCGCGTCGAGGCGCTGCACTTGGGCGGCTTCGAGCAATACTATCTATATCTTCAGTTCGACCGCGAAAGGCGCGACGAGCTGCAACTGGCGCTCGACGCCGTCGCCGTCCACGAGACATATTTCTTTCGCGAGATGCGGGCGCTGCGCGCCTTCAGCGAAGAGATGCTTCAGGAGATCAGCGCACGCCATCGCGCCACCACGCGCACCCTACGCGTCTGGAGCGCAGGGTGCTCGACCGGCGAAGAAGCCTACACGCTCGCCATACTGATTCTCGAATCCGGCCTCTTCGACGGTTGGAAGATAGAGCTGTCGGCCAGTGATCTATCGCAACGCGTGATCGCGGAAGCGCGGATGGGACGTTATCGTGCACACTCCTTCCGCACGATTGACGAGGAGCGGCGCGCTCGCTATTTCACCTTGCAGCCGGACGGCTCCTGGCTCATCGACGAGCGCCTGCGCGTGATGGTCAACTTCGGCTGCTTCAATCTGGCCGACAGTCGCCGCTTTCACATCTATTCCGATCTGGACGTGGTCTTCTGCCGCAACGTGATGCTCTATTTCGACACGGCGGCGCGCCGCCGCACCGTCACAGGCTTTCATCAGCAGCTACGCGAAGGTGGTTATTTAATCCTGGGCGCTTCCGAATCGCTCGTCTCGCTCAACGCCCCCTTCCGCCTCGCGCATTTGCAGAATGATTTGGTTTATCAGAAGTAGACAGTAGACAGTAGTCAGTAGACAGTAGAAAAGAAAAGCGATAGATACTGGTTCTCCGAATGATACCGGACAACAAAGCGAACGTGTCCTGTTGTTCTACTGGCTACTGACTACTGACTACTGTCTACTGTCTACTATGACTTTCCGTCTTCTCATCGCCGACGATTCGCCGCTCTACCGTTTGCGGCTGTCGCAGATATTTGCGGCCTCCGACCGTTTGCAGATCGTCGGGTTGGCGACGAACGGGCGCGAGGCCGTCCGCTTGATTAAGGAGCGTAGGGCGAACGTGCTCGTGCTCGATCTGGAGATGCCGGAGCTGGACGGCTTCAGCGTGTTGCGCTGGACGATGAAGCACGCGCCGCTGCCCGTCGTGGTGTGCAGCGGCCTCGGCGAGCGCGAGAGCGTCTTTCAAGCGCTGGAAGCGGGCGCGGTGGACTTCATCACGAAGCCGGAGCTACGCCACGCCATACGCTCCGAAGAGTTTGCAGAGCACCTGCGCCTGCGCGTCGAGGCGGCGGCTGAAGCGCAAGCGCACACTATCGCGGAGCACGCCCCACAGGACGCACGCGCCTTCCTGGATGCGACGCGCCTCGCGCAGGTGACCGCGAAGCGGGCGAGGGCACGCATGGCCTGCATCGTCGGCTCTGCGGGAAGCCCTGCCGCCGTCACGCACATCATTTCGTGCCTGCGCCCGAACTTCCGCGCGCCCATCATCGTCGCCCTACACATGCCGCAGGGCTTCACACGCTCCTTCAGCGAGCGTCTCTCGCGCACGACAAGCTTCACTGTGCGCGAGGCGCGCGACGGCGAAAGGGTGACGGCAGATCATATCTTCATCGCGCCGGGCGGGCATCACACCACGGTCGCAGCGGATGATGAGGACGCGCTGCGCTTTCGCATCTCTCCGGCGGATGGGCGCGATTTCTATGCGCCTTCTGCGAATCTCTTGCTCAGCAGCGTGGCACAGACGTGCGCCGCCCGCTCCCTCGGCGTGGTGCTTACGGGGATGGGCGACGACGGGCTTCGCGGCGCGCGCGCCATACGCGAAGCGGGCGGGCGCGTCATTGTCGAGTCGCGCGATTCAGCCGTCATCTGGGGTATGCCGCGCGCCGTCTCCGAAGCCGGACTGGCCGACGCCGAACTCAATCCGGCAGCCATCGCCACCGCGCTCACGCTGCTCTGCGATAACACATGAAGTCTCACGCCAGGACGCCAAGGCGCGAAGATAAGAAGCAACTCCTTTCTTCGCGTCTTGGCGTCCTGGCGTGAGGTTCTTCTTCGCCATCGCCGGATGTTAAGATAGCTGACAGATGCACGATCAAGCGTTTACCACACTGGAATACGACAAGCTGCGCGAGGTCGTCCGGCGCGGCGCGCAAACCTCTATGGGACGCGCGCGCGTCCGAGAGCTTGCGCCGCTCGATGATCTTGAGGGCTTACAGCGTGCGCTCGACGCCGTCTCCGAGTACATGGCCTTGCGGCAGCGGAGCGCGGCCTGGTCGTTTACGGAACTGGCCGACCCAGGGGAGTCGCTCGCGCGACTGCACATCGAAGGGGCGGCGCTTGAGCCGCTCGCCATTCTTGAGCTGGCGCGGCTGAGCGAGCAGGCACTGGCCGCGCGCGCCTTTATCATGGCCGAACGGGAGGCGTGTCCGGTGTTGTGGGAGATGGTCGAGGGGCTGCCGCGCGAATTGCACAGTCTGGCCGCGCGCGTCTCTTCTAGAATCCTGCCGAGCGGAGAACTGGATGATCGCGCGAGCCCGGAGCTGGCGCGCATACGCCACGAGATCATGCGCCTGCGCTCTTCCATCACGCGCTCGCTCGAAGGCTTGATGCGCCGTGGCGGCGAAGCGATTCAGGATCAACTGGTGACGCTCAGGAACGACCGCTTCGTGATCCCAGTCAAGTCGGATCATCGCGGGCGTGTGCAGGGCGTCGCGCACGGCTTTTCCTCATCGGGCGCGACCATCTTCGTAGAGCCCTTGGAGACGATTGACGCCAACAACGAGCTGCAATCGTTGCGCGAAACGGAAGAGCGCGAGATAGCCAGAATCCTTCTGACGCTGACAGATGAGCTGCGCCATCAGTTGCCCGCGCTTGAGATGGCTGCACGCGCGGTCGCGGAGCTTGATTTCGTCGGCGCGAAGGGTGTGTTTGCGGCGCGCTTTAACTGCACTGTGCCTTTGATTAGCCTCAAAGGCGTGCTTGAGCTGACAGAGGCGCGCCACCCCCTGCTCGAAGAGAACCTGCGCGCAGGGGGTGGCGCGGTCGTACCCGTTTCGTTCTCGCTTGAGCCAGAACATCCCGTGATGGTTATTTCCGGCGCAAATGCTGGCGGCAAGACGGTCGTGCTGAAGACAGCGGGGCTGCTCTCATTGATGGCGCTCTCGGGTCTGCCCGTGCCCGCGCGCTCTGCGCACATACCCTTATACGCCTCCGTGCTCGCAGACATCGGCGACCATCAATCGCTCGCCGCGAATCTTTCGACCTTCACGGCACACGTCGCCAATATCAGCCGCATGATCGAGCTGTGCCGTGCGCCTGCGCTCGTGCTGCTTGATGAGGTTGGGACGGGGACAGACCCGGAGGAAGGCTCCGCTTTGGGCGTGGCCGTAGTCGATCATTTTCGCCGGGCGTGCGGCGCGCACGTGCTCGCCACGACGCACTACAGCGGCCTGAAGATGTACGCCGCAGGTGAAGAGGCGGTCATCAACGCGAGCGTGGAGTTTGATGAGAAGACGCTGAAGCCGACATACCGCCTGCTCGTCGGGATCGCCGGCGCGTCTTCGGGGCTGGAGATCGCGCGTCGCTTCGGCTTCCCCGGCGAGATCGTCGAGGCCGCGTCCTCTCGCGTGGAAGTGTCTGCGCGCGAGACGGGCGCATACCTGCGGCGCATCAAGCGCGAGGCGGAGGAGGCGGAGAGCCTGCGACGCGCTCTTGAAGTGGAACGCGAGGCGGTGGCTGAGAAATATGCCTCGCTCGATGCGCAGGCCATGCGACGCGAGCGTGAGCGCCAGGCAGAGTTCGAGACCGAGCTTCTGACGGCCATCGAAGAGTTTGAGAAGCGTTCGCGCGAGCTGGTTTCCAGTATCGAAGATCGCACGGAGCGTGCGCGCGCTGAACGCGAAGCGCAGAAACGAGCCGCAGAGCTTCGCCGCGAGGCCAAACGTGCAGCTTCTGCCGCCACGACACCGGCGCGAGTCGAAAGATCAACAGCGCGCGGCGTGCGCGTCGTACGCGACGGGCATGAACTGAATTTCGGACAATCAACTGCCGCCGAGGAAATACCACTGGCTCCAACGGCAGCGGCGGCGCTGTCGCGACCCATCGTAGTGGGCGACCGCGTGCGGCTGCGCTCCTTCGGTTCAGTAGGCGTGGTGGACAAGCTGAACGGTGATGAAGCGGAAGTGCGCGTCAAGGCGCTGCGTTTCCGCGAGAAGGTTGCTAATCTAGACCTGCTTGAGCAGCAAGCGCCAGCTCAGCCGGACGCCGGGCGCAAAAGCCGTCTACAGCGAGTTTCGCGCGGGACGGAAGTCAACTTGCGCGCCTCCGACGATGACCCGCGCGCAGAGCTTAACCTTATCGGTCGCACGACAGACGAAGCGGTTGACGAGACAGATAAATTTCTTGACGAAGCGTTTATGAACAGCCTTCACCATGTGCGCATCGTGCACGGCCACGGGACGGGCGCGCTTCGGCGTGCCATCAGTAATCTATTAAAAGATCATCCGCACGTTGAACGCTACGGACAAGCGCCGCCAGATCAGGGCGGCGCGGGCGCGACCGTCGTAGAGCTGAAGCAATAATTTATGTGCTCATCCATCAATAGAGATGCCTTGAAGCTGGTGATCGTCCTGTCCGGCATCTCTTTGCTGCTTCAGACGGATTTCCAGGCACGGGCGCAGACCGGCAATCAAACGGCACGCAAGTTTGACGAGTTTGGCGACATCTATCTCTCAGATAAAAAAGCGCGCCTGGATAACTTCGCGATACAGCTTTATAACGAGCCGACGACGCGCGGCTTTGTCATGGTCTATCGCAGCCGTCGAGACCTTCCCGGACTTAATCATAGGTACGCACGCGTGATGCGGAATTATCTCGTCGAGACGCGCGGTATTTCGGCAGAGCGTGTCGTCACGGTGGACGGGGGCGTGGCGACCTGTCTGATGCATGAGCTCTGGATAGTGCCCGTCGGCGCGACGCCGACTCCGCGAAGCGATGCTTATCAAGAGCCGATCACAGATACCGACTCGGCACGCAAATTTGACGAGCATTACTACGGGGACAGCGAAGAAGATGGCCCCTGGTTCGGCACGCTGCGTGATTTATCCACACAGCTTGAGGCTTTCGCCGCTGCCTTACAGCGAGAGCCACGCTCGCAGGCATACATCATCGCCTACGCTAAGTATTATATTGAGCGAGGAGTTGATTCCAGCCGGGGAAGAGATAGAGAGTACAGGCGCGTCTACACAGACCCTCCGGGGATCGCATGGAAAGTGCTGAAGAGTGAGAAGGCTTTTTTAGCCAGGACGTACCATATCGCCCCCTCAAGAATTAAAGTTATTGATGGCGGTTATCGCAATCAGCGGCAGGTGGAGCTCTGGATTGTGCCGCGCGGCGTGCCTGCGCCAGTCCCGACTCCCAATCAGTTCCCGAGAAGGCGTAGAGCCTCATCGAGATGAGAGAAGCTACATCCAACGAGCCGTCCGCCTAAACTCCGGGAACGTTGAGCACTTGAATAGAAGGCCGGTTACGTCACTATGCGCTTTCCGCAAACATTCATTGACGACCTCAGACGCCAGGCAGACATCGTGCCTGCTATTTTGAATCGTGTAGAATAAGGCGAAGGAGTACAGGCCATGACACACGAACAGCTAATCAAAGAGATCAGGCAGCTTCCGCTTGAACAAAGAATGGAGTTGCTGGAAGTAATCTCGCGCAGTGTACGGGAAGAATTGCGCCCGCGAGAGCGAAGAGAATCAATAGTCAGCCGCTTGCGTGGTATCGCAAAGCCCGATGGCCTGCCTCCGTCAGACGAAGAGATCAAAGAGGATTACGCGCGTTATTTGACGGAGAAGTATTCCTGATGCGTGTGTTGTTTGACACGGATTTGGTGCTTGATCTAGTGCTGGATCGCGAGCCGTTTGTTGAAGAAGCTGCCGCCCTTTTCGTATTGCATGAACAGGGGCGTATAAACGGTTATATTTCCGGTATCACTCTGGTCAACGTATTTTATCTGACTCGTAAGTTCAAAGGCATGGTTGCCGCAAGTGAGGCTGTTAAAGAACTCCTGGCAGCACTAAATGTGTGTCCTTTGGATCGATCTGTTCTCGAAGCGGCGCAGGGGCTCGCTTTCGCGGATTATGAGGATGCAGTGCAACATGCCAGCGCCACATCCAGCCAACTTGACGCAATCATTACGCGCAATCTTGATGATTACAGAAACGCAACGCTGCCGGTGTTTTCTCCGACGGACTTTCTCAACCAACTAACTTCACCTCAAGAATAAAGCCGTGCGCTTTCCGCAAACATTCATTGACGACCTCAGACGCCAGGCAGACATCGTGCGCGTCATACAGGATTACGTCTCCTTGAAGAAGAAGGGCGCGAACTGGATGGCGTGCTGTCCATTTCATCAGGAGAAGACGCCCTCGTTTTCGGTCAACCCGGCGAAGGATATCTATTACTGTTTCGGATGCCATAAGGGCGGGAGCGTGTTCAATTTCGTCATGGAGATGGAGCGCGTCACCTTTCCCGAAGCGGTCAGGATCGTGGCGGAAAAATCGAACGTGCAACTCCCCGCGATGGTCGATGATAAGCGGTTCGAGACGCGCAGGCGCGAGGCAGACGAGGTCATAGAGCTTAACTCCTGGGCGCTCGAATGGTGGGAGGCGCAACTGGAGAATGGCGGACGAGAGGCAAGTGCGGCGTGCGAGTATATCGCGGGGCGTGAGATTACGGATGAGACGCGCCGCGCTTTTCGTCTCGGTTACGCGCCGGATAGCTGGGATGCTCTCTTAACACATTTGAAGGGGCGTGGGGCTTCACAGCAGCAGATCGAGCGTAGCGGCCTTGTCGTTAAAAAGGAGACGGGCGGCTTTTATGATCGCTTTCGCGGGCGTGTGATCTTTCCCGTGCTGGACGCGCAGGGGCGTGCGGTGGCTTTCGGCGGAAGAACTTTAGAGCCGCAGGGCGAGCCGAAGTACCTGAACTCGCCGGAGACAGCGGCTTACACCAAGGGGCGACACCTCTACGGGCTGCACCTGACGCGCGACGAGATACGGCGTCGCAAGTTTGTGATTCTCGTCGAGGGTTACCTGGATTTAATCATTCCCTACCAGGCCGGAGTGCGCAATCTGGTGGCGAGTCTGGGGACGGCTTTAACATTGGAGCAAGCGAAATTGCTGGGGCGGTTTGCACGTAAAGTTGTTGTCAATTATGATGGTGATCGGGCTGGCGTGCAGGCAGCCAAGCGAGCCATCGAAACTCTTCTGGCAGAAGACTTTGAAGTTAAAGTGCTGGTTCTGCCGGACAACGCCGACCCTGACGATTTCATCAGACGAAACGGCGTTGAAGCGTACCACGAGCAGCGAGGCAAGGCGCTCCCCCACATCCAATTTGTCTTAGATCAGGCAATACGGGATCGTAATCTCCTTAATCCGCCGGAGAAAGATGAGGCAATTAAGGAGGCGCTTCCGTCTATTTACGCTGTCCGCAGCTCAATACAAAAGCGAGAGTACTTTGACATTGCGATGAATACTCTTCGTGTCGAACCTGACACGCGTAAAGAGCTCTGGCAGAGAGTGAAAGCCGGCGCAAGCGTTGATGATAAAACTCTGAAGCAAATCGGCGCTAAGAGTAGAGCAACACAACTGACTATTGCGGAGCAACGACTCCTTGAACTGCTCTTCACAGATGAAGATTTGCGCCACTCCATCCTGCCGCGCATGGAGCGGGCTGATTACGAAGGCTTGCCTACGTCAACGATCTTCCAGGCGTTGATGGAAATGGAAGAGGCGGGCGGGGCGGTTGACTTCCACACGCTGAGCGCGAAGACAGCAGATGATCCGGTGGCGGCAGACCTCGTCCCGATGCTTTTGATGACAGAGCCGCAGCGCGCCGATGGTGAAGCCGTTGACGATACACTGGCGAATGCGGAAAGCTGTCTGGCTGCTTTGCGCTTAATGAATTTGGATCGCCGGATCACTGAACTCGGCTCGGAGATTGCGGCCGCCGAACGTGCCGGTGATATGGAGCGGCGCGACCGCTTGGCGTTGGAACATCTGGAATGGACGCGACGCAAAATGCAGATAGAGTTTAGAGGCCAGAAGTCAGCCAACATCTAACCCCTGGCCTCTGAAATCCCTGCTTCGGTTGAGGTGAGTGGAAATTGAGCATCGAAGAAAAAGATCGTGACGACGTGATGCAGCGCCTGTTGGAGTTGGGCGGGGACAAGAAGTACCTGACCTTCGACGACCTCAACCGCGAGCTGCCCGAAACGGTCGTCTCTCCCGACGACATAGAAGATGTTCTTCAGAAACTCGAAGGCTCGAACATCCCCGTCGCAGACTCTGACGAACGCCTGATCGAGCAGGCGGCGGCCATCGCTACGGACGAAGAAGACGATACGGTCGATGAGGACATCGAGCTAGACCTGTCGGCGGGCGCGCTTGAGAAGACGAACGACCCCGTGCGCCTCTACCTGCGCGAGATGGGGGTTGTGCCGCTCCTGACGCGCGAGGGTGAAGTCTCCATCGCCAAGCGGATCGAACGCGGCCAGCTCAAAACGCAGAAGGCTATCGCCCGTTCGCCCATCGCCGTCTCGGAGCTTTTGAAGATCGGCGACGAGCTGGATGCTGCCACGCTCAACATACGCGATATCGTCAACTTCTCCGAACAGGCTGAATTGACGGGCGATGAGGACAAGGCCGACGAATACTTGAAGTGGACCGTCGAGGGCATTGAAAACATCAGGAAGCTTTTTCGCACGGGACTCAAGGAATGGGAGAAACTGCGCGCCGAGCAGAAGCTCTTGCGCGGCAAGAAGAGCAAGAAGCTGATGCGCCTGCGGCGTAAGGTGGCGCGCACAAGGCTGGAAATCGCGCAGGAGATCGGACGGCTCAACCTGACGGAGCGCGCACGCCAACGCCTCATCAACGCGATCCGCGCCGTGCAGAAAGAGGTGCGCGTCGCGGAGCGCGAGATAGACAACTATACGGAGAAACTGAACCGGCGGCGCATCAAGCCGGAAGACGAAAGGGAGTTCAAGCGCCACGTCGCCGCCGCCCGCAAGAAGCTACAGCAGGCCGAGGCAGAGCATAACGTCGCGCCCGTAGAGATCAAGCGCTCGCTGCAAGCGATCATTATCGGCGAGCAGCAAACAGGCCAGGCCAAGCGCGAGTTGGTCGAAGCCAACCTCAGATTGGTCGTCTCCATCGCCAAGAAGTACACGAATCGCGGCCTACAGTTTCTGGACTTGATTCAAGAGGGCAACATCGGCTTGATGAAGGCCGTCGATAAATTCGAGTGGCGGCGCGGCTACAAGTTTTCGACCTACGCGACGTGGTGGATTCGCCAGGCGATCACGCGCGCCATTGCGGATCAGGCGCGCACCATACGCATCCCCGTCCACATGATCGAGACGATTAACAAGCTCATCCGAACTTCACGCGCTCTGGTGCAGGAGTTGGGGCGCGAGCCGACGAGCGAGGAGATCGCCAGGAAGATGGACATCCCTGTCTCGAAGGTGCGCAAGGTTTTGAAGATCGCGCAGGAGCCAATCTCTTTGGAGACGCCCATCGGCGAGGAAGAGGATTCGCATCTCGGTGACTTTATCGAAGACAAGTCGATTTTGAATCCGGCTGACGCCGTCGTCGCATCCAACCTGCGTGAGATCACCGACGAGGTACTGGCAACGCTCACGCCGCGTGAAGAGAAGGTTATCAAGATGCGCTTCGGCCTCGGCACATCCGGCTCGGAGCATACGCTCGAAGAGGTCGGCCAGCACTTCGCCGTCACGCGCGAGCGCATACGCCAGATCGAAGCCAAGGCGCTCAGGAAGCTCCGCCACCCATCGCGCTCGCGTAAATTGAAGGCGTTTCTGGAGACGGCGCAAAGGTAAAGAAGTAGACAGTAGACAGTAGTCAGGAGCCAGTAGAAAAACGGGTTGCTGCTTTCTGTTCTACTGACTACTGACTACTGACTACTGTGTTATGAAAATAATAGAAAGTTATAAACAGAAACTCTCCGCCGAGGAGGGCTGGATTTTGAAGCGGGGCGCGCGGCTGCGCGTCGCTTTGTGCTACCCGAATGTTTATGGCGTAGGGATGGCGAACCTGGGTTTTCAGGCGCTGTATGAGATTTTCAACAAGATTCCTGAGGTCTCCTGCGAACGCGTCTTTCTGCCGGACGAGCGCGAGATGCGCGAGTATGAGAAGGGGCGCACGCCGCTGCTCTCGCTTGAGTCGCAGACCCCCGTGCGCGATTTCGACGTCGTGGCGTTCTCGATTTCGTTTGAGACGGACTATCTGAACATGGCGCGTATGCTGCACCTCTCCGGCGTGCCCGTCTGGTCAAGGGAACGCACGCATCATGATCCACTGGTCGTCATGGGCGGCGCGGCCTCTTTTCTCAACCCGGAGCCAATCGCGGACTTTACGGACGTGATCGCCGTCGGCGAAGGTGAAATACTCGCGCCCAAGCTCGTCGATACCATTTTCGAAGCAGAGTCGAAGGAAGAGATTCTGCTGGCGCTGGCTCGTGTGGGTCGCGGCTTCTACGTGCCTGCGTTTTACGATGTGACGTACCACGCGGATGGGACGGTTGAAGCTTACACGGCGACACAGGAGGGCGTGCCCGCGCGCGTCGGGCGTGCTGTCGCGGCGGAGAATCCGAAGGAGGGAAGCCTGCGTCGCGCTCTACGGCGCGGCGACTTCAAGATCGCCGAGCGGTTGCGCGGCGAAGAGGTGTTCGCTCCTTCGACCACGATCTGGGCTCCTGAAGCGGAGATGGGTGAGCGTTTTCTCGTGGAGATTTCGCGCGGCTGCTCTCAGGGTTGCCGTTTCTGCTGGGCCGGGTTCAACTACTGGCCGCCGCGCATCGTCCCCGCGCGCGACATTCTGGCGAAGGCGCGCGAGTGGCGTGCGAAGACGGACAAGATCGGTCTTGTCTCAACAGCGGTCTGCGACCACCCGGAGATCAGCGAAATCTTGCAGGGCTTACGCGCGCAGGGCTTTCGCATCTCCGTCTCCTCGCTCCGGCTGGATCAGATTTCGGACGAGCTGCTCGACGCGCTCGTCGAATCGCGCGACCAGCAGATCGCCGTCGCGCCGGAAACAGGGTCTGACCGCCTGCGCAAAGTCATCAACAAGAATCTCACGAACGACGAGATCGTGGACATTTGCGGGGCAGTCTTTGATCGCGGGATGCTGACCATCAAGCTCTACCTGATGGTCGGGCTGCCGACTGAAACCGATGAGGATTTGGAAGAGATGATCGTGCTCGTCGAGCGCATCAAGGACAGGATGCTCGAAGCCGGAAAGCGCTTCGGACGTGCAGGCAAGATCATTCCTTCCTTGAACGGTTTCGTGCCGAAGCCGAACACGCCTTTGCAGTGGGATGCGATTCTTGATGAGCGGGAGTTGAAGCGCCGTTTGAAGTGGGCTTCGAAAAACTTGGCGCGCCTCCCCAACGTGGAAGTTCGTGCGATGTCTGCGCGCATCGCACACGAGCAGGCGCTCTTTTCCTCGGGCGACCGTCGCACGGCGCGCGTCATCGAACGAGCCGCGCATCTTAAAGGCGACCTCCACCGGGCGCTCTCAGAGACAGGCATTGATCCCAGGTTCTACACGAGCCGCAACCGCTCTTACGATGAATATCTGCCGTGGGAGATCATAGACTCCGGTCTCTCGCGCGCCTTCATGCAACAGGAGCATGAGCGGGCGCAGATCGCCAGATCGACTGCACCGTGTCCGTCCGTCGATCAGTGCACGCGCTGCGGCGTGTGCCCGACGACGTGGCTCGCGGCTGCGCCTGCCGGACTCGTTCAGTTGCAGGGACTCACGGCGAGCGCCGCAAGCGTTGCCGTCGCCTGAGCTTACAGAAGAACTTTAAACGCAAAGGACGCTAGAGATGATTTTCTCTGCGTCCTTTGCGTCTTTCTCCTTAGCGCCCTTTGCGTTTAAGTCCTTTCTTCTTTCCTGACGCTCTTCACTTTACGTTGATAAACTCTGTGCTTTTCACCGTATGGTTGAAGTCGTATTGATAAGTGTAGAAGGGCAGCGGGATGGGGCGCGTAAACTGCACTGTTGCTTCCAGGCGACCGTCACGCTGCGCGGTCGCGATGCCCGCATCGTCCGGCACGCCGTAATCTTTAAAGCTGGCTTTAAGCTGGGCCTTAACCCACTCGCCGCCCTGGCCCAGGGCGGATGCTTTATCGACGGTCTGCTGCATGTAGTCCTTGAGTTGATACGCCCTGATTGCCACCGGCACGTATTGATAACCCGAGTAGGCGACGACGGCCAGGATGGCGATGGTGACGAGGAATTTGACGCGCCCCTCGCCGCGCTCGCCGCGCCTGTTCCGTATGGAGCTCTTCCCGCACGATCCACTCATTTTTGGTTTTCCCCTCACTATCTCCTTAAGAACTTTTTAGCATCGCTCAGAGAGCAGCGCGTAGTGAGGCGCGTATGAGTCGCGGCGCAATCTCCCGATTATCAACCAGCACCGCGTGACCCAGCCGTTTGAGAAGAACCCATTGGATATGGCCGCCGACAGACTTTTTATCATGCGCGAGCGCGCTCATGATCATGGCTTGATCAAGGCGGTCTGCGCTTGGAAGGCGTCCCGCTAAACGGACAGCCTCGCGCAGTAATTCTAACTCCGAAACGTCGAGCAATCCTAGTCGATGCGAAATTTCTCCGGCCACGAGCATGCCGTGGCCGACCGCTTCGCCATGCCGGAAGCGCCTGTAACGCGTGACCGTTTCGAGAGCGTGAGCGGTGGTGTGGCCGAAGTTCAGGATGCGCCGCGAGAGGCGGTCTGTGCGCCCAACTTCTTCGCGCTCATCTTCTGAAACGATTGATGCCTTGAAAGCGCACTGCGCGGCGATCAGTTCATCCAGTCCTTCAGTGTGTTGAATCGCTCCGCCTGCCGCGTGGTCACGCAGAAAGCCGTATGTTTTCTCGAACAACTCGCGGCTGCCCGCCGCGCCCTGCTTGACGGCCTCGCACCATCCGGCGGTCAACTCGCGGCGCGGCAGCGTCCGTAGCGTCATGGTGTCTATCAGGACGGCGCGCGGCTGATGAAAAGCGCCGATCATGTTTTTTCCAGCCCCCGTATTGATCGCCGTCTTGCCTCCGACCGAAGCATCTATCTGGGCCAGCAGCGTAGTCGGGACTTGGAGAAAGGAGATACCGCGCAGATAGATAGCCGCCGCAAAGCCTGCCAGATCGCCGACGACTCCCCCACCTAAAGCGACCACCGCGTCGCTCCTCTCCAGGCCAGCCGCGTCGAAGCCCGACAGTGTGCTTTTCAGCGCCTTCAGTGACTTGTAGCGCTCGCCATCACCAATTGATAAGCATTCAACCTTGAAACTCGCCGCGCGAAGGCTGCGCCGCGCAGCCTTGCCATAAAGATCGAAAACCCGTGGATTGGTGACGATCACGATCCGGCGCGCGTGCGGCGAGAGCGTGCGACGCGCCTCCCGGCCTAAGCTTTCGAGCGCGCCCGCTCCGATCATGATCTCGTAATTTACTGGCCGCGCTTTGAGGCGCACGCGCACACGCTGCACTGCTCTATTAATCTCAATCCTCTTTGAGTGCGTCGACCAGGGTGTCGGCGAGAAGATCAAAGCTGACTTCGCCGAAGCCTATGAGCCGCGCGAGTTCTTCGACGGTATAGCGTGAGGAGGTGTTCCAGAGGTCTATCAACTCATCCCCGGCCCGCCGCTGCGCCCACCAGCGATGACCATGCCGCGTGCGCAAGTGCTCACGCAGGCCAGCCTCGAACGCCCACGCGCGCAGGTAAGCCGCAGCATAGAAGCCGTTATCGACATCCGTTAAATAGAGGGCCGGGCTGCGCCGGAATGCGGTCGCTTCCAGTTGCATCGCCGCATACGTTGAAGCCAGATAGGGAGACTGCACCTGCGGGCTATCGTGCAGCTCGATCTCATACTTCAGCTTGGCCGAGAAGCGACGAACCTGGTGCATCGTCAGGAGCGCACGATCACGCGCCACGGCGCGCGCCTGCGCCTCGGTCGCCAAAGGCCTGTGCTCCATCAGCCATAAGGGATCATGAAAGAGATGATTGAAGAGAAAAGCGAAGCCTTCGGTCGTTGCGTAATCCGGTGCGTAGACGAATTCCGGGTGGCGAAGGACCAGGTCGGGTGAGGCCCAGGCGAAATGCTGCGCGTGCCCGACCTCATGAAAGAGCACGGCGTAATCGTAAGCGCCGCCGATGGGCGCGACCAGCAGGCGCACGTCCTCCGGCGGATTGATGCGAAAGCAGGCGGCACGAGGATTCTTAAAGGGGCGCGGCTGGGTGTCTATGTGGATGTTCTTCTGCTGCTCGACGCGAATGCCGAGCCCGCTCATCGCCGCCGCGTATGTCGGAAGCAGGTCGGCGGCGGGGAAGAAGGGATCAAGGCGCGCCATGCGCTCAAAGTAGAAATAGTCCGCGTGCTGAAGCTCACCAAACGGAACTTCGGGCAGGTCGCGCGCCACGGCTCGCATGAGCGCCGTCTTGTATGGAGCTTCGGTCTGCGCCAAAAAGGCGTCCGTGGATTTAACGAGCGCTATGTAATCCGTGCCCATGATGTCCGTGAAAAGCGCGCGGTAAGAATCGAAGCCGAGGGAGCGAGCGGTGTCGTGGAAGGATTCAAAGTGAGCGGCGCGCAGGTCGTCGCAAGCACTGATGGCGTCGAGCCAGCGTGCGGTTAATTCGTGCCGACGCGCCGGATTGGGCTCGTTGGCGATCCGCTGCGGCACGTTATAGGCTGGGAGGCTTTCACCCTGCCACTCCACGCGCGCAGACGATTCACAACGGGCGCACTCGTCCGTCAACTCTTTGGCGCGCGCCTCCAGATAGCCCATGCGCGCCGCGCCGTACAGGGCTTTGAGGCCAGCACGCTCCGTCTCCCTATGCTCAGGCAATCGCTCGCGCTCGCGCTTGAGATTGTCTATCGCGTCGCGCGTAAACAGGTCGCTGTAGCGATCATAAACGGGTTGGGTGTGGAGTTGCGGTTCAAAGCCTGCGCGATGCTGGTAATGGGCGAGCTCAAGCGCCGAGTTGTAGGCGGCAAACTCGCGGCGGTATTCGTCGGTATTCATGCTCGGTGAGGACAGTTTCGCTTTCATCAAGATCGTAAAGTCCAAGTGCCAGCAGGGGAGACACGAGTAGAAACGGACATTGATTGTAACATGACACCGGCCCAGGTAAAGCCAAAAGAGGGAGACTAAACACAACAAAGCGAATGGGCGCGACAACGTGGGAGTGTGTCGCGCCCATTCATATTCGTGGTCACTGTCCTCACCCCAGCAACCACTTGAGACGGAGGATCCACCAACCGTCTCTCTTGCCCCACAATATACATCGCAATGTCTATGCCATGCAAGAAATAATTTTTAGGTACGACGCACGCGCGATTTTTCTTGGGCTTTTTATGAACCTGGCACTTGCGACCTTCTTTCTTCGCGCTTCTGACGTCCGGCCAAAGTGTAAGATTTACATCTACCAGCGCGTAACTTTTGCTCAACTCTCGGATCGCTCAGGACGCGCCGAGTGACTCTCTGATGACGCCTGCGAGCGTGTTCGCGAGGCGCTCGACCGTCTCCTGTCGCTCGCCTTCGATCATCACGCGCGCCAGTGGCTCAGTGCCTGAATAACGAAGCAGCAGACGCCCCTTCTCGCCAAGTTGCGCCTCTACGTCGTGTGCCGCCCGCGCCACCTCCGACACCTCCTCGAAGGGACGCTTTTCGCGCACGCGCACATTGACGAGTACCTGTGGATAGCGCACAAAGCCCTCTGTCAATTCATCCAGTCTCTTCCCCGTTTCTCGCATCACGCGGAGCAGACAGAGCGTGGTGATCATCCCATCACCGGCCAGGCTCAGAGCCGGAAAGATGAGATGCCCTGATTGTTCGCCGCCGAGACTCGCCTCTTGACGCAATAGTTCTTCGAGCACGTATTTGTCGCCGACATCCGTTCTGAGCAGCCGTAATCCTTTGGCGCGCAGTGCTACCTCAAGACCGATGTTGCTCATCACGGTGGCGACAACCAGTTTGTCCTTCAACTCTCCGCACGCTTCCATGTGCTCAGCCATCACCAGAAGCGTCGCGTCGCCGTCAACAAAAGCCCCTTGCGCATCTACGAAGAGCGCGCGATCCGCATCGCCGTCAAAAGCGACGCCCAGATGAGCCCTCTCCCCGAGCACCTTTTCGCGCAAGCCCTCGATGTGGAGCGAGCCGCAATCGCGATTGATGTTGCGACCATCGGGGCGATTGTTGATGGCACACACGCGTGCGCCGAGCCGCGCAAAGAGAGCGGGCGCAAGCTCTGAAGCCGCACCATTGGCGCAGTCCACAGCAATCGTCATCCCTTCAAGCGAAAGACCGCGTGCGACTTCTACGGCGAGATAGTCCAGGTAGCGCGATCTTAAAGGGGCAGCCTCGCCCGCGTCAGTTTCTTCTACGGGTAGATCATCGAGCATATTCAACGCATCATGCTTTTCGGCTTCAGCGGCAGCAGCGGCGATGTCGGCTTCTATGCGGCGCTCCGTCGCATCGTCCAGTTTGCGCCCTGACGGCGCGAACACCTTGATGCCGTTGTCTTGATAAGGATTATGTGAGGCGCTGATGACGACGCCCGCGTCTGCCGGAAGGTGGCGTGTGAGAAAGGCGACGCCCGGCGTTGTGATGACGCCCGCAGACTGAACCAGTGCACCCGCTTCACGCGCACCTGCGGCCAGCGCACGTTCGAGCCACAGCCCGGATTCACGTGTATCCCGCCCTACAAGGATGCGCGCGCCGCGCCCATCATGCTGCTCTGAGAGATGACGCGCCAGCGAGCGCCCCGTCACACGCACGGTCGCCGCGTCGAGCGGAAAGTGTCCCGCCTCGCCGCGCATGCCATCTGTGCCGAAAAGTTTCTTCATAAGTCTCAGGTATCGAGTTTCTAGTTTCTAGCTTCGAGTTAAAGACGGCTTGTTCTTAACTCGAAACTCTAAACCCGTAACTCGAAACTTACCGGATGATGGTAAAGCCTGCTGGTTTGGTGGAGCGTAGCTCGACGCGGCCTTGCAGATCGGAGGGCAGAATGAGACGCGGCGTGATCGCGCCGTCTCCGCTGACGTCCAGCATGATCTGCATATTTTCAGCGCGTAAACTTTCAATCACGGAGCGCGCGCCGTAAACGGTGACGCTCGCCGTTTCGGGTCGCGCCTGTGCGCCGGAGCTTTCGTGCACCGTCACTCTGGCGAAACTCTTTTCGACGCGCAGCTCGCCGATCTCCAGCGTGATATCGACGACCGGGTTAATGACATCGACCTTCGGGTCTGGAATATCTATGGCCGTCTGCGGGAATGTGAAACTCTCCTTGCGCCCTTCGAGCGGGATGGTTTCGGTCAGGGCTTTTTGCAGATCGTTAATGTGGCTGGCTGGCCCTCGCACAACCACTTTATGCGGAGTGATATTGACGGCGCGCAATTCATAGCCGTCGGGCAGGTTGCCCTCGAGACGCGCTTCGACCTCGATTTCGCGCTCGACACGCGGCTCAAGACGCAGAGGCACGGTATTAGGTTCTATGTCATCTATGCGCACGCCCTCTGGCAGTTCCATCTTGACGACGCGCTCGGGTATCAGTTGGACGACGCGCTCGCCCGGTCGCATGCTGCTGACATCGACATTGGCGACCAGATCGCGCACGTTGAGACCGTCCAGGTCACGCTTGCTGCCCGTCAGTGTCACTTCAACCTCGTCGCGCGGATCGTTGCTGATCTCCATGTTGGCGGGCAACTGGAAGTTGAGCTGCACCCCGCGCAGGCGAATGGTTGCGGGCGCGCGCTGACCAGTCACACCGAACCAGAGACCAAGCGTGATCGCCAGCGCCAGCAGCTTCAGATTCCAATCCTCGACGATAATCCGGCGCAGCCAGGACCTCACCTCGCGCGGCCAATGCGCGAGGCGTCCCGCTTCATCATCTATCTCACGGAAAGGCATAAGAGAAGTAGTCAGTAGACAGTAGTCAGTAGTCAGTAGAAAAGCATTCGCTACCAAATCGTCAGGGTATCAGCGACAGCGCTCTATACGCGGAGCGTCTACTGACTACTGTCTACTGTCTACTGTTTTCACGTCGAGATCGCTTCTTCGGTTTCGGCTTCCTGCTTCGCCAGGTTCTTCTCTTTTTCGCGCACGGGCTTGATCGTGGGAGCGTCGAGCGCCTGGAAGATAGAGGCGCGCAGTTTCGTCGCGTCCAGCCCGCGCCTGATCTGACCGGCCTGCACGAAGGAGATGAGCCCCGTCTCCTCTGAGACGACCACCGCGACGGCATCCGTATCTTCCGTAATGCCGATGGCCGCGCGATGGCGCGTGCCGAGGTCTTTTGAGAGGCGCGGGTTCAAGGTGAGCGGCAGGAAGCAGGCCGCCGCCGCGACGCGATGACGGCGCACGACGACCGCTCCGTCATGCAGCGGCGTCGCCGGATTGAAGATCGTGACCAGAAGATCGTAGCTCAGCTCTGCGTCCATCTTGACGCCGCCGTCCACCACGTTCTTCAAGCCGACGCCGCGCTCGATGACGATCAATGCGCCCGTCTTCGTAGAGGCCAGCGTGGTCGCCGCGAGCACGATCTCGTCGTAGACGCCTTCGCCGAACTGCCCTGCATGACGACGCGTGAACGGCATGCGTACGCGATTGCCGAAAGAGATGAGCGCCTGCCGTATCTCCGATTGAAAGAGCACGATGATGGCGACGCCGATATAAAGCAGGCCGCCGCGCAGGACGAACTCAAGCGTCGCTAAATCCTGGTTGACGGCCAGCCAGTAGAGCAGCGCGAAGGCTGCGATGCCTGCCGCCATCGGCGCGGCGCGCGTTCCGCGCACAAGCTTCAGCACTGCATACACGATCAGGAAGACCAGCGCGATGTCCGCGATATTGCGCGGGTCGCCCAGTCGTCCCAGATACTCTTTGTATGGCAGTAGTAAAAGCATCTCTGAAAGTTTAGATCGGCGATTGGATAAGGACTAAAGATTTAACCGTCGCTTCCAATCAACAATCAAAAATCTAAAATCGGTTCATCCGATGTGCTGCGGAATCGGTTGACGCGTACTCGATTCGCTTTCGCGTGCAGTCTCCAGAAAGATCCTGTCGACTTTAGGTTCCGCCCGCTTGATACGGTCTTCTATTTCGCCGACGGTCTGCTCGATCTCATCCGTCTTGAGCTGGTCGCGCAGGTTGATGTGCGCGTTGATGAGAATCTGTTTCGGGGCTAGATGCATCGTCAACAGCTCGACGACTTCGACCACGTTCGGATGAGCCAGGATGGCGCGTCGTATGCGCTCGACCGACTTCGGTGTCGCAGCTTCGCCCAAAAGCAGACCGCGCGATGTGCGCGCCAGCACAAAGGCGACGATTGCCAGCGCCACGCCGATAGCCATTGAAGCCAGACCGTCCCAGTAGGCTCCGTCTCCAGGCCCCGTATGATGATCGGTCAGGTAGATGCCGATGGCGGCGATGACGATGCCGATTAACGCCGCCGAATCTTCAAAGAGCACGGTCTTGGCCGTCGGGTCTTTCGATTCACGAAGATACTCCATGAAGGTCATCCCTTCGTGACGCGCTTCCCCTACCTCCTGGTAAATCGCCAGACCAATCGAGGCGGCTTCGAGGACGAAGGAGATGCCGAGCACCCAGTAAGCCCAGGCCAGATTTTCGGGCGCGTGCGGGTATCTGAGCTTCTCGAAACCCTCATAAATGGCGTAGGTCGCGCCGACGCCGAAGATGAAGATCGCGGCGATGAAAGACCAGAAGAAGCGCTCCTTGCCGTAGCCGTATGGATGCTTCTCCGAGGCCGGTCGCTTGTAAAAGCGCAATCCCAGCAGCAGGAAAACCTGGTTGGTCGTATCGGCCAGAGAATGTAACGCTTCGGCCATCATGCCGGTCGATCCTGTAAATACGGCGGCCAGGAATTTCAGAACCGTAATCAGACCATTGGCAAAGAGCGCACTGAGCACCGCCAGCATTAACAGTCTCTCCTTCAGCCACCCGAAAATTCGTGGCTCCGCATGGATTATCCAGCAAAAAACGGGCTGACGCAATTCGCTCGCCGCCAGCGCGTCGCTTCAACTAACGGATTCTAATTGAAGTTTTTGCTGAAAGTTTCGCGGGAGAGATGAAAAGCAGAAGGCAGTAAAAGCGTCTGCGTGGTGCACGGGCATCAGGAGTCAGGGAAAGACCAAAGCTTTTGACGGTCAATCGTCACGCGCTTTTCTTTCTGACGACAGCCTTTCCGCGTTGGAGGAAACCGATCAGTTCTCCGGTGCTGTTGATGACGGCGAGCGCGTTTGCGCCGTTGCGCTGCATCAGCTCGTTAGCGCGTGCCATCGTCTCTGAAGGATCGACGAAGAGCGCGGGGCTGACGGGGCGCATCACGTCGCGCGCTCGCACCTCGCGCCAGCGTTCTCTGGGCAGCCGTTGTAAATCTTCGAGCGTCAGAATGCCGTGGAGGCGTCCGCCCTGCGCGACCAGAAAACTGGTCTGGCGATGAAGCGGCAGAATCGTATCGATAAAATGGCTGACCAGCACATCGGGCTCAATCGAGACGGGCGCGCCCATCGTGTCGGCAACGGTCGCATGCCGTGCATCGTAAGCCTGACGGACGACGCTCGTCGCAGCGTCGAGCAGAAATAACCCGACGAGGACTGTCCATAATCCTGTGAAGAGGTCCTGGCGCTTGATGGCAATGAAGATGCCGAAACAGATGAGCGCACATGCAATGGCCTGCCCGAAGCGGCCTGCGGTGCGTGTGGCCTCGACCAGATTGCCGCTGCGATGCCAGAGAAACGCGCGTAGGACGCGACCCCCGTCAAGCGGGTAACCGGGGAACAGGTTGAAGACAGCGAGCAGGAGGTTGCCGAACCAGAGGAAGAAAAAGACGGAGGCCGTGGCGCGATAGCCTCCCATGTCGGCGACGATCATCGCGGCAAAGCCTAACAACGCGAAGATGAAACTTGCCGCCGGGCCTGCCACCGCGATGCGAAACTCTGCGCGCGGGCTGTCCGGCTCGCTCCTGAGGCGCGCCAGTCCGCCGAACGGATGAAGCACGATCTCTTCAATCTCTATCCCTTCGGCGCGTCCCATCAGCGCGTGCGACAATTCGTGTCCGAAGACAGAGAGAAAGAGCGCCACGGTCGTGACCACGCCGAGAAACCAGGCCGTCGCCGTGTGCATGGCGGGGATGGTGCGTGTGCCATGTTCCAGATTCACGGCGACCAGCCAGATGCATAAAGAGAAGACCAGAAACCAGCGATAATCTATCCGCACGGGAATCCCGTACACGTGCGCGACCGTAATCTGCCTCTTGAAAAAAGTGGCGACCTTCACACCGTTTTAAACGCAAAGGGCGCAAAGTAGAAGACGCAAAGAGCGCAAAGAATTTACTCTTTTGCGCCCTCTGCGATGTACTTTGCGCCCTTTGCGTTTAATCATCCCTTTCTAAACACTCTCTAACTCTCGAAAGCTCTGGCCTCATCGTCGAGGGCTGTGAAGGGCTCGTTGCGCGTCACCTTGCGCAGTTGCAGCGGCTCGTCGAAGAGTTGCGAGAGGCCGCGCACGGTGGCGAATCTGGGCTCATCCGCGACGCGCGTCGAGAGTTTGGTTTCCGCCTGTAGATACTGCTCAAAGCCTTCGAGGAGGGAGCCTCCGCCCGTCAGGATCAAGCCCCGTTCGTAGATGTCTGCGGCCACTTCGGGCGGCAGCTCGGCCAGTGTTTCGCGCACCGCGTCACTGACCTTGCGCACCAGGGGCTGCACCACCGCGTACAGCTCTTCGGCGGTCACGTCCAAAGCCCCCGGACTGCGCGTCTGCACATCGCTGCCCTTCACTGTGAGCCGGCGCGTGGCGTCCGGCGGCTCTATGGCCGAGCCCAGCTCGACCTTCAGGCGCTCTGCCGTCGGCGCTCCGATATTGAGCCCGCGATAACGGCGCAGGCGATCAATAATGGCCGCATCAATATCTGAGCTTCCAACTCTTTCGGCGTGCGCCTGGACGATTGCGCCGCCTGTGACCACGGCGATGTTGGTCGTGCTCCCGCCGATATCTACCACAACGGAGGCGCGCTGGTCGTCAATGCTCACGCCCGCGCCGATGGCTGCCGCCAGTCCTTCCTCGACCATGTAGACGCGCCCGATGTGCGCCTTTTCGGCGGCGGACAGCAACGCGCGCTGCTCGACCTGCGTCACACCGGAAAGTACGCTCATGACGGCGCGACGGCTGAAGTGTGAGAAGCCGCTGCGCGCTTTGCGCACAAAATGGTCTAACATCGCCTGCGTTCTTTCAAAGTCGGCGACGACGCCATCGACCAAAGGCGCAATGACAGCCACATCGCGCGCCTCGCGTCCCTGCATCAGCCTGGCTTCACGCCCGACCGCCAGCACCTCTCCGCTGACCTTGTTGACGGCGATGACAGAGGGTTCGTCCACGACCACGCCACGCCCGCGCACACTGATGATCGTGCTGGCCGATCCCATGTCTATCGCCATCGAATCGGAGACCAGATTGCGCAGCGCCTCAAGACCCATCAACGAGCGCGTCTTTCGCATGAATGATCGTGACGACATACCGTATTAAATGATAAATGGTGAGTAGTGATGCGACCAAAGCCATGCGTCTCGCTCACCACTCACCCCTCACCCTCTTGATTAATATACGAAAGACAACCTCACGCAAAGACGCAAAGGCACAAGAAAAATGCTTGCCTCTTATCTTTGCGCCTTTGCGTCTTTGTGTGAGACTTTCGTTCCATGATCTTACCCCGCGTTTACGTGCCGCTCGTTTTCTGCCATTCAACCTCGAAGAGCGGAACGGGCTGGACGCGATTCTTGACCGCAATCGGCTCGCGCGGGACAAGCTGGTAGCGGCTGCGGGCGGCGCGCGCCGCCGCATCGCTCAGGAGAATCTGGCCGCCTTTCGAGTTTGATTCCAGGCGCGAGGCCGTATTGACTGTGTCGCCGATGGCCGTGTATTCCGAGCGCCGCTCCGAGCCGATGTAGCCGACCGTCGCCTCACCCGTATGGAGGCCGATGCCGATAGCCACCTCCGGCAGACCTTCCGCGCGCAGGTCTTCGTTGATGCCGAGGACGCGGCGCTGCATCGCGACCGCTGCGTTGAGGGCATTGGTCGCATCGTCCGGGGTGGCGGTTGGCGCGCCGAAGAGCGCCATCAGCCCGTCGCCGAGATATTTATCGAGCGTGCCGCCATGCGCGAAGATGATGTCCGTCATCGCCGAGAAATATTTGTTGAGCAGATGCACGACCTTTTCGGGCTGCGCATGTTCGGAAAGACGCGTGAAGCCGCGTATGTCTGCAAACAGCACCGTGATGGTCTGGTTGACGCCGCCGAGCTTGAACGATTCTGGGTTTTCGAGCATCTGCTTGACGACGTATTCGGGAAGGAATCGACTGTAGTTGGCGCGTGCGACCTCTTCGCGCGCGAGGCGTTGGTGCGCGCGCACGTTCTCCACCGCGACGGCTGTCTGCGCGGCGACGGCGCTGATTAATTCCAGATCGTCCGGCGTGAAAGCTGCGAACGGGTCTAGACGGTCTGCATAGATCGCGCCGTGCACCCCGGATTCCGCGACGAGCGGCGCGCAGATGGTCGAGCGCACGCCCTGCGAGACGATGGATTCCACACCGGCAAACTGCGCGTCGGCAGCCGCATCCTGCGAGAGCAGCGCGACGCGGTCTTTCATCACCTTGCGCGTGATGGTGCGCCCGATGGTCAGCTTCTTGGCGTGCGCTTCCAACTTCTCGTCGCGCGCGCGCGTCGCGACCGCAGTCAGATTGACATCCTCGTTGCCGTTGCCGACTGTGCCATCGGCCAGAAGCGCGACGACCCTGTCGGCAGGCGTGACGCGAAAGATGATGTCCGTCGCCTTGGCGAAAATAGCATCTAGATCGAAGACCGAGCCGAGCGTCTTGCTCATCTCGTAGAGCACGGCGAGGATGTCTGCCTTGCGCCGCAGCTCTTCAATCTCCTTGTCGCGCGTCGGAAGCGAGACGGAGGCGGAAGGCTTGGAGCGCAGCACGGTCGCCATCACGTCATTGGCCGAGATCAGAAGCTGTGTGTGGCCGAGCGGCTTATCGTCGTACTTGACATCGGGCGTTCGCTCCTCTGCGCGCTGCTCGAAGCGAAGGGTGCTCGCTCCGATGGTGACGCGATCACCGTTGGTCAGCGGGTGCTCGTAGCGCGGCTCCCCGTTGATAAAGACTTTGTTGGCGCTGCGGCGCAGTTGCCCGCCCGCCATCACGCCATCGACGATGGTAAACGTCCCGTCTTCGGCCTTGATGAATGCGTGGTGACGCGAGGCGCGCGGGTCGTCCAGGACGACGCAGTTGTCGGGCGCGCGACCAATCGTGCAGGGAGACTGCGGAGTCAGGTTGAATTCCCATTCACGACCACTGGCATCTATGATTTTCAGTACAGCCATAACAATTTTCGGAAAGGTCTGGGCGCGAGCCGCTGGCGCGGCTCTTTCCTGCTGACATCAAACTCAATCTGGCGCTCTCTTGCTCACGCTCAATTTTACAGGCAAACCCATTTTGATCCTAGCAAGGTCGGACGCCACCTGACAACTATTTCAAGTAGTCTCCTGGTTGCATCTCTTCTCTGTGCAATCTCCGTGTTCTGCGGTGTCTGCGGTGGTGAGTGTGGTTTAAGTTGATTCACCACCGCAGGCGCAGAGGACGCAGAGCGGGCACAGAGTACGAATCAGGACGCTACTCTGCGTGGGCGAATATCTTTGTCGGGTCGCAGGTGAGATGTATAATCTGGCACGCGACATGGGCGCACAGCATTCTTCCAGGAGGAGCGATGAGACAGAAAGGAAGCGCGGCGACCGCACCGGCTGACGAAAAAGAGATGAACGGCGACGGCGCGACGAAAAAGGAGCTTCAACGCCAGATGGACGAGGCGCGAGAGTCTATCTCGCAAACCGTCACGGAGATCAAGGACACGGTGGCGGATCAGTACCAGTCGGTCAAAGACTCTGTCACAGAGACGCTCGACTGGCGCGAGCAGTTTCGCAGGCATCCCGCCGCCTGGTCATTAGGCGCGCTGTCGGTGGGTTATGTCGTCGGAACCAGCCTCATGGCTTCGCTCAAAGACTCAAAGCATGAGGATCAACTGCTCAAGCACCTCGCGGCCATCAGCGAACATTTCACAGACGAGCTATCGAAGCGCGGGATGGATATTTTGATGCCAGCGCTGACGGGCACTGTGCTCGTCCCACTCCTGACCAGTAAGCTCAACGAGATATTCGGCGTCGATCTTTCCAAACTCACGGAGCAGTTGCTCGACCAGTCTGGCGGCAAAAGCGCAGCCCCATCAGGCAAGGGCGGGAAGAAGAGGAAGAAGGCGGGCGGCAAGAAGAACGGGAAGCGTAAAGGCGGCAAACGCGGTAAGGCCGATCAATCTTAGAGACATATGAAAACCGCTCCGCCCTGGTTCTACAATCAATCCGCAGTCATCCCCTACAGGATCATTCACGCAGAGACGGAAATCCTGTTGATAACTTCGCGTCGCGGAAAGCGCTGGATCATCCCGAAAGGAGTTATTGATCCGGGAACATCCGCAGGTGAGTCCGCAGCCAAGGAAGCCTACGAGGAGGCGGGCATCAGGGGGCGGCTGTCTGACGCGCCCGTCGGAGAGTACCGGTATGAGAAATGGGGTGGCATCTGCACGGTCAAGGTGTTCCTGCTGGAAGTGCAAAGCGTGCTCGATACCTGGCCGGAAGTCTCCACCAGGCAGCGACAGTGGTTGACGGTCACGGATGCCGCACGCCTGGTCAAAGAGCCTGAGCTGCAAAGCCTCATCCTGAAAGTTCCCAACCTGAAAAGCTAGAGCAATTTTCAGATGAGTGTAAGGCGAATTGAAGACTCACCACAGAGGCACAGAGGACGCAGAGATGGCACAGAGGCTTAAATGCTCTTCAACTCTCTGTGCCCCCTCTGTGTCCTCTGTGTCTCTGTGGTGAACTG
>DASVVT010000008.1:0-73104 GCA_036386415.1 Pyrinomonadaceae bacterium
TTTACGAAAAAGGTTCTTAATGCCCCGCTGCTTGCGGCGGGGATGGATGAACCATCTTGGCAGTGGGTTCGATGCCCACTGCCAAGATAAATGACGTTACAATGCGTGCATGGTCTTTAGAAGAACCGCGCACGCTGCTTATGACACAGCGTACCATCTAGTCTGGTCACCAAAGTACCGCAAGCATATCCTTCAAGGTGCTTTGGCTGAGCGGGTTGAGCAGATGTTCAAGGAGATAGCCGACTCCTACGACATCACGATAGATGAGATGGAAGTCAGCCCTGACCATGTGCATCTGTTCTGTTCGTTCCCACCACGCTACTCGATAGCGCAGGTAGTCACCCGATTCAAAAGTCTGAGCGCACGAGCCGTGTTCCGCGAGTTCCCACAGGTGAAGCGGCAACTGTGGGGCGGAGAGTTCTGGGAAGATGGATACTTCGCCAGAACCGTAGGCGATAAAGTGACGGCAGAGGTGATTCGCAAATACATTCAACGTCACAGAGAAGCCCAAGATGCGCAAATAGAGTTGTTCGATTAAACCGAGCTAAAGCCCCACCGCTTGCGGTGGGGTGCTTTTACTCCCTGCGAGAACTCCTGTCAGACGGCGCAGGCGCAGTATTATGGGTAAGAAACGTAAGTAGTCCTGATAGATTATTTTGCCTTACGAACGGCTTTGACCTTCAGTGCCACAACTGCTTAAATTCTAAACACTATTATCAGTTCTATCCGCACAACCGACTCCATTCTAAACACCTCTGCGCATTTCAATCACTTGTCCAAAACCCGGGACTACGCAAAAACAGCCCTTTCATTAACTTACAAATCGACCCCTGAAAGTTAAATCCTCTGGCACGCCCAATGCTTAAAGCCCAGTGACAGGGGGTAAAGTTAATTGAAGAACGTATCTAACCTTGAGCAGCTATCTAACGCCTTAAAGAGTTTATTCGAGAGTGTGCCAGCCATGACGGGCTCTCAACTCTTAACAACAATTGGGTACTCCGAGAAATTCGGGAGGCAAGCGTTTCTTATCAGAGGTGCGTGTGTCTATCGTTTCTTAAAAGAAACCGCTCTGCGCCTACCTGGCGGTAGGGGGAAGCGCGATCAGGAGCGCAGGGGAAAGCGCGCACGACTTGAAGATCTCGCCGCGCACACCGGAGTCCATCGCAGGACACTGGAGACAGATGCGCGGATTTACCAGAACTTTTTCTTGGATCGCTCTCAGGAAACGAAGGGCGCATGCACCCCCTGTTTGCCGCGCGAGATTTATGCGATTTCGCTAAACGCGCCCGACCCGAACTTAGCCATCAACGAAGCTTATAAACGCTTGACGGATAAATCTTATGGTCGGGAGGAGTTTCGCGAGTACGTGCGAGAATTGAAACGCACTTACGATGCAAAACAGCAACACGATCAGGGTCAACCACCTTTGCCGATGGCCAAGGTTAAAGTCCCTAAAAATTTGCTCCCCGTGCTTGCAGAACTGGAAAGTTGGTCGGGCAAAGATTACGGGGAGTTGATTGCGGAAGCGATACAAAAGCTTCATAAGTCATACGTGAAACGGAGATTGAGGACAGTTCACTCACCTTCTAATAATTTGGCAGCTAGCGCGACACAGCACTCATTGGTGTTCTGAACGCTGCAACTTTTGTTCGATAGGATTTAATACCCAAAGCTGCCAAGACCGTTACGCTCGAAAGCCATTTAGCGCGGCGCTCGCTGACTCCCGTTTCACTTGGAACGACTAATCGCCGGTAATAGCTGCCTACTGTTTCGCCTTTAACACCTACACGAATTAGCAGCAGCCAGAGGTGTTTTGATGAAACGGATATAACTGAATATGAACAATAGAAGAGATATATCTAAAAGCCAGAGTCAACAAACGGACAGAGATTCGACCGTGGGAGGAAAACGCCGTCGCGCTGGTCGCCCCAGACTTGAAGAATCTGAGAGGCGAATGGGCCGGATCGGCGTGCCCGTTAATAAAAGGGAGGAAGAGATAATCACCGAGCGAGCGGCAACGCACAATATTAGCCCCGCAGTTTTCTTACGCAAGTTAGGAGTTGGTTGTAGGCTGCCGCAGCCCGTCCCAAGGATCAATTTTCTCGCCTACCGACGTTTCGGGCGAGCGGCAGCCCACTTCAATCGCCTTTGCAAGCTGATCGAGTCGGGTCAACAAGTAGAGATTGGCTTGGATTTCGCGCAGCAAATGCTAGATGAGCTCCAAGCAATCAGAAGGCTCTTAATTACAGGGAAGACCGATGTACGTGAAAACAACGACCGGTAGGAAAATCAGTGGGTTACTTGATTATGTTTTCGATCCGAAGCGACCCTCAAATTCCCAAGTAGTCGAAGTCGTGAGGAAAGAGCCATTGATTATCGAGGAGCGTACTTGTCCAGACTACATTTTGAAAAATGGAGCGGATCGACATCCTCCTCGGACAAAATCAAGTGGGATAGCTGAGATGGGCACGGACAGTCGTATAAGTGCCAAGCGTGTTGAAGACTTCGCCGGGCGCGGGGAGTTGATTGCCACCAATATGGCTGGGCGAAATAAGCGGGAACTCCTAGCTGAGTTTCGCGCCTTAGTAACGCTGCGCCCTAATCTTTTAGTAAATGTTCGGCATTTTATTCTCAGTACGCCTGCTAAAGACCGTGTTACAAAAGGAACGCAAGCGCTTTTCTCCCAGAGATTCGCAGAACTGATGCGCTTTGATGGGCGAATGTGGCTCGGGGTTCGGCATAAAGATCATGAACACGACGAAGTGCACTTTGTCACAACAAATATTGATTTAAGAGGCCGAGCGCCTTCGGATTCCTTCCTCCTTCGTCGAGTCGAGCTTGTTGCTCGCCAGATCGAAGTAGAATTCAACCTCACGCGCACTCGTGGGAGCCAGGATTCCATGCGACGCAGCCCGAAGCAGAGCGAGTTCAAGGCCTTCGAAAGGACAGGCAAACTAAGCTACGTTCAGCTGATCCAAGCCAAGGTTGACGCAGTATTAGACAGAGATTTGACTTTTAGCCAGTTCGTCAAGCGTTTAGAGAATGAGGCCGTACGACTTACGCCTGTAGTAAGTAATTCTCATGAGGTCATCGGTACTATCTACGAGACCGAAGGATTCAGGGTTAAAGGGAGCAGACTGGGTCGGGGCTACACTTTTGAAGGACTGCAAAAAGAGTGGCGTGGGCAGGAGGAAAGGAAGGGCAAAGTCCTATATGAGTTTGAGAGAGACAATCAGGCAATTCGCAAGAGAGCAATCTTCCTTGAAGAAGGAGTCCCCAGAACAACAGGAAGAAAGGAAAGATATTTGGATGGAGCACCAGACAAATCCCACAACGGAAACCCTAAACAATCTGACCGAGCGGCTCAAGAGGATCGAAAGCATGATGGCACCAGGATGGCAGAACAAACACCTGATGCTAGCTCCTGTCAGCGACCAGTTGGCGCAGGTGAATACGCTTTACGATCAAGAGAAAAGCGTCGAACGCAACAGGCGCGAGGCGGAGGAAACGATCAAGTCGATCTCAATGTTGATAAGGCAGCTTCAAGCCGAGGTGATAAACATTTTCGAATTGCAGAAGGACGAGACAGTCAAGGAGTTCAAGAAGTACCGCCTGCAAATGGTAGCCGACTTGAGAGAGGCAGCAAAAATGGTCCAAGCCTGCCAGTTGATGGTGAACCGCTGCAACGAGATGGTTCTAAGGAACACGCATTTAGCCGTACAGTGCGCCGAGCCGTACCAGAGAGCGAGCACAATAATAGAGGAAGCGGCAGCATCAGCAGCCAGGCAAATGAAGGAGGCAGTGGAGATGTCGACCAAGGCAATAGTAAGAGCAAGAGAGGAGTGCTTAGAAACCTTCCGCTCCTTAATCTGGGCTTGCCGCAGGCCAGCTTTGCTAGTGGTCATGCTCCTGCTGTGGACAACTTTATCGGTAATTGTCGCCAGCAAGTGGACGATGAGATTGATAGACAAACGTCTGGAAGAACGACCTTCGACCTCAACACAACAGGTAAGCACCAAGTCGCCAGTGGATATGACGCCAGCGCAGAAGAGGCAGCGCGCGGAATCTCCGATACCGGTACGATGAAGATAGACGTGCCAGGCGGCGAGCACGTATTCACTAAGGATATTGAGAGTTTCTGCCAGGCATCGCTTCTGCAAAGCTCCGAAGCATTGCCCCACTTAATCACTCAACAACGTCATAGTGGCTCGCGCTTGAACAGCCTTGAGGATTTGCAAGAGCAAGTGGGCCATAAGAGCAGTTTGACACCTGCTCTTAACACGCCTCAACTTCTACCGGTTGAAAATATATCCGCGCAGGAAATCCAACAAGATAAACCTGTACTCATTTGCGCCAGGTCTGAGGAAGCAGAAGTGGCGAGAACGAGCGCACGAGTAGATGTTCAGCATGACGATGATTTTGAGATCGACGATTTAGGCCGATAAGGTATTTAGGTTGAGAGGAATTTTATAAGCGGATAAATCCAATTACCGGACCAACTGTCGAGGTTCTTAGACGGAAGCGCAGCTTTGTTTTAACCCTTGCGATGGCAAGGCACCGAGAAGAGATACTGTAATAAGCAATGGCAACTGAAGATGAAATTCTGACCAAAGAGCAGTTAGCAGAATTGCTTCATGTCAGCAAGCGCACGATAGAAAGATGGATTGAAGAAATGAGGGTGCCTTATATCACGCTGCCCAGGCGTGGTTCTAAGTGCAACATCCGCTTCTTGAAATCCACCATCCTACAGTGGCTTAAAAAGAGCGAGCAAAAGGCGTCCAACAAACTTCTGAAGGAGGAGATTTATGACGAAGAATGAAAAGCTCCCCCAAGGCGTATTCTGGCGAGGAAACTTCCTCTGGATACGCTACCAAGACGAAGGGGGAGAATAGTCAAAGAAACTACAGGGCAACGATCCGTTAAAGTGGCAGAACAGATTTACAACAAGCGGAAGACGGAAGTTGCTATGGCAATCAACTTTCCATCCCGAAAGTTCAAGAACGTTTCTTTCAAGGAACTGTTCGATTACTGGTGGGAAAATCACGCGAAGAACAGACCGAGCAAGTTTGAGTACCTGACCCCTCGCATTAAAAAGTTCTTCAAGTTAAAGGCAAGATACATAACCTCTGACTTGGTGAGGGAATTCTTAAACGGTCTGAAAGCTGAAGAGGACTTGTCCGCCTCAAGCCTTAATCACTATCGGACAATCCTCAATTCTGTTTTCAATTACGCGATCAGGAACAAAAAGTACGACGAGAATCCTGTGCAGGCTGTCCCAACATTTCCTGAGCCGCCCGGACGTGACCGCTTCACCACGCCGGAAGAAATCTTGAAATTCTTTGAAAAGTGTGACGAGGAAGGGGACACCGAACTAAAGGTGTTTGTGGTCATCGCCGCCACCACCGGGCTTAGGAAAGGGTCGATCCTTCCGCGCAAATATGCGGACATATTTCTTGACGAAGAGATTCCGTATATCTTTGTTGGCAAGACGAAAAATGGCGATCCGATCAAGATTCCGCTGGCGGAAATGGCAGTAGAGGCTATCAAGAGCCTACCAAGCTACGGCAAGGGCGAATATCTGTTTCCTGCAAAACCGAACGTGCGGTTTAAGGGCGATTTCAAAAAGCCTCACGCCTGGGATTTGGGAAAGAGGTTCAGAAGAATCTGCAAGCTGGCAGGAATCAATAATCTCAGAATCCACGATCTCAGACACTTTGCGACGACGGTTCTGTTTATGGATGAGATACCAGATGCGATGATCGCCAAGATGACCGGGCACAGGAGCAGGGAACTGAGGAAGTACCAGCACCTGAGCCCCCAGTTCAGAAAGCAGACGGTAGAAAGAATAGCCCGGAAACTTACTGGCACATCTACTGGCACAGTGACCGTTTCCGAGCTATTGCAGTAACCTAGAGAGACTCTAAGTTATTGATGATAATGGCGGAGCCGACGGGACTCGAACCCGCGACCTCCGACGTGACAGGCCGGCGTTCTAACCAACTGAACTACGACTCCGGGTAAACCCTCGAATTTTCAAATCTCAAATCTGACAATCTCAGATTTTGTTCTGGTAGGCACGGAGGGACTCGAACCCCCAACCTCTTCCTTGTAAGGGAAGCCGTCTACCATTGACGTACGTGCCTCTAATCTCTTCTCGGCTCGCCGACAGTCGAGAAGCATTGCGGCTCCAAGAAGAGGCGGCGCGCCGGGTGATTCATGCCATCATTCTGCAAGGTACGAGCTCTGCCTGATCCTCGCGCGCGCGTTGCGGAATTCGTTTGACACGTCCGTTTCAAAGACCGTTGCTTTCAGGCTGTTGAGTCCGTGAAAGAAGCGAATCGTTATCCTAAAAGGAGAGCGCTGCGACTGTCAAGTTGAGCGCCCTCTTAAAGCAGCCAGACGGGCAACTCTTCCTGCTCTGCGCGCTCGTGTGCCTGCGCATCTGTCTCCGACCCCTTTGGTATTGCGCTCTGAGGCTGCGCTATGTTTTCATTCGAGCGGGCAGCCGTATCGTCTCCTGCGGGCTCGCCGCGCCTTTCGAGCGGTTTGATGAGCACAGCATCGACTTGCTCGTCGAGTCTTCCGATGACAGGCATGAGCCGAAAACGCTCCTTCCATACGGTCAACGCTTGCCGGAACTTTCGCCCGACATGATCGTTTGAGATATATTTAGTCGTTCAGAGATGACCAGCCCGAAGAGAAGTGTAAGCCTATGCTAAAGAGTCTGGCAAATTCACAGAGGGCATCCAAACCTGGAAACCGGCTGCTGCTATTGCTGTTCGCCGCGTTCCTTGCTTTGCTCTGCGGCGGCTGTTTGATTGCCGCCAGCGCGCAGCAGCAGAAGCAACAGGACGGAAAGCAGAGGCCGCGCAGAGTCGGCGCGCAGCAGCAGCAGCAGCGGAAGCCGACTCCTCAAGCGTCGCCGCCTTCTGCGACTGAGCCTGAGATCGAAGAGGTCGACGCGGGAGATGTCGTGCGCGTCGATACCCAGTTGGTTTCGATTCCGGCGGTCGTCTACGATCACACGGGTCGCCTGATGATCAGCCTGCGCGCGGAGAACTTCAACGTCTACGAGGATGGACGCCCGCAGCGTATTAGCAACTTTGCGACGACGGAAGCGCCGTTCGAGGTGGCGCTGCTGCTGGACACATCCGGCTCAACGCGCGCCGATGTCGCTTTGATACGCCGCGCGGCCAATGCTTTCATAGACGCCCTGCGCCCAGGTGATCGCGTTGCCGTCATCGCCTTCGATTCCAAACAGGATGGCGATTCCAAACACCCGACCGTAGACATTGCGTCACACCTGACGAGCGACCGCAAGGCGCTCAGAGAGTCTCTTGAAAGGATCGGGACGAGCAACGGGACGCCCTTCTACGACGCGCTTGAGCGGATCGCCGATGATGTTTTCAACGAGCAGCCGCGCGAAGAGGTGCGCGGACGCCGCGCCGTCGTCGCCCTCACAGACGGTGTGGATTCGACGAGCATCGCCGAATATGCGGATGCTCGCGACAAGCTCTTGCGCGCCGGTCTCGCCTGCTTCTTCATACAGGTCAACACGGAGGATTTTGTCGAAGACCGCTTGATGAAAGATTGCCAGGATGACGGCGCGTTGACACTGTCACGCACGCAGCTTCAACGCTACCGCAGGATATTCGTGCCGCGCGCTGATGCTTCGGACTACGAGAGCTTCTGTCGCATGGGGCCGTTCGAGCGCATGCAGATCAGCCGCGACCTCTACAACCTGGCACGCCGCGAGATGAACGATCTGGCGCGCGCTTCCGGCGGCAGGAACTTCGTGGCCGCCGACCTGCGCGATGCCCGCGCAGCCTTTGCACAGGTCGCCGCAGAGATCGGCACACAATACAGTCTCGGCTATTACCCGACGAACAAGACGCGCGACGGGCGCTTTCGCGCAATTAAGGTCGAAGTCAAAGGCGTCGCCGGAGGCGCACAGGTGCGCGCGCGCGAAGGCTACTATGCGCCGAAAGGATGAAAAGCAGGAGACAGGAGACAGAATACAGGAGACAGGAGATGAAAGCAGAGTATCTCTTATGTTGCATACTCTGATTTAGGTGAACATCATCAAACGCATCGACGGATTTTCTTTTCTCCTGTCTCCTGTATTCTGTCTCCTGTCTCCTGCTTGAGAGGTTCTTTATTCATGACTCACGATAGTTCATTTGACCGCGTGACGCTGATTGTGCTGGATGGCTTGGGGGTCGGCGAGATGCCGGATGCGGCGGAGTGGGGTGATGTGGGCTCGGACACGCTGGGGCACATTGTGGAGTCGCAAGCGGTGCGGCTGCCGAACCTGCGTGGGTATGGCCTGGGCAACATTCGTGCGCTCCGTGATGTGCCACCTACGGAGACCCCGCGCGGCTCTTACGGGCGCTGTGCACTGCGCTCAAACGGCAAGGATACGACGACCGGCCACTGGGAGATGGCCGGGATCATACTGGAACAGGCTTTCCCGACCTACCCGGATGGTTTCCCGCCGGAGGTCATCGAGCGCTTCATCAAAGAGACGGGTGTCGCGGGCGTGCTCGGAAACGTCCCCGCTTCCGGCACGGAGATCATCAAGGAGTTGGGCGCAGAGCACGTCCGCACGGGTAAGCCCATCGTCTACACATCCGCCGATTCTGTTTTCCAGATCGCCGCGCATGAAGAGGTGATCCCGCTCGAGAAGCTTTATGAAATCTGCGAGACGGCGCGCGCCCTGCTCCGTGGCAAAGATGAAGTGGGACGCGTCATCGCGCGCCCCTTCACGGGCGAGGCGGGCGCTTTCCGGCGCACGGAGAATCGCCATGATTACGCCGTGCCTCCACCGCGCGAGAATCTTTTGGTCGCGCTCTCTGAAGCCGGGCTCGACGTGGTCAGCATCGGCAAGATCGCTTCGATCTACGATGCGCAGGGCGTAACTGAGGATTTGACGGCGAAGAACAACGAGCAATCTATAGATCAGACCATACGCGCTCTGAATGATAAGACGCGCGGCCTCATCTTCTCGAACCTCGTCGATTTCGATATGCTCTACGGCCACCGGCGCGATGTGGCAGGCTATGCGCGCGCGCTTGAGCATTTCGACGCGCGCTTGCCGCAGATTGAGGCCGCCATGCAGGAGGGCGACCTCTTCATCATCACTTCCGATCACGGCAACGATCCCACCTTTCGCGGCACAGATCACACGCGCGAATACGTGCCGCTCGTCGTCTACGGAAAGAGGGCACGCGCGGGCGTCAACCTGGGAACGCGCCGCTCGCTCGCAGACATAGGACAGACCATCGCCGCTAATTTCGGATTGCAGATAGCGGCTGGCGAAAGCTTTTTGCAGGAGATTGCCTGAGGCGTTGCGCTTCACCCGCGCCGCAGACGCCTTCGCCGCCGGAGCCGGACAGCACGACGACATGACTTTGGTAATTATCAAAACAGTAGACAGTACACAGTAGAAAAGGAAATCGGTTGCTGCGTTTAATGCTGAGCCTTTAAATCATAGTGGACAGCAAAGCAATACGCTCTTTCTTTCCTACTGACTACTTCCTTAGACTCCGGTGAATGATCTCTATCCAGCGCTCTGTATTGATGAAGCCGTTGCCCCATGATTTCCACTCGGCGGGCAGCCCTTCGGCCTTGATCTGAGCCAGCGTCTTGCCTGCGGCCATGCGCTTGCGAACAATGTCGGTTGTTTCGACAAGCATGCGGTGGTAGAGCTTGAGGTCGTCCAAGGTCGAGAGCGGGCCGTGGCCTGGGATAATCTTCACGCCGGCGGGAAGCTTCGCGATAATCTCGGCGACGTTTTTCGTCACGCCTTCAACATCTCCGCCGCTATCCAGATCGACGAAGGGAAACATTCCCGCGAAGAAGTCGTCGCCCATGTGTACGACGTTCGAGCCCGTGAAGAAGATCACGCTGTCGCCGTCCGTGTGCCCGTGTGGGAAATGTATGACGCGAATCTCTTCGCCGTTGAAGTGGACTGTGAGCGCGTCGTCAAAGGTGATGACGGGCAGCGCCTCTTTCGGCGAAGGCTTGACCGTTTCGCCCATCACTTTCTGCTCGGTCGAGAGGCGCTTGCGCACGTTGGTCTGCGCGATGACCGGAGCTTCGGGGCTGAACTGGGAGTTCCCGCCCGTGTGGTCGCCGTGCCAATGTGTGTTGAGCACGAACTTCAACTTGCCTTCGCCCAGCGACTTCAACGCCGCCCGAATCTTCTCGGCCAGCGGCGCAAACTGATCGTCCACGATCAAAATACCGTCAGCCCCGACAGACACCCCTATGTTGCCGCCCGCGCCCACCAGCATATAGACATTACCGGCGACTTTCGTCGCCTTAACCTCGACCTTCGAGAAATCATTATCCTGAGCCTGAACGGCTGAGACAGCGGTCAGACAAATCAAGAGCACGACGTACATAAGTGCGAATCGCTTCATAAAAGTTTTCTCCAAAAGAAGTACTGAGTGCTGAGTACTGAGTAAGAGAAAGAGTTCTTAACTCAGTACTCAGTACTTCTCACTGTATTTCAGGGTCTTTGATGACCGCTATGTAGGGCAGATTGCGATAGCGTTCGGCGAAGTCCAGACCGTAGCCGACGACGAAGGCATCCGGTATGCTGAACCCCAGGTAGTCGATTTCGACCGCGCGCTGGCGGCGCTCGTGCTTATCCAGGAGCGCGACGAGTTTGACGCTCGACGCGCCACGCGCGTGCAGGTTGGCAAGCAGGTACGAGAGCGTCAGTCCCGTATCGACGATGTCTTCGACGACGATGATGTCGCGACCTTCAATCGGCACGTCAAGGTCTTTGACGATACGCACTTCGCCTGAGGTGCGCGTGGAGACTCCATAGCTGGAGATCGCCATAAACTCCACGCCGAGCCTGATGTCTATCGCGCGCAAGAGATCACTCAGAAAAAGGCACGCACCCTTGAGCACCCCTATGAGCAAGGGGTTGCGTCCCGCGTAATCATGCGCGATCTGTGCGCCAAGCTCGCCGATACGCGTTTGAATCTGTTCGGCGGAAAAGAGCGGTTCGAGATTCGGGTTGCTGAACTCCGACGCGACGTGTGCGGAAGAAGTAGCCAATAGAGCCTCCGTGTAAAAGTTCGATTCGTTCGCTCACCATCCGTCCGGCTCAAAGAGGCCGACGATTAAGAGCTTCAAGCGAAGAGTTAACCGGGGATGGGCAGGATGAAGAAGCAATGAGGAATGAAAAGCAGATTGTCTTTCATTCCTCATTGCTTTGATCCTCTGCATCCCTGGTTTAGCTCTTCCCGTAATCAACTGCTCGCTTCGATGGCAGACGCTTTCCATGGCGAAATAATCTGTTTCGCGATAGACTTTGCGTCGGCTCGCTTGTTCTCGACATACTATTGAAGGACACTCCGCAGGTCAAATGCTTCTCAAGCGAAAAGAGTTAAAAGCTGAACGCGCATCCGGCCATACGTGCGCACCTCTGTTGCTGCTTTGCCTGTTTTTCTTGAGCGCGCACAGTATCCTCGCGCAGCAAGGAAAGCCTGCACCAGCGCCCGTAGTCTCGACGCCGCCTTCGACCGGCAGTACGACGGCGCAGCAGCCCGCCGCAAGCAGTAACAAACCTTCCCCGACGCTGGACATTGACGCGCGCGCCAGCGAGCAGGCCATCGACGGCAGTATCCCGGACGATCCGGCTGTCAATGCTGTGCTCGCTCCTTATAAGGGGAAGGTGCGGGAGCTTGAGAGCCCTATCGGAAAACTGGAAGGCGATCTGAGCAAGGGGGGAATGGGCGGCGGCTCGCTCGGCAATTTCGTCGCCGATGCGCTGCGCTTGCGCGCGCAGGTCAAACTAGGGAAACCAGTCCTGCTCGCCGTCATCAACAGCAGCGGCCTGCGTAAAAACAGGATCGCGGCGGGCAACATTTCGACCGCAGACATCTTCCAGCTTCTACCGTTTGAAAATGCTCTCGTCACACTCGATCTGAGCGGCGAGCAGCTACGGCGCTTTCTTGACGTGACGGTCGAGCGGCGCGACGCGCAATCGGGCGCTCGCATCACGTATCGCAACAGCGCCGAGAAGAAGAAGAATGAGATCGTCAACGTCAAACTCGGCGCGGGCGCAGACGAAAAAGAGATCGACCCGAAGGCCACTTACACCATCGTAACCATCGACTACCTGGTCAAACGCGGCGGCGATTACAGCGTCTTGCAGGAGGGAAAGAACGTCAGAGAGTTGGGTCTGACGATGCGCGACGCCGTTCTCGATCACGTCAAGGCGGAGACGGCGGCAGGACGATCCGTTAAGGCTATGCTCGACGGGCGCTTTCGTTATGAGCGGAATGATCCGGCCAGAAAGCCCGACGAAGCGGAGGAGCCAAGATGATTACACGGCGAAGATTTCTAGCGCATTCAGCAGCCTGCGGCGCTGCCAGCATCGCGCTCGCGCCTGCCGGTCTACTGGCTGCCGCAGGCTCGCCGCTCTCCAAGGCAGCGCTCACCGCTCCACTCATCGAGCCGAAAGCGGGCGAGACGCTGATCACCATTCTGCACACCAACGACCAGCATTCACAGATCGACCCGCTCCCGGCAAACGACCCCACGTATGGAGGGAAGGGCGGCGTGGCGCGCCGCGCTACACTGGTCAAGCGCATCCGCACAGAGAATGCCAACACCCTGCTCGTCGATGCGGGCGATGTGTTTCAGGGAACGCCCTATTTCAATCTCTATCGTGGCGAGGTGGAGTATAAAGCGATGTCTGCCGTCGGCTATGACGCGGCGACGATTGGCAATCACGATTTCGACAACGGCGTCGAAGCGCTCGCCGCAGCGATGAAGTTCGCCAACTTCGATTTCGTCTCCGCCAACTACGACGTGCGTGGCACGGCCATTGAGAAGCGCGTCAAGCCTTACGTCGTGCGGCAGCTCGCAGGCGTACGCGTCGGCATCTTCGGCCTCGGCATCAAGCTCGAAGGCTTGAATCCGCCTGAAAGCTTCAAGGGTGTCACGTACATGGACCCTGTGCGCATGGCGCGTGGCTCCGTGCGCGTCCTGCGCGAGCGCGAAGGCTGCGCGATGGTCATCTGCCTCTCGCACCTTGGCTACTACCCGAAGCCGGACAAGGACGAGATCGGAGATACACAGGTCGTCGCGCAAGTAGATGGGATAGACTTCATCGCCAGCGGCCACACGCACACCTTCATGAAGACGCCCGTGGTCGCCCGTCAGCCCTCCGGCAACAACACGGTCATCTTCCAGGTGGGGAAAAGCGGCATCTACCTTGGCCGCGTCGATTTCACAGTGCGCGCCAGGCGCGTCACAGCTTCAGCCGGGCGTCTGCTGGATTTGCGCGACGATTCGCTCACATAGCCAGCGCCTCAAAGCCTGATCCCTGGGTCTTCAGTTAAGTGACGGGTGGCGAAAATTCATTACAGAGTAGTAGAGATGGCGCAGAGATCAAAATTTCTCTGCGCCATCTTCGTGCCATCGGTGTCTAAAGGTGCATGCGCCGTGCAATTTGCTCAGGTGAAGTCGTTCTAAAAACACTGACGAGTTGTTCTATCTTTTTAAAGCATCACCTGTAGGAGACTAAGATGAAAAACAGTTGCCACCTTGCGATACTATCTTCAGTTGCGCTCACACTTTTCATTGCCACCTCGTGCGCGCCGAAAAATCTGACACGCGTCGCCGTCATGGGCGATGCAAATCTCCAGGCACAACCTGACACAGCGGTAGTCATTCTCTCCGTCATCACCCAGAGCAAGCAGGCTGTGGTTGCCCAGCAAGAGAACGCGCGTAAGAGCGATGCTGTGATAAATGCTGTTAAGACAACAGCCGGGTCTAACCCGGAGATCAAGACGAGCGATTACAGATTGCAACCGCAACAGACTTACTCGGACAATCGCATGCCTTCCATCATCGGCTATGAAGCGCGCAATACGGTGTCGGTCAGAATGTACGACATTAATCAGGTCGGCGCGGTCATCGATGCAGCTTCGCGTGCCGGGGCCAACAGCGTCGAAAGCGTCTCCTTCATTCTGCGCGAAGACAATGCGGCACGCGGCCAAACCCTCGCGGAAGCAACGCGGCAGGCGATGATTAAAGCGCAATCTATCGCGCAGGCGCTCGGCGGGCGTATCGTGCGTGTGGTCGAAGAGCACGAAGCGGGCGCGACGAATCGCCCGCCAACCACTGACTATAATGCCAACATGAGCGGGGAAGAGAACATGGCTTTGAGTTCGGCTTACAAAAGCGCAGCCAGATACGCAACGCCCGTCGAAGCGGGCGCTTTGAACGTCAGGTCGCAGGTGCAGTTGGTCGTGGAAATCGAAGCGCGTCCGTAATCCTTACGTAGCTGAACGCGATGGTCGCTTGTAAGCGAGCGCAAAGGCGTCTCGCCGTGAACCCTGTGTGTCGCATGTACGAGATGAAGAACAGCATCTCCATGCATGCCATCGTCAAGCTTCACGCACACGTCGTGATGCGCAGTATGAAATCCTTTGCGGGTCAGGTATATTTTCTCGACCCTCGGAAGTGCGTTGACCGGGAGCACAATTCTGCCATTATTCAGCTTATGGCTAGATTCTTCTCATTGATCGCATCGCCAGCCGGATTGCTCTACCTGTTCCTGCTGCTCACGCAGCCCATCAATGGCCTGTACGACGCAAGCCAGGTGGAAGTGCCAGGTCTCTACAGGCTGCTCTACGTTCTCGGTTTTATCTGGGTCATTGGATGGTGGCTACAGCAAGACAGTCGCAGGCATGGGTTCAAATGGGTTTATGACCTGGGACTCTTTTTATACATAGCGTGGCCGATCATCCTTCCCTATTACTTATTCAAGACGCGAGGGCTCAAGGCCCTGCTCACGATCCTGATCTTCCTTGCCGTTTATTTAGGAGCGTATATTATTGGCGTGATTATCTATTTCGTTATGGGTCTTTAGCTCGTTGATGTCCAATTAAGCAACATTATGGCGACAGATGACTCCACACGCGACCGCGTTCGCGCCTTAGTCCGCAATGTGCTCGAAAACGCGCTCCCCGCAGAAGAGACTGCGGGCGGCACGACTCCCGTCAATCCGCAGCCGTCAGGCGAGCCTCTTTCGTCTACAGCTTCATCCACGCCGAGCCGCTTCATCAACACCATCTCCGAACAATCTTCCGGCGCGGCTCGTGAAGAGGCCATCGCGCGCGACGAATCTTCCAAGATGGTCATCACGGAAACAGACGTGCAGGGGCTTGAAGAAGGCGCACGGCTGCGCATTGCGGAGGGCGCGCGCCTGACGCCGCTCGCCGCAGACATAGTGCGCGAGCGCCGCATAGAGCTGGTGCGACGCACGTCGCGTCGCGGCAAGAGTGCGGCACGCCTCATCGCCGTCGGCGCTGATCATGGCGGCTACGCGATGAAGGAGGAGCTGAAAACATTTCTCGCGGAGCTGGGTCACCACGTGCGCGACTACGGCACGGATTCCGAAGAGGCCGTTGATTACCCTGACATCGCCCATGCGGTCGCGCGCGCCGTCGCAGATGCTCAGGCCGAAGTCGGCATCATCATCGACGGTGCGGGCGTGGGCTCGGCCATGACGGCCAACAAAGTGCCGGGCGTGCGCGCCGCCGCCTGCTACACGGTCGCGCTCGCACGCAACTCACGCGAGCACAACGACGCCAATGTCCTCACCCTCGGAAGCAAAAGCATCACCACGGCAGAGATGCGCGAGATCGTGCGCACCTGGCTGGCGACGGAGATTAATGAGGAGCGCCACCGCAAGCGCGTCGCCAAGATCGTGGCGATTGAGCGACAGTACAACTCCTGAGCGCGCAGGCTTCATCAGATCGTAGTGGAGGTGATAGAGAATGAACACCGTCAAAAAGATCACGGTCGTCTCCCTGGTTCTGCTCTCGTTCGTATTTGCCGCTTTTCGCCTCACGTCGTCTTATGCGCGCGAAGGGACGGCCACGATCCCGCCCGTACACGTTCCGAGCGCGCCCGAACTGAAAGACATACGCGACTATAAAGCCTGGACGCGAGTGCATCCGACGGCGCTCAAGCTCCCTACTCCGCTCGATATCTTATGCGCCATGCCGACTCCGCCGCGAAGTATCGAATCTTCCCAAAACCCGCACAGGAGAAGATATTTCGTCGTCTACGTCAACGAAACCGGACGCGAGGCGATGATGTCGCAGTTGAAGCCAGCCTTTCCCGAAGGCTCGATCATCGTCAAGGAGAAACTGGAAGCCCTTGAAGACACCTCGCCGGAGATGCTCACGGTGATGGCTAAACGCGAGAAGGGGTTCAACCCGGAGAGCGGAGACTGGGAATACATGGTCGTCTCAGGCTCACGTACGAAGATCGAAGGACGTGGGAAACTGGCAAACTGCCAATCGTGCCACGTGTTAAAGGGCGAGACGGATTACGTCTTCCGCAGTTATCTTCCAGAGTCGGTGCGGGAGAAACTGCGTTAACTCGAAACACTAGAGACGGCACACGAGCAATGAGCCATCCACGAAACGGCACGAAGCGACACGAAATAAACGAAGAACCCTCAGGTTGCTTCGTGTTTGATTCGTGTTGCTTCCTGGATCGTGTTTTCGGTTCGTACTGTTTTCATAGGTTTTGGTTTGGCCGGTAGCGCACAGTCATCGTAAGACCGTGCTCCCTCGAAGAGACTGCCTCCATGAGCACCCCAGCATGGCCTACAGACTTACCCGTCGCTCAAGTCAGAGTCGCGCGTCCGACCGGAAAGTTAGGAGAGGTTGTACGGTTTTATCGCGACGGTATAGGCTTACGACAGATCGGCTCTTTTGAAGACCACGCGGGATATTCCGGCGTCATGCTCGGCCTGCCCGAACACGCGGTTCACCTGGAGTTCACAGAGCACGAAGCAGGCAGCGCGTGTCCCGCCCCGTCCGCAGACAACCTGCTCGTCCTCTATATTCCAGACCAAGAAGCCATCAAGCGCATCGTCAATCGTCTCAGCGCGATGGGATATCGACCCGTGCCGCCGTTGAATCCTTACTGGGAGCAAAAAGGTGTCACCATTGAGGACCCGGACGGCTGGCGCGTCGTCTTGATGAACACGGGCGGGATTTAAGAGATCAAAATCTGATATTTGAAGCTTCTTCAGCTTTACCAAAGGCATTTCATCCTATCTTGCGTGCCATAGGTAACTGTAGGAACCATGTCGGGTAAACTTTTATCCCGCGATTACAGGGAGGCTGACGCCCATGCGTGGGATGCTGGACAGAACGGAGTATTTAGAGATAATAGATTAAGAGTACAGGAAATCCATATAAAGAATTGCTTTACTTGAAGCTTGAGCGCTTGAAATTTACGACGCAGTGTACAGGGTCTATAAGTACTCTGCATATTTCTTGAAATTAACCAAGAATATGTTGAAGAGAACTGAGAAGTGGACCGAGATGGCAACAGTTACTGGCAAGCGACAGGCAGTAAGCAAGCGGGGCCGGTCAACAAAGCGACCGCCATATAAAGTGTTCATCAGTCATTCGTCCCTTGATAAATGGATTGCTGAACGGATGGCCGAGAAGATAGCTGAAACAGGGGCTAAATACTGGCTTGACGAAAGAGACTTAGAAGGTGGCGGCGATATTCGGAAAGAGATCAATGATGGAATGCATGATTGCCATGAAGTTGTCGTGCTGTTTTCACCTAACAGTGTGGATTCCCACTGGGTTAGCTTTGAGATAGGAGCCTCGTATGCAAAGCGCAAGCACTTGACACCCATTCTAAATAATGTCAGTCACAGTAGCATAACTCTGTTACAAGGCATCAAGGCAATAGAACTTAATAATTTCAGCCACTACTTAACAGAATTGAAGAAGAGAATGAAAAGGTGGGCGCACAAACGATAGTAGCGGAGTAGTTTTATGCCATACAAAGTCTTCATTAGTTCGGCGCGTAGAGATATTGATCTAGCCAGAGATTTGGCTCAGAGACTTGAAAAGGCTGGGGTGAATGTCCTACTGCCCGCTGTGAGCAGTGAGGCTGGAGATGACTTCGCCGCCAAAATCAATAGCGATCTGCGCAAAGCAGATGAGGTGATTGTGATTCTGACTCCCAATTCCCTGGATAGCAAATGGCTGCTTTTCGAAATGGGCGTTGCGACTTCTCTGGATAAACAGCTAACGCCACTTGTCCAGGGAGTAGAGCCAAAGGAACTCCCGCCGATTATCAAACAAATGAAATATGTGAAATATGCTGACTTGGAACGCTATATCTCCAAACTGAAACAGCGCATTAACGCCTTAGCCGAGTCCACACGATCGTAGGCCGCAGACCCCAATGCTATAAAGCTTGATTCGGAGTGTTTGTACCAGTGCGATATTCAAACAACGGTGATCTCGACCGCCTCGTCGAGCAGATTACGGATGTCATCGTCTCGCGCTTGAATGGTGAGCGCGACGAGCAGGCGGCGCTGTGCGGCTGCGCGTCGGAATGTTTCAATCGCTGCCCGGAGCGTATGCACAGGGTTGTTGATGCTGGTGCGGCGCGCATCGGGATGGTGCTCGGAGAGGCGGCAAGGGCTTCGGATTGGGCGAGCCTCATTGATCACACGCTCTTGAAACCGGAGGCGACCGAGGACGACATCAAGCGACTGTGTGAAGAGGCAGCGCGTTTTCATTTCGCCACCGTGTGCGTTAACCCGACCTGGGTGCGCGCGGCCAGTTGTCACTTGCGTGGGACTAATGTTGCGGTCTGCACAGTCATCGGCTTCCCCTTAGGCGCAACGCTCGCAGACGTGAAGGCTTTTGAAACCCGACGAGCGATCTTCGACGGCGCGCGTGAAGTTGATATGGTCATCAACATCGGCGCGCTCAAGAGCGGCGACGATTGCGCCGTCGAGCAAGACATACGCGCCGTGGTCGAAGCGGCGCACGAATCGGGCATCGCGTGCAAGGTGATTATCGAAGCGGCGCTCTTGACGGATGAGGAGAAGGTGAGGGCGTGCCTGGCGGCCAAGCGTGCGGGCGCGGACTTCGTCAAGACTTCGACGGGATTCGCCAAGGGCGGCGCGACCGTGGCGGACGTGGCCTTGATGCGCCGCACCGTCGGGCAGGAACTGGGCGTCAAGGCTGCGGGCGGCGTGCGCGGCCTTGAGGATGCGCGACGGATGGTCGAAGCAGGTGCAACACGCATCGGTGCAAGCGTCGGCGTCAAGATCGCGCAGGAAGCCGCGGGGATTAAATCGGGCGTCTCGACAGCCGCATACTAGAAGCCACAGATACACGCAGATAAACACAGATATGAAGGAAAGTGCGAGAGCTTAAATGCTTTTCCTTCCTTTTCCATCCTTGTTTATCTGCCTGTATCTGTGGCTGATTCTCTTCTAACGCGCTGGTCTGTCTTGTAACTCTTAGCACTTTGCGTCTATGCTCAGGGCGTACAATCATCCCGCTGACAGGTGAATAGTGACGATGGCATCGAAGCATAACGTGCTGGCTGTGATTCTGGGCGGCGGCGTGGGGACGCGCCTCTTTCCTTTGACGAAGGAGCGCTCAAAGCCTGCCGTGCCGCTCGGCGGCAAGTATCGTTTGGTGGACATCCCAATCTCCAACTGCATCAACTCGGATGTGATTCGCATCTTCGTCCTCACGCAGTACAACTCGGCTTCGCTGAACCGTCACATCGCGCGCACCTATCGCTTCTCGGCCTTCTCGGACGGGTTCGTGGAGATTCTGGCTGCCGAGCAGACGCCGGAGAGCCCGCAGTGGTTTCAGGGCACAGCCGATGCCGTCCGCCAGGTTCTGCCGCACATACGCGACTGGGGCATAGATACGCTGCTCATTCTCTCCGGCGATCATCTCTACCGCATGGACTACCGTCAATTTCTGAATCGCCATTACGAGACGAATGCGGACGTGAGCGTCTCCGTGATCCCCTGCACGCCGGAGGCCGCAGAAGGCTTCGGGCTGCTCAAGACTGACAAGGAGGGGCGCATCACGGAGTTCAGCGAAAAGCCGAAAGGCGAGGCCAAAGAGCCTATGAAGGTCGATACGACCGCCTTCGGCTTGAGCGAAGAGGAGGCGATCCGCCGTCCCTTTCTGGCTTCGATGGGAATCTACGTCTTCAAGTACGATCAGGTGGAGAAACTGCTCGCGCAAGACCCTTCATGGGTTGATTTCGGGCGCGAGGTGATTCCGGCGGCGATCCAGTCGTCAAACGTGCAGGGCTTCCTCTTCAACGGCTACTGGGAGGATATAGGAACTATCGACGCCTTCTACCAGGCGAACCTGGACATGACAGCGCCGATCCCGAAGTTCAATTTCTTCGACGCCGACGCGCCGATCTACACGCGCGCACGTTACCTTCCATCCTCGAAGCTGCACAACTGCGAGATCAAGGATTCGCTCATCAGCGAAGGGTGCATCATCAACGGAGCGAAGCTCGTCCGCTCAAGCATCGGACTCCGTTGCCGCATCGACCAGGGCGCGCAGATCGAAGCCTCTATCATCATGGGCGCGGACTATTACCAGTCGATTGAAGAGATGCGCGAAGAGGTCAAGACGGGCGTCCCGCACATCGGCATCGGCGAGAATACGATCATCCGCCGCGCCATCATAGACAAAAACGCACGCATCGGCGCAGGCGTGCGCCTCGTCAACGAAAGCGGCATCGAGCACGCAGACGGCCCCGACGGCAGCTACCACATACGCGACCGCATCATCCTCGTCCCCAAGAACGCGACGGTCAAAGACGGAACGGTGGTTTGAAAAGCAGTAAGCAGTAAGCAGTAAGCAGTAAAAGCAGTTGCAGATTTGAGATTTCAAATTCTTGCGGCTTACTGCTCACTGCTTACTGCCTACTGGCTACTGTCGTTGAGATATAGCTGTCGCGGGCGTGCACGATGAGGTTGGGGCGGTTGACGGTTACTTTGAGCTGGCGGCGCTGGCCGTGTCGGGCTGCTGCCTTCGGATAGTAGCCGATGCTGTACTGGCGTCGCAGCTCTTCGGCGATGAAGGCGAAGGCGCGTTGTAGATTCTGCGGCGTGTCTGCGCTGAAGTAGCGCGCGCCGGTCTTCTCGGCCACGTCGTGCAGGTACTGGTTGCCCTGCTCCTTCATCTGGACGCGGCGGCTGTTGTTGATGAGCATCGAAGTCTCGTACTGGATCGGGTAGATCAGTACATCCGACCCTTCGGCGTCTCGTATGTTGTTATCGTAAGCCTCGCGCTTGCCAGCGCTGTCGATTCCATCCGTAAAGAGAACGATGGCTTTACGCCCGTTAATCGCGGCCAGACGCTGATTGATGGTGAAATCCACCGCGCGATAGAGAAACGTGCCCCGGCTCGGCTTGGCGCGGCGGATCGCTGCACGCAGTGCGTTGCGGTCGCTGGTGGGCTCTGCGAGCACCTCGACCTTCGAGTTGAAGGTCACGACCATGACACGGTCGTCCGGGCGCAGTTGATCCAGAAAACTAATCGCCGCGTTCTGTATATCTTCAAGGCGGAAGCGGGTCGAATCGCTGGTGTCTAAGAGCAGCGCGATGTTGAAAGCCGTGTCAACGGAAGCAAAATAAGCGATCTGCTGCTCGACGCCGTCCTCGTAGATGCGAAAATCCTGCTGGCGCAGATTCCCTACATAGTGCCCGCTGCGATCCGTGACGTTGACGGGAACGGTGACGAGCGTGGTGTTGACGCGTATGACATCGTCCTCGTCAACCTCTTCGGGCTCGCGGCTGCTGCCCGTTTGCGTCGGCGTTGGCTCAGGACGGGCTTCCGGCGCTTGTCCGACCTGGCGTGGGCGCGTCTGCTGCGCGCTCGACGTGGGTGCTAAAGCTATGGAAAGGGAGAGGAGCAGGAAAATAATCGCAGGTTTTCTCATCCGTCAGCTCCTAGTAGGCCACAAATGTTGCGCCTCTCGAACGGTCGGGGCGCAAGGTTCGTTAGATGCACGGGGCTAAAATTAGATGCTCATCATGTTATTATCTATGAGAATCCAGGGTCGGGGAAGTCTCTGCGTCCTCTGCGACTACCCTCTGCGTACTTTGCGTTTAAAGAGGCGGTTTAAACGCAAAGTACGCAGAGGGAAAGCACGCAAAGGGCGCAAAGGGAAGGAGAGCCCGCACGTGGCGAGAGGATGGGAGAGCAAAGCGGTCGCGGATCAGCAAGAGGAAGCGGACGAGCGCGCCTTCAGAACATCAGACACGGCGGAGATGTCGCCTGCCGAGCGCGCAAGACGTGAGCGGCTCGAATCCCTTAAGCTTTCGCGCACGCGCACGCTGGATCAGCTCGAACGTGCCAAACGCCCCGCTCACAGAGAGATGCTTAATCGTACGCTGCGCTCGCTCGAAGCCGAGATAGATGAGTTAAGCTAAGGCCGAATGGGCACGCCCGCCGCGCATATACCTCGTTCAATCATCCATCGCTGGCATCATCCTGCACGCCGGATAGCGGCTCAGCGCTCAAAACCGAATTCATGCCCGCGTTCTCTTCATCTGCGGTCGGCGCATCGGGTTCGTCCGCCTCGCCCTGACTCTCGGCGCGTGTGACATTCTCATCGGCGGCGCTGCCCAAATCTACGGCAGCGGTTTGTCCTTCGCTCGTCCTTTCGTCTCTGTCCTTCATCTCGCGTTTAAGCTCTCCCGCCGTTGTTAATGCGGCGTCATGTCTAAGATGCCGTTTCCGCCGCGTGTGTGCGCGAACTTCTTCTGGCGCAAGACCGGCCCTGTGCGTTGACCCTGTGCTGAAGAATTGCTGGCCGAAGGGTCTGAGATGTAGCTGTCGCGAGCACGCACGACCATGTTCGGCTGGTTCACCCTGACGGCGATCTGCCGACGCTGGCCTGCCTGCGCCGCTTTGCGCGGATAGTAGCCCAGGCTGTACTGGCGTCGCAGCTCTTCCGCGATCAGAGCAAACGACTGCGTCAGGTTGCTCATGCTGTCGGCTCGATAGGTGCGCGCGCCCGTCTTGCGCGCCAGATCACCGAGGTACTCGTCTGCGCGCTCGTAATCTTCGGGGCTTGAGCCGGGGACGCCTCCGCCTCCGCCACCACCGCCGCCACCGGGCATCGGGAAGGGAAGCGGGAAAGGCCACTGTAAGATAATAGGCGGCCTGCTTCTTCTGCGGGATGACGGCCAGGTTGAGCCCTGGGATGAGCCCCCCATATCATTGTAAGTATCGTACTGCACCGGATAGATGAGCGCATCCAGCTCCTCCGCGTCGCGCACGTTGCTCGAATAGCTGGCGTTGCGGCTCGTCGTGTCCACGCCGTCCGTGAACAAGACGATTGCTTTGCGTCCCTCGATGCGATTGAAACGCTGGTTCATGATGAAATCAACTGCATCGTAAAGGCGCGTGCCCTGTCCCGGCTGCGCGTTGAGGATCGCGCGCTGAAGGGCAAAGCGGTTGTTCGTCGGCTCAGACAGAATATTTATCTCGTCGTCAAAGGAGACGACCATGACACGGTCGTCCGGGCGCAGTTGATTGACGAAGGCGATGGCCGCGTTCTGTATTTCGTCAATGCGGAAGCGGGTCGAGCCGCTGGTGTCCAGCACGAGCGCGACGGTGAAAGGTTTTTCGACCGAAGCAAAATAAGCGATCTGCTGCTCGACGCCGTCCTCGTAGATATGAAAATCCTGCTGGCGCATGTTCGGGATGAACTTGCCGTTACGATCCATGACGGTGACGGGAATGGTGACGAGCGTCGTATCGACGCGGATGACATCGCCCGCGTCAACCTCTTCCGGGTCATTATTACTGCTGCTCGGCGCAGGCTGGTTCTGTGGCGTGCTCGGCTGACCGTCCGTCCTCGTCCGGCCACCCAGCACGGGCGGTCGCTCCGCTCTAGGGGTCGAAGGCTGCGGCGTTGTCGTGGGCTGCGTACGCGACCCTTGCCCGACCCGGCGCGGTCGCGTCTGTGCGCTCAAGGGCTGTGCGGCGAGTACGAAAAGGGAGAGGAGCAGGGAAACGATGGCGATCTTTCTCATGGCCTGAAGCTCCTGTAGAAACCGGAAGCGCCGTTTTGCGCGGCGCAAGAGTTTTTGATGCGTGCAAATCGAAATGGATGCTTGCCTTCAGCGCATCGCCGACAAAAGAGGAGAGATTCGGACGAGACTATTTAAAGATAGCTCTAAACAAAGCAAAAGTAAAAAGGTAAAAGCAGGAATTCAGACTAAGACAATTTATGTTCTATGCTTTGGGCGAGGAGGGCGTGATAATATTTACCCGTCACGCGACCATAAATTTTACGTGGAAGGGCGATCAGGTGTGACCAACGAAGAGGCAGAGAGGACGATGCAGTTCATCCTTGAGCATCAGGCTCAGATAACAGTTAATATTGAACGCATCACCGAAAAGGTCGAACAAGTTACTGCGAAGGTTGAAGAGATCACCGAGAAGGAAGATCGGGTGACTGAGAAGGTTGATAAGTTGACGGATGCTCAATTGAAATATGAGGAGCGCACCGGAAGGCTCGAAGAGTCGTTTCTCATCCTTGTCAAACTCGCGCGAAGTACGGACGAGCGGACGGACGGATTCAGCGAGAAGATGAATAAATTCGATGATCAGATGAATGAGTTTGGCGATAAGATGAACATGCTTGTCGATGCTCAAATTCGCAGTGACAAGAATATCAAGAACCTCATGACGGTGGTTGAGCGCCATGATAGTGAAGGTCGCAACGGGAAGACCTAACAGGTCGCCTTGGATGTATGCCTGCTACGCCGCCTAAGCTTCAGCCGACATCTTCTTCCGCTGGCGGCGGAAACCTTGATCGCCATCAACGCCGCTGCCGCTTTTAGCCTCCGATGGCGTTGAAGATCAAAGGAAAAGTGCCCCACGTCTGCCCTCTGTGCTGTGGGCGAAAGCCGAAAAGGATGACGCGGCCACGACCCATGGAGACCTCTGCGAGCGCGATGCGGCCTGCGATGCGGCTTTCGCCCGTGAGCCAGCCCGAACGAAGCAGATTCTTCTCCGCGTAGCGCGCGACGACGTGCACGCGGTCTGCTGCTGCGGCGTCAGTCAACTCAAAGGCAGAGCTATGGATGAAGTATGCGTCTGCGGCGCGGGGCATGCCTCGCGTGATCGCGTGGGTCTTGTCGAGGTCGATGCGCAGGATCGAGCCGGGGCAGTAGAACTCGGATGCGCCGACGCCTTCAAGCACGTTGCGCAAAGGGAGATTGAAGCGCCTGGTCGCCAGTTCCGCCGCCGCGTCGAAACAGATGAGCGTGCCTCCTTCCTGGACGAAGCGGCGCAGGTTCTCGACGCCCGCCTCCGTGATGCCGCCCGTAAACTCTGCCGGATAACTCTTCGGCGCATTGCCTTCGACGATAGTCTTCATACGCTGCGAAGGCAGGATGATCACGTCGTAGAGGGCGCGCAGATTTCCGCGACGCATGTCAGCATCAAAGAGCGATTGGTAGGGCACGTTGAACGTGTCCAGAAGGAAGCGCGTCCAGCCCTCGTCCATAGAGGCCGCCCAGCTTTTATAGACGCCGAGCCGGACGGCGCGCTTGAAGGGGTTGGCGACGGGCGAAGCTTCGCCCTGCTGCAAGGCCAGGCCCAGATCGCGCCTGACTTCCGCGCTCGTCTGAATGAGCGTCAAGCGCCGCTCGGAAGCGCCTTCTTTGATCGTCATCAGTGGAATAGTCTCGACGCCCATCTGCATGGGCAGAGTCCAGCCCGCGACATCGTAAGGTCGCTCCAGCTCACCTGTTGGTAATCGGCGCTGCGGGTAGACCTGTGGCTCGAACAGAGCCAGGACATTCGAGCGATAGGGCTGCGCCAGAAAGATTATGTAGCTGCCCGCAGGGGCTTCCTCCCATTTATCCAGCCCGGCGGCGCGCGTGACATGCAGCTCGCGCTCCAGCCTGTGTACTTCAACCCCTTGCCTGACGAGCGCGTCAATCAACTTTGCCACCGCCTCATCATTGCCCTGCCCGGCCGGAATGAGATAGGCCATCGGCTGCTCAAGGGCTGTCGATGGACGAATGTTCGCGCGTCCAAGCTCGTAGAAGTTTCGCAGGTATTCGCCGCGATAGCGGGCTGCCGTTGAGAGGATGGAGCGCGCCGCCGCCAGCTCCATGTTGAGGATGTCGCGCGGATGCCACCACCCGCCGGGCCACGGATCGGGAAAGTTCCACGCAGGGTGGAGCGCGGAGTCCATCCCGCGCGCCTTCGCTTGAGCAAGCTCAGCGCGCATGACGTTGACGGGCGTCATGAGGTGGGCGCTCGCGGCTTCGGAGAGAATGCCTATGGAGTTGTGATAATAGGGCGCGGAGCGAAATCCTCCATGCCACCAAGTATCGTAGATGGCGTTTGTGATGACGCCGCGAAAGCCCGCCGCCTGAAGGTCTGCCGCGACCTTCGAGCCGATGACGCCGACCTGGCGGAGCAGCAGCGGCGCGATGTGCGGGTTCGCCGGATCATGAAAGGGCGGGATGAAAAAGCGAGCGCCGCTCGTGCCCTGCTGATGTACGTCGTAGATGATCTGCGGAAACCATTCTTTCCAGAGGATGCGCGTCACGAGTTGCGTCTCGCGCAGGTTGAGCATGAACCAGTCGCGGTTATCATCGTGCCCGGCGTAGGTGTGATAGAGCGTGGGCGGCGCGCTCCCTTCAAAGGGCGTGCCGAGCGTCTTGCGATACCAGTCCGCGACCATCTGTATGCCGTCAGGATTAGGGGAGGGAATCAGAAGTAGAATCGTGTTGCGTAGAATCTCGCGCGTCTGCGCGTCCTCAGACGTGGCGAGCTGATATGCGAGCTGCATGGACATCTGCGAGGCGACCACTTCGTCCGAATGAATCGAGCACGAGACGACGACCACAGTCTTGCCTTCACCGAGGAGGCGTGCCAGCTCTGTTTCGCCCGTGATGGTGCGAGGGTCTGCCAGCCTGCGCTGAATCTCCCTGTACCGATCCAGGTCGCGAATGTTCTGAGGCGCGCTGATGAAAGCGACGATGAGGGGGCGTCCCCCGGTCGTCGTGCCGATTGATTCGACAAGGAGGCGGTCGCTCGCTCTATCCAGAAGCTGAAAATAGTTTACAATCTCGCGCCAGTCTGCAATCGTACGGTCATCGCCGGGCGAGAAGCCCAGTACGGAGCGCGGGCTGGGGATCGCAGCCGCTGTAGTCTGGGTCTGGCGCGAACTCTCTGCGCGCGCCGCAAGCCCTGTGAAAGTGATGATCGGCGAGAAGGCGATAAAGAGAGAGATGGCGAGCGAATGACGATGCATTCAGAAAATCCTTCGAGTGAATTGATTGACGGTGGAGACGCGATTGCCAAACCGCGCACCGTGGAGTCTAACACAGAGGAGCACGGACGGCTCGGCGGGCGGCTGCTCTACTGGTGGTCTCACCTGGTCGCCGCGCTGCTGCTCTTGATCTTCGGGCCGCCCGCGATTCTCATCTCGTGGGCGGCCAGACATCGTGAGTGGGTCTATCCCTGGGCTCTCTGGGGCGGACGCCAGTGGCTGCGCCTGAGCGGCATGAAGGTGCGTGTGCGAGGGCGCGAGCATCTAGACCCGCGACAAACTTACGTCTTCATCTCGAATCACAGATCATACCTGGATACGGCGACGCTCTTCTGCCACCTGGGACGACGCATAGGATTACTCGCCAAGAAGGAGCTGTTGAAGGTTCCGATCCTCGGTTACGGCATGGGCTACGTCAACATCATGGCGATTGATCGCTCCAACAGAGAGCGCGCCATTGAGACGGTGCAGGCGGCGACCGAGCGCATTCGCTCCGGCGTCTCGTTCGGCGTCTTTGCAGAGGGCACGCGGGCGCGCCCCGGCCACATGCTGCCCTTCAAGAAGGGCGCGTTCTACATGGCGATTGAAGCGGGCGTCTCAATCGTGCCGGTCGCGATGAAGAATACGGACGCGCTGATGGGCAAAGGAACCGGCGAGGCCAGGGCGGGCACCATCGAGATGGTGCTGCTTCCGCCCATCGAGACGGCAGGGCTGTCAACGGATGAAGATGTCGAGCGTCTCATACGCCAGGTGCACACGCGTATCGCCGAAGAACTCGGCCTGCAAAAAAAGGATGACGCGGAGATGAGATGAGCTGAAGCCTGCTATGAGAGAGCAGGCCGCTCGTCGCGGCGGGAAAAATCAGAGCCTGTGGCGATTAAGGTTTCGGCTTGGGCTGCGGCGTCTCTTCATTCTCTTTTTCCGCCTCGAGGATTCTCACTTTACCGCGCAGGCGCTCGTAGTCTGTAAAGCGTATGCGCAGGCGAACGTGAATCACCTGGCCTGTCTTCAGCACCAGTTGTTCGTCTGCATAGGTGTAGCTGGGAAACCAGTAGCGCCCGTCGATCTGCTCGCGATAATACTCGAAAGTGGGAAAGCGCTCATTGCCCTCCGGGACGCCCTTGCCGCGCGCCTTCACGATCTGCATGTCGCGGTCGTCCACCCAGATACGCCCCTGAAAGAAACGTCCCCCGGAGCTGCTGCCCGGCAGCACCTTCGGCCCCGTGTCGAAGACGTGTGTATCTATCTCGTCGATGCGCTCTTTGCCGACATAGGTGAAGCTGTAGAGGCCGATCCTGGCCGGTTCGAGCACGAAGGTCTGTATGGTGCCGAGGTCGTCCAGATCATTCTGCGAGGGGGCGAGCGTAGGCATCGGGAAGAAAACGATCTTCTCAAAGATGTTGCCGCTGTCATCAAAGGTGAAGTTTGAGATGCGGTGATACTCGCCCGCGATCTGCCCGCCGAAGCCTATAAGCTGAACGACCGCATCGCGCTTAAAACCATAATTATTGAGTTCACGTCGAAACTCCGTCTCTTTGGTCGTGAGCGCGCGAATAATCTGTTCGACATCAACGCCCGGACGAGAAAGCGTTGCCGTCGTGCTGCTGCTACTACTGCCGCTTTGCGCCAGCGCCGACGGGTTTGGCACAGAACAGACGAGAGAAAAGAGTACCAGAGCGAAGATCGATGTGAGAAAACGTTTCATGGCGATTCCGGTTAAAGCGGTTAAGTTAGAGTTGGTGACGGGTACAAAACTCCGGCTCGCCGGATAAAGCCGGGAACTAGGGTACACAGGGAGTATAACAGGGGCGGGCGAATAGCTCTAACCGGGCACGTTCACGAGTAGAGCCCTCATGTGATTGGTGCTCTGTGCCGCCTCTCTCGTCCTGCGGTGGCGAGTGTCTGTAGGAGTTGATTCACCACCGCAGACCCGAGAGAACACGGAGGGGGCACAGAGAGTTGAGCTGAAACCAGAACAGTACTGGTTCACGGAAGTTCGGCTATGCTTTAGGCTGGCAAAAGGTCACAAACCCCTTTGAGCCTCTGAAAACTCTGACGCCGCCAACGCGGATCGAGGACGCTCCGGCGCTGCCCGTGAGGGGCTTTGTCTCTAGGGCTTGGGCTTCGCAGGCGACGGCGTTGGTTCGGCCTCCGGCTCTGTTCCAGGCTCTGTGTCCTCTATGATCTTCACGTCGCTGCGGAAGCGCCTGTACTCCGTATAGCGCACCGTCATGCGTACGTGTATGGTCTGACCATCTGGAAATTCTAACTCCTCATCAGCAGACGTGTAGGTGGGAAACCAGAAGCGACCGTCGATCTGTTCGCGGTATGTCTCAAAAGTGGGAAAACGCTGCTTCCCCTCAGGGACGCCCTTACCCTTCACCTTGACGATCTGCAAATCACGATCATCTATCCAGATGCGTCCCTTAAAAAAGCGCTCGCTGACCCTTTTCGGCAACACCTTTGGCGCGACATCGAACACATACAGGTCTAATTCGTCAATATGCTCCTTGCCGACATAGGTGAAGTTATATTGATTGATCTTGGTCGTCTCAAGCGCATAGGGCTGAATGCCGCCCAGGTCGTCTAGGTCTTCATTAGAAATCTCTATTTCCTTCAGCGTCGGAGCCGGGAAGAAGTTGATCTTCTCAAAACGTTGACCCTGATCGTCGAAGGTAAACTGCGACACGCGGTGGTACTCGCCAGTGATTTGACCTCCAAACCCGATGGTCTGGATAAGCGCATCCCGCTTGAAGACATAATTGTTGAGCGCCTGGCGGAATTCAGTCTCCTTGGCCGCGACGGCGCTAATAATCTGGCTGACATTGACAGGAGCAACCCCCTTGGTCACACCTGTAGAAACATCCGTCTTAGCCTGCGCGAATGCCTTTCCATATGGCCCAACGCAGAAGAGAGAAAACACCGCCACGGCAAAGCTTGAGATAAACAGACTCTTCATCATGGTTCGCTCTTTCGTTAAGATAAATACGGCTCGTTTTGAATCAAGAAAGAATAACGCCGCCTGGCTTCGACTGAAACTGAGACGCAAACTCATCAGATGCCTGACCTGTCCCTGAATGTTGCCATCCTTCGAAAACAGCAGCCAGCAGCCGGTAAATAAAAAAACGCGCCGGGTATCGGCTGTCTACTATAACTGAGGGAATGAGCATTCTACAGCAGCGACGGATTTTCTTTTTTTACTGCCTACTGGCTACTGACTACTGACTACTCGAATATGCTATACTGTCGCTCAGCCGTTGTTCGCCTCGCCTGCATTGTTGACAAAATTTTCCGCCCCTTAAGACTTTGATGATGCAAACCTTAACCAATCAGAGCCCCCCCGTCGATAGACTCATTCGTGCTCATAGAAGCATCGAGCGAGGCGATCTGGCGGGCGCGCAAAAGCTCCTGCTTGATCTGATTAAAGAGGGCGCGGATCACCCCTTGAGTGAGCGAGGTGTGGAGGCGCGCGTCACCCTCGCAGAAGTTTACGAAGGGCTAGGCCGTAATGATGATGCGGGCGAAGTGCTGGCTCCCTTTGATGTCCATGCCCTGGACGGTTTTACGCAGCACCTGCGCGGTCTGCTCCTGCTCGCCTTCGGCTCACGCGCTTACTGGCAGAACGACTTTACGCGCTCGGTGACGCTGCTCAACCGCGCCCGCGAGGTTCTTGAGCCGACGGGCGACTCCGCCAATCTGGCGCGCGCCTATCATTGCCTGGGACGCGCCTACTGGTCGCTCGACGAACAGGCTCTGGCGCGCGAGCACTACGAGATCGCCATCGAGTGGGGAAGGCGCGCGCGTAAAGATCGTGCGCTCGCCATCTCCTACATGAACCTAGGGCTGGTCGCGCGTCACGAAGGCGACCTGGACGAGGCGGGGATGTGTTATCGCCGCGCCCTGCGCCTTCTCAGTCACACCGCAGATGAGATCAGCCGCGCGCGCCTGCAAAATAATCTGGGCGTGATGCTGCTCTACCAGGGCAACTTTTACGAGGCGGCGAATTCGTCGCGCCGCGCTCTGGAGCACCTCGTAGGCTTTCATAACGACCTGTTGATGGGCATGGTCTACAACAATCTGGCGCTGGTCTCTACTTATACGGGCGAGTGGGCGCTGGCCGAAAGCTACGTGCAGCAGGCTTTAGGAATCGCGCGTCAAAGCGAGGATCAGTTGAGCGAGGCCAGATATACGGAGACGCTCGGCGCTCTGCGCGCGCATCAGGGGCGCGTGCAGGAGGCCAACGAGCTGCTGCGCACGGCGCTGGTGCGCGCCAGAGAGTTTAGTAGTAAGAAGGATGAGACGCAGACTCTGCTCTCGCTCGCCAAGCTCTGGCTCATGGCGCGCAACACTCACCTGTCGCTCACCTATGCGCGCAATGCGCGCGACCTGGCGCGCGAAGTCAACGACGAGCGGATGGCGTCTGAGGCGGCGCTTTTGATGGTCGAAGGCTACAGACGCAGCGACAAGTGGATGCCCGCAGAGGATTGGGCGGCGATTGCGCAGGCCGAGCTGGAACGCCTTCCGTACCCGTACCTGGATGCCCTGCTGCAACGCAACGTCGCGAATTTCGTCTCGCGGCGGCGCGACCCTTCGCGCGGCGAGCGCCTTTTCCAGCAGGCCGAAGAGGCTTTCCGCTCGATGAACGCCGCTTACCAGGTGGCCGTGACCGTCTTTGAGCACGCCGAGAGCTTGTTGCGACGCGGCGAGTATGCATCCGCGCACGAGCGCTTTCAAGAGGCTGCCGGGCAGTTTCGCACCCTCGGCGCTGAGCTGGACATAGAGCGCGCCGATGGCGAAGCACGCCGCGCAGCCGAACGCATGGCTGCCTGGCAGGTTGCGCCCGCACCCTCCATCAACCTGATCCCGCCGGACGTGGCCCCACTCATCATGCAGGTCTTGAACGCCGCGAGCGGGCGCGAGCGCCTCCTGCGCGAACTGATGTTTGCGGCGAAAACGGCGCTCGCCGCCGATGGCGCTGCCGTTTTTGCAGTTGACGACGACGGGCAGCTCTACGCGCAGGCCAGCATCGACCTGGACGAAACGGGACGGGCGCGCGGGGCGGCAGCCGTCACCAAGCACCTTGCGGCAAAGGAGCCGGGCGCGCAGGCTGCAACTTCAGGGGAAGTCGGGACGTTGAGGATGCAGACGACTCCGCGCGCGACGCAAGACGAGCATTGCCGCACGCTCGGCGCGCGCCGCAACGGGGGCGCTTTCGTCCTCTACCTGCATGCGCCAGCGCCTTTGTCCGACCGTCGCTCGGAGATTCTGGACGTGCTCGTCGGCTCAGCCCGGCTGGCGCTACAGATGATAGACATGCGCACGGATATGCGACGCGCGCGCCCCTTCAACGCCATAGCGTTGCCGAGCGCTTCGGGTCTCTTCCCGAACCTCATCGCCACCAGCTTTGCGATGCGCGACGTGCTGGCGCGCATGGAGCGACTGAAGGATTCGGATGCCACGGTCTTAATCCTGGGCGAGAGCGGGACGGGCAAAGAGGTCGTCGCGCGCGCGCTGCACGAAGAGAGCCCGCGCCGGGAAAAAACCTTTCTTCCCTTTAACTGTACGGCGGCACCGCGCGAGCTGGTCGAAAGCCAGCTCTTCGGCCACCGGCGCGGCACTTTCACAGGAGCCATCAACGATCAACGCGGCATCATCCGCGCAGCCGAAGGCGGGACGCTCTTTCTGGACGAGATCGGCGACCTCTCGCTCGAAGTGCAGCCCAAGCTGCTGCGCTTTTTGCAGGGCGGCGAGATCATGCCGCTCGGTGAGGCTCCGCGCAAAGTCAACGTCCGCGTCATCTGTGCGACCAATCGAGACCTCGAACGAGACGTGCGCGAGGGGCGCTTTCGAGAAGACCTCTTCTATCGCCTCAACACGTTCGTCATTAAAGTACCGCCTTTGCGCGAACGCCCCGAAGACATTCCGCTTTTGGCCTCCTATTATTTCGAGGAGACATGCCGTCGCAACAACCGACATCTCGCCGGGATCACGCCCGAGGCGATGGGCTACCTGACGCGCTACCTGTGGCCCGGCAACGTGCGCCAGCTCCGCAGCGAGATCGAGCGCATCGTCGTCTTCGCCGAAGACGGACAATCCGTTGGAGCCGAGTCGCTCTCGCCCGACATCTTGCGTGCGGCTGCGACGCCTGCGCCCGTGCGCTTTCACCTGGATTTCTCCAAGCCCGTCAACTTCAAGGAGATCATGCTGGAAGTGGAGCGGCAACTGCTCTCCGAGGCACTCGCACGTCATGGCGGTAACGCCACGCGCGCCGCCGAGCTGCTCGGCCTGCGCAGGCAAACGCTCAACTACAAGCTGAATAAGCTCAACATCGGCCACCCCGATTTGAACTTGAGCAGCGACGAAGAATCTCACAACTAACAGCGCAAAAAATTTTGCGCCTCTCGCAAAATCTCCCTCGTCCACCTAAACCACTGAAACTTGCAGGCTTAATCTCTTCGCGCCCTTGGCCTGCGTGCGCGCGCCCCGCAAAATTCCTGTCACTTTTAATCACCGGTTCGGCCAGCGCCTCTTCGTAAAGCCACGGTTTTATTGGGCCAGAGACGGAAACGGCACTCTCGCCCGGCCTCTGGCACAGTCCTTGTTAAGAGTAGGGATTGATAGCGACGGGCAGGTCGCTATTCACAAAGTCTTTCGAGTACCTGATTAACTAAGCTAAAAACTTTCGCTCGTGAGGGGAACCGGATAATGAAGAGGATTAAAAAACTGATAGGCATTGTTTTGCTGGCGCTCGTAGTGAGCCTTGGCACACCGCAAGCGTTTGCTGCTGATGGGACTGCGGAATCTCCGGGCGTCACTGCTCCAACTAATGGGACCGCGGAGTCTCCCGGCATCGTGGTTATCATCCTTGATTATCTAGCCTTGATGCTGAGCTAGTTCTTAAAATTGATTCGGTGGTTTAGCCGCAGGGGCTTTGGATCGGTCACGATCCTTCCGGCTTCAACACAGATTTCGAAAAGCCCCTGACGTGTCAGCTAACTCGATCTGCCTCGCTTGCGTCACACACAGATCGTCAACCTTGTTATCCTCGCTATTTTTGGGTTTCTTACTATGATGAGAGATAGCGTCGAAACACTGGCTAACTGGATCACCGACGAAACGAGGCTCAGGTCCTCATATCGGCGGCTGGCGTCATCCCGGCTCCCCGTGAACCTCTATAGCGCGCAAGCGCAGATGCAACGTAGAGCGGCCACGTTGCTACATGGGGCGGATGAGACTTCGGGCTCGTGGGAGGAGCTCGATGGACGCCAGCTCGCCGATGACCTGCGCGGCGACCGCACGTCGCTCCTACTGGGCGGAGCGACGGGCGGCGTCGCGCCCATCTCTCAAGACGGCAGAGGACTGCTCGCAGCAGCGGGCATGGGGACGCTTTTCATCACCAACATTGAAAAGTTAGCGCCCGCGGCGCGCCACGTCCTCTGCCGGATTGTCGAGACAGGGCGCTATACACCGGTGGGCGACCCCTACCCACGCCCCGTCAACTGTCGCATCATCATCGCGACCATGAAGCCACTGACGGCGCTGGCGCGCAGCTTTGTAGTCGAATGGGAGGTGGCGGACGCGCTCGGCCACGTCGCCCTGCGAGCCGAGAGCGTGATCAACGCGCTCAAAGCGGAGGCACTACGACATGCTCACCCAAGCCGCCTGGCTGCGGCGAGCTAAAGTTCGCACGACGCGAAAAGATCGGTGACGCACGGCCTATAGTTGCGAGGGGGCACTAAGGCCGTGCGTCACCGATCTGCCGTGTAATACTCTAAACGCAAAGAACGCAAGGGTGAAGACGCCAGGGCGCGCAAAGAGATGATGCTTCTTCGCGCCCTTAGCGTCTTCACCTTTGCGTCCTTTGCGTTTAAATCTCTTCTTTCCTAGACGCTCAATTGAGATGTGCTCTATTCGACAAAATCCACTTCGACGCGATAGGGAATAATCCCGCGCTCAAAGCCTTCCTTGAGCAGCAATCTGACGGCCTCGCGTCCCCTATCCGTGTAGTCGAGCGTCAGGTCGTTGACCCACATTCGGACGAAGCGATCCGCCAGCTCCGGTTTCATATCACGCGCAAACTGCATCGCGTACCGGAGCGCATCTTCGCGGTGCTCCAAAGAGTAACGTATGCTCTCGTGCAGGTAGCCGGAGACCTTGCGCATCATTTGCTGTCCGAGGTCGCGCCGGATCGCGTTGCCGCCCATAGGCAGGGGCAGACCTGTTCGCTCGTGCCACCATTCGCCCAGGTCTATGATTTTGTGTAGACCCAGAGACTCGTAGAAAAGCTGCCCCTCGTGTATGAGGAGTCCGGCGTCGCAACGCCCGTCCTCGACGGCCTTGATGATCTGATCGAAGGGAATCACTTCGTACTCAAACGTCGGATTAAAGATGCGGAGCGCCAGGAAAGCGCTCGTGAGCAAGCCCGGAATGGCGACCTTCAGGCGCGACAAATCTTCGGCGGCGTGTGGCTCACGCGAGACGACGATGGGGCCATAATTGTCGCCGATGGATGCGCCGTGCGGCAGTAGCGCATACTTGTCCGCGACGTAGGCGAAGGCATGAAAGCTGATCGCCGTCACCTCGTAGCGCCCGTGCATGGCCTTTTCGTTGAGGCTCTGTATATCTTCGAGCACATGCCTGAAACGCACGTCGCCCGTGTCGAGCTTGTTGGTCGCGAGCGCGTAGAACATGAACGCATCGTCGGAATCCGGCGAATGTGCGACGGTGATAGTAAAAGACATTGTCAGTAGTCCGTTGTCCGTTGCCCGTTGTTTATGGAGCGTAAATTGAGAGATAAAGTGTCAGCTCGAAGGATAGTCAGCCTGCAACGGACTGCTGACCACGGACAACGGACTGATTTTGTTATAGACCGTGTCGCGCTCGACCGGATCGAAGCCAGCGTCTTCGATGAGCGCGATGATCTCCTGTTTGGACATCTTAACTTCATTGTTCGACTCGACCGAGTAGCTTTCCGATAGCTCGCCGCCGTCTGTGATCGTGCCGTCCAGGTCGTTCGCGCCGTAGTGGAGCGCGACCTGCGCGAGACGTTTTCCGAGCATCACCCAGTAGGCTTTGATGTGCGGGAAGTTGTCTAGCATCAGGCGCGAGACGGCCATCGTCTTCAGCGAATCTATCCCTGAAGGCCCCGGCAGGTGCGCCAGTTTCGTATTCTCAGGATAGAAGGCGAGCGGGATGAAGCACTGGAAGCCGCCGGACTTGTCCTGCTGCTCGCGCAGGCGTATGAAGTGATCGACGCGATCTTCAAGCGATTCGATGTGGCCGTAGAGCATAGTCGCGTTTGTCTTCAAGCCTGCGGCATGAACCATCCCGGAGAGAGAGAGCCAGCGCTCTGCGTCGCACTTGTGCGCGCAGAGAAGGGAGCGCGTCGGCTCGCGGAAAATCTCCGCGCCCCCGCCCGGACATGAATCCATCCCGGCCTGCTTCAACTGCTCTATCACATCTTCATCCTTCATCTTGTAGAAGCGCGCGAAGTGATCCAGCTCGACCATCGTGAACGCCTTCAGATGAAGCTGCGGGTAGGCGCGCTTGAGCGAGGAGAGAAGGTCTGTGTAGTAGCTGAAAGGCAGCTTGGTATTGAGGCCGCCGACGATGTGAAGCTCGGTCGCGCCCTCGCTGACCGCTTCGCCAGCGATGCGCAGGCTCTCCTCTATGTTGTGCGTGTAGGCGTCTGCCGCGCGCGGCGTGCGATAGAAGCCGCAGAACTTGCAATCGACGTAGCAGATGTTGGTCGGATTGAAATGGCGGTTGACGTTGAAGTAGGTCGTGCACCCGTGCAGGCGTCGCCTGACCGTATCGGCCAGCTTCGCCAGCGCCGCCAGATCAACGGTCGCGTAAAGCTTCAGCCCATCGTCAAACGTCAAACGCTCGCCGCGCTCCACTTTCGGGGCAAGCTCGTTGAGATTTGGGTCGTGTGAAAAATTCATTGGTGTATGAAACTCATCTCATCCATAAGGAATCGGGAAGTTAAGAGTTCAAGCTTCAGCTTGTTTTTAGCTTAAATCCAGCAAACTAAAGTTTGCACTCTGAACCATCCTTATTGATGAAATTGCTTCTCGTTTCGTTTTCCAGGAGCGTGTCCAGGAAGAGGAGATTTAAACGCAAAGTGCGCAAAGGTTTTTCGCAAAGGTCGCAGAGGACAACCTCTTTGTGCCCTTTGCGCGCTTTTCCTTTGCGTCCTTTGCGTTCAAATCTTGCTTCATCATTCTCGAACCCTCTTTTTACACACGCGCTCTAACGCTAAACTCGAAACCCGGAACTTAAAAGTGCCGCGCCTCCGAAAGTCACAAAGAGTATGACGCTGACAAAAGCATTGGTCGTAAAGAACGCCGCGTTCAAGCGTCCTAGATCATCGGCGCGAACGAGCGTGTGCTGGTAGACGAGCAGCGCGCCGGTTAAGACGACGCCGACGAGCGCTAACATACCGAGTCCCGTCATGAAGTATAACGCGACGAGCGTCGCAAACGCCTCCGCGTGGAAGAGTCTTGAAATCCAGAACGCCCGTTTGATGCCAAATCTTTCTGGGATCGAGCGCAAGCCCGCCCGCAGATCAAAATCGTAATCCTGGCACGCATAGAGCACGTCAAACCCCGCCGTCCACAGCAGCACGACGAGCGAGAGCAGGAGCGGCACTGGACTATCGAGTGCGCCGCGCACGGCAATCCACGCGCCCGTCGGCGCAATCGACAGACACCAGCCGAGCACGAGATGTGAAAGAGCCGTCCACCGCTTCGTGTAGGAATAGAGCAGGATGCTGGCGAGCGCGACCGGAGCGAGCATCAGCGCCAGACGGTTGAGCATCGCGGCGGCCAGGAAGAAGAGCGCCGCCGAAACAATCGTAAACGCCCAGACGAAGCCGACCGAAAGAGCACCCGCCGGAAGCGCACGCCCGCGCGTGCGCGGATTGGCCGCATCATACTCGCGGTCTGCGATACGGTTGAAAGCCATCGCGCAGGAGCGCGCGCCGATCATCGCCAGCGTGATCCAGACGAGCTGCTGAAGCGACGGCAAACCCTTCGCCGCCAGCACCGCCCCCAGAAAAGCGAAGGGCAGCGCAAACAGCGTGTGCTCGATCTTAATCATTTCGAGCGTCGTGCGTATGTTTCGAGCGACGGTTACCATGATACGTCCGTGCAGGATGTCGGCCCTCCCACCTCACACATAAAGTTGCGATGCACTGTGCCACTCGTGCGCAATGTTCCTCATAATCAGCGCATGATCGAACTCCACGCTCCCTTTCGGAAATCTGGATTCATCCGCAAAGTAGCTTGAGTAGACTTCCGTCACGTCCAACGGCTCAACGCGCCAACCTTCGGTTCTGAGCGTCACACCGTCAAGCAGACTCGGATCACCCGTCACAGAGTAGCCCAATGATCCCGCTTCAAAAAATGACGACGCCGCCTGTAGCGAAGGGAAGATAGAGGATGGCGGCAACTTGTCTGCGACCCTTCCCTTCAGCTCAACTGCGACCTCCTCGTCCTGTGACTTCATCTTGAAACTGATCTCGTTCTCGGTCTCGCTGACACTGAAAGATGCCCTGTGATGCTCGCCTGGAAAGACACGGCCTCCCATCAAACGCGCTACCTGCGAGTCTGTGTCGCGGCGCGGGATGAAGACCCCCTCGCGCCCCTCGCCTCGCTCATCATCCCACAGTACGGCCACGCGATGAGCAGCGTTCTCGCTATTGAGCCCGACGATCTCAGGCATCATCTTCGGTCGAATGTGCTCAAGACGAATCAGGCAGATGCCCGCGACGGCCTGCCCCGCCTGTAGCTTTGGCCGGAAGCAAGCCGGCATCTGACGCAGCGCCACCTGCCGGTCAACACGAAAGTTGACGAGGATGCGTCTTCGTATCAGTCCCTGTATGACCGGTAATCTCACTGCCCCAATATCTCCCTTTCCGCCCACGGATTCAGCCACAGCATCTCTTTCAACATCTTCTTCCCAATCATCTTTATGCAAGGAAGAGGCCATGCTTGATACCCGACAAAAGCCACATTTCCCTCGGCAAACCTTGGCAAATCGCCAAAAGAGAGCAGGCCGCAGGCAGAATGCGGAAAGCAGAAGGCAAGGCGAGCAAAATGCAGAAGGCGTTGAGCGGAAGGCAACGAATATTTGAAAGCTCAAACCGTAAATTTGAAAGCTCGAATCTGGAAACTGTCATTGCTTTATCTGCCTACTGCTTTGCGGCCTGCTGTTCCTCCCCTGTCCAGCGCGTCGCTTGCGAATGGGGGACGCCGAATTGATCCAAGATACGGAAGACCAGATGATCCACCATCTCCAAGATCGTTTGCGGGCGATGATAAAAGGCGGGACTGGCCGGGAGTATGCGCGCTCCGGCGCGAGCCAGCCGCAGCATGTTCTCCAGGTGAATCGCATTGTAAGGCGACTCGCGCGGGACCAGCACAAGCTTGCGTCCCTCTTTCAAGGTCACGTCTGCCGCGCGATGAATCAGGTTCGTGCATGCGCCCGAAGCGATTGCGCCCAGCGTGCCCATCGAGCAGGGGACGACGATCATGCCCTCCTGCCTGTGCGATCCCGAAGCCGGAACGGCTGCGAAATTGTCCAGACGGTGCACGCGCACGAGCTTCGCATCGGGCGCAAGGCCGATCCACGCGTTGATCTTGTGAAGGTCGGAATCTACGAGGTCCGCGCCCAACTCGACACGCGCCACCGTTTGCGCAGACTCCGACATAATCAGGTTGATACGCTCAAGCGTGCCGCTCGCCGCCAGGTGAACGAGCGTACGATGCGCGTAAATTGAGCCGGAGGCCCCTGTGATGGCGACGGTTAATTCCATGACGGTAATGAGTGGACAGCAGTCAGTAAACAGGAGTCAGTAGAACAGAGAAGCGGTTGATGCATTTTCGTATTAAGCTTATCAATCATAGGAAAGCGTGACGTTACATTTTTTCCTTTCTACTGACTCCTGACTACTATCTACTGTCTACAGAATCTTACGAGCCGCGCAGGTTAAGCGCAAGCGAGCGCATTTCGAGTGCGGTCGCCTTCGATGCTAGAATGGCGCGCGCCTCTGGATACAGCAGTGGCAGGATCAGAATGGCAGGTCTATCAAATGGATTTGAATGGGATAGAAAAGCTGTTGCGCGCGCACAGAAGCGGCGAAGTAGGGACAGAGGAGGCCGCGCGCCTGATTGGTGAGCTGCATTATGAGGATATAGGTTATGCGCGTGTCGATCATGCGCGCCTCGCGCGACAGGGTTTTCCTGAAGTCGTTTTCGGGGCGGGCAAGACGCGCGCGCAGGTCGTCGGCATCGTCGAGCGCCTCATACGCCATGCGCCTAATGTACTCGTGACGCGCACGGATGAAGGAACGTTCGGAGAAGTGCGCAACGTCGCCACCGATGCCGAATGGCATGAGGTGGCGCGCATGATACGCATACGGCGCGACCACACTGAGCGTGGCGCAGGCGAGATCACCATTGTCACGGCGGGCACGAGCGACATCGCGGTCGCAGAGGAAGCGGCATTGACGGCTGAGGCGATGGGTAATCGCGTCCAGAGAATCTGGGACGCGGGGGTGGCCGGAATCCATCGCATCCTCGCCGAGCGGGAGTTGCTACAAAGATCGCGCGTCATCGTGGTGGCGGCGGGGATGGAAGGCGCGCTGCCGTCTGTCGTCGGCGGCCTGGTGAGCGTGCCCGTCGTGGCCGTGCCGACGAGCATCGGCTACGGCGCGTCGTTCGGCGGCGTCGCGGCACTGCTTGGAATGCTCAACTCCTGCGCTTCCAATGTAACGGTCGTCAACATAGACAACGGTTTCGGCGCGGGCTTCGTCGCCAGCCTGATCAATCGCAGGTGGGAAGCACCGCCTGATTAATACTAAAGTGAAACCGCAGATGCACATAGATAAACACAGATATGAAAGTATAATGGAAACTGCGGTGCTATCCTTTTGCCTTATCAACATTTGTCTGTTTGCATCTGCGGATAATCTGTCCTATTAAATTTCATCTTGCGACAAATCATCCTCGCTAAAAGAGACTATCATCACGAGAAGGGTGTGCGTGTGCGCGCCCTTCTATTGGTTGCGCTCTGTGCGTTTGCGACTTTGCTGTCGAGTTGCGGAGCGCGGCGCACGCCGAATCTCTCGCGCATCTTCGCAGAAGCACGCACGCGCACGGGCAAGCGCCCCGTAATCATCATCCCTGGCATACTCGGCTCGCAGCTTGTCAACGAGGAGACGGGAGAGGTGGCGTGGCCTTCTGTCTTTCGCGCTTCGGACGATGGGCTCAGCCTGCCGCTCACCCCAGACCTTGAACGCAACCGCGACAAGCTCGTCGCACGCAAGATCATAGATACACTCAAGCTCTCGCGCCTGGTGCCGGAAGTCTACGTCTATCACGAGCTGCTCGAAGCGATGCGCAATTACGGCGGCTACAGGGAGGGCGACTGGAACAACCCATCTGTGGACGGAGACCGCGACGCCTTTTATGTTTTCCCTTACGACTGGCGACGGGATAACGTCGAGACCGCGCGTGAGCTTGTGCGCCGCATCGACGCGCTCAAAAGAAGGCTGAATCGCCCTGACCTCAAGTTCAACATCGTCGCTCACTCGATGGGCGGCCTCATCGCGCGATACGCGGCGATGTACGGCGATGCGGACTTGCCCCCTGATACATCTCAACCCGTGCCGACCTGGGCGGGCGCTTCCAGTATCAGCAAGATATTCATGATGGGTACGCCCAATGAAGGCTCTGCCGACGCCTTCTCGACTCTCCTGGAAGGCTATTCTATAACCGAGGGCTTGCGCCGCCGCGTACGCCTGCTCAACAAGCTGTCGCGCGAGGATGCCCTGACAGCGCCCTCCATCTTCCAGCTCATGCCGCACAGCGCGTCCGTTCGTTTTCTGGATGGCGACCTGAAACCGCTCAAGATAGACCTTTACGATCCAACGGTGTGGAGGCAGTACGGGTGGTCGCCCGTCGCAGACCCGAATTACCGCAGGCGTTTCATAGAGGGGAAACCCGACGGCGATTATGCGCCGTTCGGTCGCGGCTCGCTCGAAGACCTGGATGCATACTTCGCCGCCGTGCTTCATCGTGCAAAGCGATTCCACGAAGCGCTGGACGCCCCGGTTGACACGGAAGCACCCGTCGCCCTCTTCGCCTTCGGCGGCGACTGCGAAGAGACGTTGGATGCGCCCGTGCTCCTACGCGATGAGAAGAGGAACGGCTGGGTGACGCTCACTGCGCCGCGTTCAATTCGCAATTCCAGTGGAGTGCGCATCACAGCCAAAGCAGCCACGCTCGCCATGTACCAGCCAGGCGATGGTCGCGTCACGCGCCGCTCGCTGCTCGCAGAAGACCTCGCCCTCAAGCATCGCGCGAGCCCCTTATTCAACACGGCGCTGCCGATCACCTACGCCATCTTCGCCTGCGACCTGCACGGAGATTTACAGAACAACAAGACGCTGCAAGACAACGCTTTGACGGCACTCGTTAGTGAAGCCATCAAGTAAGGTCTGTGCTTCGCAGGCGGTTCCGGCGTCCATTCGTTTTACGGCGCGGTGGATGCAGGCGTCTTGTCTGTCCTCTTTGATCGCGAGGTGCGTTCGACGTGTCTGGCGCTTCCCCAGGAGGCGAGGGTTGCCGGATCTTCTACGAAGACATTACGCATGATCGGGTCTAGTTGGCGCAGAACGTTCATACCGCCTTGAACTAAATCTTTGATGGCGGCGGTGGCGGCGACTCTTGTTTCTTCGCTCTGAATCATTTGATCGACCGCCTGCTCGAAATTAGTTATGAGAGTTGAAAGGTTGTCGATAAAGTTAGCCGGTAGGCCACGCCTGATGAATTCTATTCTGATGGGAGCAGCGTCGGCTGCGATGGAGCGTGCCAGGCTCAACAGGTCTTGATCTTTAAGCCTGCTCGGAACGCGAAACTTGTCGGACATTCCGGGCGTCGGCAGCGATTTTGCCGTGCGGCTGATACCTTTGAGAAGTGCGTGTAATGCGGCACGCCTGACTTCTTTGATCGTGCCACCTTCTCTGGCGGCGCGTAGGCCGGAAGATTGTGCGCTGGAATGTTTGTTTGTCTGCTCGATGATTTCATCCAGGCGCGTGAAAAGTTCGTTAGCAATTGTTTCAGTCGGGATACGTGCGGCGTGGTTGTTGCCGAACTCCTGCACACGAAGAAAAGCTTCGTACTTTCGAGTTTGCGTGTCCTTCATGGTTTTTCTCCTGGTGTAAGGTAAAAGGCACTTGTCAAGGAAGCTAAACAGCGAGGGTTTACTCTAAACGTGAACAATATAGCCCTGATGATAGAACCTATCAGGCGACGCGCATTATATCCCGTCAATTTTAGGTGCAAGGAATCTTGTAATTTTAAGCAAAGTCACCAAGAGGACGGTGATCATAGGTCTGCATGACACGCTGACTCAATTTCAGAGGGGTAGCGACCGTTGAGGAGTCGCGTGTGGCGGCTTTGACAGATCAAGAAGAGAACATAAGGACAATATAAACAACTCTTACGCGCTACATAAAACTTTCCAAAAGTAATAAGAGGTCGGCTTAATTTTCAACCTTCTCAAAAGGTCCTCAACACTTCTTCACAGGCTTGCAATTCACTTCGAAGAACTTTTCAAATTCTATCCTCAAGTACACACGCTCCATAACGTGTTTCACACCTGCGACTAGAAAAATCGTATCTGAAATCAAAAAAATTTACGCTTGCACCAATACAAATTGAGTTGCAATCTTATCTTTTACACGCCCAATGACAAAGATTGTAAGTACAATCACAGAGTCCAACCTTGAAATAGCGGAAAAGACATTGGTTATGATAATGTTCACCCTTGCAATCGTGTTGTTAACTGGTGTAACCACAAGGTTCACAACTTCGATCACGTTGCAAGCAGTCGCAAATACAAAGTTCACAATTGCAATTAAAACTTATATACATGCGGTAACAAAGATTGTAACTACAACTGCGCCGATCAAGTCCGAGCTAATACTTAACACCCCGGCTGCAGCAACTCGCATGCATGCGATAACTACTTTCGCACCTAAAGTCGTTACTTTCGCGTTAGGGACGCCAAAAATCCTATTATGGACGGTAAGTTTAATGTCGGAGGACTCTTTTTAGGAGGCAACCATTCTGAAATGCCGCGTGGCGCAGGTGCGGCATATGATGCGGTTCAAATTTAGGCGGCTGACAGAGCGAATGAGCCTCTATCAGCCGCCCGTGCTCTTTATGAAAGGAATTAACCGATGAGACGTTTTCCAGCGATCCTGACAGTCATAATCTTTTGCTCACTCGTCGCCCTGGCGCAGAACAACGTCCAGGTCGTTATAGAAGGCAAAGTGGTGCGCGTTGCCGATGGCGACACGATTACTGTGCTGGACAATGGAAATAAGCAGCACCGCATACGCTTTCAAGGCATCGACGCGCCCGAATCCAAGCAGTCATTCGGCCAAAAGTCTAAACAGAACCTCTCGGATTTAGTCTTCGGCAAGCAGGTCACTATCATCTACTCGAAGATGGACAAATATCGCCGTGTGGTTGGCAAAGTCATGTTGGACGGGAAGGATGTCAACATAGAGCAGATCAAAGCGGGCATGGCGTGGCATTATAAGAAGTATGAGGACGAGCAGCCCCCAGAAGATCGAGTATCTTACGCGAAGGCTGAACATGAGGCGCGGGCTGCAAAGCGCGGGCTATGGCAGGAGCCGAACCCGACACCGCCCGGCGAGTACAGGCAGAAGGTGAAGCTTGATAGGTGGGGGACGCCGCCGCCGGAAGGGACGGTCATCGGCAATAAGAGCAGCAAGAAGTATCACCGCCCAGACTGCCCCGGATACCGCGACATGGCGGAGAGGAATCGAATCTTTTTCAAGACGGTCGGAGAGGCGGAAGCAGCCGGGTACAAACGCGCCGGGAACTGCCCGCCAGAGGGGATGAGGACAGAGACGGTTGCGAAATCAACGCCTGCCACCGCAAAGTCCACGACAGCGCCCGCGACGGAGGAGGAAACGGACGAGGATGAAGAGGAAGCTTCCTCGCCTGCAACGATTAAAGCCGATCCTGTTTTATTTCCGCCCGACAATCGTCCGCTGCTGGCCGGCAAGTCTCAGCAGAGTTCTGCGAATGCTGGCGCATCGCAGGAGCCGATCATCGGCAACAAGAACAGTAAGAAGTATCACTTGGCGAACTGCCCTGGGTACAATCAAGTGTCAGAGAAGAACCGCGTCACCTTCAAGAGCGCGGAGGAGGCGGAAGCGGCAGGTTACACGAAAGCGAGCAACTGCCGGCAGCCTTAAGGACGCACGCTATAAATATTTCTCCTCCTCTTCAAAAAAAAGTGAAGAACTCATCCACCTCAGGCGAGGCGTAATATATTGTGCGGAATGGGTGACGATCAAGTGATGACTGACGAAAAAGTGGCGCACATGATTTACTATTTGTTTGGGTTGATGCTGTTCTCTCTCTCTGCCTCAATCCGGTCACTTCATACACCCGTCGCACCGTCCGGCCATTACTTTTCTCTTCTGGCTACCTGAACAATTCTGGATGTAGCCAGCACAGTTCCCGCGCCACGCACAATTTGCAGCAACGGCAGAGGGCACATGACAGCCAAAGCAACAACGCTCGGCATTGAAGCGATTAGTTAGTGAATATGTTGCTACCGGCACTTGAATATGCGCGCGCGCCTTCCATGTGTGAGAGTAAATGTGCCTATCGTCTGCCGGGTCGCTGTAATGGTGATGGTTAAGCTCATCGTCGTTCCGTTAACGTGGCCTGTGTAGGTGGCTGGTACGCCGTCCATTTCTCCTTCACGCACCGGGCCGGGGCGCTCTCTGGTGTGAGAACCCTGAGCTTTGAAGTGGCCGCTGCCGTCCGGTTTGATTGGTTGGTCAATGCTGCCGTGGGCGCAATCGTACTCGATGGCTGCGCCGCTCTGTGTCACCTCCATGCTGATGTGATTGCCTCCCCAGATTCCCGCCGGAATATTGTTCGTCTGCTCGGTAGGTATGGTCTTCATCATGGTGTGTACAGAAGTCCCGCTCGGCCAGAGCGCAGCTAAGAGAAGAAGAAAGGCGGCGGCTAACGTAACACTCAGAGGGTTGATGCTCACTGCCGCTATTATAGTCGTAATACCAGGAGGGATCAAAAGAGAGGTAGGCGATGATCCGCGGACGTGCCACACGAAACAGCCCCTTTTCATCTCATTTCGTGTCGGTTCATGGATCGTTTGTCCACCTTGTTGTATTCCGCAACCTGTTAGAACAAGCTCTATACAGTATAGATGCTAACAGCGGCAGTGAATGGTTTAGGAGACCAGATCACTGCCGCTGCTGCCCTTTCTACGGGGAAGATTCTCTATCGGTTGTAAGCTGACGCGATGGGTTTATCGGTAGCCGTCCCGAACGGATCGATGACCACTCCTGTCGTGCTTCGGTTCGTGTACCAGTAGGTATCACTCGGTCGGAACACACCCAGATCGGTCTTACCATCTCCGTCGTAATCTGCCGCGACCGGAATGTCACCTGCCTGCCCCCATTGCGAGCCGATGATGCCTCCGCCGCCACTCTTCAGGACGTACCATGTGCCGTTCGACGGTCTCCATACCGACAAGTCTGTCTTACGGTCACCGTCGTAGTCTCCGGCTACAGTCACGTCTGTATCTGCACCCCACTGACTGGCCGCCCACGTATTCCCGCCGTTATAGAGGATATACCAAGTCATCACTCCTCCTGAGCGACGAATCACGGCGTAGTCGGCCTTCCCGTCTGCGTTGTAATCCCCGACCACAGGCTTATCTCCGCTTGCGCCAAACTGTGCGACATCGTATGTAGTGAAGTTCGAAGAACTCTTCAGGATGTACCAGAGACCCTGCAAAGCGCCCTCCATCGGACGGTAGATGGCGATGTCAGCCTTGTTGTCGCCGTCGAAGTCGGCAGGCGTGGGGATGTCTGTCGAAGCGCCCCAGGGAACGGTCAGATCGCCGCCCACATGCTTGCTGATGTACCAGGTGCCGTTGCGATAGACGGCGAAGTCTGTCTTGCCATCGCCATCGTAATCGGCTGGTACGATCTGGTCGCCAAGACTCGTAGATCCCCAGTACCGCTGGACGTGCGAGCCGCCGGGCGAAGAGCTTGGTACAGCATCCCAGAGGCCGGTAGTGCCATTGAAGTTAGAAAGGTCGCTCTTGTTGTCGCCGTCGAAATCAAACGGCGCGCGCACGGGTGCGAGCGGGGCCTGGCATGCGAAGGTCGCAACCTGCAACGTGAATGCTCTCACACTGCCGGTGTCTTGCGCCGCGTTGTCGCTGACGTTGATCGTCCACGTGCCGTTCGGATTCTGGCCGTCAAAGGCCGACATCGGGTTGTTCGGCGAGAAGTTGCCTGAAACCGGCGCAACGCTGGCTCCCTCAACCGAGGGGAATCCTCCCTCGTCATCCAGCAACATCTGGCAGATGTTGTTGCCGCTGAAACCATTCACTGACGCAGGCACACCGGGACGGTCGAAGATGGTCACGGTCGTGCCCTGCGGCGAAGTGACTTTGATAATCAGGTCGCCGACCCAGGTGTGGTCAATACCGTTGGTTGTGCTGCCGATGGTTGCATTGCAGGATGTGCCGTCAACACGGAAGTTGAAATCGCCGATGTTGCCGGTCAGCCCGCTGACGACGACAGGAATGTTGACGCCCGCCGCGTTATTATCCGGGATCGCCACGGGTGCCCCGGTGTAGCTGATGCTGGTCGGCGCACCGGACGTACCTGTCATGAAGATGTAGGTGAGCGGGCCGTATGGAGTAGCTCCGTCCTGCAAGTTGAGCGTCACCGTCACCGGCGAGCCGCACGCCGTGTTCGGATCGACCGTGAAAGTGAAGTTACGGAAGACCGCCGGATCACCGGCGCAGATCGCTCCGTAGTTCTGCTGCCCACTCGGACTAGTGACACCACCTGTGGCCTGCAATGTCCCGGCCAGCGCGGCGGTCGTGCAGGCGCCGGGACCGCCCGTGTTCTGCACGCCGAGAGCGACCGTCACCGTCTCACCCGGATCGAGCACGCCGTTAGCGCCCGCCGAGATGATGTTTTTGTTGCCATTGGCAATGATCACCATCGGAGTGATACAAAGATTCTGCGTCGTCGTGTTGCCGTTGGTGACTGCCACGCTGTTGGCGGTGGCCGTCGAGAAGCCCGCCTTTGTCGCAGTCACCGTATAGGTGTTCGGCGTCATCTTAGGCAGGGTGTAATTGCCGCTGGCATCCGTCGTTGTCAAGAAGCCATCGCTGGTCTTCACTACCGCATTCGCGACTGGCAGGCCCGTAGTGCAGTTGGTTACCGTGCCGGAGATCATGCCCTTCGGGAAGGGCGTGCAGGGGCTGCCGAGATTGAACTTACCGACCTTGGTGAGCCAGCCGACGCCGCTTGTGGCCTGGCTGGCAGACGTATAGGTCTCGGTCGTGAACCAGTAGGAGCAGTCATCAGCCGGATCGAGTGACAGCGAGCTATAGTCGCCCCAACGCGAGCCGGTGTCGGTCTGCACGCCAGTGCCCGCGAACATCGTCTGCTCGCCTTGAGCCAGACCGCCCGACGGGTCTGTGGCGAATCTCGCCGCATAGCGAATCGAGGGGAAGACCGTACTGCTCGAAGCAGAGTAGCCGACAGCCAGGTCACCCGCCGCATTCATCGCGGCGCTGCCCATCCAGCGATGCGTCGTGTCGCCCGCCAGCCCGGCCCAAGTAGCCTGCTCGAAGGGCGCGTAGGGATTGACACCGGGATTTTTGCGGAACTGGTAGTAACGAATACCAGCGCGATAGTTTGCTAATGTCTGGTCTGCACCGACGTTGACGGTATTTGTGACGACCAGCGATTCATACGAGCCGAAGTTGATGTACTGCAAACGATGCATCAAACGGTCGGAAATTGCATCCAGCCGCGCTGTGGTGTTGCTGGCTGGAGCTGGCTGCGGAACGGCGTCTCTGCCGGTCGGTGCTGAAGGATTAAAGGCCGCCACCGGAATACCGCCTCCCGGCACAGCCGCGCTCTCCGGTCGCTCAGTGAAAGTTGAATTAGCAGGAGTGGCAAAGTCTGCATGGAAGTCGAAGATACGCATGCCGTCCGCCGGATCACCGAACTCGTTGGCCGTAAAGTATGCGAACGGACAGGGCGCGCCTGGCGGCGGCGGCCTCACGCCATCCATGTCCGCAGGCAACATGCCTGCCTGCCCTTCCGGGAAATTAGCGAGATTCCGGTTGAAGTAGATGAAGCTGGCTGACGGGTCGCCGACCAGCATCTTCTGGCGGTCGAAAGCGAACACGCCGCCGCCGTCGAACGCCCCTCCGTTCAAGAACTGGTTGGTCGTCATGTAGTAGCCATCGGGCCAGACGCCTAAATGCGGGTAGTCCGGGAATTCATTGTTACCGTTGGAGACGTTGAAGTTGTAGAGATAATACGCTCCTGTCGGGTCAGGCGTCTGCGAGATAGCGATTTCCTCGAAGTATGGCGGAGTCGTGTCGCCAAAGGGGAAGCAGAACTGCGAGAGCATCCAGCGGTCGGCCATCGGGTCGTACAGAGCGACGGGGTCGCCGCCGTCCTGATCGCCGCAGGGTGCGCCGAGCGCCGTGAAGACGCTGCTGAATTTCCGGGCCGGGATCAGAGGATTGCCTGCCTTATCAAAGATGCGAATGCTCAGGTTGATGACCTGCACGTAGTGGTTCGGGCCGACATCGCCTTCTGTATCCGGTGGGGAGAGCCGGAAGCCGAAGAGCGTCGCGTTATCCGCATTGCTGTTGCCATCGAAGACCAGCGACGGAGTCGGCAGCACGGTCGGTATATTAACTAAAGATTGCTGCAACGCGCCATCAGCTTCAGGGGGGGCGAAGGGGCTGGCCCGGCGAATAAATTCGCGATTCTTTTCGTTAGCTTCCCGATCTTCTTTGCCGATTTTATTTAACTCAGTTTGAGTGAGAGCGGGAGCCGCTGGCAGGTCACGTAATGCCGGAGATACGGCGAACCCTACGGCGCGCCTGGAAATGGGTTGCATCTGTGCCTGCGCCCCTGTGGGTTTTGAGAACTTGGTCTCGCCAGTCCCATCTAAAAGATTAGGGAGAAGCAGTTGGCCGTCCGGCGCTTGAACCTTCCTAAAGGCTTTAGCTGAATCAGGGGGGACTACGACCAGCGGTAGTAACATGGCCGTAAAAAGTAGTGCTACTAAATACCTTCTCATATTTAATCCTCCTCAGGGGGGTCAGAGTTGTGTGAATCGTCCCGGTGCGCTACGCAACCGGCTCGCTATCAAGAGCAGCGTTGTGATTACGTTCGGGATCAGACTCACGGGTAAATAGACTCTCGGAGAACAGAGGGAAAACCCCTCAGACCTTTCTCAAAGATTATCGGAAAGCAAGACGCCGCCATGTGCGGCGCAATAGCTGCCTTGCGCGCTCGACTTGTGTCTTAATGGAATTCGAGTTGCTGAAACTGAACGGCAGCAGGATCTACTTTGGAATTATCATTCCAAAGCAAACCTGGTGAAAAGGGCGACCACCCGTTTCGAGGACACTCTGATGGAAGACTGAATTCTGCGGAATGACAGATCAGAATGCATGTCGTGGCGGGGGGTGACCACATACTTTATCCTTCTAGAAGCAATGGAAAGTTAAATTACACAGGCTGGAATTGACTTTCAGTCAAGCTCAGCGTCCAGTTGAACGCACGCACACTATTTCACTTCTACGGAAATGTCAATGGTCAGTTGCTCGCCTCCCCCCGAGGCGATTCGTTCCCGGCAGAAGAAGCGAGCACTCCACGCGCATCACAGGACGCGGCACGAAAGGGTCCTCTATCTAAGCATTGTTACGCGTGGCGCGCGCGCGGAGCGTAACGTACCTTCCTTTATCCTGCGGCCTGGTGGCAGAGCTACTTGAAGTTGCTCCGGTCGCAGTTTTTAAGCTCGCGAGGACACTCCATCTGTTGAAACCCGTAAAAGTCTTCGGGCACACCTTCAAAGGCGAAGAAGGCTCTCTTGATGGTGGGGAACTGCTTCAGCGTAGTCTCTAACTGGGCCATCAGTATCGTGCTGCCGCAACTAGAACTAGCGCTGGTGATGGTCTGGGCGATGTCTCGCAAATTGACGTAGGCGGTCTTGTTCTTGATGTTCACACTGAGCAAGGCCGATTTCGTCTCTTCGGAGAACCATGAGAAGTAGCCCGCCGCGCGTTCTTTCTCGGTCGGGCCGGCGAGCAACTGCTCAAGCGCCGCTCTGGCGACCGCAGAGGTTTTGGGGATCGTCCTTGTCAACGGATAAACCTTGGCGCAGTCGTCAAAGCCTGCACCCATTTTGTTGTTCGAGAAGTAGACCTTGACCGTCATGGTTTGCTGAGTCTGACCGACAGCAAAAGAAGCCGTGAACATGAGCGGTAGGATTAATAGCGAAGCGAAAAGTTTCATGTGCACCTCGTAGATTTAAGAGTATCTCATGAGACCGACGCGAGAAACTGGCAACAGGCAGATTCAAACAGGGATGGAGAGTCGCCAACGGGAAGCACTCTGCTCTGATTTCATGTCTCCTGGCATCCTGTCCATCCTGTCGATCTCTTGCTCCCGAGTCCTTCTCTAAACCGGGTTCTGTGTAAAGACAGGGAGAAGATAGAGCGCCGCGATGGCTGTGGCGCAGTTCATAGATGTGGGCGACTCCTCGGAACGGATTAGGCCAGAACCATAACGTTCTAATGTGAGTCCGCCGCCAAGTCAATGATTATTCGTTAATCGTCAAAGAAAAACCGTCCGTCTTTTTGCGGCTCACGATTTACGATTTACGTTCTTTCGTAAAAGCTCAGGGATGAATCGCCCTGCTTCAAGATGCGCCAGCGCCGCAGGTCATTAAGCGCATCCTTCAACTCCTTCTTGTGGTGGTGCTCGACGACGAGCACGCCGTCCTCTTTGAGCAGCGTCGCGTCGGGCGCGGCGAGCGCCTGCATGACGGGCATGTAGTCGATGGCATAAGGCGGATCGAAGTAGACCACGTCCCACCCTTCAAGACCTCTGGCGATGGTGCGGCGCAGAAACTCCGCCGCCTCGCTCATGACCACTTCCGTCTCGTCCTCCGGGACTTGACAGAGGTCAAGGTTCGATTCGACGAGGGCGCACATCTTGCGCGAGCGATCGACGAAGGTGGCATGAAGCGCGCCGCGCGAGAGCGCCTCGATGCCGACCGCGCCCGAGCCCGCGCACAAATCCAGAAAGCGCGTGCCTGCGATGCGCGGCGCGAGAACGTTGAAAAGGGTCTCGCGCAGGCGGTCTGAAGTTGGCCGCACCTGCATCGAAGGCGGACTCCGAAGCACGCGCCCGCGATATGTTCCAGCTATTATTCTCAACTTCAGAATCCAGGGGTCTCAGGTCTCAAGTCCGTGTTCTTTTGATCAGAGACCAGGGGCTTGGGACTTGAGACTTAACGCTTCCGTTCGTAGAAGCTCAGGCATGAATCGCCATGCCTGATAACGCGCCAGCGTCGCATGACGCCCACCAGATCTTCCAGCTTATTCTCGCAGTAATGCTCTACGACGAGCACGCCTTGCGAGGGCGCGAGCGCCAGTCCCTGCCCGAAGAGCTTGAGCACGGGCGCGTAGTCGGCAGCGTAAGGCGGATCAAGAAAGGCTATGTCCCAGGCGTCGTCTGTGCGCTCGCCAGCGCGGCGGACAAATTCCGCCGCCTCGCTCGTCACCACTTCCGCCTGATCCGCAGGCACAGCGCACCGCGCCAGATTCGTTTCGATGAAGCATGTGATCTTCGGTGAACGCTCGACGAAAGTAACAAACTGTGCGCCGCGCGAGAGCGCCTCGATACCGACCGCGCCCGAGCCTGCGCACAAATCCAGAAAGCGCGCGCCCGCGATGCGCATAGCGAGTAGATCGAAGAGAGCTTCGCGCAGGCGACGCGCCGTCGGGCGCACCTTCGGCGAAGGCGTGCTCTGAAGAGGCAGTCGGCGATATTTCCCGGCGGTGACTCGCATCGCGCGCCTGATGATAAATGCGTCCGCGTGAATTATAAAGTGCGCAAGGTTTAACCTTCTCCGTTCAGCGCTCTTTAAAAGCAGGACAGCGCACCGCTCATCACGATGCGCCGTCTCTCGCATGGGTATGGCTCGGCTACTGGCGGCGGTAGATGTACTTGACTGTCCGGCTCACTCCGGCGTTGAGCGTGCCCACATTATAGGTCAGCCGTCCTACATAGTCGCCGGGAGCGGTCGGCACAGGGGCCGGCACCGGAGTACAGGTGGCTTTGGTAGCGGTGAAATCAGCAATCGTCTCGACCGTCGCGGTATGCGACAGTCCAAGTGTCTGCGCCGCCAGCATCAGCATGTGATGACCTGCGCCCGCGCCATTATCTTTGCCCCACACGGCATCCGCGTCGCGGTCGTAGATGTCGTCCGTATTGTCGTGCGGAAGACTGTTGAGTATGCGGCTGATGTTCCCGTCGAAATAGCGCGCCAGCTTGATGTCTGTGATCTGCGCGCCGGAGATGTTCTTCAGAGTCATCGTGATGAGAATCTCTCTCTCCTGCGGGTTCCAGTCGAACGTCTGCTGTAACTCGAACTTGGCGTCAAAGGATTGACGCGTGATGGTGAGCGGGAAAGTATTTTCGCCGCCCGGCTGCGAGATGGTCGACGGCCCCCAACCCTGTTCGGCAGGGCCGGAGTCGTAGGAGTTGTCCGCTCCCGTCCCGCAGACGACGTAACCCTCGTCGTCATCTCCCTGAATAAGGTGTGCGTATCCGGCAGGCGAACGGATAGTCCCGATGTTGCCATGACTGGATATGCAAATGTGAAAGAAGTTCTGACCTGTGCCGAACATGAACTGTGCAATGCAGTCTGTCGTTTCTGGACTGTCGCCACGGGGCGGGGCGGCTCCTGGAATCTGTTGCCCGGATTGCCCCATGATAGAGGTGCAAGCCAACAGGAGTATGCAGAAGCAGAGAGCCGCCAGGGTTTTCGAGATGGTGAGATGTGGCATGTTGATTCTCCTTTAGATTCAGTCAGAGCTGAAGGAAAGCTGCAAAAGAGTTGTTTGACGACGCTACCGATGAACAATCTTCGGATGAGCAGACGAGCTAGCAGGGGAGGGCGTCTCTGTCATCAGCCGCATCGGTTCATGAGAGCGCAGCAAGACCATATGTCAAAAAGAGAGAGGGCGTCAAGATTTTCAAGATGAGAGTAGTGTCCTCATATGATTAGTGCTCTGTGCCCCCCTCTCGCGCCCTGCGGTGTCTGCGGCGGTGAGTCTGGCTGAAAGTTGATTCACCACCGCAGACCCGAGAGAACACGGAGGGGGCACAGAGAGAGTTGAGCTGAAACCAAAGGTCACTACCAAGATGAGATGGAAAGGGAACCGAGCATATTCAGTTCAGCCTACAGCCGCCAGCCCGAAACGCGCATCAGCCCGGACACGCTCGATCAGATTGGATGTCTCACGCGTCATGCGGCGCGCCGTCAGATAATAGTCCGCCTCGCGGCGTGCTTCTTCTAGAATTTGCACGTCGCGCACCAAGTTGCCGACGCGGAAGGTCGGCACGCCCGATTGACGTGTACCCATCACTTCGCCGGGGCCGCGAAGCTCCAAATCTTTTTCGGCGATGCGAAAGCCGTCCGAAGTCTCTTCCATGATGCCGAGCCGCTCGCGCGCGACACTCGTCCTCTTTTCCGAAGCGAGCAGGACGCAGAAGCTCTGCTCCGCTCCGCGACCGACGCGCCCGCGCAGTTGGTGTAGCTGCGAGAGGCCGAAGCGCTCTGCGTGCTCTATGACCATCACGGAAGCGTTCGGCACATCGACGCCGACTTCGACGACCGTTGTGGCGACCAGTATCTGAATCTCGCCCGCGACGAAGCGGCGCATCACGTCCTCTTTCTCCGCCGCCTTCATCCTGCCGTGCAGCAGGCCGATGTTGAAGGTTGGGAAGACGCGGTCGCGCAGGTGCTCGTACATGCGCGTGGCGTCTTTCAAGTCCATCTTCTCCGATTCCTCGACGAGCGGGTAGACGACGTAGACCTGACGCCCGGCTCGCACCTCGCGCTCGACGCCCTTGTAGACGCCCGCGCGACTGTCCTCTCCGACGACCACGGTCTTGATGGGGGTGCGCCCGGGCGGCAGCTCGTCTATGACCGAGACCTCCAGATCGCCGTAGACGGTCATGGCTAGGGATCGCGGGATGGGTGTGGCGGTCATCACCAGCACGTCCGGGTGAAAGCCGCGCGTGCGCAGCTCTGCGCGCTGTAGCACACCGAAGCGATGCTGTTCGTCTATGACGATGAGGCCGAGCTTGTGGAAGGCGACCGCCTCCTGTATGAGCGCGTGCGTGCCGATGCAGGCGTGCACCTCTCCCGCCGCCACGTCTTTGTGAAACCGTCGCTTTTCCGTCGCGCGCAAGGAGCCTATGAGCAGCTCTACGCGATAGGGGGTCGGGGCGAGCAGACGCTTAACGTTGCGCGCGTGTTGTTCGGCCAGAATCTCCGTCGGGACCATGAGCGCCGCCTGATAGCCGTTCTCCATCGCCGCGAGCATCGCCTGAAGCGCGACAATGGTTTTGCCGCTCCCGACATCTCCTTGCAGCAGACGGTTCATCGGCGCATCCGATTGCATGTCATCGAAGATGCGCGTGATGACGCGCTCCTGCGCGCTCGTCAAGGTGAAGGGAAGGATTGAAGCGAGCCTCTCACGCACGCGCTCCGTGATCTCTATCACAGCGCCCTTCGGCTCTTTGGCTCTCTCAACGCGTTTGACTGCAAGCGCCAGGGCAACCCAGAAGAATTCCTCGAAGATGAGGCGCAGGTGAGCGGGCGAGCGTGCGCGCTCGTACTCGTCGATTGACGCATCTTCAGCCGGAAAGTGTATGCGGCGCATGGCTGGGGCGCGCTCGATCAGGTGCTGGCGCGCGCGCAGGTCTGCGGGCAGCGTCTCTGTGATGGCCTCTTCAGGCAGGCGGCTCAGGACGGCGTGCATGATCTCGCGCAAACGCTTGGCGCGAAATTCTCCGAGCTTGCGATAGACAGGCACACGACGCCCGACGTGTATGGCCGCGAGCGACGGATCATCCTCTTCCTCCTCACTATCAACCGATTCGTCGCCTTCCGCCTCGTCATCCGCGTCGAGAGCGTCATCATCCTTTCGCACACCGCCAGTCTCCTTGCGCCCTTCCTTCGCTCCGTTCTCTTCGGCCAGGCGCAGCAAGGCGTGTTCGGGCGGCGTCCATGTGCCGGGCAGCATTTCAAGCTCGTCCGGCTTGTTCAGACGAAGGCTGAAGGTGTTGCGTCGCGTGTCCCATTCCCAGAGGCCAAAGGCTATGAAACGCGCGCCGCGCTCGAAGCGCTGACGGTTGTAGGCGATGATGCGTTGCGCCGCGCGCCCGGACACGAACCACCAGACGACGACGGGCTTGCCCGTGCGCTCGGGGTCGCTGGCCGTAATCTCGAAGATGTAGAGCGGCGGAGCCTTCGGGCTACGATTCTTCCCGACCTGAAACCCGCCCGCCACCCTCACGTAGAGTTCGAGCGAAGCCTCCATGCCGTCATGCAGGTCACTGATGCGCGCCAGGTTCGAGCGATCCTCGTAGCGCATCGGCAGGTAGTTCAAGAGGTCTTCGACCGTCGCCTCTGTAGCGTCCGTCTTACCCGCGAGCGTCGCCAGAGCGAGCGCCAGCTTGCGCGCCGTCGCTTGCCCGAAGCGCGGGATGCCGAAACGGTAAAGCTCTATGGCGGGGGTGTCGAGCGTGATGGAGGCGCTTGAAGACATCGCGCCCGATGATAGCATAAGCAGGGAATGGCTTGTGGGTCGTGTCCCAAGTTTCAACTCAACTCTCTGTGCATCCTCCGTGTTCTCTCGGGTCTCTGCGGTGAGACTTACTGAAAGTTGATTCACCGCAGAGACACAGAGGGCACAGAGGATGCACAGAGAATCCAGCGGAAGTCATTGACACCTTACCAGCAGGTATATGGTCTACGTACCTAGACCACATTGCCGGCTGGATGTGAGCCGCGCCTATCCCCAACCTTCTTGTCAGCCCTCGCGCTGCATGCTCTACGAGCGTGATTCCAATGGAAAGTGAAGCGGCGCGATAAAAAGAGGGTCAAGAATTAACAGGAGTGTCTTTTCTCTTCTAAGATCGCTTCCAACTCTGCGATGGTCTCCAAATCCTTCGGACGACCAGCCGCACGCTTGACGTGAATCAGTTGCTCCAGGCCAAGACAGAAACAGTCTACGCCGTACAACCGAAGTTGGATGGAGCCGGGCAGCAACTCATCGTAACCGCCGCCGCCGGTGATCTCGCCCCATAGATCAAGCGCACCGAGGTTAGTGGTGAGGGTGAAGTTCAAACCATTCCAGATGGTTCGATCCTCCCAACTGAAGGGCAAACCGAAAGGCGCTCCACGTAAGTACGGATCATAGGGTGCGAGAGCTTGAATCAGACGTGAGACGTTTTCTGGGGTGCGCCGATAAACGATGTCTAAATCTTCAGTCAGGCGGCTCGAACCGTGGACTGTCGCCGCTGCGCCGCCAACGATGATGAATTCAACCGAGTGATTAACCAAAAGCGAGATCAGCGCGCGGAAGTCTGTCATCGCGACGGCTCCCGTTCGCGCCCGGCTCGCCTGAGTTCTTCAGCAAACTGCTGCAATCTTATCAACTTCTCGAATCGCTGCTCGACCGAGAGCCGCAGGTTCTGACGAATCAGGGTGCGATCCACGTCCCTTTTATACGCTTCGATCACGGGGTCGGGCTTGAAGTGTTCATCCTGTCGGCTCATGATGGATTATCTCATCTGCCCTTCATTATACCACTAGCCAATCATCAGCTTCACGCCGCAGCCACTTTAAAATCAGGAAGGCAAAAGGGAGGAAGCCAGGCTTGCTGCTCGTCTTCCCTTTTGCCTTCTGACTTCGAATTTTGCCTTCTTTAACTTGTGGCAGCCGTCGAGGCGGCGCAGTATTGATCGAAGGCGCTGGTCAACTCCTGCGCGATCTCCTGCGGGCCACGGCCCTCTATCTGGTGGCGCTCCATCATGTAGACGAGCTGGCCGTCTTTCAAGAGCGCGATGGAGGGCGACGACGGCCTGTAGCCTGTGAAGTAGCTGCGCGCACGGTCGGTCGCCTCAATGTCTGCGCCCGCGAAGACCGTTGCGACGCGGTCGGGTTTGACATCATGTTGCAGCGCGAGCGCGATGCCGGGGCGAGCTTTCCCGGCAGCGCAGCCGCAGACCGAGTTGACGACGACCATCATCGTGCCTCGTGAGTTTTTGATAGCCTCGTCAACCTGCTCAGGCGTCTTCAACTCTTCAGCGCCGAGCCTCGTCAGCTCCTCACGCATCGGGCGGATCATAAGTTCTGGATATGGCATAAGTTTTCTCCTTGCAAGAGGTCTTTCTTTGTTGGGTCATAGTTTAGCATAGCTGGTGTGAGCAGGGAGTTAAATCAAATTACAGGGGCGGTGATTGGTGCGGCAATGGAAGTTCATCATGTGTTGGGGCCGGGTCTGCTGGAGTCTGCTTATCAGGAATGCTTGAGTCGAGAGTTGACGGTGCGTGGAATTCCATTCGAGCGTGAATACCCGCTCCCGCTTGAATATAAAGGCATACGTTTGCAATGCGGTTACCGCCTTGACCTGTTGGTGGCGTGCGCGGTCGTGGTGGAAGTGAAATCCGTAGAGACCCTCGCGCCGGTACACGACGCACAGCTTCTAACTTACCTGCGGCTCGGCGGATGGAGAATAGGATTGCTGATTAACTTCAACGTTCCCGTACTCAAAGAAGGTATTCGCCGTGAGATCATGGGCTATGGCTAGAGTAAGAGGTCAGGAGATTCACCACAGAGACACAGAGAACACGGAGATGGCACAGAGAAATTCACTCCTCTGTGTATCCTCTGTGTTCTCCGTGTCTCTGTGGTGAGCCAACTTTTCTTGATGCTCAACCATCATCTACCTTTGAGACACTGACGCGACGCACTTCTTGACCATCACCCTGAATCGAGACGCGCCAGACAGGGGAGGGGAGCGGGTAGCCGCCCATCCGCTCTGCCCATTCGATACAGATGACGGCCTGCTCGTCCGAGAGCAGCTCTTCAAGATCGACGGCGTGCGCCGCCTGCGCGCCTTCGTCCAGACGATAGAGGTCTATGTGATAGAGCTTGAGACGACCCGCGTGCGGATTGACGAGCGTGAAAGACGGGCTGGTCACTTCTTCAGCGTCGATGCCGAGGGAGCTACTGATGCCTTTGACGAAGATGGTCTTGCCCGCTCCGAGCGCGCCTTCGAGCAGGATGATCTCGCCGCCCGTGAGGAAATTGCCCAGATGAGCGCCGAGCCTGAAGGTCTCTTCGGGACTACGGCAGACCCACTGTCCCAACGGCAGGCGTGCAGCAGGCGCGTTCATGGCTGTTCCCCCGAGGGGTCGAGCGTGCGTATGGCCGCGCTCAGGTGCTCGCGTATGTCTGAGGCCACCATCGCGCGCATGCCCTTCTCTCTGGCCGCGAGGTCGCCCGCGAGACCGCCTACATAAACAGCCGCGAGCGTGGCCGCGAGAGCGTCCGCGCCATCTTTGAGCTTGGCGAAGGCTTGCGCGTTGAAGCCTGCGATGATGCCCGTCAGCGTATCGCCAGCGCCAGCCGTGCCGAGCCCGGCGTTGCCCGTCGGATTAATGAAGACGGCAGCGTCAGGCGAGGCTATGATCGTGCGCGCTCCCTTCAAGACCAGGATGACTTCGTGCACGGTCGCGAATTCTCGCGCCGCCTGGACGCGATCCGCCAGCGCGTCGCCACCTGACGCGCCCATCAGCCGCAACATCTCGCCCGGATGCGGCGTGAGAATGAGCGGAAGCTCGCGCGAGCCGCGCAAATCATCAGGCCACGGGGCGAGCGCATTCAATCCATCGGCGTCGATCACAACGGGCGTCGTGCGCCGTTCGATGATGGCGCGCACGAAGCGGCGCGTCGATTCATCTTCGGAGGAGAGTCCCGGCCCGATGGCGACACAGCTTGCACGTTCTGCGAGTTGAAGACAGCGCTCGACCGCCTCGAAACTCGTTGCGCCCTGTTCCGTCTCACTCAGCGCTCGCGTCATGATTTCGGGCATCGCCTGCGCGGCGACCGTTGCTTGCGCTGAAGCAGGAGTGGCGATGGTGACAAGCCCTGCGCCAGCGCGCATGGCCGCGTCGCCTGCGAGCACAGCCGCGCCCGTCAGGCCGCGCGAGCCCGCGATGATGAGGGCGTGACCGTGCGTGTTCTTATAAGAGTCTGGCGCGTAGCGCGTCTGTTCGAGCCATGAGCGCGCGTCCTCTGACTCTGTGAGAAAGAGGCCAGTCTGCGCCGCTTCGAGCAGCACGCGGGGCGAGCCGATCTCCGCAATGACGAGCCGACCGCACAGGTCAGAGGCGGGCGGCAACACGTTGGCCGGTTTCGGAGCGGTGAAGGTGACGGTCAGGTCTGCGCGCACGGCTGCGCCGATCAAGCTGGCTGAATCACTGTCGAGACCTGATGGGATGTCTAAAGAGACGATCAGGGGAAGGTCTTTGCCTGCGCGCAGGCGAGCTTCACGGAGCAGCGCAAGGTGCTCGACGATTTGCAGCGGAATGCCTTCGAGCGGGCGCGAGAGTCCTGTGCCGAACAGTGCATCGACGATGATGTCGTAGGTGCGGCGCGTGCTCGCAATCTCTTCGAGCAAGGCCACCGAATCGCACTCGACGAAGGTTAAAGGAGGCGGCTGATTCCTCGACCCGGCCTCGAAACTGGCGAGGTGGCGCACGATCTCGAAGTTCGTACGCGCCTCATTCTTCGTCTCTTCGACGCGACCGAAGAGCACCACGTCCGTCTGCACGCCGGCGCGGCTCAGGGCGCGTGCGAGCGCCGCCCCGTCGCCACCGTTGTTGCCCCGCCCGCAGAGCACGCGCGCACGTCTGGGGCGCTGGCGCGAGAGGTCTTCGCCGCCGTTGAAATGAGCGGCGATAGCCCTGAAGGCTGCATCAGCCGCCGCTTCCATCAACAGCAGAGACGGCGTCGCGTACCGCTCCGTCGTCAAACGGTCGATCTCGCGCATCGCGGCTGAAGGGATGACTCTCTGCACAGTGAGCGATGATAAAGAGAGAGCCGCTGGCGGGTCAATCTAAAGCTGAATGCGGAATGAAAAGAAAGACCTAAATTAGCGCCGTCTTTCTTTCCATTCCGCATTCCTTCTTGTGGATCGCAGCCATCACCTTCTTGACCGTCACGGGCGTAGAGTCTACCGTGCACATCCGCCCGTTGACGTTTCGCGAGAGGTGTGTGGCGAGCCGGGAATCTATCCTTGAGCGCGTAAGCTTACTGTGGTACTGAGAAGGTCTGTTGCAGGACAACCTGCCCGCCCTGCTTGGCGGTGACAGTGGCGCTGGTGAATCGAACGTCCGTCACCTTCGCTGTGAACGGCGAAGGGCATCCGGCCTGCTCTGCCGTGACTGTCGGAGCCTTGGTCGTAACGCAAAAACGAACGTTGCCATTCTTGATCTCAGTGGCCGGGATCGTCACAGAGCCGAGCGGAGAGACGGGCACTTGCTGCCCCGGCGGGTTGTTGCCGCCACGATTCGTACATACGGTCGATGCAATGCCCTGTGTGTTCACTGTAATGGTCACATCCTGGTTGCCGAGACCCGTCAGAGTTCCGCAGGTCGTCAGGGTCGTCCCATTATCTGTGAACTCGAGTCTCTTAATGTTAACGGCGGCGATTGCTACAATAGCCACGGTCATGATCAAGGCGATCACAACAAAGGGCCTTACTTTCCATCGTCTCATTGGTTTCTCTCCTCTATTTTGGGCAAGAGTTATATGGTTAGTGGAAACACGGAGTCTCCATTTGCTTTAAGATCAAGCAACGTTTCGGCGTTGATTTCCACCTCGAAATCGGCCTGCTTCCCTGATGGTTCCCTTAAGTAAGAAGCCTTGAGGAGTTATTTCAGGTTTCAGCTAGTTAATGTGAAATTTAAGAGTCAGGCAGCAAATTTATCTTCATGCGGTCGGGCTGGCCGGTTTGAGCTGCGCGCCTGTCAGTTATAAGCTTCGCCGCCAGTGCCGCCTGCTGCTACGTCTGAAAGCCAACCGTTCCTTTTCCGTAGCTAAAACAAATCACTAATAGAATCTCTTTTTCAGAAAAATCCTTTGGCGCTAAATTATTCACATGCGCGCCTTAAGAAATCCTTCCGGTGAAGACAGGAACGAGCCGGAGCAAGGGCATACCCTTGATTCTCCGGCTCGCTCTTCATGAGAGGCCAAGATTTTGATCCGCACGCTACACTAATTGATGCAGGCTCAAACCTTCAGCGATTATTCTCTCACCTGTTTACGCCGTTTGCGTATCCGGGCGGCAACCCCAGCCAGACCTGTGCCGAGCAGCAGCATGGTGGTGGGCTCGGGAACGGCGGCGCCGCCGACCGGTTTTTCGCTGTCCCCGTTGGGCAGGCTCGTCAGGTGCGCCCTGGTCAGGTCAATGACGAGTGAAGGCGGCACGGAGCTTAAGGTCAAGACCACAGTTCCACTCTGACCCCCGGACAGGCGACCATGGTTGCCGTTACCGGAGACCACCATCTCAAATCCGCCGAGCCCGCCGCCGTTGGTGACGAATTGCCAGTTGGAATTTGAGAACGAAGCATTTGTCACATTAAGGTCTGGCGTCGTATCGAAGCCAATCCCCGAGAGAAATGTCCCGTTGTTTGAGGTGTTCGTGTACTGGACGATCAGTTGATTGCCTTGCAGGGTGAACGTCGCCTGCGCGCTGCTACCGGCAAACTGTGTCGATTGATAGGTGAACGTGATGCTTTGTCCCTGCACAAGCGTCACGGGATCGGCATAGGCGACTGATTGTAAGGCCATCAGCATCATGGCCGCCGTGCTTGCTAAAAGTAACTTGCGAATCATGTTAGGCTTCCTCCCAAAAGTGGTCAATGCTCTTTCGCCTTCCACCCACTGAGTCAGGCAGGAAGGTCTAAGCAGATATGCTTTAAGTTCTACACAGCCGGAAAATGGCTAATAGAATTCATTTTCCAGAAAACCAGGCTCTTTAATTTCGCCTTCCGGCAGACACTTCAAGACGAGCCTGTCAGGGGCACTCAGCTATTACCCGTGGAAAAGTTTGGGGATTATACGAGAGGACACGAGCCGGAGCAAGGTTTTTTTACCTCAACTCAGGCGCGCTCAATTCTGCGAGCCCGACAGGGAGTTTTCAACACCGGCGGGACAGGGAGACGCTGCCACTGGTTGGCGACATGAAAAAGCTGACCGGAGCAAGGTTTTTGCTACCGGCCAGCTTTATTCGAGGCTCAGGTTTCGGAAGATACGAACCGCGCCTGCGCTCTTCGCGTGATCCTCGCGCTACTCCTTTACGGTCTTGCGCCGTTTGCGCATTCGGGCGGCGATACCCGCCAGTCCCGTGCCGAGCAGTACCATCGTCGCCGGTTCAGGTACGGGTTGCGCGGTGCTGATGCCCATAAAGAAGTTCTCGAATCCGCCCTGCGCGCTGCTCAGGCTGGCTTCGAGCCCCAGCCGTAATCCGGGGTTCGCTGCGATGGCGGCGGCCAGTCGAGCCTGCGCCTCTGCATCCAGCACGAAAACGTAATCTGAAGTTCCAATTCCATTGCCGCCTTCAACCAGGTTCACCGGCCCGTTCAGTAAAGAGGCTTCAAAGACTACTGTGCCGTTTGCGGCGTAAGCTCTCAAGACCAGATTGTTGACCACGACATTGTTCACGCCGGGATTATTCGGCTCGTTGATGTTCATGAAGATCATGAAATTGGAGTTGTTGGTCGTGACCAGGTGCGTGTGCGCGCCGTTGTATGCATCTCCGTAGCGGACATCCTGTGAGCCGTTCCAGAGGACTCCACCGGAAGCGTCAGTCGAATGGCCTTGAGGCCGTAGTGACAAAAGACTTGGCTGAATGACACCGATGCCCGCCGCGTGAATTAGCGCCGGGTCTGTACTGAGAACGATGCCGTCGGCGTATGCGTTGGTGCCGGAGAATCCGACGATGGCGAGTGCTGCGATGCTGAGCGCGATGGTTGAAAAGAGTCTCTTCATGGCTGTTTGCCCTTCCTGAAAGTCTGACCTGTGATGAAATACTAAAGTTCGTTTTGTTCCAGTTAAGTCTTCTTGGGAAGTAAAGAGAAATGAGCCGACCACGCACCTCGCTACTTGGAGTATGTTCTGGGGCGCTTCTCTCCTTTCCTGTACTAGGAAAAGGGATAATGGCAAAAGGTTTCCACAAATCAGGAAGGTGAAAACCGTTCACGCTCAAAAACATTTTGTATCATCTGCGGCGCTTCAGGAGGCGTTTCAAGCGTCCGAACAGGGCGTTCGCTTCCGAGAGCCCGAGGGCGGAAGTCGCCCCGAAGTAGATGAGGCCGTAAGGGACTAGAACCAGCGTCCCCTTGATAATCGGATGGAGTCCGCCGAGTGCCAGCTTGATCCCCCAGCCGATAGCCGCAGCTACCAGAGCGCTGGCCCAGAGCCTCGTCATGTAAGAGAGCGGCAGCCCCGTCCGGCCTATGCGGCGATTGAGCGTGCGCCTCAAGAGCACGAACTCGACCCAGCCGGAGATTCCCGCCGACGCAGTCAACCCCGCCGCGCCCCACTGTTGATTGATCCCCAACAGGCGCGGGAGCGGAATCGAGCACAGGTAGCCGAGCACGATGGTCAAAAAGACGCGCAGCGCAGCGTAGCGCAAAGGCGTGCGCGTATCATGCAGCGCGTAATAGGTCGAGGAGTAGAGCCGACCGAGCGTGGAGGCTAGAAGGCCCACGCTCGACCCGGCGAGGATGGCCCATACGTAGAGCACATCGTCGTGCTGAAACTTTCCCGTCTGGTACAGCATGCCTGTCATGACATCGCCGAGCGCCAGAAAACCCATCGCCGAAGGCACGATGAAAAAGGCTATCTGCCGCAACCCTGAATCGAGGCGCTGGCGTAGCTGCGTAGAGACCTCTGCGGTGCTGCCCAGCGCGCTGGACATAGCGGGCAGCTCAGCCGCCGAGACGCTCATCCCGAAAAGACTGACGGGAAGAGTGTAGAGGCTCTGCGTGTAGGCGAGCGCCGCGACCGCGCCCGTGCCGAGCCAGCTTGCCAGCCATGCATCGACGAAAGCGCTGATCTGCACCACGCCCCGGCTGACGAAGACCGGAAAGAAGTTTCTCACCACGGTGCGCACATTTTCCGTCGCCGTGTCGAGCACGGGGCGCAATCCGCGTACGAGCATCAAAACGGTCGGAAGCTGAACGCCAAACTGCAAGGCGCTGCCGATGACGGAGCCCCAAGCGACCATCTCGGCCAACGGAAAGGGGCCAACGCGCCGACCCCATACGATCAATGAAACGATGATGGCGATGTTCCAGATGACCGGCGCGGTGTAGGAGATGAAGAAGCGACGATGGCTATTGAGCACGCCCAGGCACCAGGCAGAGAGCACGAGCAAGCCAGCGCCGGGAAAAAATATCTTGACGAGCCGAATCGTCAGCTCGCGCTTCTCGCCCTCGAAGCCGGGCGCAATCAGGCTTATCAAATAGGGTGTGGTCAGGACTCCGACCAGCACGACGATGGATGTCATGAGCGCCAGCAGCGTGAGCACGGCGTTGGCGACGCGCGTGGCCTCCCTCTTATCATCCTGCGCGAGAAGGCGTGCATAGACGGGGATGAACGAAGCGGAAAGAGCGCCTTCGCCAAAGATGTTCTGAAGAAAGTTGGGAATGCGGAAGGCGGCGTTGAAAGCATCTGCGGCGTCCGATGTGCCGAAGTAGTAGGCGAAGACGCGCTGTCGTATGAGGCCGACGATGCGGCTCAGAAGAATGCCCGCGCCGACGAGAAAAGCGAACTTGCCTGTGCTGCCCGCAGCCTGGCCGCGCGCCACCTTCTGATCCCCGATTGTTTCGGTCGGCACAGCCCCGACGGGTATCTCAACTTCGCCCGCAATCTCGCCCGCATCTTTGCGCGGCTCAGTCTTCTCGATACTGGATTCGGTTTCCTGCTCAGGCTTCATATTAGTAGTCAAGGAAAACATTAAACGCAAAGGGCGCAAAGTAGAAGACGCAAAGAACGCAAAGGAGCAGCTTCTTTGCGTCCTTTGCGCGTCTTTCCTTTGCGTCCTTTGCGTTTAATGCTCTTCTTTTCTGATGCTCAATGGAAACTAACTTTAAAGATTGTAATCCTTAATCTTGGTCAGGAGCGTTTTGTAGCTGACGCCGAGAGCTTCGGCGGCGCGCGTCTTGTTGCCGTCGTAGGCGCGTAGAGCTGTGCTGATCTTGCGCCGCTCGACGAAGCGCACGGCACGGTCAGCCGCCTCCGCGAGCGTCCCCGAAGTATCTATGGCAGCCAACTCTTCCGGTTCCCCCGCCTGGTTGGTGACGAGACCGAGGTCGCGCGGCTCAAGGGTGGCGGTGTCCGAGAGTATACACGCGCGCTCGATGGCGTTCTCAAGCTCGCGCACATTGCCCGGCCAGGTGTGTGCGCGAAGCGTAGCGAGACTCGCTTCACCCAGCGTGGCCTCGCGCCCGCGCAGCTCACGGCCTAGCTGCGCGGCGAAGTGGCGGGCTAAAAGAAGTACGTCCTCGCCCCGCGCGCGCAACGGCGGAATCTCGACTGGAAAGACCGCGAGGCGAAAGAAGAGGTCGCGGCGAAAATCTCCGCTCTCGACCGCCGCACGCAAGTCGCGGTTGGTGGCGGCGACGACACGCACATCGACAGGGATGGGAGCGCGTCCGCCGATGCGGTCAACGGTCTTCTCTTCGATGGCGCGCAGGAGCTTCCCTTGCACGCTGATGGGTAGCTCACCGATCTCGTCTAAGAAGACCGTACCTCCCGCAGCCAACTCGAATTTCCCCAGACGGCGCTCGCTCGCGCCTGTGAATGCGCCGCGCTCGTGGCCGAACAGCTCGTTTTCGATCAACGTTTCGGGGAGCGCCGCGCAGTTGATGGCGACGAAAGGTTTGTCGCGGCGCGCCGAGAGATGGTGTACGGCGCGCGCAAACAGCTCTTTGCCCGTCCCTGACTCGCCGAGCAGGAGGACGGTCGCCTCCGTCTGCGAGACGCGCTGCGTCTCCGCGACGGCGCGCTTGATCGCGTCACTTTCGCCGAGGATGCGCGGGAAGCCGTAGCGGCGCGACCATTCCTCGCGCAGCAGTATGTTCTCCGTCCGCAGCCGCGCCTGTTCGAGCGCGCGCTCGACCAGCAGCAGGAGGTGATTCGAATCGACAGGCTTTTGCAGAAAATCGTGCGCACCGTCCTTCATCGCCTGCACCGCCTCGTCAATCGAGCCGTAGGCCGTCATGACGATGACAGGCACTTCCGGGTCGGCAGCGCGCGCGGCGCGTAGCACGTCAAGCCCCGAACCGTGCGGCATACGCAGGTCGGTCAACACCAGACGATGCGGCGTGCGCGCAATCTCAGCCGCCGCCGCACGCGCATCCGCGCTCTCTGTGACCGTGTACCCAGCCGCTTCAAGCGTCAAGCGCAGCACGCGCCGCAAACTGTCCTTATCTTCGACGAGCAATATGTCAGGCATGATAAGAGCAGTAGTCAGTAGACAGTAGACAGTAGTCAGTAGGAAAAACGTCAACCGCCTTTCTTTTCTACTGGCTACTGACTACTGTCTACTGTCTACTGCTTTCATCATTCCCTGTTCCGCGTTCGTGTGTCAAGCAGAAGGTCTTGCGCGGCCAAAGAAAATGGGCGCGTCTCGGATGAGGGGTGTGCAACCCTGCAATTTTGATCGTGACCGGCTGAGGCGTGAAAAACAAGAGGGCAGCAGAAAGCTGCCCTCAACCTGAAATATAAATCAGATGTTGACTCAATCACCCACTCACCATTGAGAATTGCCTGTGAATCTTATCCAGCAGGTGATTGGCCGTATCAGGAGCCACCTCTTTCAACATTTCATACTCGGCAAGCGCCAGCCCTTTATCTCGTAAGTCGATGTAGACGAGACCGAGGGCGTAGTGAGCGTTCGGGTAGTTGGGCTCGATCTGTAAGGCTTTATTGAGCGCTTTGATGGCTTCGGTATAACTGCCCCAATTGTAGTAGGCCATGCCCAGATTGTTGTGTGCTTCTAAATAGTCCGGCCTGAGGCGTATGGCTTTCATATAGGTCTTGATGGCATCAAGACACTGTCCGAGGTTAGTCAGTGTGACCCCCAGATTGTTGTACGCCTCTACATATCCGGGTTGAACGCGGATGGCCTGTTCATAACATTTTACAGCCTTGGCGAAGTCGCCCAGGATGTCGTATGTCACGCCCTTGTTAAAGTAGGCTTCTGCGTAATCGGGCTCCTTGCGAGTCGCCTGGTTGAACTCTGCCAAAGCCTCTGCATATTGCCCTCTTCCAGCCAATTCGAGACCCGTTCCATTATGGTCTTCAGCAGACTCTCTGGCGTCTTGAGCGGTCGCCGTGGAGGCTGCTTTATTCCGCTCGCCAAGCTTGAGTTTGTCTAAGAGTCCCATTGAAAACCTCCGCACACGGCTTTACTTTGAGCTGAGCCGTCGGTAGTTGGAATCAGTCTCCAAATTCAAAAGCTTAGCTTCGCACTTAGAATTCGCGAACGCCCTTCACGCTCGGCCCCAGTGTGGCGAGGGCAGCCTGCACCCATTTCGAGTTGTACATGATGTCGGCGTTGCCGCCGCCGTTGGTGTTGAATGTAGGCTTGGCTAAGAATTTGCCACCGATGTCTGCACGGTCAAAGTTAGCCATGACCAGGCCGCCGTAAATGCCGCCGCCGCCGCCGCCGTTGCGTAGAATAAAGCCGTTGCCCAGACACAAAATGACCCCGTTGTATTTAAAGTCTCCTTTTATTGTGAGGTTGCCCGTCACGATCAGCATGCCCGCCCCGTCACCCGACAACTCGCAGTTACCCTTGACGAAAGTGAGCAGCGGCACGGCGTCTGTTCCGAAGTTATCTTTACCGGGCGACACAGAGAAGAGCCGGTTCTGATCGCTGGCAATCGCTTCTATTTCATTGAGAAAGAGGCGCGTATTATCCGCCGTCCGAAGCCAACTGGGTAGCTCTGAATTAGCCAGCTTCTTCGTGCGGGGCGTATTATCCGTTGAGCCCACAGCCTTAGTGTTCTCTATGTAGTCGGGAGGTGGATAAAAGTAGTCGTCTGCAACCTTCTTATCATTATCCACTGTAAAGCCGAAAGTCGCTTTGATGGTGGTACTGCCCGTAGCAGAGTCCGTCCCCGAATAGCCTTTCGGCGAGCTGTCGCCAATGTCGAAGTCCCCCGCAACCATGGAAGCGCCAACTTCAGCCCCGACGAAGGTGATGGCCGCTGGCAGGTCTGGGTCGTAAGCGAATTTGTTGATGATGAGTTGCTTGTTCGTGATCGCGCCGCGCGGCCCGTAGCCCCTCGCCTCGATGAGCAGACGCTGCGGCTCGTCCGGCGCCAAGACCTTATCTATATTGATGATTCTGAGGTTATAAGCGATGAACGGCTCGGTATTATCACTGATCTTCACGACGGACGTGCCGTCAAAGGCCACGTCGTTATATGTCAGCCACTTGGACAGGCTAGCGTTGTCAGCCACGTTGCGGAAGGTGGCCTTAGTGCCCGCCGGATTGGACTGGGCATTGCCGCGCAGGACGTTGACGGCTGCCTGCAATCCGGCCTCTGCCCCGTAGTAAGCCTGCATCTCCGTGGTCGAGTCGCTGGCGTTTGTCCCTGACATGGCAGTTGTGAAGATCAACGCGCCGCCAGCGGAGAGAAGTAATGTGGCGACAAGCAATGTTGTGACGAGCGCCGCGCCTCGCTCGCCCGGACGTCTGCTAGCACTCTCTTTTGAAGCCGTCTTCATTGTTTCTACCTCCATCCCTTATCAAAGCCACGCATCTCAATACTTAACCCCGTAGGCGTTGCGAAGCGCCACGTCGCTGGCGAGCAGCACAGTGGATGCCGGTTGGTAGCCCGCCGTGTTTGGTGTGCCAATGGCATCCAATTTTACGCAGAGCGTGAGCACGACGTACCTGGCTTGACTCGGATTAACCTGGTTCTCGAGTGCGCCCGCCGAGTTGCGAACGTCGCTGATCGGTGCCTGGCATGTGCCGTTCGTATACGTCACCCTTTCGTCATAATATTGAACGCGGAAAGAGTCGATACGATTGGCGAGCACCTTCGGAAGGCCGCCGTACTTGTCGTATCGTGCCAGGTAGCTGGTCTCTGTGGTCGGGACAACGAAATATTTGATATCTTCGCCCGCGTCCTCACCGGCGACGCCGATGCCAGCTTTGGCAGCCGCGCTGTAGGGGTTACCTTTGTCGTCTTCGCTAAGGAATTTGTTCAGGTTGGCGCGCACGCGTATAGTCCCGTTGCCGTTAGCGTCCACCTGCGAGTCGGCATCAACAATCCCGTTTGTCTTCGTCGGGTCGAGGTTGAAACCGGCATTCGCAATCTCGTGCGACATAGTAGTCAGCGCGCGCTGCACGTCGGCCAAGGCATCCGTGCGCTGGTCTTCGCGCCTGCGTACGTTGAAGGCGCTCGCCAGGAGCGTGCTCGCGATCCCCAGGACGACGAGCGTGATGGTCATCGCGATCATCAACTCGATGAGCGAGAAACCCGCCGCGCGGCTCTGGTTGAAATTTCGTTTACGCATAAGAGCTTGCTTCCTCACCCTACCGCTGACAGCAGAAGAATTTAAGAATATGTCCCCAAGACTGAGGTGGCGCGTATCGTCGAGAGCGTGACGGTGCCCAAAGCGGCGCCTGTGCCCAAGGGCGTGACTCGAATCGTGATTTTTTTCAGCGTCGGAGGGACAGCCGGATCAGGATCCAGGTTGGTGATGACGGTTACGACCTGGTACAGGCGTCCAGCGTTGGTGAACGTCTCGGTCACGCCGTCTGCGCCCGTCGCGCCGAGTCCCCCGAGGGCGTAATCTTTGTTGCGCGTCGTCTTGTCAAAGGGAATGGTGCGCAGCCACTCCATACGCTTCTGGGCTACGCCCATCGCCAACTGGCGGTCGCTCGCGCCCGTGTTGTAGTTGATTGCGAAAAAGAAGAGGGACGCCGCGCCTAACCCGACGATCATCATGACCACGAGGGCGATACTGGTTTCGATCAACGTAAAGCCCTGCTCTGCTCTGCGGCGCTTGATCTCAGGAGCCGCCGAGAATCTGGGCTTCGAGCGATGAAACATCATGAGCTTCTTCCTCCGCATCATTTGATGACATTGACTACGATTGCCTTAAAGCAACTGGTTGAGGTTCCGAAGTAAACGGTGTAAACGCCGAAGTGGTTATCGTTCGACTTGATCGTAAAAGAAGCCGCTCCGGTGCCCGTCACGACCTTCGACGTGGGCGTAACCGTCAGGTTGCCGTTCGAGTTGGAAGTGGAAATAGTGTAGTTGGCAGACGTGTTCACGCCGGTCAGGCTGATACTCACTGTGTCCGAGCCGCCATTTCTCTGAATCGTGATCGAAGCTTTGTCTGACAAAACCGTGCATACACTGGGGGTCGCGCTTGGCGATGGCGACGGGCTCGCCGATGGCGACGCAGTCGGCGACGGGCTCGCCGATGGGGACGGCGATGCGGCTGGCGACGGCGACGGCGACGGCGATGGCGACGGGGTCGGAGTCGGCGTCGGGGTCGGGGTCGGAAATGGTGTCGGCACTGGATCAGGCGTCGGCGCAGGCCAGCCCGTATTAACGTTAGCCATCGCCGGATCACCGGCCACGTCTCCCGACACATTAGAGTTAAGAGTAACTGCCGGAATCGAGGCGTCGTGAAAAACCTGACTGTTCAGCGTGATGTCACCTGATGCGGTGATAATAATAGTGCTCGGACTCTCGCTGCTCTCATTCTTTAATTTGAAGAATACTTCGCCGGGCAGAGTGCCGCGCACAAATGTCACATCCGTCCATGCGAAAGCGGAATCAAAAGTCACGCCTTCATCTAACGTAATGTCCATCGCGTCGACCGTTCCATTCCCGTCTGTATCCATCTGGACTCTATAGACCGTCGGGCTCATTTTAGTAATTCTCGCCCAGGCGCGACGGCGGACAGAGTCGCCGCGCGCTCTCTCCAGATAGGCCGCGAGCTTACGCGACGAGCTGGATAGCCGAATTGAAGCGCGCGCTTTACTGATGCCCATGACAGAGAAGGTGGTCACGATGGCTATCACGGCAACCACTATCACCAGTTGCATCAAGGTGAAGCCCTTCTCGCGTCGCGATGCCTGGCGCTTCTTTAAAGCTCTCACTTTTCTCCGCTTCATCTTCGACCTCCAGGGAAAACGTCTGACTCAAGGACGCAGCGCCGTCAGGCCCTGCTTAAAGTCTGCCAGGGCAAGAGCCATGCCGTAGGCTTTATCCCACAAATCAATCCTATTTTTGTCGGTGAGTGATAGACGTGTGGTGAGCGAGCGTTACTTACGGTAACAAGAAGGGAAGTCCGCTTCACAATGCGCCATCCAGTCCGACCGGCGCGCTCGCGAACAGACACGCATTACATACCTCTGTCACCAACCGACACACTTTGAGAGCGTGCACGCCGAAGCAGCAGGCTCTCGTGCCAACCCTCCAACACCGCTGAAAGTGCGACCGTCATTGAGTTTGAGGATGAATTTGAGCGCGCGTCAGACGGGCGGCGCACGGTTTGCTCTGTGAACGAAGGCGGGCGTGCCCTCTTTATGAGAGCACGTTCCTTCCTAGATGTTGGGTGAGCGCTCGCTTTCGGAAACGGGTAGCCCGATGAATTGTCTTGGAGAGCGCGGTGCGGCCACGCTCTCCAAGAAGATGCAACCCACACGCAGGCCCAGGTGCTCAAGCAGCAAATTAAGGGATCGTCCCCTCGCGCGTAGCGCCGCACGCTGCGTGCGAGTGGGGCGCAAAGCGCCCCGGCGACTCTCAGGCCGTCGGGGCGCCTAATTTTTGGAGTAGACAGTAGTCAGTAGACAGTAGACAGTAGTCAGTATCCAGTAGAAACGAAA